>NZ_MLAT01000001.1 GCF_002272795.1 Helicobacter sp. 13S00482-2 | reverse complement strand
ATGATTGAATATCTCTATAAAATACGTCATAGAATATCATTTGGTAGGGCATTTGAGAAGTTTTGATTTATGAGTACTAAATTTCAAAAAGGAAAGAATATTCGTTCTATTTGAATGGGTGTTAGGGTGATGAGAAGATGAGAAAAGAGAGGTTTTGAGACAAAAAAGAGTGAAGAAGAGAGGGTGTTATGCAGGGTTTGGGTTTCAGACAGGAGAGCGGAGGGGTTTTATACGGGATTTGAGTTTGAGATAAAAAGAGTGAAGGGAGCATGTCCCTCTGATGTTTTCAATAGGAATTTGAGACAAAAAAGCAGGAGAGGCTATGTGGAGTTTCAGACAATGGAGTGAAGGGAGCATGTCCCTCTGATGTTTTCAATAGGAATTTGAGACAAAAAAGCAGGAGGGGGGGGGTTGAATAATTGTAAGGATTATATGTGGTTTGAGTTTGATATGAAAAAGAGGAGTGAAGAAGAGAGGGTGTTATGCAGGGTTTGGGTTTCAGACAGGAGAGCGGAGGGGTTTTATACGGGATTTGAGTTTGTTATAAAAAAAAAGAGTGAAGGGAGCATGTCCCTCTGATGTTTTCAATAGGAATTTGAGACAAAAAAGCAGGAGGGGGGGGGTTGAATAATTGTAAGGATTATATGTGGTTTGAGTTTGATATAAAAAAGAGGAGTGAAGAAGAGAGGGTTTCAGGCAAAGGAGTGAAGGGGCTATGTGAGGGTTTGAGTTTGAAGGGAGGATTTTTTGATAAGAGGGAAATTTGTTTTATTTTCATAAGAGAGGGCAAAAAAGGAACGTAAGAGGTGAGAGGAGGAGATAAAAATAACACAGATGATAGACTTTGAGATGTTGGTGAAGACGTTATGTTGGTTTAAAGGTCATAAAACTTCATTGATTTGCCTAGAATCAATCTTTATTCTTCGTGAGGTTTGGGTTTGTTATAAAAAATGGAGTGAATGCGTTACGTGCGGTTTGGGTTTGAGAGAAGCGAGTGAAGAAGAGAGGGTGTTATGCATAAAACTTCACTGATGATGTCAAAATGTGATGACATTGTGGAAGAACGATAAGCATTTCAAATAAATCTGATTAAAAGGATTTTGGGTATAGAGATGATAGAAGAACAAATAAAGAATGCAAATCAGTGGTGTTGATTTGGCTTGTGAGAAAACTTTAGAGAACTACTCAATAATGAGTTCAATTATCCATAAAAGACTTCTTGTGATAAGACCTGCAATTGGATTTGAGAAGCTTTGATTTATGAGTACTAATTGGATGTGTGTTAGGGTGATGAGAAGATGAAAAAATGATTTGAGCTGTGAGTGGGAAATAGGTTTTGAGGATTTTGCTATCTAGAAATCTTGAATATTTCTTATTCAGGGGTGTTTGTATGGTATCATCAATCTTCATATAAAAAATTATTGATTGGATTGAAAGGGATTTTATGAGAAAAGATGAGATTTTAGACATTATTAAACGTCGTTATTCTTGTAGGGATTTTGATAGGGATAAAAAAATATCTCTAGAGGATTTTGAGGTGATTTTAGAAGCTGGGAGGTTCGCACCAAGTTCGCTTGGGTTAGAGCCTTGGAAGTTTGTGGTTATCACTTCGGATTTTTTAAAAAATGAAATTGCCAAAGATGCTCTGGGGAATCAAACCAAAATCCAAGATTGTTCGCATTTGGTGGTTGTGAATGGTCTCATAGGTGATATGATCAGACCTGATTGTCATTATGTGAAAAGTCTCTATGAAGGTATGGATATTTATGCTGTGATTTCAGAAATGATTTTATCGGTTCGAGAAAATCGCCTGAAAGGGAATGAAAAAGCTATCGATGCTTATGTTGCTGAGCAATGTTTTATTGCTATTGGGCAGATGACTCAAACTGCTGCGATGCTAGATATTGATTCGTGTATTATTGGTGGATTTTATGCCAAAGGATTGAAGAAGCTATTGAATGAGTATATTGATATGGAATGTTTGAATCCTGTTTGCTTGATAAGTTTTGGGTATTCAATAGGCAATAGGATTCCTAATAAACACCGAAAGCCTTATGAAGAGGCTGTAAAATGGCTTCATTAGAGGTTTTAGGAATTTGAGCTGAGTAGTTTTTTGTAAATGAGCATATAAATAATGATGAATGCGATGGAGATTCCTATTAAGATCCAATCATCGTGCATAAAAACTACAGCAAGAACCATAAAGGGGAGATTGAAAAGCCATATTAGAGTTGCTGTGAGTGGGTTGTTTTTGATTTTTGAATAAATGAGTGTGTGAAGGTGTTCTTTGTCGGGCTCAGTGGTGGATTTTTTATTCAAAACTCTTCTAATCATGGAATATATCACTTCCCAAACAGGATAAATCATCACTGCGAGTCCAAACCAGGCGGAAATACCAACGTTTTTTTGTGCGAGAATAGCTAGAAGCAGTGCGATGATGAACCCTAACATATAAGCCCCTCCATCTCCTAAGAATATCTTGCCCTTTGGAAAATTCAGAGCTAAAAAGCCCATAGTTGAAGCTATACCGATAATGGAAGTGAAAAAAATAAAATCTACTTTCAAAATAAAAGCCACTATAGCAATACACAAAAATACCATCAAAGAAAATCCTCCAGCAAGTCCATTGAATCCATCGATGATATTCATAGCATTGCAAACCCCTACAATACCAAATAATGCTAATGCAATACCTGCAAAATAGGGTAATGTGATAATTGGTGATAGATTTGTGATGGAGGCTTGCATTCCAAATACAGCTATGGCACTCCCTAATAGCTGAATATAAAGACGGGCTTTTGGAGAGAGAGAAGTTGAAAAATCCTCTAATAGTCCGCTACAAAATACTATGGCTATGGCCAATAGAAAATATAAATTTGTATCTTTGAAGATCAAAAAAATGATAAAGAAACTCACAAATATACCGATTCCACCAGCTCTTGAAGTAGGGATATTGTGGAAGCGTTGGGGCTTGAGATTGTCGATTTTGTCTATGAAGATATGAAATTTTTTGGAGATTAAGATGATGATGCTTGAAGTGAGCAAGGAGATAAGAAAACCTGCAAGAATGATCCATATTATTGAATGATTGCTTGAAAATTCCATATCCATCCTTTGGTTTATTTGGAGGGTATTATATATTATTTGTATCGGTTTGAATGTGATTTTTTAATATAATTTTAGTTCATATGTTAGGAGAGGTTTGATGAAGAAAATAATTTTTTGCGTGATGATTGTTTGGAGTGCTTGTTCTAATATCGCAGTTGCCAGAGATGACTTTGAGAGATTTGGAGATGTTTTTAGGCTTTTGCCTGTATTTGTTGCAGTGGTTTCTTTGGGAATGAAAGATTATAGGGGTTTTACAGAACTAGCTGTGGGTAGTTTGGTAACTCAGGGAATCATAGAAGGCGTGAAGTGGAGTTTTGATAGTGCTCATAAAAAAGGTCATTCAATAGCTTTTGCAAAGCGTCCTTGTTGTGATGACTATAAAGGTATGCCAAGCGGACATGCTGGAGGAGCTTTTAGTGCGGCGGGGTTTGTGTTTTATCGATATGGATATAAACCTGCATTGCCAGTTATTGCACTTGCATTATTGACAGATGCATCTAGGGTGTATGCAGGGAAGCACAGTATTTGGCAGGTTGCTGTAGGAAGTCTTATTGGTTGGGGTGTTTCTTGGGTGGTTACTAGCAAGTATATGCCGAAAAATTTGAGTATCACTCCAGATGTGGATTCTGATATGCGTGGTCAAATGAATTATGGTATTAATGTTGCCTATCGTTTTTGAGTTCAATTGGTACTGTTATGTCAATGATTATGAACAAAAGGAATGCAATGGGGGGTAAGAATTTGATATTGTGTTTGATGGTGTGGTTTTTAGTATGTTTTTATTTTGAATAAAATAATATTGCAAAAATATTATTTTAGATATAATTTCAATGAATAGAATTTAAGTCTATTTTGAAACTAGGTGAAAATAGACTTGCTTTCAAATACTTTAATGTCTTAAGGAGTTTTTATGACCATATCCTCGCGTATTATTGCAATATTGGTTGGATCTATGATTTTACTGACGGGAATTATCGTTTTTAGTTCGTTCAGACTCAATTTGGATATTGAGAGCTTTCTAGTCAATAAGCTTGATCAACGTGCTATTGATGAGAGAAAAGGACAACTTAGAGATGCCTATGAGCTGATTGATCATGCTACCCATGTGATGTCCAAGAGCTATTCTAGAGATGGTAGAATGGGGTATTTAGAGTCAGATATTATGCAGATACTTAAAAATATCAATGATTCAGATAATGCGATTTATCCTCTTATTATAAAAACCGATGGGACAGTGCTTTTTGATCCAGTTAATCCTCAAAATGAAGGAAAAAATGGAATGAGGCTTACTTCTGCTGATGGAGTTCCATATGTAAAGGGTTTCATTGAAGTTTCTAAAAGAGGTGGGGGCTATCTGCAATATAAAATGGCAAAGACACAAGGAGGGGTGCCAGAGGATAAAATCGCTTATGCACAAGTGGATCGAGATTCGGGATATATCGTGATTGTAACTGCCTATATTGGGGATATTTTAAAGTCAAATCAACAAATTAAAAATGAAGTTTCAGAGTCTATAGAGCAAGGTCTTATGAAGTTTGTGATGGTTGGATTGATAGTGGTTATTTTGATTACTGTGGCGTCTTTCTTCTATGTTCGTCAGAGCATCATCAATCCTTTGAAAAATTTGATTCATCGTGCTAGAAATTTATCTAGTGGAGATGGAGATCTTACTAGAAAGCTTGAAATTAAAGGTAGAGATGAGGTGGCACAAGCTAGTGAGGCAATCAATAACTTCATAGAAAAAGTTAGGGTTCTTATTGTTGAGGCCAAGCAACTATCAACAGAGAACTCTTCTATTGCACACGAGCTAAGCTCTACATCGTTGCAGACTGGAAATCGTGTGGAAGAATCTACAAATATTGTTTCAGATGTGACGGTTAAAAGCAAAGAGATAAAACAAGAGATGCACGCTTCTATTGATGTAGCACAAGATAGCAAAAAAGATCTTCAAGAGGCTAGAGCTTATGTTCATACTGCAAATGAGGCTATTGGAAATCTTTCTAATCAAATTGTTATCTCTGCAAAAACAGAAGCAGAACTTGCTGTGAAAATTGAGCAGTTGAGTAAAAATGCTGATGATGTTAAATCTATTCTTTATATCATTGATGAAATTGCCGATCAAACCAATCTTTTAGCACTCAATGCTGCTATTGAAGCTGCTAGAGCTGGAGAACATGGTAGAGGTTTTGCGGTGGTTGCTGATGAGGTTAGGAATCTCGCAGAGAGAACACAAAAAAGCCTCACTGAAATCAATTCTACAATTTCTGTGATCGTGCAAGAGATTTCAGATGCGAGTGAGCAAATGAACAAAAACTCTCAAAAAATTGAAGAATTGACACATATTTCTAGTGAAGTTCAAGATAAAATAACAAGTATGAATAAGATCATGAATGATGCTATCACCACCGCTGATAAGACTGTGGATAATTACATCGAAACTGGAAAAAGTATCGAAGGAATCATACAGGGAGTTTCAGGAATCAATGATATATCTACAGAGAATGCAAGAAGTGTGGAAGAAATTGCTAGTGTTGCTGAACACCTTAATAAGATGACAGAGATCTTGAATAACAAACTTGCTGAGTTTAAGACTTGAGAAAGTCCAAACTCGTTCTTATCGGGGCCTCTACAGGAGGTCCTGGCCACCTCAACAGACTTCTAAAAGACATAAATAATTCTGATGTTCCCATCGTCATCGCCCAACATATGAATACTGTTTTTATTCCCTATTTTGTTTCTCAATTTGGGCGTGGCATCAATATGGAAATCACAGAAGTTTCACAAAGAGAGCTTTTATCTGGCAAGGTTTTTATATGCAGTAAAACCTCTGTTGTATCTGAAGATACCCCACTTAGCATCATTCCTAAAGACGTCGCTAGTATTTATAATCCCAATATCAATGTTTTGTTTCACTCTGCTGTCCATATTTGTGGCTTTATTGATGTGTTGGCGATTCTTCTTACGGGTATTGGGGATGATGGTGCAAAGGGTCTTTTTGATCTTTATCGTGCTGGAGCTACCTGTATTGCTGAGAGTGAAGAGAGTGCGATTGTCTATGGAATGCCCAAAAAAGCAAAGGAAATCAATCCTGATGTGAATGTGATGCACTTAGATAATATCAGAACAAGATTGGAGAGTTTTTTATATGTTTTTTAAGAAGAAAGAGAAAGAGGTTATTGTAGATCAAAAAGAGGAGTTTTTCCCACTTCCTAATGATGATGATGGCTTATCAGAGTTCATTTCAACTATCAGGAAAATTTCTGGCGTGGATCTAACTCCAAAACAAGATGTTATCAAACATCGATTGAGTTATTTTGCACAAGCTCATCGTATTTCTTCTTTTAGGGATTTAAGCAATAAGGTTTTGGGGGATAGTCTTTTTAGGCAGGAAGCTCTTAATTTGGTTACTGTGAATGAAACTTATTTTTACAGAGAGTTGTTACAGCTTGAAGCTGCACTTGATTTTGCCAAATCACTTCAAGGGGATATAAGGATTCTTTCAGCTCCTTGTTCAAGTGGAGATGAGGTCTATTCTATAGGGATGCTGATCTCTCAAGCAGGGATTAACCTTGATAGAGTCCAGATATTTGGAGTTGATATTAACTCTGATGCTATCACTCAGGCACAAGAGGGTGTTTATTCCGCAAGATCATTGCATCGCTTGGATGATGAGTTGCAAAATAGATTTTTTGATTCTGTAGAAAAAGATTTTAAAATCAAAAAGAGATTGTTGCCAAAGTGTGAGTGCAAACTCATCAATATTTTTGATGAGGCTTTTTTGGAATTAGGAGAGTTTGATATTATTTTTTCACGTAATATGATGATTTATTTTGATGAGGCCTATCGCCTTAAAACAATACAGAGATTTTATAAAGTTCTTAAAGAAAATGGACGAATGTATGTCGGACACGCAGATTTGATTCCAAATAGCCCACTTTTTGATAAAAACATTCTCGGGCGAGTTGTTTATTATCAAAAAGCAAAAAATACTTAGATAGATTATTCGCTTTTCTTTTTCACCATTCTGCGTAATGTAACGAAGAATTTCATCCATTCATCTAGTTCCATTAGTGGATGACCTCCCCATTTGGTATTTGGCGGAAGATTCTTTCCGACAGCCCCTCTTCCTGCTATTTGCGTGAAATCTCCTATATGAATGTGTCCGCCAGTCCCTGCTTGGCCACCCATAACTACATTTCTGCCTGTGGTAGTGGATCCAGCAAGTCCAACCTGAGAGACAAGTAGAGTATGTTCTCCTATGATGCAGTTATGACCAATTTGCACAAGGTTGTCGATTTTTGAGCCTTTTTTGATTCTTGTTTCTCCAAATACAGCTCTATCGATGGTATTATTCGCTCCTATTTCAACATCATCTTCAATCACGACTTTGCCATTATGCTCAATTTTTATATGCTCACCTTTTTCATTATGAGCATATCCAAATCCATCACTTCCAATAACTGTTCCTGCGTGTATAAAAACATTATTCCCAATTTGACTCTCTCTATAGATCACGACATTGGGAAATATCTTGCACCCATCTCCGATGATGACATTATCGCTAATGACTACTCCAGGCATCAATAAACAATTCTTACCAATTTTTATATTTTCACCTAAAAATACATTTGGCATTATGGTGGTATTTTCACCAATTTGGGTTTTATGTTTTTCAATTAGCGGATGTGCAAACTCATCTTTGGCAAAAAAGGCAGAAAGTTTTGCAAAAGCCAAATGAGGATCAGGGACAATAATAGGCTGTATGTGAGCAGGAACACTTTTAATATCTTTTTCTTTGATGAGAACTGCACCAGTTTTTGAGTCTTTGAGATTTTCTAGATATTTACTTTGGTCAATGTAGCTAACTTCGTTTTCTGATGCACTCTCTAAAGGTGCAAGTGCTTTGACTTCAAAATCCCTATCAAGTGAGGTATCAATACCTATGGATTGCAACATTTTACTAAGTTTCATTTTCTCTCCTATTTTTCTCTTGCTTTTTTTATGATTTCATAGAAACTTTCCATATCAAGTGAGGCACTTCCAACAAGAACGCCATCAACCTCTTTTGTATTTAAAATTTCTGAAGCATTTTTTGCATTCACACTTCCTCCATATAAAACAGGAGCATCGCAAATACTTTTAATGAAACAATGTGTTTGGCTTATTTGTTCAAGCGAGGCACTCATTCCGCTCCCAATAGCCCAGATGGGTTCATAAGCAACGATAAGTTTTGGGTATTTTATGGGGATATTCTCAAACTGAGTTTGAATGAATTTTTTAACATCTTCAAAACCCTTTTCTCGAACACATAGACTTTCTCCCACACAATAAATAATTTCAAATTCTTCCTTCATAAAAAAATTAAATTTTTCAGCACAGAATTCTTGTGATTCTTTTAAAATATTCCTTCTTTCGCTGTGTCCTATGAGGATGGTTTTTATATTTAATTCTTTGAGTGCTTGCAGACCTATTTCACCAGTAAATGCTCCATTAAAAATAGGATAGGCATTTTGAGTCCCTATATTTAAATGTTTGAAGTTATTTTCACATAGAGCTATTGGAGTTGGAAAAATATAAACCTTATCAGATGGTAAAAGTTTTTTATCAAGCGATTGAATGTATTCTTCCGTGCTTTTTCTTGTGTGATTGGTTTTGAAGTTTGCTGCAATAATTTTTGTCATAATGCCTCTTTAAAGTATTATTTGGAATATTTTAGCATTTTAGCAAGTATTTTAGAAATTGAGTTCTTTTGATTTGAGAAAACCGTCTCATTTGTTTGAAGCTTGGGAGAATCCTTTTTTGTGAGTTCTTTTAAAAATTTTTACAAAAAGTATCATCGTTATTTGTTGAAATAAGCATTTATGAATAAGTTTAAAATTTTTAAGACAACTTTTAACAAAAATTGTCTTATAATTATGGCCAACGCAATTAGAGTTTAGGAGATTGAATGTGGGTCAATTTTTCATCCATCAACCCTCAAAGCGGTCTTGTAGCAAATGTGGTGAGTAGTTTTACCAATATTAACAATAAGGAAGCATTTGGCATCAAGATCCATCTCAAAGACAATAATCATAGCGTCAGTACTTTCGTAATTCTTGCAGAGCATTCCCCGTTGGTGCAAAAAAATCCTAGATTTATTGATTAGGGTGTAAAAGCTAAAGCTGAATGTTTATGTAATTGGGGTTATTGAATTGATGAGAAGTTATTTTGGTTGATTGAATTCATACAATAAAAGGAGAGATAGATGCAACAAGATAAAATCATTGAAGGTTATTTGGGTATTACCCCTGAACGCAAAAAGAGTAAAACTCCCGCTAAACTTGATTTTTGGCAAAGTGCAACAGGGTTATTTTTAGCATTGTTTATGATAGCCCATATGTTTTTGGTATCAAGCATACTCATCAGTGATGAGGCTATGTATAAAGTCGCTAAGTTCTTTGAAGGAAGCTTTATCACTAAGGCAGGGAATCCTGCTATCGTGAGTGGTGTTGCTGTGGTCATTATCATTGTTTTGGTGGTACATGCTTTTTTGGCGATGAGAAAATTTCCCATCAACTACAGGCAATTGATGATTTTAAAAACGCATAAACATTTAATGAAGCATAGTGATACGAGTTTGTGGGTTATTCAAGCTGGGACTGGATTTGCGATGTTTTTCTTAGCTAGTGTGCATTTGTTCGTAATGCTTACACAACCTGATACAATAGGGCCAAATGGTTCTGCCTATCGATTTGTGAGTGAGCATTTTTGGTTACTTTATATCTTTTTACTTTTTGCTGTTGAATTGCACGGATCTATTGGACTTTATAGATTGTGTATCAAATGGGGTTGGTTTGAAAAATTCGGTATTGCTAATCTTAGAAGAGTTAAATGGGCAATGAGTGTATTTTTTATTGTTTTGGGGCTTTTTACTTATTATGCTTATATTTCAAAAGGACTCACTCAGACAGATTCAAATATAAATTACAAGCATATTGACACACAAATATATGGCAAGGGAGAATAAGCTATGAAGGTAACATATTGCGATTCATTGATTATCGGTGGCGGTTTGGCAGGTCTTAGAGCGGCGGTTTCTGCAAAACAAAAGGGCTTGAATGTTATTGTTTTGAGTCTAGTTCCTGTACGTAGGAGTCACTCAGCGGCAGCACAAGGCGGTATGCAGGCAAGTCTTGGAAATGGAAAAATGAGTGAAGGAGATAATGAAGATCTTCATTTTATGGATACTGTGAAGGGTAGCGATTGGGGATGCGATCAAAATGTAGCTAGAATGTTTGTTACCACAGCACCTAAGGCGATCAGAGAATTGGCTGGATTTGGGGTGCCTTGGACACGTATTAAAAAAGGGGATAGACCTGCAGTTATCAATGGTGAGCACGTTACAATCACAGAAGAAGCCAATAAACACGGTTATATTCAATCCAGAGATTTTGGAGGGACAAAAAAATGGAGAACTTGCTTTACTGCTGATGCAACTGGGCATTCTATGTTGTATGCTGTGGCTAATGAAGCTTATAAAAATGGCGTGGATATTCGAGATAGAAAAGAAGCAGTTTCAATCATTCATGAAAATGGTAGGTGCTATGGTGCTATTGTGAGAGATCTTATCACAGGTGAAATTTCTGCGTACATTTCAAAAGGCACCTTGTTGGCTACAGGTGGTTATGGTCGTGTTTATGCACATACTACAAATGCTGTTATATGCGATGGAGTGGGAGCTGCTATAGCTATGGAAACAGGCATTGCAAAACTTGGGAATATGGAAGCAGTTCAGTTCCATCCAACTTGTTTGGTTCCTAGCGGAATTTTAATGACTGAAGGTTGTCGTGGAGATGGCGGGGTTCTTAGAGACAAAGATGGCTATCGTTTTATGCCTGATTATGAGCCTGAGAAAAAAGAATTAGCAAGTCGAGATGTTGTTTCTAGGAGGATATTAGAGCATATTAAAAGTGGCAAAGGCGTTAAATCGCCCTATGGAGAGCACGTGTGGCTAGATATTTCAATTTTGGGTCGATCTCATATTGAGCGAAATTTGCGAGATGTTCAAGATATTGCTAAAACTTTTGCTGGTATTGATCCTGCTGATGAAGGTAGCAAAGGATGGGTTCCTATTAAGCCGATGCAACATTATTCAATGGGTGGTGTGAGGACAAATTATCAAGGTCATACACACTTAAAAGGATTGTTTTGTGCAGGTGAAGCATCTTGTTGGGATCTACATGGATTTAATCGTTTAGGAGGGAACTCTGTTAGCGAAGCAGTGGTGGCTGGTATGATTATTGGGGATTATTTTGCTGAATTTTGCGTGGATGCTGATATTGATGTAAAATCCAATACCATTGAGTGTTTTGTAAAAAAAGAGGAGACGTATTTAGCTTCTTTACTCAGTAATGGGGGGAATGAAGATGTGTATGAAATTAAAAATAAAATGAAAACAATTATGGATGAAAAAGTTGGAGTTTTCCGAGATGGCCCCTTGCTTGAAGAGGCTGTAAAGGAACTTGAAGAGCTTTATAAACGTTCCAAAAATCTGAATGTGAAAAACAAAAAAATGCACAATAATCCTGAACTTGAAGATGCTTATAGAGTTCCAAGAATGCTCAAAATTGCTCTTTGTGTCGCAAAAGGCGCACTAGAGAGGACGGAATCTAGAGGAGCACATACTAGAATAGATTATCCTAAACGAGATGATGAAAAATGGCTTAAAAGGACTTTAGCTTCCTGGCCTAACCCTGATCAAACGTTGCCAACTCTTGAATATGAGGATTTAGATATTATGAAGATGGAAATCACCCCAGATTTTAGAGGATATGGAGCTAAAGGAAATTTTATACCTCATCCTTTAAAAGAAAAAAGAGATGAAGAAATCAAAAAAATCACAGAAGAGACCCAAAGTAAGGGAGGTGATAGGTATCAGCTTCAGGAAGCTTTAATGCCATTTGATTTATTACCTAGATATAAAGCTAAAAATCAACGATTAGGAGATGAAAAATGAGTGCTCAAGAAAATAAAGGAAGAATCATTACAATTAGGGTTTTGAAGTTTGACCCTCAAAGTGCTGTATCTAAGCCTCATTTTAGGGAATACAAGTTAGAAGAAGCCCATTCAATGACAATTTTTATTGCTCTGAATATGATCAGGGAACATCAAGACCCTGATTTGAGTTTTGATTTTGTCTGTCGAGCAGGTATTTGTGGAAGTTGTGCAATGATGATTAATGGTCGTCCTAGACTTGCTTGCAAAACCCTTACTAAAGATTTTCCTACAGGTGTTATTACTTTGATGCCATTACCTGCATTCAAGCTGATCAAGGATTTGAGCGTGAATACTGGTGAATGGTTTGCAGGTATGACTAAACGTGTTGAGAGTTGGATACATACAAATGAAACCATTGATATTTCAAAACCTGAAGAAAAAATTGAACCTGATGTGGCTCAGGAAGTATTTGAACTTGAGAGATGCATAGAATGTGGTTGTTGTATAGCTAGTTGTGCTACCAAATTAATGCGTGAAGATTTTATTGGTGCAGCGGGAATGAATCGGGTTGTTAGATTTATGATTGATCCACATGATAAGCGAACAGATGATGATTTTTATGAGCTTGTGGGTAATGATGATGGGGTGTTTGGATGTATGAGTTTGATTGCTTGTCATGACACCTGTCCAAAAGAACTTCCATTGCAGACCAAGATCGCTTATTTGAGAAGAAAAATGCTTTCTGTAGGCACTAAGAAATGAAAAATTAAAGTCAAAGACATATGACATAAAATAAGTCTTCAGATTATCTAGGGTGAGTATGCTTGGCGGAATAAATATATTGGTTGTGGTATTTGCAGGATTATTTGTTTTGGCAGGTTGCTCCTCTATAGTTGCTTCTACGGGTGGTATTTCTAAACAAAATACAGTTTTTGATGATAGCACTTGTGAATTCAATCCCCTTCATACTGCCATAGGTGAAGTTTATTTTCAAGAACTTCAGAAATTTCCCACTCAAAGTGGTGCAATGATTATCAAAGATGGATCTTATGCACTTCTTCATCGTGCTTCTTTAGCTAGGATGGCAGAAAAAACTATTGATATTCAGACTTATATTTATAAGAATGATATTGCTTCAAGGATTTTGATGCACGAGATTTGGGAAGCCGCAAATCGTGGAGTTAAAATCAGAATCCTGATTGATGATAATGGACTTGATTCAGATTTTTCTGATGTGATTGCTTTAGATAATCATCCTAATATTAGCGTCAAAATCTTTAATCCTTATCGAAATAGAATTCGTTTTTTTAGATTCCCAGAAATGGTTTATGATTTTCAAAGAATCAATAAAAGGATGCATAACAAACTTTTTATTGTAGATGATATTGCCCTTATCATTGGTGGTAGGAATATTGCTGATAATTATTTTGATAATAATCTGAATGTTAATTTTGCTGATACAGATATTTTTTTCTTAGGGAAGGTTGCGCAAGAGGCTCATAATAGCTTTGAAGAGTATTGGAATTTTCATCGTTCTATTCCTGTAGCATTTTTGCCTTCAAAATCTAAAATGAAAAAATATATGAAAAATTATCCTAAATATATCAAAAAAATTGAGGGTTCTCCAGAGGATTGGAAAAATTATAACTTAGCTATAGACGCATTTGTTAGTAGATACAAATACAGAGGGAATCAGGTATATTGGGGGAATGCAAAGCTCATAGCTGACTCTCCTGCAAAGGTAGAAAAAAAAATCCCTAGCCCTATAGCAGCAGCACTTAAAAATATTTGGGATTCCTCAACAGATTCCATTTATATTTCTTCAGCATATTTTATACCTGGTAAAAAAGGATTGAAATATTTCAAAGATGTTATAGATAGAGGAACTGAAATTAGTATATTAACTAATTCACTTTCTTCTACAGATGCACTCGTGATATATGGCGCTTGGGAAAGATATCGCGATAAACTTGTTAGGATGGGTGCAAATGTATATGAATATAAACGCAATGAAGGTAAGATTAAAATTCAAGGAAAACACAGTTCTGGAGCATCTTTGCATAGTAAAACTATTGTATTTGATGATAAAATTACTTGGGTAGGAAGCTTTAACCTTGATCAGCGTTCTGAAAATATCAATACTGAAGTTGTTGCAGTATTTGATAATGAGGATTTTGCAAAAGAAACAAAAAAATTGATGCAAATAGAGATGAAAAAAGCTTGGCACTTAACACTTAGAAAAAATAAGGTTATATGGGAGGGAAATGAAGATGGTCAAACGATATATAAAACACATTCTCCAGACACTACGCTGTTTCTCAGAATGATTAATTTTCTTTCTAAAATTTTTCCTGAAGGTCAGATATAAACAATAAATTAAAATTATTTTATATTTTTAGCAATAATTTATTTTTATAATTGTTCATTATCTGAAAATTAATCATATTTTTAAATCTATTTTTATTATCTATCTTGAAGATTTTCACCACATCTAAAAAATCTTTATTTTTCTCATTCAATTCGTCTATAACAGAATAATCTGAGAACTCTTTAGGATATTCTTTAGAAATGTTTTTGCTTTCAAAAATTTTTCTGCATCTAAAATTAGCCCTATGTCAAAGGAATTGCTTGCTTTTTTGATTGAATTTAAAAGTTCATTATCATCTTCTATCTATTTTCAAAGTGGCTAGATAGTGTTTATTTGAGTAGCTAAAGTTGCTTGGTGCTTTGAAATGGCGTTCCCTAAAATTGAAAATACTAAGGTGGATTTTAATTTCAAATGAATAAAGCTCGATAGATAATTTTTCAAATTTATCCATAAACCGTTGGACTTTATCCTCGTAAATTGCATACGCAAAATTTACTATCACAAAATCAAGATATAACCATTTATTAGTTCGTTTTGTGGCTTGATACTACTTTTGTTATGAACTATTTTGCAGTAATAATCAACTTCTTCATCATCTAAAAGTTTTACTAGCAATGGATGCAACCCCCACTTAGCAAATTTGTTTTTCTTTTCAGTAAGGTTTATTTTTAAATCCTTTGGATGAGACTTTGCTTTTTTAATGCCCCCCCCCCCTTTTTTTTGGTTTGATGAGCATCTTTTTGGCATTTCAAAGCAAAAATTTTCTAGATTGTGTTTAAATTCCTCATATATGTATGTACCCTAAGGGAATTTTGAGGTTGCTATTAAGACTCGTTTTTCTACTAAGAGATATATTGATCTTGGATTGAATGCTTTTTGTTTTGCTTCTAAAAAATTTTTCTCATTTTTAGATTGAATCCATAAAGATTCCGATTGATTTTTAGTTTAAATAATAATTAGCTAGAATCTAAATATAAACAAAGCTAGATCAATGATTCTATTAGAATATCCCCATTCATTGTCATACCAGGCCATAATTTTAGCCATTTTACCAATACTAAAGGTCAAATCTTTTGCCACAATACTGCTTCTAGGATCATTTAAAAAATCTGTACTCACCCCATATTTTTCATCAATACCTAATATTCCACTGTATCTTTTTTTTGAAGCTTCTATGAGGATATTGTTGATTGTATCAGTACACACAGATGCTTTCAGTTCCAAATTTAGATCTACCATAGAGACATCTAAAATAGGAACTCGAATGCTATGCCCGTGAAGTTTATCTTTGAGATCAGGTAGAACTTTATAAATGGCTTTTGCTGCTCCTGTGCTAGTAGGAATGATATTTACTGCAGCAGCTCTAGAACGTCTTTTATCGCTTTTGTGTGCGCTATCAAGGAGATTTTGATCGTTTGTATAGCTATGGATCGTGCTTAGAATTCCGCCTTGTATGCCAAAATTTTCGTGAATGATTTGACAGATGGGAGCGAGACAATTTGTCGTGCAAGAAGCATTGGAAATAATATTTTCTCCATCATAAAGATGATGATTCACGCCCATTACAAAGGTTGGTGTATCATCGTTTGCAGGAGCTGAAAATATGACTTTTTTGATTCCTTTTTTAATATGATGCTCAGCATCTTTACGTGTGAGAAATTTTCCTGATGATTCAATCACAATATCAGCTCCACAGATACTAAAATCTAAATCATTTGGATTGTGACAAGAGAAGGTTCTGATGGGTTTTGAATCTATGAAGAGTTGATTGTTTTGATATGACACTGCTTTTGGAAAATGTCCGTGTGTGCTGTCATGTTCAAGCAGATAAGAAAGTATTTCCCATTCACTAGTGTCATTTATGCCCACAAGTTCAAGCTCATTTCTACTCACAATCACTCTAGCAATGCTCCTACCCAATCTTCCAAAGCCATTGATAGCAATCTTTAATTTAGACATAAATTCAGCCCCTTTCAAAGCCTGTAAAATATACTTATTATTTTATCTTAATAGTTGCACAAAAATCGATTTACTTCAATTTACAATTTCTTGACACAAAGAGGGTAAGATTTGAGAATCAACTTCCAAAAAACCAAAATAAAGGGGTTAAATATGGGACTTTATGATAGAAATTATATGAATGGAAGAGCTCAAGAATATTCTAGTGTTATGAGTGATACTGCGTTAGTAAGTTTTGTGAAAACAACTTATAAATTTTTTGCCGCTAGTTTGCTTTTTGCAACTATTGGGGCGGTATTGGGATTCAATTTTTTTGAGGAAGTGCTTGAGTATAAATGGGTGATTTTTATTGCCGAATTCGCAGCATTTTTTGGGTTGATGTTTTCTAAGAGTAGGCCTGGATTGAATGTGGCGATGTTGTTTATTTTCACATTTTTATCAGGCGTCACCTTGGTTCCACTTTTGGGATATGTGATTGCTAAAGCTGGAGCGGGAGCTATTTGGCAAGCTTTAGGTATGACTACGATTATTTTTGGAGTGATGAGTATTTTTGCACTTAAAACCAAATCAGATTTGGCAAATATGGGAAAAATGCTTTTTATAGCTCTGATTGTTGTGGTAGTTTGCTCATTGGTGAATATCTTTATGGGTTCCCCCATTTTTCAAGCCATTATTGCGGGAGCTTGTGCGGTGTTGTTTAGCGTTTATGTAGCTTATGACACTCAAAATATGGTTAGAGGAAGATATGATAGTCCAGTAGATGCTGCAGTTAGCTTGTATTTGGATTTTTTGAATATTTTTATCTCCATTTTACAACTTATTGGATTATTTGGTGGAAGAAACGACTAAGAGAGTCTATAGAATCCTTGATGCTAATCTTAATCGCCTTAAAGAGGGGATAAGAGTTGTTGAAGATACCGCTAGGTATCTTCATAATGATGAACAGATAGCCTCTTGTTTGAAAAGTCTCCGACATAAAGCTACATTAAAAAATATTTCTTCTTTACTTGTTTATCGTGATAGCGTTCAGGATGTTTTAAAAAAAACCATCTCTTCAGAAGCCGATCGTGATGAATTATCCAAAATAGTTTTAGCGAATTTTAAAAGGGCACAAGAAAGTTCACGTGTTTTAGAAGAATATCTTAAATATGCAGATCTAGGGATATTTGGAGAGAGCGAGGTCTTTAAGGATATTAGGTATAAGCTTTATGAGTTAGAAAAAAAATTTATTTTGAAGCACTTTGAGGGTATTTCTCCCTCAAAGTAGATTAATTTTTACTTTTTCGATATTCCATAATCATTGCATAAACCTCATCTTTAAGCTTAAGCTTAAGCTTTTTTAGTCTCTCTAGCTCAAGATCGGGTATGACACTTAGCCCATTTTCAGCATTGGATATTTTCTGATCCAACTCGTTGTGCTCTTCAAAAATCTTCTCAAAATGGGCATTCTTTGATTTTAACACAGAAATCTCATCTCTATATTCGTGAAACATTTTGACCTCCTGTAAATTTATATACCAGCTTATTTTAGAATATTTTCAATAAAATGCTTATAAAAATATTGATACAATTTTATTTTTTTAATATCTAGCAAAATTTAAGATAATCTGCTTTTGATTTCCTCAATGATCTTATACCCGTGGTTGAGTGCAATGGCAATTGAACCACCAGATTTGAATAAAATATCACCAGCTACGAATAGATTTTTTATTGAACTTTCTAGTTTATCAGTACAGATAGGGATATTGTTTTCATCTAACTCTATATCACATTTTTTGAGAAAATCTATCGGTGCAACTCCTCCGATGGCATAAATGACTCTATCAAAAATTTCGTTTTTTCCATCGGTAAAATTGACTTTGATTTTACCATTTTCATCTTCAAGAGATTCAATATCAACCCCAAATTTAGATTTAAGCTTGTTTTCTTGAAGAACTTCTTTTAGATTTTGAGCATTAGATTCATTGATGCGTGAAAACTCTGTTCGTCTATAATTCAAGGTTGTATCAGTGATAGTGGCTAGATAACAGGCATATTCAACAGCTGAGTTTCCTCCTCCTACCACAAGAATTTTTTCACCTTCTTTGCAATCATTGATATTGTAGGCAACTTTTTTAAGTAGCGTGATTGGGATTTTGTAAGAAGGTTTATTGGGTTGCCCCATTTTTCCTATTGATATGATGATGTATTTGGCACTGTAGGCTTTGTTATCTGTGGTGGTTAATAAGAACCCATCAGGGCTTTGCTTGATAGATTCTATTTCTGTTTTGAAATGAGTTTCAATATTGTGGTGTTCAAGTATTTCACTGAATAACTCTAGAGTGCTTTCTTTGGTTCCATCATCAAATAAGATGTGTCCATTAAGCTCTACTTTTTGTCCTTTATAATCTTTATCCACTCGTTTATTGTCTTTATAAAATTTACGCACAGTCATAGAATGCTCTTCGCCTTTTTCAAACATAATGGTGTTTTTAATTCCACTCACCGCACTCTCAACAGCTGAAGCTATACCACCTGGTCCTGCACCAATAATGGCTATATCATAAATTTTGTTCATCTTTACTCCTTTTAATAGTTTTTTGTTTCTTTTGTTTTTTTGCTGCTTCGTTTAAATCATCAATTCCATCAAATAAGACACCTTCCATCATTTTTTTTTCATCATCAAACTGACCTGTTTTTAGACCCCATAAAAATGCCAAAAGACCTAGAAAGCCTATTACAATCGAAACCACAAGCATGAGCACTAAAACACTTGTATTCATTTGGTCTCCAAAAATGGTAAGATCTTTTCTATGCTCAATCCTAAAGCAGTGCTTTCTAACCCTTTTTGCTCAAGAATATAGTTTTTGTGAAAGCCTTCCACCATTACACATCCAGCTTTCCCAACCCATTGTTTAGAACTCAGGTATTCTTGTAGATGGAGATCATCAAATCTAGCTAGTTTGTATTGTGTGCAAGAGATATCAACAAACTCTAATTTTTCAGATTTATACATCATGCAGGTTAATACTTCAATATTTTTACCATTTTGTAAGCTTAAAATAGCTTTAGCATCTGAAATATCTATCGCCTTTCTTTGCAATGCACCTTCTACATTAATGACTGTATCCGCACACAATAATGGTACTTTTAATCCTAGTGTTTCAATAGCTGATTTGAATTTACCAAGTGTGGCTTGATATGCGAATTCTTTAGGGTCTTTGAAATGCAGAGTATCTTCATTAAAATCAACCTGTTTTTGGATAAATTCAATCCCGAAGCTTTCTAGTAATCTTGCTCTAGTGATGGAAGAAGAAGCTAGAATAATCAAGCTGGTTCCTTTATTTTTTTTCTCGCAAAATATTGAGCAAAATCTAAAGCCTCTTGTATTTTGTCAATATTTTTCCCTCCACCACTAGCAAAATCATCTCTTCCTCCACCTTGTCCTCCTAGAATATTTGCCACTTCTTTTACCCACTCACCGGCTTTTAAAGGAGCATTTTTTACTCCACAGGCTACAGAGATTTTTTGTTCTTCTTGTTGGAGCAAAAAAATGGCTACTTTTTCATTCGTATTTTTGGTGTTATCAATGATTTCTTTGATATTTCCTGATTGAATCTTTTTAATGATAATATTCACACCTTCAACCTGATCAATAGGTTCAAGATCTATTAAGAAATTTGATTTGGAATTCTTTTCTTTAAGCTCTTTGATTTGCTCTTTGAGCTTGAGTATTCCTAGATGAACATCTTGAGTTTTAAGTGTTTCTTTTGCTATTTCAAGAGTTTTGATTGCATTTTTCCCCCACTCATACCCAGCTTTTCCACAAACAGCTTCAATTCTTCTAACTCCACTACTCACACCAGATTCTTTAGTGATATAAAAACCCCCTATATTGGCTGTATTTTGCACGTGAATCCCACCACAAAACTCACAAGAGTCTTCATCAAAACTGATAACCCTGACAATGTCGCCATATTTTTCACCAAAAAGTGCCATTGCACCTTTTGATCTTGCTTCTTGTATGGGTAAAAGTTCGGTTTTTGTTTGAATACTTTTGAATATAAGGCGATTGACTTCTTCTTCAATGCTTTGAATTTCTTCCGAATTTAGAGGCTTTGGATGAGAGAAGTCAAATCTTAGGCGAGTGGATTGCACCAAACTTCCAGCTTGAGAAATATGTGAACCTAATATTTTTCTCAAACTTGCATGCAATAAGTGTGTGGCACTGTGATGTTTGCTGATTTCATATCGATCAGAACTAACATATATATCTAGCATTTCATTGACTTTTATGATGCCAAAAGGATGGATTTCAGAAATATTTAGTCCAAAATATTTTTTTGTATCCAATATATCCGCTATCTTATTACCATCTTTATAAAGCTCTCCAGTATCTCCTATCGCTCCTCCAGACTCTGGGTATAATGGCGTGGTTTCAAATAAGATATATCCATTATTTTTGAGTTCTTTGACTCTTTTGTAATTCTCATCAAGTAGTGCTAAAACTTTGCTTGTAAAATGAAAATGTTCATAACCATTGAATTTATTTGACCCAAATTCATTGATTAGTTCTAGAAAATCTCCATTTTTAACTTCATCTCCACTGCCTTTCCAAGATGCTTTGGCACGTTTTTTTTGTTCCTGCATACAAGACTCAAATTTTTCTATATCAATTTCTATTTTCTTTTCCCTAAGCATATCTTGAGTGAGGTCTAGTGGAAAACCATAGGTATCATAAAGCTTGAAAGCAATTTCTCCACTAAATGGAGTATTTTTTGGGAGTGATTCAAGTTCTTTTTTGAACATTTCCATTCCAGATTCAATGGTTTCAAAAAATCTTGCTTCTTCGTTTTTGCATTGTTCAGAAATAATCTGTTTTTTTTGGGAAAGATATTGATAATGCCCACCCATTTGATCGCATACTTTTTCAACGATAAGATACAAAAAGGGTTCATTTAATCCTAATAAGTATCCGTGACGAACTGCTCTTCTGAGAATTCTACGCAGAACATAGCCCCTACCTTCTTTGTCGAAATTGACCCCTTGTGCAAGTAAAAAAGCCACCGCTCTAGCATGATCGGCGATCACACGAAAACTTGCACCATTTTCATAGACATAGGTTTTATTTGTGATTTTGGAAACTTCTTGTATGAGTGGCATAAATATTGAAGAATCAAAATTATTCCTTTTGCCTTCTAGCAGTGCTTGAACTCGCTCTAATCCCATTCCTGTATCAATGCTTGGTTTGGGAAGTGGATGGAGTTTTCCATCAGCACTTCTTTCATATTGCATGAATACAAGATTCCAAATCTCTAAAAATCTGTCACCATCACCACCAAAATAATCTTCTTCTGAATGGAAAAATTCATCTCCTTGATCCACAAAAATTTCACTACAAGGCCCACAAGGTCCTGTATCCCCCATCTGCCAAAAATTATCTGCATCTCCCATTTTTTTGATTCTGCTAGGATCAATGTGCTCACTCCATAAACTGAAGGCTTCATCATCATCTTGATGTACGGTAACATATAAGACATTTTCAGAAAATCCAAGTTCTTTGGTCACAAATTCCCATGCATAAGAGATCGCATCTTTTTTAAAATAATCTCCAAAAGAAAAATTACCCAACATCTCAAAAAGTGTGTGGTGCCGAGCTGTATAACCCACGTTTTCTAAATCGTTGTGTTTTCCTCCCGCACGAATGCATAGTTGTGCTGAAGTGGCTCTTTTGATTTCTGGTGTAGGGATTTTGCCTGTGAATATATCCTTGAATTGAACCATTCCTGCGTTAGTAAAAAGCAAACTAGCATCATCAGGCACTAAGGGCATACTCTCATAGATTTGATGCCCTTTTGATTTGAAGAACTTTAAGAATTTATTCCGGATGTCTATGCTCATTTTGCCCCCGCTTTTTAGCTTTAGAATGTAAAGTAGAAATTTTATCAAAAATTGTCTTTAATAGTGATCAATCAATAGATGTTTTAGTCTCAGTTTAAAATATTTTAAACTCAAAGTGTTATAATGTGTTCAAATTTGTTATACAAGGTGTTTTGAGATGTTTTCAAAAATGATATTAAAAAGGGCATTTAAAAAATGGAATATGGGTGATTATTGTGTTGTGTTTTGGGATGGAGATAAAATCACAAACGGTTTAAATCCGCCCAAATTCACTATTAAAATCAATAGACCATTGAAATTTAGTGATGCCAAAAAAGATATGTCTTTAGCAATTGCAGAGGCATATATGAATGGTGTGATTGATATAGAGGGTTCAATGGATGAGATTGCTAGGGTTTTATATTTGCATAGCAATTATGAGAATCTTCACAAACACGATAATGCAAAGCCCATGCAGAGTAGTGCAAAAGAAAAATCTAATATTTCAAGTCATTATGATTTGGGAAATGATTTTTACTCAATTTGGTTAGATGAGACCTGGAGCTATTCTTGTGCTTATTTTAAAACCCCTCAAGACTCTCTTTATCAAGCTCAAATTCAAAAAATTGACCATACGCTTAAAAAACTTGATTTAAAAAAAGGTGAGAAACTCCTAGATATAGGATGTGGATGGGGGTGGCTTTCGATTAGGGCAGCACAAACCTATGGAGTGGATGTGCTAGGCATAACAATTAGTGAAGAGCAGTATAAAGCAGCTACGCAAAGGGTTAAAGACGCCAACTTAGAAGATAAAATAACTATCAAGCTTTTGAATTATCAAGATTTAGATGGTGCACTCTATCAGTTTGATAAAGTTGTTAGTGTGGGTATGTTTGAGCACGTAGGTAAGTTAAATATTCCTCTTTACTTTAAAAAAGTGAAAGAGGTTTTGAAACCAGGTGGAATGTTCTTGCTTCACTCCATTATGTGTTGTTTTGAGGGAGAAACAAATGCTTGGATTGATAAGTATATTTTTCCAGGAGGTTATTTACCATCTCTCAGAGAGGTGATTTCAATTATGAGTGAGTCCGATTTTCATCTTTTAATAGCCGAGAGCTTAAGAATTCATTATGCAAAAACATTGGATATTTGGCATAAAAATTTTAATGATAACTTAGACAAAATCTCCAAGCGATACGATCAAAGATTTGTTCGCATGTGGAGATTATACTTAGATAGTTGTGCTTCAGCTTTCCGTGTGGGGAGCGTGGATTTATTCCAATTGTTATTAACAAATAGTGTTAATAACGATCTGCCTTTAACAAAGGAATATATTTATAAATAAGGTTTCCAAAAAAAAGGGTGTGATTATTTTTCAATAATCTCCCAAGGAAGCCCTTGTTTATTTAACTCTTCCATAAAGAAATCAGGATTGAGTTCTTCCATATTAAAAACCCCCGCTCCTATAGATGGAACTCCCCATTTTTCTTCGCAAATTAGCTTTGCCCCAATCATGGCAGGTACTCCTGTGGTGTAGCTTATAGCTTGAGCATTAACCTCTTCATAGCAAGTTTGATGATCGCAAACATTGTAAATATATACGGTTTTTTCTTTGCCATTTTTGCTTCCTTGTATATAGCAACCAATGTTGGTTTTACCTTTAGTTCTACCAGCTAGACTTGCAGGATCAGGAAGGAGAGTTTTTAGAAATTGGATAGGGATAATCTTTTGGCCATTGTGATTGACCTCATCAATTCGTAACATGCCCACATTTTCTAGACATTTCATATGATTGAGATAACTCTGAGAGAAGGTCATAAAAAAGCGTATTCTTCTGAGTCCTTTAATGTTTTTAACCAGTGACTCAAGTTCTTCGTGATACAAAAGATAAGATTCTTTTTCGCCAATTTGAGGATATGGCCATACTTGTTTTATTTCCATAGGTTTTGTTTCTATCCATTTTCCATTTTCCCAATATCTTCCTTTAGAGCTTACTTCTCTTAGGTTGATCTCAGGATTAAAGTTGGTAGCGAAGGGGTAGCCGTGATCTCCAGCGTTACAATCAAGAATATCAATTGAATGAATTTCTTCAAAATAATGCTTTTGTGCATATGCACAAAACACGTTTGTAACACCAGGATCAAATCCTGATCCAAGCAATCCAAAAATTCCAGCTTTTTTATAAGCATCTTTGAATGCCCACTGTTGCTTGTATTCAAATTTAGCCGTGTCAGGATGTTCATAATTAGCCGTATCTAGATAGTTAGTTTTTGTTTCTAAACAGGCTTGCATAATGGTCAGATCCTGATAAGGCAATGCGACATTGATAACAACCTTGGGTTTATATTTGTTAATAAGTGTTACTAATTCACTTACATTATCAGCATCTACACTCTCGCAGATAATTTCTCCATATCCTTTTTTTGAGACGCTTTTTGCAATCTCTTCGCATTTTTTTACCGTTCTACTCGCTAAGATGATTTTTCCAAAAACTTCTCTATTCATAGCTAGTTTGTGAGCCACAACGCCTCCAACTCCACCTGCTCCTATTTGTAACACAACATTCATTACATGCTCCTAGATTCAATATAATTTTTTGAATTATAAGATTAAAATGCTTATTATTTGGTAGGGTTTGATTTTAAATTAGTGTTTTAGGTAGTTTAAGGTAAAGTTTCACGGAATGAATTTCAATTTAGATTAAGAAAAGGAAGAGAATGCATACATTGAATTTTAATATTTATGCTACTTTGGTATGTATGGTAGCGGTCTTATTGTTGGGACGTTTGATTATAAAAAGGGTCAAATTTTTACGTGATTATGATATACCAGAGCCAGTTGTTGGAGGAGTTGTGGCAGCTATTTTTATCTTAGCTATTTATAAATTCTCTAGTATTGAATTAAAATTTGATTCATCTTTAAAAGATCCTTTGATGTTGGCATTTTTTACATCCATTGGCTTGAGTGCTGATTTTGCATCTTTGAAAAAGGGTGGAAAAATGTTAGGAGTATTTTTAATTGTGGTTGTGGGGCTTTTGTTCCTTCAAAACATCATTGGGATAGGGATTGCTGAGGCAATGGGAGTGAATCCTTTGATGGGAATGCTAGGAGGATCCATTACAATGAGTGGTGGGCATGGAACAGGATCTGCTTGGGCGGTTGTATTCAAAGATCTTCCTTATAATTTTTCACCCGCAATGGAAGTGGCAATGGCATCAGCAACTTTTGGACTTGTTAGTGGTGGGATTATAGGTGGGCCTGTAGCAAGATATTTGATAAAAAAATATAACCTCAAAACTCCATTGAAATCTGGCAATAAACCAAATGAAAGCGAAGAAGTTGCCCCAGTAGGTTTTGAATCTCCTAAAAAAGAACGATTGATTACCACTTCAAGTTTTGTGGAATCTTTGGCACTTATTGCAGTGGCATTACTCATAGGTACTAGTGTTTCTGACTTTGTGAAAAATCATATGAGTTATACTTTACCCACTTTTGTATGGTGCCTTTTTGTTGGGGTTATTTTGAGAAACTTTTTATCAGCCTTTAATATTCACAAAGTTTTTGATAGAGAGGTTGCTGTTCTTGGAAATGTAAGTTTGTCGTTATTTTTAGCATTTGCGTTAATGACGATTAATTTATGGGAGTTAGTCGCTTTAGCACTGCCAATGTTTGTTATTTTGGTATGTCAGGTTGTCGTTATGATACTTTATGCTGTTTTTATAACCTTTAGATTTTGCGGGAAGGATTATGATGCAGCTGTTTTTGCTGCAGGTCATTGTGGCTTTGGATTGGGTGCAACCCCTACGGCGATGGTGAATATGCAAACCATTACAAATCACTACGGGTACTCTCACACAGCTTTTATTGTTGTGCCTTTGGTTGGAGCCTTTTTCATTGATATTGTGAATTCTTTGGTTATAACAGGGTTTTTATATCTTCCAGTTTTTCATTAATCCCAATCTAGCTTTTTAAAAAGAGCTAGAGATCTCTTGCTACCTTATAGCTAGGATCATCTAGTTCATAGGTGCAGAACCTTTTAGATAGTTGCAACGCTTTTTTGCAATCATCGCTTAGATGACGTAGTTTGAGGCTTTTTTGTGCCTGTAAGTATTTTTTTGTCACTTTGTCAATAGCTTCAATCCCGCTACTATCCATCACTCTAGTTTTGCTAAAATCTATAATTACATTTTTGGGATCTGTATCCACGCTAAAGATGTTATTTATAAAGTCTGAAGATGAGCCAAAAAATAAAGGTCCTTCAAGTTGATAAATTTTTGTCCCATCTTTTTCAATCTCCACGTTAGCTTTGATTTTGGCTTGTTCATAAGCAAAGACAAGTGCAGAAATGATGACCCCTATGATAACAGCTATTGCCAGATCTGCAAAGATTGTAATGAGCGTTACGCTTATTAATATGAATGCATCAGGTTTATTCATAGATTTGATTCTTGAGAGACTTGCCCATTCAAAGGTTTTTATAGAGACCATAAACATAACCCCTACTAGTGCCCCCATAGGAATCTTACCAATGACATGAGGGATGCTCACAACAAATAAAATAATCAATACAGAAGTGGTTAGAGATGATAATCTAGTGCTACCACCTGAAGCGGTATTGATAATGCTTTGACCAATCATCGCACATCCTGACATTGATCCAAAGAATCCGCAAGTTGTGTTTCCAATGCCTTGAGCGATACATTCTTTGTTGCCATTACCCCTTTTTCCTCCCAATTCATCTAGTACAGATAGGGTTAGAAGTGATTCAATCAGTCCTACTAGAGCTAAGATCACAGAATAAGGAAAAATGATTTTTAGAGTTTCCCAATTTAGTGGAGCATGTGGAATTGAAAAATGAGGAAATGTCCCACTAATATTACCTAGATCGGTAACAAGTTTTGTGTTTAATTCAAGATAATGAGCCATAATCCCAAGTCCGATAATCGCTACAAGTCCTGCTGGAATGGCTTTTGTGAATTTTGGCAAGATAAACATGATGAGCATAGTGATTCCTACGAGGATATACATTATCGCTCCTTCGCCTTTAAAAAACTGCAATTGACTCATTGCGATGACTATCGCTAATCCATTTACAAATCCAAAAATTGCAGGTTGAGGTACGAATCGAATAAATTTTCCTAGTTTGAAAATCCCTATGAGTATTTGAAAAATCCCAGCAAAAACACCTGCCCAAAGAACATAAGCTGTTCCATGAGAAATGGCTAATCCTACTATGACCACCGCCATAGAACCAGCTGCCCCACTTACTGCACCAGGTTTTCCCCCAATCAGAGCTGTGATAAGCCCTAAAATAAAAGCCGTCCAAAGTCCCATAATTGGGTTAAAACCTGCTACGAGTGCAAAACCAACTACTTCTGGAACCATTACAAAAGAAGCTACCATCCCTGCAAGAATATCATTTTTACTTTGTACGAAGCTAAAATAAGGAATCTTCATCAAATCTCCTTGTAAAATCTATCAATCAGCAATATTTAGAAAGCAGGATTATCTCATAATCTAAGAAAAATTCTATGCAATGTCGTTAAATTTCAAGTTAGATCTAAGAGTGAATTATCCAAAGCCTTCATAAATTTGTTTTATAATGTTTTTTAGTATTATGTTGGTTTAGTATCTATTCAAACAAGGAACATGATTGAGTTCAGATGAATATTTTTTATCATTATGTATCCAAGAGGCTTGGAAATATCAGAGTTTAACCCTTCCAAATCCAAGTGTTGGAGCCATGGTGGTGGATGGTAAGGGGAATATACTTTCTATCTCAGCTCATAAGAAAGCAGGATTAGCCCACGCTGAAGTGAATGCTTTAAAAATTGCCTATGAAAAATTAACTCATCAAAAATGTGATTTGGTAGATTCTAAAGATATTCATCAGTATTTAAAAACCAATCATAAAGGGATTTTTAGAGATTGTATTGTTTATGTGACTTTGGAGCCTTGCAATCATTATGGAAAGACCCCACCTTGTGCAGAACTCATTGAGGAAATTCACCCTAAAAAAGTTGTGATTGGTTCATCTGAGATTCAAAAACAAGCAAGTGGTGGGGCACAAAGACTTGAACAATCTGGAATTGAAGTTATAAAAAACATTCTTAAAAATGAGTGCGAGAATTTGCTTTATCCCTTTTTGTGTTTAAAAAATCAAGGGCATTTTAATCTATTCAAGATTGCTCAAAGGCTCAATGGAGACTATCAAAGCGGAGCGATTTCAAGCAAAGAATCTAGGACATTCACTCATAACCAACGATGCGTTGCAGATACTATTATGATATCAGGGAAGACACTTAGAGTGGATAAACCCACATTAGATACAAGATATTGCACAAAAGAATATGATGGCAAGTTGCCAAATGTGCAAATACTCACAAAACAAGAACCCTTTTATGATGCACCACTTTTTAAGATCTCTCATCGAAGGGTGGATATATTTAATGATATTAGAGATGTTAAACTTCAAGAAGGCTTTAATATCATAGAAGGGGGTTGGGATTTGTTTGAGAGCATAAATCCTTTTGTGGATATGGTTTTAATGCATATTTCTCCTACAATCAAACAAGGCATACAATCAAAGGGTTTTGATTACAACGCGGAGTTGCTTCACACTCAAAAATTAGGGAATGATGGATTATTATGGATAAAAAAGTCCTAAAGTTATATCAACTACACGATGGATATTGTTACAATAGTGATAGTTTGTTTTTATATGATTTTGCTAAAACGTTCATTAAAAAATCTTTTTGTGTTTTGGAGGTGGGATCAGGAAGTGGTGTCGTAGGACTTTTATGTGCTAGAGATTTTGATATTCATCTTGTAATGATAGAAATTGATCCTTATATGGCTTTTTTATCTAAAATCAATGCCGCTTCTGCACATATTCAAACAGAGATTATCCATAAGAATTTTTTAGATTTTCATAGTACTAGTAAATTTGATATGATTATTTCTAACCCACCTTTTTATCGTTCAGGTACCATAGGGGCGAAGAATGAACGAATCAAGGTTGCTAGAAATGAGGAGTTTTTACCATTTAGGAATTTT
Organism: Helicobacter sp. 13S00482-2; assembly: GCF_002272795.1. GTDB lineage: Bacteria > Campylobacterota > Campylobacteria > Campylobacterales > Helicobacteraceae > Helicobacter_J. The sequence continues at coordinate 253,042 of NZ_MLAT01000001.1, read as the reverse complement.
TGTATCAAGGTAAAAAAATTATTAAATCCGAAGGGGAGCTTTGTATTTTGTTATGATGCAAAGGAAGTTCATCGGGTTTTTTACACCCTAAAAAATGAAGGGTTAAATCCTGAAGTAGCTAGATTTGTTTATCCTCGAATGGACAAACAAGCCAGTGTTTTGTTATGTCAAGCTAGAATCAACACCAAATCAAGTTTAAAAATATTACCCCCACTTCTCACTCATAACTCAAGTGCCCAGTTAGATAATACCGATGAGGTGAAAAGAATATATAAAAATGCCAATACTCATAGTATTAAGGTGTGCTCAAAAGATATCTGTCTTGAGGATGGAGGAAATACTTGATGACAAGCTGTTCGCATTGCCATTTGCAATATCCTGAAAATGCCCTAAAAAAAATTTTAGATGATGGAAAAGAACTGTATTTTTGTTGCAATGGATGTGAAAGCGTGTATTTTTTGCTCAAAGAAAGTGGGCTTGATGGTTTTTATGATAAGTTAGGAGACAATGCAATACCTCCTCCTGCAGACATAGGTGCTCAGAATTTAGATTCTTTTGACACCATAGCATTTGCTAAAAAATATATTTCTACTAAAGATGGACTTTGTGAATTTTCGTTGATTATAGAAAATATTCATTGTGCAGCTTGTATTTGGCTCAATGAAAAGATGCTTAATGCCCAAGATGGAATATATGAAGCTAGTATCAATTACACAAGCAATAAAGCTAGAATTGTGTTTGATGATTCCAAGATAAAGCCTTCTAGGATTATTGAGCTGATTCGATCCATAGGATATGATGCTTACGCTTATGATCCCAAGATTCAAGAGCTTAAAGCCAAAAAAGAACGCAAAAGTTATTATATTTCAATGGTTGTAGCGATTTTTTGTACCATGAATATTATGTGGATAGCTGTAGCACAATATGCTGGGTATTTTCTAGGTATGGGAAGAGATATGAAAGATGCACTGAATCTGGTTTCATTTATTCTGGCCACGCCTGTTTTATTTTATACTGGGAGAGTTTTTTTCAAAAGTGCATATTTTGGAGTTAAAAATGGATCTTTTGGAATGGATTTACTAGTGTGTGTTGGAGCAAGTCTGACTTATATTTATTCTATATATGCGAGTCTAAGCAGGACAGGAGAGAGTTATTTTGAATCTGTGGCAATGATTATTACCATAGTGTTTGTGGGAAAATTTTTAGAAGTAAAATCTAGAAAAAATGCTGGAGATGCTCTTGATAAACTTAATTCAAATGTTCCTACTAGCGTGATTGTTTTAGAAGGGGAAAATAGAGTTTATAAAACCCCCCAAGAAGCAAAAGTAGGAGATAGGATAGAAGTATTGCCTGGAGAAGCTTTGGCACTTGATGGAATATTGCAGAGCAAGGAAGCATTACTTGATACCAAAGCCATCAATGGAGAATCTCTACCATCTGTTTTTTTGCAAGGCAAGGAGATTTTTTCTGGATATGTGAATACAAATAAAAGTTTTATTTATAAAGTTTGTAGGCCTTTTGAAGACTCTTTGATGAGTAGGCTTATCAAGCTTATGGAGAAATGTATCGCACACAAACCACGCATCCAAAATCTAGCAAATTCCCTTTCTCAATATTTTTCAAAGATTGTTTTAACTATGGGGATAGCAACATTTTGTCTTTGGTATTATCTTCTCGGGGAGATTTTTGAGCATTCTTTGATGATTGCTATTTCTGTGATTGTTATTTCTTGCCCTTGTGCCCTGGCTTTGGCAACCCCTATTGCTACGATTATAGGAATTACGGAGGCATATAAAAAGGCTCTTGTTTTTAAAGAAGCTTCGTTTTTAGAGACGATGGCAAAGGCCAATGTGGTTCTTTTAGATAAAACAGGCACGATCACATCGGGCAAACCAGAAGTTATTCAAATACGAGAATTTGAAAAATTTGATAAAAAACTTTTATCAGCCTTTGTGTCTGCAAGTTCTCATCCAATTTCTCAAAGTGTTAAAAAATTTTTAGGTCAATCAGAGGGTGTTATTAGTGATTTTGCTCAAAATTCTTCAATGGGCATTAGGGCTCAATCAGGAGATAAAAGACTGCTAGGAGGGAGTCTAGAGTACCTTAAAATGAACAATATAGATGTTTCTGCTGTAAGCGAAGTGGGTGAAAATATGATTTTTGCATATAGTGTAAATGAGAAACTTTGTGCTATATTTTTGCTCAGAGATACTCTTAAAAAAGGTGCCAAAGAATTTATTGATAAGCTTAAAAAAAAGGCACTTGAGATAAGGCTTTTAAGCGGGGATAGAAAAGCGGTTGTAGGACTTATTGCACAAGAGGTTGGAATTGAAAGCTTTGATGCTTATCTTATGCCTGAAGATAAAGTTAGAATTATAGATGAATATCATCAGCAAGGTAAAATTGTCATAATGATTGGAGATGGCATTAATGATTCTTTGGCATTGAGCAAAAGTGATGTAGGCATATCAATGGGATCAGGGAGCGATATAGCTGTGTCTTCTTCAGATGTAGTTGTTCTTGATGATAGTCTTGATTCTCTTGGAAGTGCTTTTGATATCTCTATTTGCACTTATAAAATTATCAAGCAAAATATTCTTTTGAGTATTATTTATAATCTCTTGATGATTCCTTTAGCAGTTTTTGGGTTTATTATCCCTCTTTTTGCTGCTTTGTCTATGAGTTTGAGTTCCCTTTTGGTGGTTGGAAATAGCTTTAGGATACGAAAATAATGATAAACTTGATAAGATCTGAGTAAAATTTTTATATTAATAATAATCATTCTTATTTTTAATGTTATTTTAAGTTAAGAAGATTTATAATTTCACTAGTTTAAAAATAAGCAATAAATTTAAGCATTAAAACTAAAGGAAAGTTTATGGAAGTTCAAAGTATTTTGAATCATATGAATGAGCATCATCTTTCAGAACTTATTGCACTTCTAAAGAAGTTTGGGCAACTAAATGAACCAAAAGATGTCAAACTTACAAAAGTTGATATGCTAGGACTAGATATTTCTTATGATGGGAATAAAAATCTCAGGATTGAGTTTCCACAGAAGGTCACTGATCCTCATAATGGACTCAAAAATGCCATTGTTGAATTGTGTCAGAGTGTCCCAAAAACACTTGATATAGAATCTGTGGAGAGAGAAATTAAGGAATTTACAAAAGAGATGAATTCTATTATCCTCTCAAGCTTGAGCCCCTCTGGAGAAGTGGTTTGTTCTTATGCCCCTCTTTTGAGATATGAAAATAAGTGCTATATTTATGTCAGCGAGGTAGCCGAACATTATGGGAGTCTTAGGGCTAATCCAGATAATCTACAGGTTATGTTTCTTGAAGATGAATCAAAAGCAAAGTTGGTAATTTTAAGAAAACGTTTGAGATACAAAGCACGAGCAAAATTTATTGAACGCGGAAGTGAGTTTGATAAGATTTTTGATAGTTTTGTTAATGAAGTGGGTGAGAGTGGCGGTATTAAGACCATTCGCAATATGATGGATTTTCACCTGATTCATCTTGAATTTATTAAAGGTAGATTTGTTAAAGGATTTGGTCAAGCTTATGATATTGTTGATGGGGAAATCTCTTATATAGGAGGTGAAGGTAATCCACATAAAATTAAAAAATAATTCCTAATTGTTAGTTCTTTAAAAAACTAAAGGAGAGTAGGTGTGGTTGTGGTTGTGGGTCTCCTTTAGTTTGGTTGTTTAGTTTGTAAATCGTGATTTTAATTAAGGCAATGTCTCCCGTTGTTTTAATTTCGCATTATCTTCCTTTTAGTAAATGCCGGGTTTCCCCGGACATTTATTTTCATCTTAATTCATACTTCAGTTACTAGCAAAGTAAGCAATAAATCTTATTAAAGTATTTCAAAACACAATCAAGAGTTTATTTAGAAATCTTATAGTAATTTTAAATGATGAAGAATCTTGATATTTAAAATTCTGTAAAAATCGCTTTATCTATGATTTTTAAGGATTAAAAATCAAATTTATCTTATACTTTTGCAAAATTTTCTCAAGGATATGTATGAAATATTCTCAAACAAGTTTTGGCATTATTTATATGGCTCTTTCATCATTAAGTTTCGCTTTAATGAATGCCTTTGTAAAGCTACTTTCTCCGCAATTATCACCGATGGAGAATATATTTTTTCGCTCCTTTGTGATGGTGATTTTTGTATTAGGAATCTTTGCTTTTTCATCACCTAGTAAAAAAGAGAAAAAGAAGGGCGGTTGGGGAAAACTTCTATTTCGTGCGGTTATTGGTGGATTGAGCATGTTGGCACTATTTTATAACATTGCGACTATTCCTTTGGGAACTGCTACAGCTTTTGCACAAAGCGTACCCATCTACACTGTTATTTTCTCGGTTATTTTTCTAAGAGAGAGACCAAAAATAGGGGTTATTTTTGCTACCATCATCGGGTTTATTGGCGTGGTATGTATTTCAAATCCTAGTGTTGGAGGACTTGATAGTAAAAATATATTTGCAGGAATTTTTAGTGGGGTTAGTGCGGCATTAGCATTTGTAACACTTAGGAGTTTGAGAGATTATTTTGATGAGAGAAGTGTTGTATTTGCCTTTGGTATCACAATGAGCATTATTGGAGGTATTGGAATGTTTATTAGCATTCCTCATCTTTCTAATGGGTGGTATTTTCCTACAGGTATTGAGTGGCTTTATGTGTTTTTAATGGGACTAGCAGGAACCTTTGGGCAACAATTTCTCACTCGTGCATATATGCTTGCTCCAGCGGGTATTGTCGCACCCATTGATTATAGTCGCATTGTTTGGGGAGTTGCTTTGGGATTGCTTTTGGGGGATAAGTTTCCTGATTTAGTGAGTATTGTAGGTATTTTTTTAATTATACTTTCAGGAGTTTTGATAGCTTTGCCAGTATTTTTACGTGATATAAAAAGGATAAAAGATGTCTGATATCAAAGAAATTTTAGATAAAACCAAAAAGATTGCGATCGTGGGATTGAGTCCTGATATAAAAAAAGATAGCAATGAAGTTGGAAGATATTTACAACAAAAAGGCTTCAAGATTATTCCTATCTATCCTAAAGAAGATAAAATATTAGGAGAGAAGGTTTATAGAGATGTGAAGATGGTCTTAGAAAATGAAAATCCAGATATTTTGGTAATATTCCGCAAGACTCAAGCCTGTGAAGAGATCGCTTCAGAGGTTTTAAATGCTAAAGTTTTGCCCAAAGTTTTTTGGATGCAATTGGGGATTTCAAATGCAAATGCCAAAGATATGTTAGAATCTAGGGGAGTTGAAGTGATAGAAAACAAATGTATTAAGATCGAGTATCAAAAGCTAGGAGAATAAATGATAGATTTAAAAAAGATTCAAGAAGCTAGAGTTAGAATCAAACCTGTTGTTGAGCCTAATCCACTTTCTTTTGCACCCCGTTTAAGTAATGAAGTTGGTGCGCAGATTTATTTAAAAAAAGAAAATCTTCAAATTATTGGAGCCTTTAAGATAAGGGGTGCATTCAATAAAATAGCAAGTATGACTGAACAAGAGCGTAAAAATGGGGTGATTGCTTCTTCTGCTGGTAATCACGCACAAGGAGTTGCTTATTGTGCGAATTATTTTGGTATCCCTGCAGTCATCGTAATGCCTGAAGCTACCCCATTATTGAAGGTTTTAGCTACCAAAAGATATGGAGCTGAAGTGGTTTTAGCTGGTGATAATTATGATGAAGCTTATGCGTGTGCAACCAAGATCGCAGAAGAAAAAAAGCTTCATTTTATTCATCCATTTGCTGATGATGAGGTGATGGCAGGACAGGGTAGTGTTGCATTAGAGATGATAGAAGAAGAGCCTGAAATTAATATTGTGTTAGTTCCAATTGGTGGGGGTGGCCTTATTGGTGGGATTGCAAGTGCGTATAAGGCACTCAAGCCCGAGGTTAGAATTATCGGTGTTACTGCAAAAGGTGCCCCAGCTATGAGAGATAGCTTTAAGGCCAAATGTATTCAAAAGGTAGATTCTGTCCGAACAATTGCTGATGGGATTGCTGTGCGTGATGTGAATGAAAGAAATTATCAGTATATTTGTGAAACAGTAGATGACATTATAGAAGTTGATGATGAGGAAATTGCAAGTGGTATTTTATATTTACTTGAAAATCAAAAACTTGTTGTGGAGGGTGCTGGAGCTACAGGAGTTGCGGCAGTTTTACACAAAAAAATAGAATTCAAATCAACCGATAAGGTGGGGATTATTTTAAGTGGTGGGAATATTGATGTAACCATGCTTAATCTAATCATAGAAAAAGGTTTGATTAAATCAGACAGGAAGATGAAATTTAAAGTGATATTGGTTGATAAGCCCGGAAGTCTTCAAAAGCTCACAGATATACTCACGCAAGTTGGAGTTAATATTGTGCAAATTGATTATGATAGGGTTAGCACGAGTCTTGATTATGGAGACGCAAGTGTTACGATGGCATTAGAGACAAAAGGAAGGGAGCATAAAGAACAAATTAGGATGAAGCTCCTAGAATGCGGATATAAATTTAATGAGATTTTTTGATGTTTGCAGAGGAATTTAAAACTTCAAGATCTGAACAAATTTGGATGTATTTTCGATTTTGGTTAGATAGGCATAGTCAAACAAGACGTCCTTTTGATGTTGTTGATATTTTTTTCCTAATAATAGCTCTTTTGAGTGTTTTGATACAACTTCTGATGATTTCTCAAATTTCTATTAGCTATAAGGAAGCTTATGGATTTTTTGGGACAGATAATTTTATATTTGATTTAGCAAGATTGAGTACTCATTTTTTTGGAAACAATGATTATGCACTGAGAGGTCCGTTTGTTTTAATTCATTTTTTTAATATGGTTTTGATTTATGCCATCAGTAGGGTTTATTTAAAAAAACCAACTGATAGTCTTTTTACTGTCGTTGTGTATGCGATGTTGCCGGGAATTAATTTTAGTGGTATTTTGATTACAAAAAGTGGATTTATTATTTTTATAACGCTTTGGATATGTTATATCAATCTAAGATACCAAAGGATTCCCTATTTATCTTTATTTTTAAGTATTTTCATTGATAATAGTTCAAGTGTATTGTTTTTGGCACTGACCTTTTATGCCATTAAAAATAAAATGCCCAAGACTATCATTTATGCTCTATTTGGTTTTGCTTTGAATATGAATTTATTCGACTTTGATATTAGTGGCAGACCGCAGGGGCATTTTTTAGATATTTTGGGAGAATTTGCAATGCTTTTCTCACCCTTTTTGTTTATTTACTACAACTATACCCTTTATTGGGCTATCACAAAAAATCAAAATAATTTGATGGTTTATGTCAGTGTGAGTGCTTTAGTGTTCGCACTTTTGTTATCCATTCGCCAAAATATAGATGCTGAAATTTTTGCCCCTATGATTGTCACAGGATTGCCTATTATGATGAAAAGTTTTTTTCACGATATGAGGGTGAGATTACCTCGTTTTAGAACTCGCTATAAGATGAGATTTTTTATTGTGTTTGTTGCTTTATTTCTTGAGACTTTTTGTTTGTTTTCAAATAAACTCACCTATATTTTCAGCGTGAAAAATAATTTTGCGATTGGTTATTATGTTGCAAAAGAACTAAGTGTTGCTATCAAAAAATATGGGATTACAAGTATCCATACAAAAGATCAAGCCCTTGCTTTAAGATTACGATTTTATGGAATAAAAGATGGAGGTGATTTTAGGCTTATTAAGATTCCAAATGGCTCAAGAGGTGATATAGGCATTAGCTATATGGGTAGAAATATAAGATCATATAACATTATTAAATCCACTTCAAAAAACCTTTGAGCCTACCTATGAAAATGATTCAAAACCGACATGCATTCAGCTTGATAGAAATGGTTATGGCGATTGTTATTTTAGGAATCTTGGGACTTTTTGCACTTCCACAGAAAAGTAATACATTAAACAGAGCGACCAATACTCTTTTAGAGCACATTCTTTATACTCGCCATTTGGCATTAAATGACACTCAACTCTACACCCATATAGATCAAACAAATTTTCTTACAAAAAGATTTAAAAGTATAAATCCTCAGGGACTTATTGATGAGACCCCAATGTGGCAGATACAATTTCATCTTAATGGCAAATATACAATATTTAGCTACAGCATTTATATTGATACGCCTCGTTTTTCTGTGACCACTAATTATGATGGAAGACCAATGGCTGGAGATATTATTGCTTTGCAAGGTAGTGATAGACGCTGTTTGAGTGGCTATAACAACACAAATATTTCTGATGAGTGTAAAAATAATTCAAGTGTTTTTGTGAGACTGAGTGAGGCTTATGGGATTGATGATTTAAATATTCAAGCGGATAGTTTTTGTGAAATTGCACTTGGAATGAGGATTTATTTTGATAGATTTGGCACTCCTTATTGTACGCGTTCAAAAATAAAACTTACTCAACCTTTTAAAATCACTCTTAGGCAAAACGCTCGTACAAAAACGATTTGTGTGCTTCCTGTTACAGGATATAGTTTTATCTCTAAAACAGGAGATTGTGGGTGAAAAAAAAGATCGCAATACTTGCGGATTTTGATATTTTAAAGCGCCCTAGACCCTTCCGTCTTGCAATGATGCTCAAAGAAAAATATGATGTTTTTGCTATAGCAAGAGAATGTTCTGTTATAAAAGGTATCAAATGTTTTGATTTTCCTGCTCCAAAGAGTTCTAAAGATAGGAGTAAAGAAGAAAATCAAAAGATTACAGATCATTGTAAGAATAAAGAATTTGATAAGCTTATTTATACTCCAAATAGAGAGGTTATTTTAGATATATTTAAGTCCTTGCCTGTTCTTGATATGATTGTGGTAGAAGATATCACACTCTTGCCATTTGCAATACGGTATCGTGAGTTTTTTTCGCACACAAAGATCTTGATTGACTTAAGAGAATACTATCCACTTGAATATGAAAATGATCCTTTGTGGATGGAAACTTTTGGGTTATTTTTTGAACATCTTTGTAAAAAGTATCTATCTCTTGTGGATATGGCAATTGTAGTGAGCGAGGAAATAGGAAAAAAATATAAAAGTGTTTTTGGAGTTGAGTCAAAAGTTTTTTATTCTTTTCCGCCTTTTGTTTGGCTTGAACCTTCTAAGTTAAAAAACACTATAAAAATTATTTATCACGGGTTTTTAAGTCCTGATAGATGTTCGCAAAATCTACTTGAAATAGCAAAAAACTTAGATTCTCGTTTTTGTCTTTATGTGATGGGATTGAGCAATCATAAAGACTATCTGGAAAACATCAAAGATAAAGCTTCTGATATTGATAATCTAAAATTTTTACCTCCTGTTGAAATGAGAGATATTGTTACATTCTGTAATCAATTCGATATTGGGATCTTGAGCTTGCAACCCAATACTTTTAACAATGCCAATGCAATGCCTAATAAATTTTTTGAATATATTCAATCTAGGCTTTGTGTGGTATCCACGCCACTGTTAGAAATTAAAAAATTCATTCATAGATATGAGATTGGGAAAACCTCTATAGGATTTGACCCTAAAGATATTGCAAATACAATTAATGAGATGGATAAAAAAAGTATTTATATTTATAAAGAAAATAGTTCCAAAGTTGCCTATGATCTGAGTATGCAAACCAATATCTCAAAAATCATCACTATTATTGAAGACTTGTTACTCTAAAGTATCTGTAGTGATAAGTTTGTTATAATAAAGTCAAAATTTTGAATGAAAGAAGAAAGATGAAAACATTCATTTCCACCCCTATTTACTATGTTAATGATGTTCCCCATATCGGACACGCTTATACTACTTTTATTGCTGATATGCTGAAAAAATATCAAGTGCTAAATGGAAATGATGTATTTTTTCTTACTGGTACAGATGAGCACGGACAAAAAATTGAACAATCAGCAAAATCTAAGTCAAAAACCCCCAAGCAATATGCTGATGAAATCAGTGAAAAATTCAAGAATCTTTGGGATATGTTTGGAATTGATTATGATTATTTTATCCGAACCACTGATGAAAATCATAAAATTGCTGTGCAAAAGGCTTTTGAGAGAATGTATCAAAAAGGAGATATTTATAAGGGCGAATACGAAGGACATTATTGTGTGAGTTGCGAAAGTTTTTTTACTCAGATGCAAACCATCAATGGAAAATGTCCTGATTGCGGGAAAGATACAAGTCTTCTCAAGGAGGAGAGCTATTTTTTCGCTTTGAGCAAATATCAAGATAAGCTTTTGGAGTGGTATGACTTAAATCCTGAGTGTATTTTACCATTGCATAAAAAAAATGAGGTAATCAAATTTGTTCAAAATGGCTTAAATGATCTTTCTATTACTCGTACAGGCTTTAAATGGGGGATTGATTTGCCTGAAAACTTTAATGATCGACATCATGTGATGTATGTATGGTTAGATGCACTGCTTAATTATGTCAGTGCTCTAGGCTATGGTGGCCAAGAAGAGAGAATGGATTTTTGGAAAAATGCCACTCATATTGTGGGCAAAGATATTTTGAGATTTCACGCTATTTATTGGCCCGCATTTTTGATGAGTTTGGGGCTAGAATTGCCTAAGCATATCTATGTGCATGGTTGGTGGACAAGGGATGGAGTTAAGATGAGTAAAAGTATTGGGAATGTTATTCATCCAAAAGATGTTAGTGATGCTTATGGTGTTGATGTGTTGAGGTATTTTTTAATGCGTGAAGTGCCTTTTGGTCAAGATGGAGATTTTTCACAAAAAGCACTCGTGGATAGAATCAATTCTGATTTGAGTAATGATTTAGGAAATCTCTTAAATAGACTTGTGGGAATGAGCGAGAAATACTTTGATAAAAAAATCAGTTCCAAAATGACTACCAAGTTCTATCAAAAAGAGCTTGATGAGATACAGATAATTTTAGAAAAACTTCCATTATTGATGGAGCAAATTCATATTAACAGATATGTTGAGGAGCTTTGGAAGTTATTTAGTCTTGCTAATGGCCTGATTGCCAAGTATGAACCTTGGAATTTGATGAAAGAGAATAAAATTGATCAAACACAAGGATTTTTGGGACTTATTGCAAATATTTTGGCCAAAGGTTCTCTTTTTCTTTATCCGATAATGCCCCGTACTGCAGAGGATATAGCTACTTGTTTGCACGTAAATATAAGTTCAGATTCTTTTGTGCATTTGGTCTCAAATCATCAATTGTTGGAGGATTTTGTTATTAAAAAAATAGAACCACTTTTCCCAAAAGTTGAAAATTTCAAAATGGCAGAAGTTGATTTCTTGAAACCACCTCAAGAAGATACACAAAAACCTATTAGCATTGATGATTTTTCAAAACTTGATATTCGTGTAGGTACGATTTTGCAAGCGAGTAAGATTCAAAAAAGTGATAAATTACTGAAACTTCAAATAGATTTAGGAGAAAATAAGCCACGCCAGATTCTTTCAGGTATTTCAAAATCTTATACTCCAGAAGAGCTTGTAGGTTCACAAGTGTGTGTTTTGGTAAATTTAAAACCAGCTAAAATGATGGGTGAAATCAGTGAAGGAATGATACTTGCTAGCAAAGATGAAGAGGGGCTTTCTCTTCTTCGTGTGGAAAAAGCCAAAAAAAATGGAAGTAAGGTAAGCTAGAGTGAAAGTGAACGAGGCTGTTGAGGTTATCAACGGAGAATTGGCATCCACGCCATCTATTAGTTCTTTTAATGGGGTGGCTACGCAAATTAGCGAAGTTAAAAGAGGCTGTCTTTTTGTTGCAAAAAATCCTGACGAAATTGATGGGGCAGTAGCTTTAGGTGCTTATGGAATCGTATATGATAGGTATGTTCAAATGGTCGATGGAGAAATTGCTTGGATAAAGGTTTCTTCAATTCATGATGCGATGATTCGTTTAGTGCGATATAAGCTTTTAAGAGAGAAGATTGAAGTTTTTTTTGCCTCTGAGATTGAATATGAAATTGCACGTCAGATAAATATTGATGATTCGGTCGGATTCTTTGATAAAGATATACCTGAATTTTTGAGCTTTATGGCTAAGAATCCAAATATTACAAGGGTAATGATCAAAGACAATAAACTTTTAGATCTTGTTTTAGAGTATATTCAAACAGTTGTACCTCAGGAATACCCTTTTGATGTCTTGGTTAGGACATTATTTGATGTTAAAATTAGCTATAAGATTTCGCAATACAACTTAAGACTTCCTAGTTTATTTTTACCCGAACTTGCTAGTGTGATTGATTTATTTGGGAGCAATAAGATTGCTTTTGATTTGAGAAATTTCACTTCTATTCCCTATATGCAACCAAATTTTATTAATATTCGTGCTAAGCTTGTGCATTATGGACAAACAGATAGGGTTGTTATCACTGAAGAGGACATAGAAAAATTTAAAAAATATGCCACATATATTGCGATGTACGCAAAATGGGGAAAATTAATCTTGCTTTTGCCCAAGGGTTATGAAGAAGTTTTTGATATGATAGCTCAAAATGAGATCTATCAAGACAGATCCGATCTTGATTGTCTGCTCAGAAATCAGAATTATAATTTTGCCCTTGTATTTGGGATGGATAACTCGAATTTGGTAGATTTGCTTACCACGCCTTATTCAGATCCTGTTTTGCCATTATTTTGAGCAAATTATATGCTTGAGAATGCAAGAAAAGAGGGTTTAAAGTTACTTCAGTCTAAGAGTATTGCCCCGCTTGTGAATTCTATTGAAGAGCTATCTTTAAAATTTCCAGATATGAGATGTAGTTATGAATGTAAAGATGGTATCAGGATTGACTTTGATGATACTATTGAAGAAAGTAGCTTTGATTTTTTCACAGAACTCGCTTTAAAGCTTAAACCCTGGAGAAAGGGTCCTTTTTATTTAGGAGATTTGTTTATTGATAGCGAATGGAAAAGCTTTTTAAAATGGAATCTGATTGCACCTCATATTAATATCAAAGATAAAGATGTTGCTGATGTGGGTTGTAACAATGGATATTATATGTTCGAAATGGCAAAACTAAAACCCTCGAGTATCGTGGGATTTGATCCAAGTGGATTATATAAGTGTCAGTTTGATTTTATCAATTTTTTTCTTGCTCAAAATATTTGCTATGAACTTTTGGGAATTGAACATTTAAGGATGTATGATAAGAAATTTGATGTGATTTTTTGTTTGGGTGTTTTGTATCATAGGAGCGATCCAATCAATGCGTTAAAGTCTCTTTATGCAGGTTTGAAAAAAAATGGAGAATTGATTTTGGATACCCTTGTGATTGATTCTGATTTGGAAATAGCACTTTGTCCAAAAATAAGTTATGCTAAAATGCCCAATGTGTATTTCATTCCTTCTATCAAAGCTTTGGAAGGATGGTGTTTTAGGGCTGGTTTTACAGAAATGCAAATCCTTGCCATTAAAGACACCACGCCCTTAGAGCAACGAAAAACCCAATGGATAGATGGGATGAGTTTAGAGTCATTTTTGGATCTAGAAGATTATTCTAAAACAATAGAAGGCTATCCAGCTCCAAAAAGAGCTTATTTCAGCCTAAAAAGGACAAAGAATGGATGAGCAGACTACTGAAAGCGAACAAAAATCAATCAGTGCAACGCAAGATAGGGTTGTTTGTAATAAAATTGATACCTCCTTGTGTGGAGATTTGACTTTTTTATCTAAAAACAGTGCTCAAAGTATTTTTATTCCAAAAGAATCAATGATTTCAGATGACAACATGATTCATAATGGTTTTATCTTCAATGCTGCTTCGTATGTTGCGCTTTGTGCAATCAATCAAAAAAATAGCATTATCATTGGATCGGAAGTCAAATTTTTTGCTCCCATTGAACTAGGACACGAAATAAATTTTAGAGCAAATGCAATTCAAACTGAATCTAAAAAAACTGAAGTAAGGGTTGAAGGCTTTTTGCTTGATATTAAAATTTTTGATGGAGCTTTTTATGTGGTGATTTTTGATAAAAAATTATTCAAGCTAAGGCTTAAAGATCAAAATCAGGATGTTTAGCTTGGTTATCGTACTTGTGGTTGATAGTTTTGCAGACAAGAGTAATGGTACTTCTATGACAGCTTACCGTTTTGCAAATGCCTTAAAAGAAAGAGGTCATCAAGTTAGAGTTGTCGCTCCATATATTCATGGGGAGGGAAATTATCAAGTTCCAGAAAGATATATACCTTTTGTCACAGAAATTTCGCATAAACAACATATGATCTTTGGAAAGCCTGTAGAAAAGGTTCTGATGGAGGCTTTTAAGGGTGCGGATGTTATACATTTATTTTTGCCATTTCAACTTGAAATTTCTGCAATGAAAATTGCAAAAAGGATGAAGATTCCTTATATGGGAGCATTTCATTTGCAGCCCGAACATATCACTTATAATATGAAACTTCAGAAATTGAAAATATTAAATAAATTTATTTTTTGGTTATTTAAATTTAGGTTTTACCGCCATATTTTTCATATCCATTGCCCTTCTGCTCTTATAGCCAATGAGATCAGTCAAAATGGCTATAAGGCTAAAAAATTTATTATTTCAAATGGATTTGATAAGCTTTATTCTCCGCCTATAGAAAAACCCATAAGTGATGGTTTTGTACATATATCAATGGTGGGACGTTATTCAAATGAAAAACGTCAAGATCTTCTCATAATGGCAATTGCACATAGCCAATATGCTTCAAAAATAAAATTACATCTGAAGGGAATGGGTCCTACTGAAAAAAAACTTCGGCAACTTGCTAAAATCTTGCCTAATCAGGTAGATTTTGGTTTTGTGCAACCAAGTGAGCTGCTTAAAATTTTGCATAAGACAGATATTTATGTCCATTCTGCGGATGTTGAAGGAGAGGCAATTGCTTGTTTGGAAGCGATTTCTTGTGGTATTGTGCCTATTATTTCTAATAGTAGGGTTTCAGCTACCGCTCAATTTGCATTAGATGAGCGATCTTTATTCCAAGCTGGAGACTGGAAGGATTTGGCTAATAAGATTGATTATTGGATAGAGAATCATAACGAGCGTGAAAAAATGGGGAAAATTTATGCTCAAAGTGCTTCAAACTATACATTGGAAAAATCAATCACCAAAGCAGAAGAGATGTATCAAGAAGTCATAGATTATTTTGGTTCAATAAATAAAAAATAATTTATTCGCATCTATGGTTTTAGCCAATCATGCTCTATGAATATCTGGTGATTTGTATAAAATATGGATAAAGTTTTTTATTAGAAATTTATTTTTTATATTATAATTGAAAAAATATTATTAGGATAAAAAATGAACACAGATGGTTACAACATTGATATTGATTACAATTATGGCTATTATAGAGAGCTTTCTCCATTGAGCTTTAGGATTTTTTGTTTATTGCGTGGCATAAAACCACCCCAAATATCATCAGCTTGCGAATTGGGGTATGGGAATGCACTTAGTATGAATATCCATTCAAGCACTTCAAATGTAAAATGGTGGGGGACTGATTTTAATCCATCTCACGCAAATTTTGCGAGTGAATTGAGTGATATATCAGAGAATGGTGCAAAAATATATGCGGATTCTTTTTTGGATTTTTTACATCAAAAGGACTTGCCTGATTTTGATTTTATTGGATTGCATGGGATATACAGTTGGGTGGATGAAAAAAATAGAGGTTATTTGTGCGATTTTATTGATAAAAAGCTAAAAGTTGGCGGAGGAGTTTATATTAGTTACAATGTTTTGCCAGGTTTTCTTGAATTGCTTCCTTTTAGAAATGTTTTGAAAAATTACGCTGATTTTATGTTACCAAAATCTAAAAGTACCATTTCTAAGTTAGATTCAGGTTTAGATTTTTTTGAAAAGCTTTCTGAAGTGGATGCAGCGTTTATTTTAAAAAATGAAGCATTAAAATCTCAAGTTGAAAAGATTAAAGATTTTAGTAAATCTTATTTGGCACACGAGTTTATGAATGAATCTTGGGAGATAATGGATTTTTTGCAGATCTACAAAGAACTTTCTAGAGCCAATATAAACTTCGCTTTTCCAGCTCATTTTCAATCAATGTGGCAACATATGGTTTATAATGATAATCAAAAAGAGTTATTAGATAGCATTGATAATATTTATTTTCAAGAATACACAAGAGATTTGATGAACAATAATCGGTTCAGAAAAGATTATTGGCTAAAAGGTGCTCGCAGATTAACTCAAGCAGAACAAAAGAACCTTATATCTAAATTGAGGGTTGTTTTGATTGAACCAAGAGAAAACATAGAGCTTAGCATTGATGTTCATGCCGGGACGTTTGCTAAGAGATTTAATTTATCAGAAGAACTCTATGGATCTTTTTTGGATATTTTAGCTGATCACAAACCAAAGACAATTGCAGAGATTATAAAAAGTGGAAATGGCAAATTTGATAATTTGGCACAGATTATAGAAGTAATCACTGTGCTAGATACTAAAAGAGTTCTTCGTTATGCTCAATCAGATCAAGAAGTAGATCTTGTTATGGAGAAAACACACCGATTGAATTTTGACATATTACAAAGAGCGATAACAGAAGATAATATTTCCGTGCTTGGCAGTGCTTTGTTGGGGGAAGGAATTGAAATCAATCGCTTTGAGAAATTATTTTTGTTGGCAATCATAGAAGGAAGAAAAACATTAAAAGAGCATATTGATTTTGTATGGGAAATTTTAAAATCTCAAAATCAAACAATAATCAAACAAGGTCAGCTTATAGAAAGTGAAGAGGATAACATAAAAGAAATTGAATCATTTGCAAAGGTTTTTCATAAAAAGCTACCCATTCTAAAAAATCTAAAGATTTTAAAAGGGATTTGATGAGGTTGTTTCTATTTCATCCTAGATTTTAATTTGCTGCTTTCGTTAATGTAAGGTTGCATTGATAACTCTCAAAGACATAAAGTGCGAGAATGATAGTTTGTGCTCATTTTTAGGAAGAATTAAATAAAGATAGCACACGGCGATTTAAAGGTAGAGAGTGTTTCACTGATTAATAAATTTCTATAAGGCTTTATTGTATAATGTCCGCTAACCTTGAATCTTTAGGGAGAAAAAAATGTTGCTTTTTACTCCAGGTCCCACGCCTGTTTTAGAAGATATTCGCTCAGAGATGGCAAAGCCTACTATCCATCATAGGACTCCTGAATTTGAAGAGTATTTTGCAAAAGCAAGGCTTGGACTGAAGATGATATTAAAAATGCCTGAAGTCTTGATGTTGGCAAGTTCTGGAAGTGGGGCGATGGAAGCTTGCATCAGAACATTTTGCACTAAAAAGCTCTTGAGTGTTAATAGTGGAAAGTTTGGTGAGCGATTTGGAAAGATTGCCAAAGCTTACAATATTCCAAATGTTGAAATAAAACATAATTGGGATACTCCTGCAAGAATGGAGGAAATCTTAGATCTTATAAAAAAAGATGAAAACATTGATGCTGTTGCCATTCAGGTGTGTGAATCTGCAGGAGGTTTGCGTCACCCTGTAGAGGAAATATCTGAAGCCATCAAGAGTTTTAATCCTGAGATTTTTGTTATAGCTGATGGCATTACAGCTATGGGAGTAGAGGATATTGATACTCGTTATATTGATGTGCTTATTGGAGGAAGTCAAAAAGCCTTTATGCTTCCTCCAGGTATGAGCATTATAGGTCTGAGTCAAAAAGCGATTGAAATGATAGAAGCTAGGGATATTGGTTTTTATTTCAATCTTAAAACAGAACTTAAGAATCAAGTTGCTAACACAACTGCTTGGACAGCTCCTACTACCATTATTATTGGGCTTGTGAAGTACTTTGAGATCGTTGAAAGCATGGGTGGGATAGAAAAAATTTATGAACAAACCAAAAAAAGAGCCCTTGCCACTCAAAATGCTCTGAAATCGATAGGATTAAAAATTTACCCAAAGATACCTGCTATAGCTATGAGTACGGTTATTGATGAGCTCAATGCTAGTGCGATTGCCAAGATATTGAAGAACGATTTTGATGTGAATGTTGCTGGAGGCCAAGATCACCTTAAGACATCTATATTTCGTATCAATCATATGGGAATCATACCCTTAAATGAGGCTTTATGGGTTGTGAATGCCATTGAGTTGGCTTTGGATAAGCTAGGTGTTAGAAAATTTAATGGATGTGCGAATATTGCATTTTTAGAGTCTTATTATGCTTAGGAGGGGTAATGTATTATTCTTATACTGAATTTTTGGGGGATTTGAAAATTTTAGCACGAAAGGTTGAGGAAGATATCGGAGTCCCTGATGCGATTGTTTGTATTGCTAGGGGTGGAATGGTGATGAGTCATATGCTTTGCTTAGCTTGGAATCTACGCTCTATATACACTCTTAGTGCATTTTCTTATAGTGATAAGAATGTGCAGAGTTCGTTGATTATTGAAAATATGCCAGATATCAAACCTGATCACAAAAAGATTCTAGTAGTTGATGAAATCGTTGATAGTGGCAAGAGTTTGGAAGAAATTTTACAGAAGCTAAGAGTTAGGAATCCACAAGTTAGTTTTTATTCAGCAGTTATTTTTCAAAAACTCAACGCTAAAATATTTGCAGATTTTTATGTCAAAGATCCTTCTTTGGAATGGATTGACTTTTTTTGGGAAGTTGATATGTTGGAGCAACGATCTTGAGTAAGAAGTTGCATTTGATTTCGCTAGGATGTACTAAAAACCTAGTAGATTCTGAAGTGATGTTAGGTAGATTGAAAGATTATGAGGTGGTGGATACTCCTGAACTTGCTGATGTTATCATAGTAAATACTTGTGGATTCATTCAGTCTGCAAAAGAAGAAAGCATTCAGGTGATTCTCCAAGCATCCTCTGTGCGCAAAAAAGGTGCGTTATTACTTGCTAGTGGCTGTTTGACTCAGCGGTATAAAAATGAACTCAAAGAACTCATTCCTGAGATTGATATCATTACTGGTGTAGGGGATTTTGATAAAATTGATGAGATGCTAGATTCAAAAACCAACTCTATTACCCCAGCAGTTTTTCTAGCAGATGAATCTAACGCTAGGGTCATTACAGGATCGAATATACACGCTTATATCAAAATATCTGAAGGGTGCAATCAGAATTGTAGTTTTTGTGCTATCCCTAGTTTTAAAGGAAGGTTGCAAAGTCGAAGTATTGATTCTATCTTAAAGGAGATTGAAAACTTAACCTCACAAGGTTATTGTGATTTTACCTTTATTGCACAAGATTCTAGTTCGTATTTAAGGGACAAAAATAATAATCAAGGATTGATAGATCTTATTAGAGCCATTGATACTCAAAATCTAGCCAAGAGTGCACGGATTTTATATTTATACCCTTCTAGTACAAGCTTGGAGCTTATCAATACAATCAAGGATTCTAAAATCTTTCAAAATTATTTTGATATGCCTATCCAGCACATTAGCGATACGATGCTTAAGCGAATGAAACGAGGAGCAAACAAGCAAAGGCATATTGAATTATTAAAGGCAATGCGAAATATTGAAGGAAGTTTTGTTAGAAGCACTATCATCATAGGCCATCCAGGTGAAAGCGAGGAAGAATTTCAGGAATTGTGCGAATTTTTAGAAAGTTTTATTTTTGATAGGCTTAATATTTTTGCGTTCTCTTCAGAGGATGGAACCTTAGCTTATGATATGGAGGATAAAATCCCTACTAAAATCATCAATAAAAGAATCAACATTGTCAATAAAATCATTAGCTCACAACAAAAGAAAATTAAACATCAAATGCTAGAAAAACATCATCAAGTGATTTTAGAAGGTAAAAGTCAGGTGAGTGAATATTTCTACAGTGCTAGAGATTTCAGATGGCCTCCTGAAGTTGATGGAGAGATACTTATTAATGATAGTGAATTAGATGATATGGTCTTAAAATCAGGCTATTATGAGGTGCTTGTGAATGAGCTTAAAGATGGATTTTTGTTTGGAAAAGTGGTGAGAAAAATTTAATTATGAAATTGTGCTTTCTTGATGAGCTTCAAGATCATAAAAATCTTTTGGGCTTTTCTGCAGGTGTGGATTCTGTGTCGATGTTTTTTTCTTTGTTGGAGTTGGGGATTGAATTTGATGTGAGTATTGTGAATTATGGGACTAGGGAAGCCTCTGATGAAGAGAGTGAATATGCCCAAGATCTATGTAGAAAATATCACAAAAGGTGTTTTGTGCTTAAAGCTCCAAGAATAGAATCTAATTTTGAATGCGAAGCAAGAAAAATAAGGTTCGATTTTTTTGAAGACATTATTGTTAAAAATAATTATGATAATTTGATTTTAGCACATCATCTCAATGATAAGTTAGAGTGGTTTTTGATGCAGTTAGCTAAAGGATCTGGATTGAATACCATTTTGGGTTTTGATGGGATTGAACAAAGAGAACGCTATAAGATAATACGACCTTTTATTAATATTACAAAATCTGAGATTTATGAGTATTGTTCTAAATATAAGTTTTATGAAGATTCTACCAATGAAGATAGCAGATACAAGCGAAATGAATTTCGTTATACTTATTCAAATAAGATGATAAAAAAATATTCCAAAGGGATTTCCAAATCTTTTGAGTACTTAACCCAAGAGAGAAAAATGCTTTATAAAGAGCGTGAGATATTATATTTTGGTGATATAGTTTATTTTCAAAAATGTTCTCCTTATCAAGATATTGATGAGATTGATAAAATCATCAAGAAAATGGGCTATGTTATTTCCTCTAACCAAAGAAAAGAGATCTTAAGGACAGGTTTTTCTTGCGAGATTGCAACTAAATATATTGTGGAAAATAATGAAAATTATCTATTTGTTTCAAAAATATACATTCCTCATTTTATCCTCCCTAAAAAATTTAAAGATATTGCTCGGAAAAATGCTATTCCAAGGAGAATCAGATCAAAAATTTATGAATATATGCACCAGAAAAATATGACTTTTGATGAGATGAATCATCACTTAAAAGACAAATTTATCTGATTATCAAGTCATTGTCAATAAGTCATTTATATTTTGTTGTTATTTCATGTTTTTTAAGGTACAAATTAATTTAAAAGGCTAAAATTAAAGGGTTGGTTCTAAACATTTAAAGAACAAAGCAAAAAGGAGAATAGATGCAAAATGATGCTACTTTAGAGTATGACTACTCTATTGCCAAGTTGTTTTTATACTCAACAATGGCATTTGGGTTCATAGGTATGTTGATTGGTGTTGTGCTCGCATTTCAATTGGCATTTCCAGATTTGAATTACATTGCTGGAGAGTATGGTATTTTTGGGAGATTAAGACCTCTTCATACTAATGGAGTTATTTATGGTTTCACATTAAGTGGTATATGGGCAGCTTGGTATTATTTAGGACAGAGGGTTTTGAAGATTACCTATCATCAGCACCCATTTTTGAAGTTTATCGGCTATCTACATTTTTGGCTTTATATTGTGTTGCTTATTCTGGCTGTCATCAGTCTTCTAGCAGGCCTAACTCAATCTAAAGAATATGCTGAATTGATTTGGCCTTTAGATATTTTGGTGGTTGTAGTATGGGTACTTTGGGGAGTGAGCATGTTTGGAAGTATGGGTGTGAGAAGAGAGAAAACCATTTATATTTCTTTGTGGTATTTTATTGCTACATTCACGGCCATATCAGTACTCTATATATTCAACAATCTTGCCATTCCTACTTATTTTGTTTCAGGTGTGGGAAGCATTTGGAACTCTATATCAATGTATGCAGGTAGTAATGATGCAATGATTCAGTGGTGGTGGGGACACAATGCAGTTGCATTTGTTTTGACTTCTGGCATCATTGGTATTATCTACTATTTTTTACCCAAAGAGTCTGGTCAGCCGATTTTCTCTTATAAACTGACATTGTTTTCATTTTGGAGTTTGATGTTTGTTTATATTTGGGCAGGTGGACATCACGTTATCTATTCGACTGTCCCTGACTGGGTTCAAACTCTTGGATCAGTGTTTTCTGTTATTTTAATATTGCCCTCTTGGGGAACGGCTATCAATATGCTTTTGACAATGAGAGGTCAGTGGCATCAACTCAAGGAATCTCCACTGATTAAATTCTTAGTTTTAGCTTCTACATTTTATATGTTAGCAACCCTTGAAGGTCCTATTCAGGCTATCAAATCAGTCAATGCTTTGGCACACTTTACTGATTGGATTATTGGACACGTTCATGATGGTGTTTTGGGCTGGGTTGGATTCACTATTATTGCTGCTTGTTATCATATGCTTCCTCGAATATACAAAAGAGAACTTTATTCTAAGAAAATTATGGACATTCAGTTTTGGATCATGACTATTGGTATCGTGCTTTATTTCTCTAGTATGTGGATAGCTGGTATTACTCAAGGAATGATGTGGAGAGATGTTGATCAATATGGTAATCTTACCTATCAGTTTATTGATACTGTGAAAGAATTGCATCCTTATTATTTGATAAGGAGTATTGGAGGCACGATGTATTTGGTAGGATTTATTATGTTTATCTATAACGTTGTGATGACTATCACTGCATCAAAAGAGCTAGATCGTGAGCCAAATTATGCCTCACCTATGGCTTCTTGATAAGGGGGTAAATATTTATGTTTAGTTGGTTAGAAAAAAATCCATTCTTTTTTACCGTAGCGTTTTTGATTGTATTTTCAATAGCAGGGTTGGTGGAGATTTTACCCGATTTTATGAAATCTTCAAGACCTATAGAGGGCTTACAGCCTTATACTGTATTGCAAACTGCTGGCAGACAAGTTTATATCGCTGAGGGTTGCTATAACTGTCATTCACAACTCATTAGACCCTTCCAGTCAGAAACTGATAGATATGGAGCTTATAGTCTTAGTGGAGAATATGCCTATGATAGACCTTTTTTATGGGGATCTAAGCGAACAGGGCCTGATTTACATAGGGTTGGCGATAGCAGAACTACAGATTGGCATGAAAATCATATGTTGGAGCCCACAAGCGTAGTTCCTGGTTCTATTATGCCTGCATATCATCATCTTTTCGCGAAAGATGTGGATTTTGATACAGCTTATGCAGAGGCTTATACGCAAAAGGTTCTTTTTGGAGTTCCTTACGATACCGAGAATGGTGTTCCTCTAGGAAATATCACTCAGGCCAAAGAGGAGTTTTTAAAAGAAGCAGGTGATATTGTAAATCATATGAAAAATCAAGCGGTCAAAGAAGCTTATAAAAAGGGCGAAGTCAAGCAAATTGTTGCACTCATAGCCTACCTCAACAGTCTTGGTCAGTCCAGGATAAAGAAATAAAGGAAATATAATGAATCTAGAATCTCTTGAATCAATAAGAGCGATTGCTTATTTTGTAGTAACCGTTCTGCTTGTGGTATTTTTGTATGCGTATATCGTCAGCATGTATATGAAGCAAAAAAAAGGTATCGTGGATTATGAGAGATATGCAGATTTGGCACTAAAAGATAACTTGGATGATGAGATCATAGAGCCAAGGGAAAACAAATAAACAATTGAAGGAGACGTTATGGGATGGTTAAGCGATAATGTGAATTTATTTTCATTAATTGCTGCAATAGTCATTTTAGTATTGACCATATTTATTGCTGGTTTATTGATAAAGAAAATGCGTGACTCAAAAGCTGATGGGGAGCTTACAGATCACAAATGGGATGGGATTGCAGAGTTTAAAAACAATATTCCCATCGGCTATGCAATCTGTTTTTTGGGATTGATTTTTTGGGGTTTTTGGTATATGTTTGTAGGTTACCCTCTAGATTCTTACTCCCAGATTGGGGATTATAATCAACAAGTGGATACCCATAACAAAAAATTTGAGCAAAAATGGCAAAACCTAGATAACACAGATCTCATACAAATGGGTGAAGGTATTTTCTTGGTTCAATGCTCACAATGTCATGGTATTGATGCTGAAGGTATGGATGGAAAAGCTCAGAATTTACACCGATGGGGAAAAGAGGAAGGTATTATTTATACTATTGAGCATGGTAGTTCTGGATTAGGTTATCCCATTGATATGCCTCCTTTTGAAGGAGCTATTAGTAAAGAGGATTCCAAAGCTATTGCTGTTTATGTGATGAATGTTCTTTCTGATAAAAAGAAAAATATCAATGATGTGAAAGATTCTAATAAAAGATCAGTTCTTCAAGATGAAATCAAAAAAGGCAAACAAGCTTTTGACTCTATGTGTGCGAGTTGTCATGGAAATGATGGTGCCGGTAACGATGGTATGGCAGCTGATTTGAGAAAATATGGTACCTTTGATTTTGTAAAAAATGTCTTAGAGCACGGTAAAAAAGGCAATATAGGTGAAATGCCATCTTTTGCTTATAGGAATTTTACTGACACGCAAATAAAAGCAATTTCTGCTTATATAGGTTCTTTGCAACCTTTGAGCGATGAGTAAGGAGTGAATGATGAATGGACTATTTGGAATCAACGGATTATTGGGGTATATAGTTGCTGTTCTTTTGGTTGTTGGTTTGGCCGTTGGATTTGGTTTTGCAGCAGTAAGTATTCAAAAATCTCAGGCGACCAATTATTATAAAATTGATAATCAGGCTAACATCAAGATGAAAAGCAAAGACAATGCATATCATTACAAAGCAGAGCACTAAGGAGTGGATGATGAAATTTACAGGACTTGAAAAAATCTTAGCTTTTTTTATTGTTTTAACAATTATTATGACAATTATCATTCCTTTTATTCCAAATTTATTTTTATTTTTGGTATAAACGGGTGAAATTCTTTTGGCTTGTTTGTTTTCTTTTTTTGCCTTTGATGGGGGAGGTTTTTGTATTAGATAATCAAACAGGTCTTTTTATCCCAAAATCGGTTGATTTTGTCAATAAACTTTCTACTCAAATAAAGCATAAGACTGGATTTTCTCTCTATGTGGATATAGTTGATAGTTTAGATCTTCCTACCAAAGATGGTAGGATCGCTTATGAAAAAAGTATCCTTTTTAAGATCACACCCCCTTATAGTGTCATATTTTTTTTTGCTAAATCTAAAAAAGTTGATATTGTTCTAAGCGATGATGCTAAAAATATTTTTGATACTGAAAGAATGTTTTTCGATTATATGGCACCTCTATTGCCTGATCCTAAAAAAGAATCAGAATTTACCCCTAATCGTATTTCTGCTGCTATTTTGAATGTGTATTCAATCATTGCAGATAAAATCAGTGATAGCTACAATGTAGATTTTGATCAAAATTTTCCAAAAGATAAGTCTCGAGAAGTGGTATATTATATCATATGGGCAATGTTGATTGTCCTGATTGGTCTGTTTGCATGGGTTTATTTTTTTCCAAACAAAAAGAAACAACGTTGAGTATTTGAGTTGAATAAATAAAATTGATCTGTAGAGGAAAGAGATGAAAAAGAAGTTCAATCTATGGCCATTTGGTATTTTGGCAATTATTGTCATTGGTGTAGTTTTACTCATAAGACTTGTGGTTTTATCTTCAGGGCATCCTGATCTTGAAGAGATTGCTTATGGTGGAAAAAACTATCAACAAGTGGAAAAAGATATTAATCCAATTATCAAAGATACTAGGGAATTTCAGGCTCAGTATTCTATTTATATGAGTGTGAATAAAAAACCTCTTCCTGAACCTCAAAATCAGCCTTTAATGAATTATGAAATCAAAGGAAATGGTTCAAGGCTTTCTGATGAGAAAAAAAATGAAAAACCCGAATTATTTATTGATGCACCTAATAAAATTTATGTCGATTTTATTCCAAAAATATCATCAAAATCTTCAGGTAAAGATTCGTCTCATCTTATTTCAAATATAAAAACCATCGTTTTTCTGCAACGCTATTATGCTAAAGAGAGGATGGATATAGGGATGCTAAACTGCGATAGAAATAATTGTGTTAGTAAAGATTTTAATCTGAAGCTATCAAAAGATTCCAAACAGATTTTAGAGGGTAGGTGGCGTGTGAGTTTGGAGATTTCATATGAGCAAGATGGCGTGAGTAAAAATATCATCTTAGAAAAAGAATTTTTTGGTGCTAAGCATCCATAGGGGTTATGTTGCCATTGAGTTATTGATGGCTATTGTTGTTTTGGGGTTGGGATTTAATTTATTTTATAAGATCTATGAACAAAGGTTGAGAGATAATATTTTTAATCAATCCACCATATATCAAGCACAGGACTTGATGGAAAAAACTATTCTTTTAAAAACAAATACTAGCAACTTTTCTATAGAGTCAAAAAATGGACACATTTATAGTGGATTTTTAATTCAAACTCCCGATGATATGGTCGGCTATAGGTATTTTTCTCCCGATATTATTTTAGATCAAAGAAACAATGTTCAGCAATAAATTTTCTAAAAGAATTCAAAATGGATTTATTTTGATGGAGCTCATAATTGGGATTGTAGTTTTAGGAGTGGTTTTGTCCTTGAGTGCAAGAATGCTTTTGCATATTCAAAAAGACAATATAAGGTATTCTAGAATTTTGAGTATCGACTTGCAGATGAATAATACCCTTGATTCATTGCAAGCATATCTTCTAGAGGCATCAAAAGATTCTATCACATATGGAAAGAATTTTATTTCTTGGAGTAGTTCTTTTGGTGATTCAAATTTTTCTTTGAAAAGCACTCAAAGACCTTCTAATAAGAATTTGCATACAATCATTTTGAATGCCAATTCTTTATATTTTGATGGATTTTTAATGCTTGATCAATTAAGTGATTTTGAGATCTTTCAAACGCATGATGGATTTAAGATTAAATTATGCACAGTGATAAGTAAAAAACCTTTGTGTAGGTATAGATTGATTCGATTGTTAAATATTTAAAGGTTAAAATTTGTTTCATACTCCTTTGCATCCAAAGTATCTTTTAAAAAATCGTAAAGCTCAAGGTCTTTATTATGCCTTGATAGTCTTACTTGCAGTTGCCTATATTTCTACGGCTTCTTTAAGGACTCAAGGTTTAGGAATAGATATGATGAGCAACACTCATTTAAAATATCAATCTTCTTTATATACCAAAAGTATTTTAGAAATGGCAAAATTGTGTTTGCAGGCATTGGATTTTGAGCGATGCAATAATGATGAATTTTTATTTGATGCCCAATATCAAGGTGGGTACAATATTTTTAGAATAAATGATGGTTATGAAATACATATTTATATACAAGCTCTCAATCTCCGCACATCACAGATTCAAAGATCTCTAACAAGGATCTATCTACCATTGCAAGAAGATCAAAAAAGAGAATAAAAGTATAAAAATTATATATATTTTTAAGTAAAAATTTGAAATAATATTGACTTGAATTGAATATAAGGTGTTATTATAATGATTTCTATGAATAGAAAAAGTAATATTATTTATCTAGAAAAAGAAACTCATTCATTTTTTGATACAAACTTAAATCCTGTGAAAATCTCTAAAAATGACATTCTTATTACAACTATAAGGGCTAGAGATCTTTCAAAATATCAGTTAAATATAAAAAAGTCTGAACTATCTCAGAAAACAAATATAGCAGATTATCTATATGCTAGGTGTATCCAAGAAGGTTTTTTTCAGGCTCAAAAAAGCTATATTTTTAGTTATATCATAGAGGATAAATCTTCAGAATTTATTTATCATATTTATGCAAAGACTCAAGAAGCGGCGCATTCACTCCCTGTCCTCAAGGACAATTTAAACAAGCATGAAATGAATGTGAGCGTGTATATTCCTGATATTTTTTTGCCTATGGCTTTAGAAGATCAGTATAGAGAATCAGGTTTATTTTTATTTGAGGATTGTCTTGTTTTTTATCATCTAGGTAATCTTGCTTACCAAGTCTTTATCGGCCATCAAGACGATATTAATAGGGCATTGCATTATATTCAAACGGTTTATTCAAGGAAGCTTTCAATTATTTATAGTGCTAATAATGTTCCTTTGAATGTAGATATCCAGGTATGTCCTTTGGCAGATTTACTTAAAAACCCTAATCCTTTGGGGTTTCTTTGTTTGGATTACTTCCAAAAACAAAAAAATCATGATTTACCGATTTTGCAAGTAGCACATGATGCTTGTTTTAAGAAAAGTAAAACATTTTCAATGTTGCTGAAGATAGCTTGTGTGATTGCTTTGATGTTGATATTGCCAATAGGTAAGATAGGTTATGGATTTTATATCAATCATCACATTAAAGCTCTCCAGTTTCAAAATGATGAAATACTCGCATTGATTAATGATTCTAGCAAGAATAGCGCAGCTGTTTTTGAGGAAACAAGGACACAAAATCAGCTACAAAATCATCTCCATTCGCTACAAAAAATACAAACCTCTTATATATCCCGTTATCAAATAATTGCAGAGATAGCAAAACGTCTAAAAGGAAAGGATATTTTTGTAAATAATTTTTATTTTGCAAGTGATGTTTTTGAAAATATGCAGGTTTTAGAACTTGACATTGTGAGTGAATCAGAACAAAATCTCATTCAATTTATGCAGGATTTTAGCAAAACTCCATTGATTTCTGTGGGCTCTAAACCAATTGTTCAAAATGAAAAAGTTTTTAGTAATGGTATTTTTAAGACAGATCAAAATTTCGCTACAAAGATTATTTGGATTTCAAATGTTCTATAGATTTTTAAAATACTCAGATATGTTTTTAAATGAGCGAACAAAAAAAGAACGGTATTTGATTTTGATGAGCATTATTGGAGTAGTGTTTTTTATCTTATATGTATATATTATTCCACCCACAACTGATTTTTTGAATCAAAAAATGAATATCTACGAGCAGACAAAGTTCATTTTATCCCAGAATGTAAAGCAATTCAAAAGCATATCTCCAAAGAGTTCTCAAGAAGATATTTTTGATAAGACTCAAACCTTACAAAAAAATCTTTTTGTATTCAAGCAAGTTTCAAAAAATGACTACGATGTTCTTAGTATCATCACAAAATTTGCACAAGATTTGAAATTAGATGTTGTTTCTGATATTTTATTGGAGGATAAAAATATTGCATTCACTCTAAATGGAGCATTTGAGGATGTTGTTGAATTCATTCGCCTCATTGAAGAGAATCATTTTGTCTTCATACAAGATCTCCAACTCAAACCCAATTCTAAAAATATTGATTGCACATTACATTTACTAAATTTAGGGACTTCGCTGTGGAATTTTTAAGAAGTGTTTTTGTTGTATTCTTTATCGGTGCTTTTGCCCTTTTAGCTAAAGAGATCTCTCTTCCTGTTATTGTTATTCCCCCACAAAAAATACAGAATTTTTTTCATCCAAATTTGCCACAAAAGATGATGTTAGAAATGATATTGAACCAAAAAGCAAAGATAAATGGAAAATGGTATAAGAAGGGCGAATATTTTTCAAAATATCAAATATTTAAAATAGAAAATGATAAGGTGATATTGAAGAAATCTAATAATACTTTGACTCTTCATATTAGCACTCAAAAACAAAATGTCATAAAAACAAAAAGCCATTCACAGCCTAAAATATCATTCAATGTCAATAAAAATCCTACTGACTGAGGAGAGATGATGAAAAGAATCTTCATATTTTTATGTTTTTTATTTTCATTTTTAAATGCTTTTGATTTGTGTGACAATAAAGAATTTACCCTTTCCACGCATCAAGATGTATCTGCTCAAGAGGTGATTAATGAAGTTGCAGATGAATGTTCATTTAGCGTTATTTATGCGGATTCTGAAGTTAAAAATCTTCTAAAAGATCAAAAACTGATGCTCAACCTAAGATCTCAAAAATTAGAATCACTTTTGAATATTCTCTCTGATAGTGTGGATGTGGCATATGAGATTAAAGATGGATATATTAAATTTCAAAGATTTATTACCAAAACCTTTCACATTGATTATGTTGCCACTTCTAGGGTGGGTTCTAGCAATACGGATGTCATTTTTTCCCAAGATACCCAGAATTTATATCAAAATCAATTTTATGGTAATACAGATTTTCAGGATGATACTCATCAAAAGGCACTCTCTATAGGTACAGATCAAAGAAAACTCAATATCGGTAGGAGTGGGACTAAAATATATTCTATTGATGAATTAAATTTTTGGGGAGAGTTAGAAAATGAGCTTTTTGCAATCACTTATCGTTCCGTTGATACAAATCAACCTAGCAAAAATCAGAAGAAATCTATTATTGTCAATAAAGGTGCAGGATTGGTTACCATCACAGCTACTCCTTCTCAAATCAAACGGGTAAGTGAATATATCAAATCGCTTAATGAGAAGATTCAAGCTCAGGTTCTCATCGATGTCAATATTTTGACCCTTTCGCATAATGATATTGACACAGCCGGAGTGAATTGGGCAGAAATATACAATTTAGGGATTAAATCAGAAGGGGATAGACTTCTCTCTTTTACTCAAGATGGATTTGCTTATGGTATTAATATTTTTCCACAAGATCTCAGCGTAGGAAAAATTTTACAGTTTCTCAATACATACGGGAAGGTCAGCTCTGTC
The DNA here is from genome assembly GCF_002272795.1 of Helicobacter sp. 13S00482-2. Lineage (GTDB taxonomy): Bacteria > Campylobacterota > Campylobacteria > Campylobacterales > Helicobacteraceae > Helicobacter_J. The sequence continues at coordinate 222,517 of NZ_MLAT01000001.1, read as the reverse complement.
TCAAATCCAAAAGTTCTGACCATTAATAATCAACCTGCAATTATTTCTGTGGGAAATGTGCTTCGGTATTCTCAAAATTTGGTTTATCAAAATAGCACCAATACTGCTGTGGTTCAAAATACAGGCGAACAATTTCCAACAGTTTTTTCGGGCGTGTTGCTTGATGTGACGCCATCTATTTCCAAAGACTATGTTATTTTAAAAATCAATCCTTCTATTACAAGCACAAAAGATTCAATGATAGAAAATGAGCCCAATGCCTTGAAATCACCCCCAAATCTATCTACCAATCAGCTTTCTTCAATTGTAAAGCTCAAAAATAATCAAAAGGTGATACTTGGAGGACTTATCCACAAAACTCATTCTAAGATTGAGAAAAAGGTACCTATTTTAGGTTCAATACCTATATTGAAATATCTTTTTTCTTATAAAAAGCAACTCAAACAAACACAAGAAATGATCATTATTATTACTCCAAGAATCATTACTTCTATCCCTCCAAATATGAAAGACTTAGGGTATGATTTTTTACAAGAGGATAAAAAATGAAGTCCATATTTCATTATAAAATACATACATTTTTGACTAAGGTGGATTCCATATATAGAAAAATAGGGCTGATTAGACTCATTGCATTTGTGCTTATTGTAGTGGAAATAGGTCTTATTGCTTATGATGTCTATTGCACTGGTTATAAAAAGGGGGTCAATGAAGGTTATCTTCAAGCATATGAAAAAGTTTCTGAAGAAAAAAATTCGAAAATAGCACAATTATCACAATCTCTTAGCATACTTGAAGAGCTATATTCAAGCTCATCAAAGGGTATATTACCATTGATGGAAAAACCAAAATTTTATATCTCAAAACTTCAGGGCACTCTGAGTTATGCTCACGCTATTGATATTGCACAATCCTACTATGAAAAACAATCTTATAAAGACGCTATTATTTGGTCATATAGGGCAAATCAAATTGATCCAAAAGACATTAAAAGTTGGGAGATCTACACAAAAAGTTTGAAAAAAATAGGAACTGATGAGGAGATAAAAAAAGCTCAATATTTGATGGATCAAGTCAGGAATTATTTTGCAAAGGAAGTCAATGAGAAAAGCTTTTGAAGATTTTTTGGCTACTCAAAAAATTTTAGAAAGTGAATATGGCTTGGATAAAAAATCAAAAATACTTTTTGATTATATTCGTACCTATGAAAAGTCTTTTGAAGAGGCACTGATAGAATTTCCAGAGTGTTATGAAGAGATATTAAACCTTTCAAATATGAGATTTGTGACATTGCAAAATCATATAAGCGATGAAAAGTGTTGTTTGCTTATCCCTTATCATATTGCTTCAAAACTTAAAACATTTGTTCATTGTATTGGCTCTAAAAAGATAACCCTGGTTACTTTAGAGCCATTTAATACCAAAAATATCCAATTGCTTCAAGAGCTTATTAAAAACAAGTATCCTTCTTGCGAGATTGAGTTTGCACTCACAAGCTTAAAGGATTTTTATGTGAGTTTAGAGAACTTAAAAATACAAGAACAGATTTATCATCAAATTCACAACAATCACCAAGAAGATGGGATTTATAATCTGTATATCCTGATTTTAAAAACCGCTATTTCTCAAAAAGCTAGTGATATACACCTAGAATCCAAAGCTGATTATGGGAGTTTTAAAATACGTCAAGATGGGAAAATTAAAGAAATTGCTCGAATTGATTTTGAATTCTTTGAATTATTATGTAATAAAATCAAGCTTGAATCCAAACTTGATATTAGTGAAAAACGCCTTCCCCAAGATGGTCGTTATACTCTTTTAATAAGCGGTGTGAATTATGATTTTAGGGTATCTTGTATGCCCACACAATATGGTGAAAGTATCGTGATGCGAATACTTGATAGACGAACAGATACAATTAGTTTAGATAAACTCAATCTCACATCAAATAACCTTGAATTAATAGAAAAAATATTGCAAGTTCCTTATGGGATTATTCTCATAGCTGGACCAACTGGAAGTGGGAAAAGCACCACTTTATATGCCATGTTGGAGGCACTGAAATCAAATGATAAAAAACTCATCACCATTGAAGATCCTATTGAGTATCAAATCAATCTTGCAACTCAAATCCAGATCAATCCCGATTATGGGTTTGGATTTTCAGAGGCACTCAGGGCGATTTTACGTCAAGATCCTGATATTATTATGGTCGGGGAGATTCGAGATCAAGAAACCCTACAACTTGCTATGCAGGCTTCATTAACTGGGCATTTAGTTTTATCTACAATTCATACCAATGATAGTGTGAGCACGATTGATAGATTAATTAATATGGGAGTGGAGCCGTATTTGCTTAGTTCAAGTCTTGTTGGCGTTATTTCTCAAAGACTCGCAAGAAAACTTTGTCCTAAATGCAAAAAATCCTCAAAACAAATCCTTGATATTCCTTCAAAAAATATCAAACTATCTGAAGAATTCTTTTTTGCCAATGGTTGTCAAGATTGCAATATGCAGGGGTTTTTGGGCAGAGAAGCGGTGATGGAAGTCCTAGAGATTACTCCTAAGTTAAGAGAGATGATTGCTAAGAATCACTTAGAATTTTATTCTTATCTCAAAAATAGTGATTTCAAGACACTTTTTGATGATGGGGTAAGCAAGGCTATGAAAGGTGTTATCAGTCTTGAAGAAATTTATCGTTTGGCAAAAATGTGATGAAATTTAAATTATCAGGAATCAAAAATTCTAAGCATATTTATAAAACTATGGAAGCAAAAAATCCCCAAGAGGCCTACGATAAAGCAGAAATTTTGGGGATAACGCCCGTTGATATTATTCCTATAGAGTCTTTTTCTATTCAATCATTTTTCCCTTATGAACACGAACTTTTGCTAAGTTTTAGACAAATCTCTTTTATGCTTGGTAGTGCTATTGCTATTGATGAGATTTTTCAGCAATGCATCACAAGTTGTGTTCATCCAAAAATCAAATCAATGTATCAAGATATTCTTAAATCTTTATTGCAGGGTAATTCTTTGAGTGCCTCATTTTCAAAATTTGTTTCAATTGTTGGACACTTGAGAGTTGCTATGATAGAAGTAGGAGAGAACAGTGCTAGTCTCCCAGAGATTTTTGAACTTCTCGCAAAAGAGATAGAGCAAAAGCAAGAGGAATCAGCAGAATTCAAAAAGAAATTTTTTTATCCTTGTATGGTTTTTATATGCACCATTTTGGCTTTTGGCTTTTTAAATGCTAAAGTTTTACCTGAATTCACAAGGCTTTTTGAAGAAATGTCTATTGAGTTACCATTTCTTACAAAAGCTCTCATTTTTAGTGGTAATTTTTTTTCACAATGGGGTATTTTTATCCTCATATCATTGATATTTGTTGGTTCTGTTATGAAACAGATTCCCCAAAAATCAAAAATTTTCAGAGAAAAATTTCATCGATATTTTTTGAAACTACCAATTTTTGGAAAGATATTTTTATATAGGGATTTGCATCGTTATTTTTTGGCATTTTATTTTTGCGAAAAAGCTGGACTTGAAATCAAACTATCTTTAAAAAACGCATATTTGTCATTAAAGAATGAATTTTTAAAGGCAAAATTTCAAGAAGTGAGTGCTTGGATTGAAAAAGGAGAAAATCTTAGCAATGCTCTTTGTAAGATTGAAATACTTGATGTTATGAGTAGAGGGCTGATTATTTCAGGAGAAAAAAGCGGGAATTTAGAAAGAATGTTACAAATTTCTTCCATACATTATAAAAATTTATACTCTCAGAATCTAGAGCGTTTTAACAGATGGCTAGAGCCCATTATGAGTATTTTTGTTGGGTTTCTGGTTTTGTGGTTCGCATTAGGAATACTCACGCCAATGTGGAATTTAAATAGTGCAGTTTTGTGAATAAATTAGTGAATATTTCTTGGTGCATACATCATAATCCCTGCCCCAATAAGGGTGATGCATCCACCAATAATATCATATTTATCAGGTTTGAAGCCATCAAAATAAAATGCCCATATGAGTGAAAATGCAATGAACACTCCCCCATAAGCAGCATAGATCCTTCCAAAACCCTGTACTTGAAGTGTTGCTACTATGCCATAAATGACTAGTCCTATCCCGCCTATGGCACCAACCCAAATAGGTTTATCTTCTTTGAGTGTTAGCCATATCAAATATCCCCCGCCCACTTCAAAAAAACAAGCCAATATAAAAATAAAAAATGATTGAAGGATGGCCACATTTAGCTCAGTTTTTTCTTCAATAGTTCATTCACACGCCCAGGATTGAATCCTTTGGAATTTTTCATTACTTGACCGACAAAAAATCCGATTAGTTTGTCTTTCCCGCTTTTGTATTCAGCGACTTTTTCAGGGTTGGCTTGAAGTACTGTGTCAATTATTTGTATTATAGAGTCATCATCATTGATTTGTTCTAATCCTAGAGAATCTATGAGTTTATCAATATCCCCACCTTTTTGTTCTACCAACACATCTAATATTTCTTTTGCACTTTTGCCACTGATTTTACCTTCATCAATTCGCTTTACTAATAAACTAAGCATAGATGAGGTAATACCACAATTATGAAGGCTAACTTCACCTTTTAGACGTCCTAGTAACTCCACGCTCAGCCAAGTGATGCTTCCTTTTACACTTGCTCCTTTTTCTAGCATCTTTTCAAAATAAGTTGCCATCTCTAGATCGCTTGTAAGAACTTCTGCGTCGCTTTCTTTGATATTAAGCTCACGAATATAGCGGGATTTTTTCTCATCTGGAAGCTCTGCTATCATCCTGCCTTCTTTGAATAGTTCTTCATCAATATACACAGGCAAGAGATCAGGGTCTGGAAAATACCGATAATCTGCTGATTCTTCTTTTCCGCGCATTGATCTTGTGATGCCTTTTTGAGTATCAAATAACCTTGTCTCTTGTCGAACTTCTTCTTTGTATCTCCCTTCTTCCCAAGCTTGAATTTGACGTTGCACTTCATATTCGATGGCTTTTTGAATGAATTTAAAGCTATTTAGGTTTTTTATTTCTACTCTTGTGTAAAGCTTGGAGTCACCTTTGGGTCTGATAGAGACATTCGCATCACATCTAAAACTACCTTCTTGCATATTTGCATCAGAGATTCCAATAAAACGTACGATGGAATGAAGTTTTTTTAGATAGGCTATGGCCTCATCACTATCACGCATATCAGGTTCAGAAACTATCTCTAAAAGTGGCGTACAAGCACGATTGAGATCCACTTTGGAGTATTCGTCTTCATGAATATTTTTTCCCGCATCTTCTTCCATATGTGCTCTTGTCACCCCAATATTTCGCTTTTGACCATTAACTTCTATTTCTATATTTCCTTTTCCGACGATGGGAATATCAAATTGTGATATTTGATAGGCTTTAGGCAAATCAGGATAAAAATAATTTTTTCTAGCAAAAATTGAATTTTGGTTGATTTGTGCGTTGATGGCAGTTCCAAACTGAATTGCCTTTTTTACCACTTCACGATTTAAAACTGGCAAAGCACCTGGAAGTCCCAAACAAGTAGGGCAAACATTACTATTAGGAGCCTCTCCAAAACTTGTTGCACACGAGCAGAAAATTTTTGTATTTGTGTTTAGCTGTACGTGAACTTCAAGTCCAATAATAGTCTCAAAACTACTCATTTTTTATCCTTTTGACTTTTTTGAGTCACGATAGAGAAGGTAAGATTTTTGATTTCTGTGTGAGACTTGATATAGTTATTAAGATCTTCTAGTGTGAGATTTTTTATTTGTTCAAGTTGTTGCTTGTCAAAATCAAGTGGTAATCCCAAATAGAAATTAAAGAATTTTGTGTAAAGTCGCTGTGAAAGCGTTTCATTTCTAAGTGGTTCAGAACCTAAAAGAAAGTTTTTTGCACTATCAAGTTCTTCTTGAGTGACTCCTTTTTTAACAAACTCATCCACTACTTTTTTTACTAACTCAACACTTTCTTTTTGATTTTCCAGTTTGGTTTGTAAATATCCTGTTGTATAATTCACTATATTGCTTGTAGAAACCCTCAAATATGCTGAATATGCTAGTCCTCTTTTAACTCTGATTTCTTCCATTAATCTAGATCCAAAGCCACTAGAACCCAATATAAAACTCATTACTTTTGCCTTATAGCTTTCAGATTTTAAATCCTTGAGTTTAAAAGGAGAACCAAAGTACACATAAGCTTGTTGCGTGTCTTTGTAGGTGATTTTTTCTTGAGGTGTGCTGTTGGCTTCATAATGATGAATTTTTGTCTCTTGACCTATTTCTAGAGTTTCTAAGAGAGGTTTTAAGAGCGAGAGGGTTTTATCAGTGTTGATATCGCCTCCTAAGATGATGATAAGTCTTTTTAGTGTGAGATTTTCTTGGAGATATTTTTTAACATCATTTAAAGAAATATTTTGAATACCTTTAAGGGTTCCTAGTGCGGGGTTCGCCAAAGGTGTATTTTTGAATAAAAGACTTGAAAGATTGACACTAGCAATATAATCAAAATCATTTTGTTTGTTTAGGAGTGCTGAGGTGATCTGAGTTTGAACTTTTTTAAGAGCACCCTCTGTGAGATTTGGAGATTTTATCAGATCACTCATTAATTTGATAGCAGTATTTTGCTGATCTTTGAGATAATCAAGTTCAAAATTCAGTGTTTCTAGTCCAGTTTTAACATTCAGATTGATAGCTTTTTGTTCTAAAAGATCAGCAAATTTAGTTGCTCCAAGTTCTTTTGTACCTTCATTAAGTAGGTTTGATGCTATTTTTGATAGACCAATTTTATCTCCATCGTTGATATTTCCACCCCCCAAAAATACAAGCTGAACAAATCCTGTAGGGAGTAGGCTAGATTCTTCATAGACCACAGGGATTTTGACATTTTTTATTTCATAAAACTTAACAGCGTCTTTTGGCGTACTTGCATTCATTTGAACTCCTAAAAATAATAATAAAACAAGAGCTAGATTTTTCATTCAATACCTTTTGAGAATTTCATAAGCAGTATTTCTTTTAGCAGGGTATTCTCCAACATCTCTAATGAGTTTTATCATCTCATCTTCATTCATTGAATGACTTGCTCCTGCTGCGGCAACTACATTTTCTTCCATCATTGTGCTACCTAAATCATTGGCTCCAAAAAGCAGTGCAAGTTGTCCAATATGAGATCCTTGAGTGACCCACGAACTTTGGATATTCTTGATGTTATCCAAATAAATTCTAGCACAAGCTAATAATCTTAAATATCGATTGCTAGAAGCTTTTTTGATGTGAGGGAGTTCTTTTTGAAGTGGAGTATTATGAGGTTGAAAGCTCCAAAGTATGAATGCCCTGAATCCACCTGTTTCATCTTGGAGTTTGCGTACTCTATCTAGGTGTTCTACTACATCTTCATCTGTATCCACACTTCCAAACATCATCGTCGCTGTACTTTTTATCTCAAGCTTATGGGCTTGTCTATGCACCTCTATCCATTCATCAGAATCTAGTTTTTTTGGAGCAATAATATCTCGCACTCTATCACTAAGTATCTCAGCACCAGCACCAGGTATTGAGCTAAGTCCAGCGACTTTGAGACGACTTAATACTTCAGGAATACTGAGTTTAGAGATTTGAGCGATGTAATTAATCTCAATAGCTGAAAAACCATGAATGGTAATATCGGGATATTTTTTTGCTATATGAGAAACTAAATCCTCGTAATAGTCAATTTTGAGCTTTGGATGTACGCCACCTTGAAATAGAATTTGCGTACCTCCAATAGCGATGAGCTCATCTATTTTCTGATCAATTTCTTCAAAGCTGAGGATATATTGTCCTTCTTCATTCAAACGTCTTTTGAAAGCACAAAATTTGCAATCCACCCAGCAAATATTAGTGTAGTTTATATTTCTATCCACAATAAAAGTAGTGATTTTATCAGGATGAAGTTCTTGTTTTTTATGATTTGCCATCTCCCCTAAGTCCTTTAAAGAAGCATTTTTCATCAAATCAAGTATCTGTTCATTGGATATTCGTTCCATATTTTATCCTTTAAAATCTCGTTCCCATTGTGAATTCAAAGTTTGAAGTATAGTCCCCATCTTGTTTATTGAATATTTTTATTGGAAAAACAAGCACGATAGGACCCATCGGAGAAACCCACTCTAGTGCGAGTCCAGTAGCAGCTCTCCACTCTAGTTGCTCTCTTCCTTTTCCAGGTATGCCGTAGTTTTGAAAATCAGCGATGCCAGGTGCTTGATCGTATCCCTTATAAGTTATAAATCCATAGTCAAAATACGCTGATATTCGCATTTTTGCCGCTTCTAGTACCCCATAACTCAGCTCGACGGAGTTGGTAAATAATCCATCCCCTCCTACCCACAAGCCAGATGGATCTCGTGGAGATACTGAACTGCTTTGGAAACCTCTGATGGTGCTGACACCACCCATGTAGAAGGTATTATTGATGGCAAGAAAATCTTGAGGAGTGTAGCGGAAGATATACCCACCTTGTGCCTTGTATCTAGCTATAAGATCAATAGGTATAATTTTTTTAAGATGATAATAAGCGGCAAATTTTGCATATATTTTTGTATTTCTTACGTTCCCGCCTACACCATTAAACTGAGCATAAGCTGAAGCGATGATGCCATTTTTTGGAAAATAATAATCATCGGTATTATCAAAGCTAATGCTTGGAGTGATGGAACTTGCAATTGGAATATGATAATCCTTATCCCAAATACCATAAATGGGATTTCCTTCAGTATCATGAGCGACTATTTGATCTTTTGAAGCATAGAATCTTTCATAAGCTGCAGATGAAAAATCATAGGTTTTAGTCACATTCACATCATAACCTAAACTCACACGCAATGTGTTGGTGAGTAGCCTTCCTGCAGTAACTCCAAATCCTCCAGATTGTTCAATATACTGATAATTGACATAGTAGTTTGCATATAGATTTTCTGAAGCACTGTATTTGCTATCAAAGATTCTAGGATTAGATAAAGAGATATTCCCAGAGAACTGACGTCCATTGCTAGTTCCACCATAAGGATTGGTGTAAGTAGAGCCTGTACCTGTGGCGATGTTGGCGTAAATGCTTCCGCTTTGACCTGTGCCGAAGAGATTTCGCTCACTCACAGAGCCATTTATCATCAAACCTCCATAGCTTCCATACCCTAATCCAAACTGAAGTTGTCCAGTGCGTCCTTCCTGTACATTTACTAGTAAATCCATAGAGTCAGCACTGACACGTCTTTCTTCAATTTTTACATTATCAAAAAAACCAAGTCTTCGTAGTGCATTCTCAGAATCATTCACCTTGCTAAGGCTGTATTCATCACCAGGTGCTAGGAGTATTTCACGTCTGATAATTCTATCGCTAGTTCGTGTGTTTCCAGAGATAAGAACATCACCGATATGGACTTTATCTCCTACTTGAATATGGTAGAGGACTTTGACCTCTCCATCAGTTTCATTTTTATCTAAATCAGGCTTGACTAGGGCGAAAGCATATCCTTTATCAGCAATTTTTCTCTTCAGGATTTGAGTATCAGCCCTTAGATTTTCGATATTGAAGATTTCGCCTTTTTTTACTTTGATAGCTTTTAATAGTTGCTTTATAGGCACCACTTCGTTATCTATAGTGATTTCTATCTCAGAGACTTTGTATTGTGTGCCTTCGATAATTTTATAGTATAGACTTGCACTGTAGTTAGAAAAATTCGCATCTAAAAAAGGAGAACTAACATTGGCATCTAAAAATCCGTGTCGCATGTATACATCCTGAATTCTAAGACTGTCATACTCCAGATCATTTAGGTGAAGTTTCCCATCATTTAGTCCCCACATCCAACCCATAAAATCCCTCTGTTTGTTTGCACTAAGTGATTCTAGATCCTTGATTTTGAGTTTTTCTCTACCCTCATAAGTAGCTTTTTTTATGAGAATATTATCCCCTCGATTGACATTCATTATGATTGAATAAGCCCCGCTTGAGGCTACAGGAGCAATATCTGTTTCTATGACGGTTCCATAGTAACCTTGATATTCTAAAATTGTTTTGAGAATATTTTTGGCCTTTTCTAGCTTTTGATCATCAAAAGTATCACCCTTTTTTATGCCCATTTGGGTATAGAGAGTTTCTTTTTCTTGTTCAGTTCCATAGCCTTTAATTTCAATACTAGCTACACGGGGCTTTTCTGTGAAATGAAAAATCAACACCCCCCCATCAAAAGTAGCATAGATGTCTTTGAAATAACCCTGATTATAAAGAGCAAGAATAGCCTTATCTAATTTAGCAGATTCAAGTGTATCGCCTTCTTGAATCTCTGTAACCTCACCTGCAAGCATCGGCGACATATATTGAAGTCCATCGTATTGGATGGTCTTAATTTTTTCTGCATACAACACAGAAAGGCCAAACATTAATAACAATGCTAATATTTTTTTAATATACAAGTTGCACATACCCTTAAGAAATCATATTTTTTTACACAAAATTGTTGGCTATTATACATAAAATGGCTTAAGATTCACATACTCGTTGATTTTTTAGCTTCTCTAAGTATTTTTAAAATTTATAGATAGAACTCTTAAAAATTTTATTGCAATACAATCACCACTCCTTGAGTTCATTGTACAGACTATCTCTTTCGATGGCCTTAAACCCAGCATTTTTTATTTGTGAAATCATGTCATCTTTACCCATCCCACTCTTGCTTTTAGCACCTCCAGCAGATTGGATTGCTTCTGCTTCGATTGTGCCATCCATGTCATCTGCACCAAATTCTTGGGCTACAAGAGCTAGATTCATGCTTAATGTTGCCCAATAGGCCTTGATGTGAGGAACATTATCAAGAACAAGTCGTGAAATACTGATGGTTTTTAAAATTTCTTGACCACTAGGAAATTCATCAACTTTTAAGTAATTATTTTTGGCTTGATATAGCAATGGAATAAATGCGTTGAAACCACCATTTCTGGCCTCTACAATATTGGTATCTTGCTGAGCGTTTTTGATACGCAACATATGATCGATTCTATTCTCACGATTTTCTATATGTCCAAACAACATTGTGCAATTGCTCATTTTCCCCAAAGAATGCCAATGTTTGTGAATTTCTATCCATCTTTTGGAACTCACTTTTCCATTGCAGATGTGTTTTCTCACCTTCTCATCAAATATCTCCGCACCCCCACCTGGCATAGAATCAACTCCAGCTTTTGCCATATCTTCGAGGATTTTTTGATAGCTAATCCCTGATTTTCTTTCTAGATAATCCACTTCAGCAGCTGTCATTGCTTTGAGATGGATTTGTGGAATAGCTTTTTTGATTTCACCAAAGAGTTCTAAAAACCAATTATAGGTATAGTTTGGATTATGAGCACTCACCACATGGACTTCTTTTGCTCCTCTGTTGTATGATGAGATGGTTTGAGAGACTATTTCATCAATGCTCATTTCATACATATTGGGATTTTTTCTCCCCGCTGAAAATGCACAAAATTTACAGACATCTGCACAGATATTGCTAGGATTGATATGGCGGTTCATATTGAAAAAAACCTTGTTATCATATTTCTTTTTACGGATACTATCAGCAGCTTTACCAAGTGTAAAGATGTCGTATTCATAAAGTTTTGATAGCTCAGTTGCGTTCAGATTATCCCCTCTTATGACTCTGTCTAAAACATCCATTATGATTCCTTTTTTACAATCAAAAATTGCTTACTTTTGATTGTATCACAAAATATTCAAACAAAATTTATCCACCTGTATAATAAAATGCCCTCGCAGATATTTCATTTGTTGCTATTTCTTCATTCCAGAGATTTTTTTCGGGTTTATTTTTTATGGACTTAAGTAGTGCTGCTTTCATTTCTTTAGGATTATTAGAGGTAATAGCAGGTCTAGCATCTACGGATTCTTGGTAATAAAGACACGGACATATCGTCCCTTCAGAAGTCAATCGAATACGATTACAAGTTTTACAAAAATCATCATTGTGCGGAGCGATGATACCAAAAGCATAACCATTAGTTATTTCATAGATTTTCGCTGGTCCAAAATTTTCTTTTTCAAGGAGTTTTGGTGAGTATTTTTCAGAAATAATTCTCAAAATATCTGCTTCTTTTAACCCTTTTAGTTCATTTTTTGCATGAGTGTTCTCCATAAATTCAATATAACGCAACAAGATATTTTTACTTCTAGCAAACTCAAGCATTTTAATAATCTCATCATCGTTGATGCCTTTGATAGGCACCATATTGAGCTTGATTTTTAAACCCACCTTTTGAGCTTCATCTATGCCTTCTAATATTGATTTTAGGGCATCTTTTTTAGATATTTTGATAATCCTATCAGCCTTGAGTGAATCTAAAGAGATATTGATTCTTTTAAGTCCAGCTTCTTTGAGTTCTAATGCGTATTTTTTTAACAAGAAAGCATTACTTGTAATGGCGATATCTATTTCAGGGGCATACGCGTGAATGGAGGCAATAAGTTTGCTGAGATCTCTTCTTAAGAGTGGCTCTCCACCTGTGATGCGGATTTTTTTGATACCCTCATCAATAGCAATTTTTAGAAATGCTATCATCCCCTCTAATGGAATGTAGTTTTCATCTTCAAAAAAATCCATCGGGGTATCAGGCATACAGTATTGACATCTAAAATTGCATTGTTTTGTTACTGATACTCGAATATAATCAATTGTTCTTCCAAAGCCATCTATTAGCATTTTTACCTAACTATAAAAAAATATATAACGCTTAGCAAAATATAAATGAGATTTTAAACTCCTAAACTATACAATAAACTTATTAAATCTATTCTAAAAAGGAGTGAAATGTTCCTCATTCAAAACATTCCTTGCGTAATCTTAGCAGGTGGAAAAAGTTCAAGAATGGGAGAAAATAAAGCTCTCCTTCCTTTTGGTAAGCTCAATCTGATCTCTTATGAGTATCAAAAAATGTGTAAAATTTTCCAAAATGTTTTTATATCTTGTAAAAAAGGCATTTTGCCAGAGTTTGAAAAAAATACCCTGATTGAAAAAGACGAAATCTTTTCTCCTCTTGTTGGCATCAGAAATGCTTTTTTGGCACTAAAGGCTTCAAAAATATTTTTTTTGAGCGTGGATACCCCATTTGTGAAAAATGAAACCATACATAGGATTTGTTCCATTGAGGGTAGTTATGATGTTATTTATCCTTCTTTAAAAGGACGTTCTCATTATCTGATATCGCTTTGGAATAAAAGTACTCTTGAAGAGTTGCAAACTGCACTCAATGGGCGTGAATACAAGATAGGAAACTTAATTGATAAACTCCAGACTCTTGCGATTAGTTTGAATGATGAAGAGGAATTTTATAATCTTAACACTCCTTTAGATTATCAAAATGCTATCAAAAATCTGAAGGATGAAGATGCCTGAAGAACAAGAAAAGACCGAAGCACCATCCTCGCATAAAATTCAGAAAGCTAGGGAAGAGGGTAATGTCGCAAAAAGTCCTGAGATTGTGGGTTTTATGGGACTTTTGGTAGGACTATTGGGGATATTTGTGATATTTCCTTTTTGGCTTAAAAGTTTTGAAGCCATCTATATCCAGGCATTACAATGGATGAGCATGGACTTCACACAAGAAAATATTTTTAATTTTATTTTATCTTTGCTAGGGAATATTTTAATGATGATTTTACCTATATTCCTTGCTTTAATGATAGCAGGAGCACTTGGTAATATTGGTCAGTTTGGCTTTTTGTTAAGCACAAAGGCTATCTCTCCAAAACTCAGCAAAATCAATCCTATATCTGGGGCTAAAAATCTCTTTTCTATCAAAAAACTCTTAGATGGTGCGATGATCACTCTGAAGGTTTTCATCGCTTTTTTGGTGGGATTTTTGATTTTTTCATCTTTTTTAGGAGAACTTGAACACATCGCACTTTTTAATGTTTTTGATCAGATGATTTGGTTTCGTAACAAGGCACTAGTATTGATTATCTCGCTTTTGATACTTTTTTTTGTGATGGCATTAGTAGATTTTATTATCAAAAAAAGACAATACACCAAGTCCTTGCGTATGAGCAAACAAGAGGTCAAAGATGAATACAAGCAACAAGAAGGAAATCCCGAAATTCGTGCGAAGATTCGTCAAATGATGCTAAAAAATTCAATGAGCAAGATGATGAGTGCTATTCCAAGTGCGAATGTTGTGGTTACTAACCCCACGCACTATGCCATCGCTCTACGATTTGGCCCATCTGATCCTGCTCCTGTGGTGGTTGCAAAGGGTACTGATCATTTAGCTATTCGAATCAAAGGAATCGCCAGGGAGCATGAGATAGAAATCATCGAAAATCCAAAATTAGCCAGAGAACTTTATAAGGAGGTTGATATTGATGAACCTATCCCTAGAACGTTATTCCAAGCTGTGGCAATATTGTTTGCTGAAGTCTCAAGGATTCAGAAACAAAAGGGTAAAAAATTCTTATAAAAAATATGCAACAAGATGAGGATTTTCTTGCACGATGCAAATGAGGATATTCTAAATATTATGCCTAGCAAATTTAAAATATTTTTAGTCATAAAAACTGAAAAAACTCAATTAGCAATAAATAAAGCCAAAGAAAGTCTCATCAATTCCCGATGGTATTTTTCAAACTCCCGATTCCTTCAATATGGCATTCTATAATATCTCCAGACTTTAGGAATTTTGGTGGCTCAAATCCCATACCCACCCCAGAAGGTGTTCCCATTGAGATAATGCTTCCTGCTTTCAGAACCATTCCTTTTGATAATTCTTCAATAACATAATCAATACCAAAAATAAGCAAATCTGTAGAGCTTTTTTGACGCAATTCATTATTGACATAGCTAGAAATCTTCATTATTGGCGGGATGGAAAATTCATCTTTAGTGACAATGCAAGGCCCCATAGGAGTACAACCTTCTAGGCTTTTACCAAAATACCATTGTTTGTGTTTCATCTGTACATCTCTTGCACTAATATCATTGATGATGGTATAGCCAAAAACACACTCAAATGCATTTTCCCTCTTTACTTTCCACGCATCTTTACCTATGATAACTCCTAATTCAACTTCGTAGTCTAATTTTTCAGTGATGTCTTTATGCGAAGGTATGATCCCCCCATCAGGAGTGGCTTCATTCACCCTTTTTCCAAAATACACAGCCTCTTTTGTTTTTCCTTCAAATACTTCTTTTTTGAATTTCGCAGATTCTTGTGCGTGATCAAGATAGTTTATCCCTAAACAAATTATTTCTTGAGCAGGGCAAGGAATGGGAGCAGCGAGAATAATATCCTTGAGTGCTATTTCGCCACTTCTAGAATTTAGGGTATTTTGAAGTCTATGTTCTAGTTCAGCCCCCCAGCACATGATAAATTCTTGCATTGATTTGATGCCTAGTCCTAGTGATTTCAAAGAAATGACTCTTTCTCCGCTTAGATCTACTAGTCCAATTTGATAAGGAGAGTTTTTTGTTGTTCTAAAAGTGATGATTTTCATAGTATAATCCTTTCCTCAAGAGGGCAATTCATAATTGCATTATAGTCTATCAAATTTTGGAAATAAAATGAAAATAATTAAAAATTCTAGCTTTAAAAGTGATTTTGGTAATATTTATTACGATGAATATATACCTGAGATAAGTAATGGTGTGGTGATACAGATTGCACATGGAATGATTGAACATAAAAGCAGATACCAATGGCTTTGCACTTCTTTAGCAGAGAAAGGTTATAGCGTTTTTATCAATGATCATAGAGGACATGGTGATAGTGTTGGAGGAAGTGTATTTTGGGGAGAAATGGGCAAGGATGGTTTTGAGAGAGCCGTAGATGATATGCTTACTTTTAATCTTCTCATCAAAGAGAGATACCCCCTTCATAGCTTTGTATTATTTGGACATTCAATGGGTTCTTTATTATCTAGGAGATTTCTTCAACTTCATGAAGACAAGATCAATGCACTGATTCTCACAGGTACTCCTTCCCCAAATAAACTTTTGGGATTTGGTGTGGTTCTTTTTAGAATGCTTGAGAGATTAGGCGTAAAAGGTAGCCCTAAAATGAGCGACTTGTTTTCCTTTAAATCCAAGTTCAAATCCAAAAACCCTCATAAAGATCGCTTTAAAAATCATTGGACTTGTAGTAATGAGGAAATTGTAAAATTACGTTATGAAGATCCAAAATGTCAGTTTCGTTTCACGCTAGGTAGTTTCGCAAATCTTTTTGAGGGAATGAAAAAAGTTTTTTCCACTTATCCGCATATGCCTAAAAAAAGGTATTTGCCAATATTATTCCTAAGTGGGGAAGAGGATATTTGTGGAGATTATGGTGAGGGTGTAAAAAAATCTTATCAACACATAAAATCACAAGGCTATGAAGATGTGGAACTAAGACTATATGCTAATTCTCGCCATGAAGTCTTCAATGAACCTAATAGACTTGAAGTCCTAGATGACATGCTATCTTGGCTACATAAAAATGGTTTTTAGGCTTAAGATAAAATATCATCATTTAATGCCTGAACTCTCCTTATTTAGAGTTTAAAACCCTGCAATGAAGTTTTATTTTAAAATAAAACTTTGCTTCGTGCCAAATTTGATAAGAATTTGACTAATCAACGAATATCCTTTTGCTAACCGAAGGTGCAAAAAACAACCCTTCGGTGAAATAACCGAAGGTGCAAAATTTACCCAATGGGTAAAAAATGCACCCCTTAATAATAATATTATTATTAATAACAATACGAATAATATATTTAGGCAGACTATTGAAAATGAACTTCAAAATGCAAAAGAATTCAATTCAAAAACTCCTCATTCTAATCGCATTTCAAAAAACCAAGAAATAAAAATCCAAATTCTCAATATGAATTTACCAAAAAATGTGGGGCGAGAAATGTGGGAGGCATTTGTGAATCATCGCTTTGAAAAGTCAAAGAAAAACTGGAGTGTGGGTGGTGCAAAAATGCTACTTAAAAAACTAGAGGGTTTTGAGGAGAGCAAAAGAGAAAAGCTATTAGAAGAATCCATCATCAGGGGTTGGGATAGCGTGTATGAACCACAAACACTAAACACCTTGAAAAAAAATACAAAACTAGGGATAAAAGATTCAGAGCATATTTTAAATGAACTCAGAAAACACAATCTAGGCTTATTAGATGTGATAGCAGGGAAAAATATTCCTCTTGTAGATGGCAAAGAAATCACTACAGATAGAGATGCTATGGGTAGATATTTTCTAAAATTCAAAGGAGAGTAATAAAAATGCTAAATATTGATAAAAATAAATTTATGGAAGATATTTTATCTCAACCAAACTCCATAACTCCGATTATGACCGAGAGATTAAGAGGAATGATAGAACTCTTTTCACCCCATATTCTTACTGAGCTATATGTTGCTCTGATGAATGATGTTTTAAATATCAATAAAGTTAAAAATGGATTTTTTTCTATGCAATATATCTATCCGTATTACAAGATTTATATTGAGAAACAGATACAAGCAACCCTTGAAGAGGAGTTTATTAGATACCAAAACAAAAAACCTTTGGAGTATGGAGATATGCAATTTATCACAGATTTTATTGAGAACAGTATCTGTTTTGATGCCTATCATGATGTTAAACAAGAATATCTAAAGGGAATCATCACTAAAAAATTTCAACACTACATCACGCAGGAGGAAGAATAATGCTAGAATTTCAGGGTCGCACATATGTCCATAGCGAAAGCGAGGATTACACAATAATGAAGCGATACAAATACGCAAAAATAAGGAATGGAATCATCTATATCCACGTGCTATTACATGGGAGAAGATATAGGATTTCTACGAAGTTAGATGCAACGCCCCCAAATTTAGAGTATGTGGAGGCAAATTGGCATAAGTTCTTGAAGTTGAACGATACAATAATGCCAAAAGAGTCTCACATAAAAAAGGGTGAAGATTTAAAAGATAGTCCCAAAAATCTTTTTAGGGATTTTGCATTTGAGAGTTTAAAAGCTGGAGAAAATGGTAGGAGAGCAATAACGCATAAAATATATATTCAGATTTTGCAAAGAGACATTTTGCCTTATTTTGGAGATATGGATATTGCAGAAATCACATCTTTTAAGGTCAAATCTTGGCAAAATGAGCTATTGAAAAAGATAAAACCACAAAGTCTAAATAACGTAAGAGGGGTTTTTCATAAATGGTCGCTTCATTATTTTATTTCCAAATACAGGCCATAACAGAGTTTTTCTTGGGATTATTTTGAGGGATTATTTAATGATATTAATTATTAAAATTATAGATATTAAAAAAATATAAGAATTAAATAATAAATATTTCCCACCTCCTGAGGATTATGGATTTATTTTGGATATTTTTTATAAAGATTCTTTTTATTTACCATTTTCACAAATATTTTGATTATAATACCACCTTGAAAAATGACAACGTTTAAAAGATACAACATTACATAACAACAATATAAGGAAGTCCCTATGAAAAAGATGTTCAAGAGCCTTACATTCGTGCGTTCTAATGTACAAAAATCTGTACAAAAGTCCGTGGTAGCCCCCCCCCCCATTGTTATAAAAAGCTCCTCTTCCCCACTTTCAAAAGTATCTCTTTTATCATTTTCCTTTGTTTTAGCCCCTTTATTATTAACCCCTTTCTCTGTTGTAAAAGCAGCAACTACGAGTTGTTCTACAACTTCTAGCACCGCTTGTATATCGGGCACTGGTTATGGTGGGGTTAGCGTATCATTTGGTGATACTCTAGATAGCACTCCAGATGTGAAGACTTTAAAACTACAACTCTCTAGTGGTGCATTGAATAATCCAGACAGGTATTTTAGTGTCACTGCAAATTCTAGCATTCTAACTGCGAGTAATTTTACTGTTGATAATGGCTCTAAAACTACCTTTAACTTCAAAAACTCTGCTTATAAGGGAAATTTTACAATGGCTAGGAATGGAGGATTTAATAGTGTTTCTAGCTTTAGCTTTGATGGAAGTTATCAGGGAAATAGCGATAACTCTGTGAAGGGTTATGCTTATGTGGGAAATATAACTGTGGCCAATCAAACCTTTAAGGGAGTCTTTAAAAACGATGCAAATATGAAAGGAGATATCATCACTACTCAGCCTTGGACTTATCAGGCTACCACTAATGTAACCTTTACGAACTCTTCTTTGGAGGGGAGCATTGTCAATAAAAGAACTGATGACACTGGAAGGGTAACAACTGGTTCAACCGTAAGTTTTTCTGGGAATTCCTCAAAGGGATTTGCTATGAAGGGTAACATTAATAATAGCTATCAGAGCATGAACGTTAATTTTTCTAATGGTGCCAAGATGATAGGGAACATCATCTCAAAAACTGATGCATATCGCAACGCACTAACAACGAGTGTTAGTTTTAATAATTCTTCTTTAGATGGGAATATCAATGCAACAGGCAATTATGGAACTCTTTCTATCACTGCTACTAATGGTTCTAAGCTTAATACCAACTTAACAGGTACAAATGGTGGCTTCACAGATACCATTAATTTAACACTTGATAACTCTACCTTGCAGGGCAGGAAAGATAATTCCATTACATCTTATACAAACACCAATGATAATTTTAGCCTTAAGGCTACAGGGGGTTCAAAAATATATATGAATCTCACGACTGATGGAACAGGAGGCTCTAATAATATTCACCCTTCAAGCGTGATTAACTTGAAAGATTCTGAATGGACAGGAAGTATTCAAGTTGGGGCTAATGCTTCAAAAGTTACTCTTAATCTCAATGCCTCTAGCATGAATGGTAACGTGAGTGGAGATGGGATTTTTGCTAGCACCTTAACGGATGCTTCAATAGGAAATATCACTAACAATAATGCTTCTTCTACGCTAACTTTTGCCTCGGTGGCTACAAGTGGCCAGGCTAGTGATCACACTATTGGTAATATCAATTTTTCTGGAAAGATTACTGGCAGTATTGGCAATACCACTATCGGTAATATTGCGTTGAATTCTAGCAATAAAATATCAAGCGATCTGGCTTTGAAAAATAGCTCTTTAAACCACTTGAGATTATATAATGGAGCAAATCTAAAATTTTCTGCAGTAGGTACCACCATAGGATCGGTAGGCAACAAAGGTTCAGCTATTGAGAATAGATGGGGGACTCTTGATGCCACATTTGATAGCACTACTGTGAATGGAAATATTACTTGGGGTGATTCAACTTTTATCAACAGTGTTTCAAAAGACAAGGGACTGTATTTTACAAATAAATCAATTCTTAATGGGGACATTATTGCAGATGACACTGGAAATAATGCCACTTATAATACCTTCAGCTTTGATAATTCTAGTATGAATGGTAACATCAATTTGAGGAAGAAAAAAAATGGGCAAGAAAATGCAGTGACTGTGAACTTTACTGGCAATTCTGCATTTTCAGGAGATATCACTGGCGATTCCATTATCTGGGCTAATTTTGATACAGGCACCATCATCAAAAGCAACACCATCAGCAATGCTAATGTAAATTCTACTTTGAAATTCACAGGCGTAAAAGATTCTAGTATTGTAAATATTGATTTTTCTGGAGTTATCACTGGAGATTTGAGCCATTCTGATATTGGAAATTTAAACAATGGTGCAACTTCTTCTAGTTTGAGTTTGAGTAATCAAAAAACCGATACTTCTTTAAACCAAGATGCGGATGCTAGTTCTCCTATTAATATACTTGGAGATGTTACCTTTGCTGGAACATTGAATATTGATTATCATAATAGTGTTGCTAAAAGCTTGAGTTTGAGTGGAACAAGTAATCTTTCTTTTTCTGACACCTCTAATGTAGGTGCTTTGAATGTGAGTGGAGGTCAATCTACATTAAATCTTATCAATCAATCCACTTTGGGTGCTTTGAATGTCTCAGATGGTAATTCAACTGTAAATTTAAAATCAGGTTCTTTAGTCTTAAGTACTATAGGAGTCACATCTAAAACAGCTACTTCTAGTGTTTCTTTTTCTTCTGCTCTAAGTGGAGATGGCAGCATTGATTTCACTAAATCAAACGAAATGTTGAAACAAAAACTTGCAGATTTAGCAAAAACAGCCCCGAATGCTCCTGAGGATGAGCCTACAACAGTTGTCTCTTCTGCAGTTGATAATGAACCTACAGATTCATCTAATGCTCCTAGTGATCCAGATTCTAACTCATCAATTTCTAGTTTGACTCCACAAGAAATTTTGTCTTATCTTTCACAGTCTAATATCTCTTCTTATGCTGGAAATATTCTTACCACTGAAGGTCAAAATAACGTTGATTTTCATGATTCTTTGTATTTAGGAGGGAATGTTAATACTACAGGTGGAACAGCCAATGTCACTTTATCTTTTTCTGATGCTTTTATTTCAAAACTTCAAGCCAATGATTTTACCAATAAACTTCTTTATGGAGGTGATGGCCCTCTTTTTGTTGTCACTACTAATGGTCAAAATGCAGTCAATAATATTGCATTATCAGGTAGCGTGAAGGGTGTCGCTCAGTTTAATTACTTAAAGGGTGAAACCAATATTGTTTTTGCTGATAGTATTTCTAAGAATGCTGATGGTAGCGATGTGGCTTTCTCAGGAGGAGATAGCACTGATTTTGGTGATATTAATGTCTTTGATCCTAATTCAACTGATGCTTCTAAAAAACAAGTCAAAGTCAATGGTTTGACTTATCAAAGTGGTATCTATTTGAATTTAGATTCAGCTAAAGCAGACGAAATTTTGAAAAACTATCGGGATATTTTTCCTATTAATAGCACAACTTTTAAAATAGATAAGGTCAGCAGTTCTGATATTTACACTGCTAATATCTATGGAGTAATGGTAGGAGAGGTATCTTCTTTGGTTCCTGCAACTGGTGTATCAACGGCTACAACTTATGAGGCTATTTTTAAAGATGATGCTGTATTTATTGGTAAGCTTAATATCACAGATAAAAATATTCATATCCACCTCTCACAAGGCTCAAAACTTATTCTTGAAGATGGTTCTAATATAGGACTACTTTCCTCTGCTCCACTTGCAGATGGCTCAAAAGAATCTTTTATTCTGAATGACAAAGGTTTGACAGGGGATTCTCTGTATCAAGAAAACACTATCATTGATTTGGCCACAGGAGGAATTCCTTCTGCTTCAAGCAATCTAAAAACTTCTTTTGCTACTCTGAATATAGGAGAGGTCAAAGATTTAAATAATGCGGTGTTTAGGCTTTCTTATAATCCTTTTTCTAATGCTAGTGATGATCAAAAAAGGAAAGGTGATCACCTCATCATTAACAGTGCTTCTAAAGGAAATCAAGTTGATTATATTCAAGCGTATCAGAATTCTTTAAGCCCAGTGCTTGGAGATTTAAGTGATAAAAATATCTTGGTTGCTTCGATTAAAAATGATGCGACTGATTCAGATGGCAATAAAACAGCTGGTTTGGCATTCAATAGTCAATCTACTGTCCTTCAGGGATATGATTTAATCACCACAACCTTTGATAAAAAAATACAGAATTCAAATCTTGGAGATGATGCAAGTGCTTCAGCTGGGGGTGATACTTGGACAAACTATTATATTGGTTCTGCACGAGCCCAAATTACACAGACTTCGCAAAATCTAACTCAAGCGGCCATCACAAGTAACTACAGCATCTTTTTGGCTAATATTAATGATCTCAACAAAAGATTAGGAGAACTCAGAGATAATACAAATGCTCAAGGGGTATGGGGAAGAATTTTTAATGGAATGACTACTAGCAATAGAGGTCAAGAGGTTAAAACCTATTCTACTAATGTTCAAGCAGGTTATGACTTCTCTATCCCTAATTCTAGCTTGGATGGCAAAACTTATTTGGGACTTGCCCTTTCATATGGTTATAATAAATTGGGTGGTCAAACTTTTGATGGAAAAGCCAATCTCATTGAGCTTGGAGCTTATTACTCTTATGTAGGTAATACTGGATTTTATAATGATATGATTTTGAAATACTCCTTTATTAGCAATGATTTGAGTGTGCAAAATAACGAAAATAAAGACACATCTTTCAATTCTTCGACTGCTTCTTTAGGCGAAGAGTTGGGCTATCGTTTTTATTTCAATCTCAAAGAAACCCAAACCTCTAGACACAGACTTTATCTAGAGCCTAGTGCTGAGTTTATATTTGGATATGTTGGTAATGGTGGATTTGATCAAATCAATGGGAATGCGTTTTTAGATGCAGCTATTGATAATATTCTTGCTTTTAGAGGAAGAGTAGGAGGAGTTTTAGGCTATAGTCTTAATACTGCACATAATCAAACTGATTTTAGAGTAGGACTTTCTTATGTAACTGATATCGTAGGAGGAGGAAATATCAATTTCAAATCAAACTTCTCTACTGCAGATCTAAATATACAGTCCAATCAAATGGCTTTGGTTTCTGTAGGCGTGAATTCTATCCTCTCTGATAGATGGAAGGTCTATGCAGATGTAGAGACCTCTTTTGGAGGGACATATTATAATCAAAACTATCTTGTCTCTGTTGGAGGAAGATATGCATTTGGTAAGAAAACAATGTTTGCTCAAAACAATCAATCTCATGCTTCTACTCAAGAAACTATGGCCAACACAATCAAAGAGGGCTATTATTTTGATGTCTATACTATGGCAAAAAATGGAAATCTCTCTAAAGAACAAATGACCTTACTTTCAAAATATCCTTATGTCATTTCTATAGAAAATGAAAAGTTTATAGATCCAAAGACAAAAAATCAAAGAACTATTGAAGTCAAAAAGATACTTATAGGACCATTTAAAACAAAAGAAGGTGCACAAAAGAGCGAAAGTATTGCTGATGAGATCGCAAAAATACTCAACAAAAAAGAGACAAAAGCACTCTTAAAAGAAGTCAATTAAAAGACTTCTTCTGCTTTAAGATACAAAAAACCCACACAACTAACATCCAAGTCAAAGCAAATTTTGGCTTGGTGCTTTTTTATAATTAAGCTATTTTAGTTCTGCCCAGTTCTTGCCTAGATTGATACCACATTTTAAAGGAACATTGAGCGTATAAATATTGTTCATTATGGTTTCAATTTCTTTAGAAGTTTCTTCTGCAATCTCTAAAGGTAGTTCAAAAATCAACTCATCATGGACTTGAATGAGCATTTTCACAGGTGTATTTTTAAATTTTCTATAGATTTTAAGCATTGCTAACTTAATTAGATCTGCTGCACTTCCTTGAAAAATCGAATTGATACCTTCACGCAAGTAGTTTGCTTTGATTAATTCTGTTGCATTTGTAAAATCAAAATATCTTCGATGTCCTAATAAGGTTTGAGCATAACCATTTGTAAAGATTTGATCTTCTTGATATTTTAGGAAATTTTTTACAGTTGGAAATGACTCAAAATAACTATCAATATATTTTTTGGCCTCTTTTGGAGATATTTTGAGTGTTTGAGCTAGTTTTTTTGATCCCATTCCATAGATAAGTCCGAAGTTGATTGATTTTGCAACAGAGCGTTTGGAGGAAGCCTCTTGTTTTCCAAATATGCGAATAGCGGTTTCTGTGTGAATGTCTTTGTTGTTGATAAATGCTTCGACGAGGTCTTTGTCCATACAAAAATGTGCAAGTAGTCGAAGTTCGATTTGTGAATAATCCACACTCAAGAGAGTGTTTTTTTCATCACTAATGATAAATCCTTCCCTGATTTGTCTTCCTGCGTCAGTTCGTACGGGTATATTTTGAAGATTTGGAGATTTTGAACTCAATCTTCCTGTAGCAGTGCCTGTTTGCAAAAAAGATGTGTGAATTTTATGTTCATCATTATTGAGTTTTAGCAATGGTTCTATGTAGGTGTTTTTGAGTTTGAAAATTTCTCGATATTCCATAATTTCAGCAATAACAGGATGATCGTTCAATAGAGCTTCTAAAGTTCGCTCATCTGTGCTATAGCCACCTTTTATTTGTCTAGTGCCCTTGAGTTTGAGCTTTCCAAATAGCACTTCAGCGAGTTGTTTGGGAGAATTTAGATTGAAATCAAAACCAATATGTTTATGAATATTGCTCTGAATGATTGAAAGCTTGTTGGATAGTTCTGATCGAAGTTCTTCAAACCATTTCACATTAACTTTGATTCCATTGTTTTCCATATCTGCCAGAACCCTGATGAGAGGAAACTCTAAATCTTGAGCGATTTTTATAAGATAATCAAGCTCTTTAGCACGCAATTCAAAGATAATTTTATGATACAGGCACATACTAGCAACCGCATCTTCAGCGGCATATTTTGAAGCATCTTCTAGAGTAACACTTGAGAAATTTGCACCCTTAGTAACAACATCTTCAAAAGCTATCATCGTGTGAGAAAACCATCTTTCCATCTGACTATCTAGTCCCACACTCATCACACTATCAAAAAGCCACGCTAAAATCATTGAATCCTTGATGGAGTTTTGAGGTTTTAGGCCAAAGTTATTTTCAGCAACAAGAAGGTCAAATTTGATATTGTGACCTATCATGGGGTGAGAAAATATTTGTTGTATTGCTTTTTTTGCACTCTCTTTGGATACTTGTGCTTCAACTCCTAGATAGTTGTGAGCTATAGGCACATAATAGCCATTTTTTCCATCAAAACAAAAGCTAAAACCCACCATTTTTGCATTCTGAACATCAACAGAATCTGTTTCACAGTCATAAGAAATTTCCTGATCTATAGGGATAGAATCTAAGATTTTAAATAATTCATTCTCATCATTGAGTAAATGTGGGATATAAGAAAAAGCAGATTGTGAGGAAGCATTTAATCCACCAATCCCCTTTGATTTTGCTATAAAGGCTTTGGCAGGTTGAGTCATCGGCATCCCTTTTAGGCGTTGCACGAGTTTGATAAATTCATAGCTTTCAAGTTCATCTACAACTTTTATCAGAGGGTTTTGTTGAGGCATTCTGCATGTTTGAAAATCAAATTCATCAATGAGATCTTTTTTTAAAGTGACGAGCTTTTTACTCAAATAGGCCATCTCTTTATTTTCTTTAATGAGGTTTGCGATTCTTGGACTGACAACTTCTTGGATTTTATCCACATTTGCATACATATTATCAAGACTATGAAATTCTGTTATGAGTTTCTCAGCGGTTTTTGCTCCAATTCCTTTGATACCAGGAACATTATCGCTACTATCACCTACCAAACTTTGATAATCAATGAATTGATGAGGATATACGCCATATTTTGCCAGACAATCTTTTTCCATTATGTCTTTTCTTGTCATCGGATTATAAAGATAGATATCTTCGTTGATGAGTTGATAGAGATCTTTATCATGGCTAATGATACGAACTTGAAGATTTTTTTTCTGAGCGATATGACTAAGTGAAGCTATGGTATCATCAGCTTCATATCCATCAAAGCCTAGATTCAATAATTCCATTTTTTTTATCCATTCAATTGCAATAGGAAGTTGCATCAGTAGATCCTCGGGGGTTTGCACCCGAGTCCCTTTATATTCTGGATAGATTTCTTTGCGTTTATTTAATCCACGTCCTTCTAGGGCAAAAACAATATAATCTGATAAGCCCTCTTTGTGCAAATTCATTATCAAATTAGCAAAGCCTAGCAAAAGACCAGTAGGAAAGCCTTGTGCGTTTTTTAGCGGAGGAAGGGCATAAAAACTACGAAAAAAGAACCCGAAGGTATCAACTATGGTTAGTGTTTGCATAGTCTTTATAGATTCTTTTCATAAGGTTGTGTTATTTTCTCTTCAAAAATAAACTTATGCTCACTAGGAAGTGCATCATAGATGCTATGGGCAAGTTTTTGAATTTCCCAAAGAGCAGCCCTGCTTGTGCGGAGCTCTAGGAAATTTTGCAGACTTCTAGCATTGATACTCCAGTGAAGTTCGGTTTTGTATGATTCGGGCATTGCATATTTGGCTAGATCGTTTCCTACAGGTTGCAATAAAAGTTCTCGAAGATTTTCTAGAGCTTTTATGGAGGCGATATTAACGTTTTCATTTGGTGTGAAAACGATGTATTTTTGAGCTCTTTTTAGATTTTCTTCATTGATGGGAATAAAAGAGGCTTCTTCTTTGATTTCTTTGAGTGTATAACGAGATGATTTTACACTATAACTTGCTATTCGATGACGAGCGAGTTCTTGCAAACAAGCCCGACTGATTCCCTGTATATAGAAGTTGTAATACAGGTGTTCTAGAGTACTAGAGTGCTTGTTTTTATTCCCTACACGATCAATGAGGGAAAGATCTTTTTCGCCCCCATTATCGGATTTGTCAAAACTTTGCCAACACGTTCTAATAGCCATTGAACAGACCTCTAGGGGGGTATAGTGTTTGAGTGTTACTTTCATAAATATCCTTTTTGGAATTGTATATTTATGTGGCTTAAAATCTATTAACGTCATTTAGAGTGATAAAGAGTTTAATTATTTTATCTTGTGTTTGTATCATTGGACTTGAGATGGATTTTTTAATTCAGTGAAGATTATCCCCTATTTTTTTGAATTCTTCATATTGATTTTTGAGGGCAAGGAGGATTTCTTCATACCTGAAACTTAGCATCACGCGTCTATAAAGTTCGGGCTTATCCCTTCGCCAATTTCGCAAAGTTTTTGTATCTACGCCGATGATTCTAGCTATATCTTGTTGAGTGAATTTCATCTTTATCCTCAAGTAATTTTTCATAAAATCTACTTGAAAATTTTTTTAAACAAAATTAAGTAATATTTACCTATTTAAAGATAAAATTAAGGAAATATTACCTAGAATAATTGGATTAAAATTTTGAGGAGTAAAAAATGGATAGAGAAACAGAAAGAGAAATCACAGGAATGATTAACAAAGAAATACAGACAGCATTGAGAAAAATGGAACTAGACAGAAAGCTAGATAAAATCGTGCGAATGATAAGTGACAGCGAGAAAAGTATCCGCAAAGACATTGAGTATCAAATGAAAAAAGAGCACGACAATATGATACGAGAAATCGAAAAAAGGACAAGAAAATGAGAGTTTATGTTGCGAGTGTATTTTTATTTTTGGGACTATCAGGTTTTTTGATAGCACAGCCCCAACATTCTAAAATCTTCAAAACAACCCCCGATGAGCTCCAGGAAATGTTTAGTGAAAATGAACTTGCTGCTAGTGAAAAATTGAGTGGGAAGTTGATAGAAATAACAGGAATTATCACATCTGTTGGAAAGACTATGGGTGAGCCATATGTCAGTTTAGACATAAATCATAGGTTCTTTTCAGCAACCATGTTTGTGAAGAATTCTGAAATAAAAGCTCTATCAAAGTTAAAAAAAGGCGAAGCTATATCTGTGATTTGCAAAAAAGTATCTTACACTATATCTCCAACAGGAGAAAATTGCACCATAAAAAAACAGAAATAAAGGATTCTTAATGAGAATTTTAGTAATTATTTTTGGAATATTTTTATTGAGTGGGTGTGATTTTGGGCATTTATCTTACATGGATAAATAATGAAAAATATTTTTATTTACCTTATTTTTTGTAGTTTTGTCTTTGCTGACAGTTTTCCTACTTTTGGTTTTGATCTCAAAAAAACATACGATGAATTTAGATCTGTGAGTCTATACAAGAATGAATCTGACTTTATTGCTGAAAAATGGAAAACCGATATTTATCATAAAGCAGTATTAAACGATAGAGGACTAAGGGGATTTTTTGTTGGGGTACAGTATTGGTATGAAAAACTAAGCAGTCGTTTTAGTGGTGATGCTATGTATAAGGGAAAGTGGTTAGTCAGTAATCCAGGAAATACACCACAATTTCAACAAGTATTAAGTATCAAATTAGGCTATATTTTTAGTCTTGCCATAGATATAGTAGATATAGATAAAAAAGTAGAAGAATCAGAAGTAGGAATAGAGGATTTTAATTTGTATGTAGCACCTTCATTTGGCTTAGGTTTTGGGTTTGATAAAACCCAAGTGTTTTCATTGGGCAGCGATATTGGCTGGTCTGGATACGGTATTTTTGCTTTTGTTGGATTTTATTATGTGTATCAAAAAAACCATATCAATTTATCAGCTAATTTTAAAGCTTTTCCAGCTGTATTTGAGCCTAAATATCAATCATTGAAACTTGATAGTGATATTGCCTTTAGCAATAATTCTTTTGCTTTTGATATTGGAGTTGGTTATCGAGTTTTTAGGCATATTTATATGGACATAAGGTATAGACGTAAATTTATTTCTCCAAATTATAATTATTTTAGTTCTGAAGGCTTTACTAGCGGGGGTCTGCGAGGACGAGCAGATAATTTAATTTTTGGTTTGAATTATAATTTTTAAGGATAGACAATGAGACTTGTTTTGATATTGGGATTCGGGTTTTTCTATTTTCTTTATAGTGCTCCTTCTTTGAAAAAATGCGAGAAAGACTTAAATGAATGTTTGGCAGGTGTGAGATATTATACTAATAACTATAGTCCAAAACAGGCACAAGAATTTAAGGCAGTCATCGATAAAATGTATCTCTATGTTTCAGAGCAAATCCATTCAGCAAAACAAGCTGTTTTTCAATATTATCTTGATTCGTATCTTGTTTTTTTTAAATTACCTAAGATTTTTACATCACCGCCTGATATCACTACCAAGTTAGAACGTGATAGACAGGTTGTAATTAAACTTGATTCACAGGTAAGAATATTTCAAATTATTCCTGGAGAAGGATTTTTGGCTCAATTCCCTTATGTTCTTTGTGATTCACTGTCGAACCAAAGTTTTTGTCAACTCATTTTTGTTGAAAAAAAAAGCTCTAGCGAATACGCAGAAGGAGATATTTTGCCACCTCAATATTACATTTATGATGGGGTATATACATATTCTACTATTAACGGTTCTTCAAAAACAGTACCCAAGTATAGAGACGTAACTAAAGAAATAATTGAGCTTAGAGAAAAAGCAACAGTAAAGTCAGAAGAATATTTTCAAAAATATGAGAATAAACCAAAACAATAGATTCTTAAATATTTTACTCAGAAAACATATCAAAAAAAGGAAATCAAAATGAACAACACCCTGATAGAAGAGTTGGCAAAAAAAGTTCAAGATGAAGATTTTACAAAACCCATGCGAGGGAATGAAGCACAGACTAGAAAATCTTTGATAGATAAGATGTTAGACGCATTGGGCTATGATACAACAAACCCTAATATATGTGTTGTTGAAGATAATGCAGGTTTTCAAGGAAAAGGCGGAGAAAAAGTGGATTATTCCCTCTATAAAAATGGCAGCCTAGTTTTAATCTTGGAAGCCAAACCGTTTGAGAGTTCTTTGGGAGGTTTTTATAAACAGCTTAGCAGTTATTTTAGAAATAAACTTAATCCAGACCCGAAACATAAGCTTTTTGTTATGCTAAGTAATGGAGTTGAGTATCGATTTTTCTCTGATATAAATAGATCTAACATATTAGATGAAGAACCATTTTTTGTTTTTGACTTAAAGAGTCATGATTGTGAAGATTTAAAAAATCTTGAAAATTTTTCTTATGACAAAATAAATCCAAACGCTATAGTAGAATGGGCAAAAGAATGCATAAAATATAAAAAAATATTAAATAAGTTAAAAAAAGAGATAGACAAACCGAGTGAAGGTTTTATAAAGATTTTTGCAGAAGAAATCAAACAAAAACAAGTAACTCAAAACTTGAAGGCAGAATGTAAGAAATACCTAAAACAAGCATTTAATGAGCTTTTTTATAAAAGCAGTGATGCAAAAATATCTAATAAGTTAGATAAAATAGATACTCTAAATGAAAAAATGAAAGTAAAGGTAGTTGATTTTT
The DNA here is from genome assembly GCF_002272795.1 of Helicobacter sp. 13S00482-2. Taxonomy (GTDB): domain Bacteria; phylum Campylobacterota; class Campylobacteria; order Campylobacterales; family Helicobacteraceae; genus Helicobacter_J. Next base: position 191,641 of record NZ_MLAT01000001.1, on the reverse strand, counting down.
TCAAAAAAGCCATTATGGAGGCTCTATCTTCAAGTTCGCATCCACTTACTGCCAAAGAAATATGGGAGAAAATAGAGAAGAAATATCCCAGAGAACAAATTCCCTCTAAAATCGAAAATTTACAGAAAAGAACCTTTGAGGTAGTTCGTTATAAAATGAAGGATATGGTTGAGGCGGTAGATACAAATCCTTTAAAGTTTATACTTAAAACCTCAAAATAAAGGGAAAATGTCTTAGAAGATCTGAAAATCCTAGATTAAAGGAAATCTACGAAGATATCAAAACCATACATTCTAAAATGTGAGTATCAATCTTGTAAAAATTATATTCATCTGAACACAAATAAAAAAACTTCGTTGGTTATAGACACATTTAGATTTGTTGAAAATAAAATCCGAGTGTTCTTTGACATTAGAGTGACTGAATTCAAAGATCCTGCTAAAAAACTCATAGACACATATGGCAAAAACGCTAGAAATGGAAGTGCTGAATTTTATTATGAGAACCCTAAAAACAAAGATTATCTCCTATCGCTAATAAAACACTTCCTATGAGAAAATTAGAGGATAATGACATTTGTTATAACCCCAAATTTTTCTTGCTCTGCTCAAAATTAATCATTCCAAATTCTCTTCCCATTGCTATTTGAGAAGGGATTTGATGGAATTTTTGATCCCTAATAAGTGTTTTTATAGCAGGTGTGGCGATAAGAATTTCACAGATTGCTTGAAGTTTTCCATTCTCAAGTTTGATTAGCTCTTGAGAAATGATGGCTTCTAAGCTAGTGGCTAGTTCAAGTGCAATTTCAGAACGTGAATCTTCAAAGTTATTGATAATTCTTGAGAGAGTGTTGGTGCTATCTGAAGAATGAGTGGTCGCTACAACCAAATGTCCTAATTGACTAGCTAAAAGAGCTGTTTTGATAGACTCCCTATCTCTTAGCTCTCCGATAAAAATTACATCTGGATCTTGACGAAGAGCTGATTTGATGGCAGAAGCAAAGCTTTGCGTATCTTTTTTTATCTCGCGATGAGAAAAAAAACTCTTTTTGTTGCTATGAATATATTCAATAGGATCTTCTATGCATATGATGTGTCTAGCAAAATGCTCATTTACATATTCAAGTGCTGAAGCGATGGTGGTCGATTTCCCACTACCAGTACTGCCACTTACTAATACAAGTCCGCTAGTTTTACTAAAAATACTTTTGAGAATAGGTGGGAGCAAAAGTGCATCAATATCAGGAATTTTTTCACATAGAACACGAAAACTCATTGAAGGCAAACCATTTGCGAGATAAAAATTCACCCGCAATCTTTTGCCTTCATAACACACACTCATATCTTTTTCTTCGCCAGTTTTGATAGACTCTATTTCTATAGGAGTAAGAAATTCCTCTAAGAGAAGCTCGTTATTTTCTAATTTTATGTCTGAGGGAGTGATTTGTGTGCTAACTCTGAAAAATACCTCCCCATTTCCCATTATGTGAATATCTGAAGCATTCATATCTAGGGCACTAGATAAAATATCTCCAAATTCAATTTGACGTAAATTTTTCATCTTTTCTCCAAATATGTTTGGTTAGGTGGTATGCAATGAAAGCTACCACACAAAAAATAATAGTCCCATAGATGGCAATGCGTTGTTCTTTGTCAAAATATGCACCTATGATTGATACCACACATCCGATAACTCCAAATATCTGAATACCTGGAGTGAGGGGTGTTTTGTAGGGTAAATCATCAAGTTTTTTACCTTGTCCAAGATACCATTTTCTGAATTTATATTGAGAAATGCTCACACTTAGCCAAACTAACATCATTGCCAAAGAACTCACAGCAATGAGATTATTGATCACGCTTTTTGCTGGAGAAACTGCCGTAAGCAAAGCTAAAAGCGATACAAGCATAGAGAAAAGAAGTCCATTGATAGGGATACCATTTTTATTCACTACACAAAAGAAGCCTGGCAACATTTTTTTCTCAGCCAACCCCCAAATCATTCTAGCAGAAGCATAAACTCCAGAATTAGCCGTGGAAAGTAATGCTGAGATAAGGATGAAATTCATCACATCACCTACATAAGGCACGTTAAAAATTTGCAAAACATTTACAAAAGGACTTTGGGTGATAGTTGCATCGCTCATAGGTAGAAATGTGGCGATAATAAAAACTGATCCAACAAAAAATACAATCAAACGCCATAAGGTTGCATTGATGGCCATCGGAACCGCTTTTGCTGGGTTTTCTGTTTCCCCTACAGCCACGCCCATAACTTCTGTGCCTGTGAAGGCAAAATTCACCGCTAAAATTGTCATAAACACCGCAGTGATACCATTTGGAAAAAATCCACTATAATCTTGAGTGTGAAAATAAAAGTTTGAAAATGTTTTGGCAAAGCCATCTTGGTATAAATGATAAAACAACATTCCAAATCCAAATATCAAAAATAAAACAACTGCAATGACCTTGATGAGCGAGAGAGTGAATTCGCTTTCAGCAAAGATTTTTACCCTATAGACATTAAAAGAAAAAACTCCAATGATGCATACAATCACCCAAATGTAAGTATCTACGTTGGGAAACCACTTTTGCATCAAAAATCCTACAGCAATGAATTCTATCCCTACAGTTGTTGTCCAATTCAGCCAATAGAGCCAAAAAACCATATATCCCGCTGATGGAGATATGAAGCGATGAGCATAATCTCCAAAACTACCAGTATTGGGAAAATAAGAGCTGAGTTCTCCTAGAGAAAGCATAATGCTATAAACAATTACAGAAGCCACGCAATAAGCTATGATGGTTCCTAATGGACCAGCAGTATGCAAACTCTCTCCTGTACCTACAAATAATCCTGTTCCCATTGCTCCACCAAAAGCAATCATAATCAAGTGACGAGTTTTTAGATCCCGTGCAAATGTATTATCGTTTTTCATGAGCGATTCCCTTCAAAATTAGTGTGTTTTTAAATACTATATATTTTTAGATCAAAATTCAACAAAAACTGTAAGATTTTTTTGAGTATATTTTTTTTTGTTTGTGCAAAAATGTAGCATTTCTACACTTTTAGATAAATATGGCAGAGTTGTAAATTATTTTTGTCAAATTTTTAAGAGAAAATCAAATATCGTATCGTGATATACCAAAATAACAAAAATTAAGGATGGACATAATGGACCAGCTAGTTTCTAAATCTCTTCAATTGGCCGAAGAATTACAACAAAAAATCACTGAGCATATTTCTTCTACAGAAAAATCATTTCACAAGAAAATGCAGAAACTTTTAGAAAATCCAAAAAATAAAGTGATGCTCATAGAGTTGCTTGATCGAAGTTTTCGATGTTTTGATAACTCTGCAAGATTCAATGAGATTGAGTATATTTTGGGAAAATACGGTATTGCAGATTTTTTCTCTGCGTATGAAAAATTTCTCTTGATAGCATTTCTATCAGCGGGGAAATTAGCTCCGAATATGAGTGTTCCTTTCTTTGTTAATTATATTCGAAATGACACAAAAGCGATGGTGCTAGATGAAGAAAGATCTAAACTTGATGCTCATATTATTAAAAGAAGAGGTCAAAATATTACTTTAAATGTCAATCTCATCGGTGAAGAGGTGCTTGGCGAAGCAGAGGCTTTGTATCGAATGCACAAATATGAAGATGCGCTTAGATCTGAGCATATTGAATATATTTCCATTAAGATCACTACTATTTTCTCACAAATCAATATTATTGATTTTGAATACTCAAAATCTGAAGTAGTTAAAAGACTTGATGAACTTTATAGCATCGCTCAAGAATCTGAGAAAAAACACGGCAAGAAAAAATTTATCAATCTTGATATGGAGGAATTTAGAGATTTAGAACTTACAGTGAGTGCCTTTATGGAGTCTGTTTCAAAATTTGATATTGAAGCAGGAATCGTTCTTCAAGCGTACATTCCAGATTCTTTAATGTATTTAGAAAAACTTCATGATTTTTCAAAACAGAGGGTAAAATCAGGCAAACCTGCTATCAAAATTCGTTTTGTTAAAGGTGCGAATATGGAATCAGAAGAGACTATCGCTTCTCAAAAAGGTTGGGAATTACCGACATTCTCAAGAAAAATGGATACTGACTCCAACTACAATAAGATGTTGGATTTTGTGCTTGAAGGTGATAACTACAAGTACATAAGAATCGGTATTGCTTCCCATAATCTTTTTGAAATTGCATATGCTTATACAAGAGTTTATGATAAGGGAGCTCAAGACTCATTTACATTTGAGATGCTTGAAGGAATGAGTCTGCAGGCTTCTTATGAACTCAGCAAAATGCACAAATTGATTCTTTATGCACCAGTTTGCAATGATGAACATTTTAATAATGCAATTGCTTATCTAGTCAGAAGACTTGATGAAAATACAAGTGAAGATAATTTTATGAGATATTTTTTCAATCTCAAAGTGGGTTCAAAAAATTGGGAAACTCAAAAGCAGTTATTTTTGGATTCGTTAGAAAACATGGCTAAGCTTGATAATTCTACTCATAGGACTCAAAATCGTCTTGCTCCACAAAGTGGGAAAAGCACCTATGATCATAAAGAATTCACCAATGAAAGTGATACAGACTTTATTTTGGCCGCCAATAGGGATTGGGCACAACAGATTAAGGCCAAATATCAAAACTTACCACATCTAGAGATCTATCCCATCGCAGGTGAAAAAATACAAAACCCTGGTATGAAAAAAACAGAAGTTTTTGATCATATTCAAAATAAAAAAATTGCTACCATCGCACTTGCCGATGAGGAAGCTATTCACAAAGCACTAGAAGTTGCAAAAGAGGATAAAAGTGGATTTTCAAAAATGGATCATAAAGACATTCATAAGATTATCTCACAGGTTGCTCAAAAAGTACGAGAGAGAAGAGGAGATCTTATTGGTATAGCAGCATTAGAAGTAGGAAAAACTTATGCAGAAACAGATCCTGAAGTGAGTGAAGCGATAGATTTTTTAGAGTTTTATCCTCATAGTCTTAGAATCTTAAAGGAAGAAAATCCAAATACTCATTTTGCCCCTAAGGGAATAGGTGTGGTTATTGCTCCTTGGAATTTCCCTGTGGGTATATCCATAGGAACCATAGCAGCACCTTTGGCGGCAGGGAATAGGGTTATCTATAAACCTTCTAGCCTTTCAAGCGTGACTGGATATATGTTATGTGAATGTTTCTGGGATGCAGGTATTCCAAGAGATGCACTTATTTATCTTCCTGCAAAAGGATCAGATATTAGTAAATACCTACTCAAAGATAAATCTGTATGTTTCTCTGTATTAACAGGAGGCGAAGATACTGCCTATAAGATGCTAGAGGCTAATCCTGCACTCTTGCTTTCTGCAGAAACAGGTGGAAAGAATGCAACCATTGTAAGTAAGATGGCAGATAGAGATCAGGCTATCAAAAATATCATTCATTCAGCCTTTAGTAATTCTGGTCAAAAATGCTCAGCTACTTCACTTTTGGTGCTAGAAGAAGAGGTTTATAATGATGAGAATTTCAAAAAGACTTTGATAGATGCGACTAAGAGTATGGCGGTAGGAGATCCTTTTATTCTTAAAAATAAAATTGGAACTTTAGCAGATAAGGTCAATGACAAAGTACAAAAAGCTATTGATACAAAAGAAAGTTATGAAGAGTGGGCTATTGCACCTAGTTATGAGAACAATAATCCATATCTAATGAGACCTGCTATAAAATATGGAACAAAAGAAGGTGATTATACCCATAAAACAGAGCTTTTTGTGCCTATTTTATCTGTGATGTGTGCAAAAAATCTAAAACACGCCATTTCTATAGTAAATTCCACAGGTTATGGTCTTACTAGTGCTTTAGAATCGCTTGATGAACGTGAGTGGGATGAATGGATTGAAAATATTGAAGCAGGTAATCTCTATATTAATAAATCTACTACTGGTGCAATCGTTCTGAGACAACCATTTGGTGGGGTGAAAAAATCAGCGATTGGTTTTGGTCGAAAAGTGGGTATATTCAACTATATCACGCAATTTATGGACATTACTCAAAAACATAGCGATAATAATTTGCTTGATACTCCTATTGTTAGCAAGATTGAATCTTTTGGCCTGAGCGGTGTTGATTCAGCGGAACTCAAAACTATTATTGATATGGCAAAGAGTTATGCTTATCACAATAAACATGAATTTGAAACCAAAAAAGATTATGTCAATATTCGTGGTGAAGATAACTTGTTCTCTTACACAAAGGTAAAATCTATTGGTTATCGCATTAGCGACACTGATACACTTAAAGATATAATGGGTGTTGTCATTGGAGCAAGTATTTGTAAGATTCCTCTTGTTTTAAGCATTGATTCTGCACAATCAAATCCTTATTTTGTTATGATTGAAAAAAATCTCACAAAGCTTGGTTGTGATGTTCAAGTTCGTTATGAGAGTGATACAAAATTTGCAGAGAAAATCTCAGAATTTGGAAGAGTGAGATATTTTGCAACTCCAGATAGAGAAAATCCAATCTATAAAGCTTCCGCAGCTCATGCAATCATTATTGCGTCTTCAAGACCACTCATAAATGGTAGGTTTGAGTTGCTTTATTATCACTTGGAAAAATCTGTTAGCATTTCCTATCATAGATATGGTAATTTAGGTGCTAGAGCCTTAAAAAAATAATTAAAACAAAGGATAATCATGACTGAAGAAACGGTCGTTTTAAGCTTTCCCATTATCACGACTTTCCTCGTGTATGCTTTGTTGATGCTTTATATAGGGTTTTATTTTTATAGACAAAATGAGACAACAGAAGATTACTTTTTAGGCAATCGGACAATGGGTCCTTTTGTAAGTGCTCTTTCTGCAGGTGCATCAGATATGAGCGGATGGCTTTTGATGGGATTGCCAGGTGCATTGTATGTGGGAGGGCTTTCGCAGAGCTATATTGCTATTGGTCTTAGCGTAGGTGCGTTTATCAATTGGGCTTTGATAGCTAAAAGATTGCGGGTATATACGAGTGTGATATCTAATTCAATAACTATTCCAGATTATTTTGAAACAAGATTTTCTGATGACAAGCATATTTTGAGATTGATTTCTGCATTTGTTATTTTGATATTTTTCACTATTTATATCTCATCTGGATTGGTTGGTGGAGGGAAGCTTTTTGAAGCGACATTTGGGTTGGATTATAGTTATGCTTTGGTTGTAGGCACTGTTATTATTGTTGCTTACACTTTTTTTGGTGGTTATAAGGCGGTTTGTTGGACAGATTTAATACAAGGACTTTTGATGATGGGGGCATTGATTATTGTTCCTTGTGTGATGCTCTATCATTTAGGTGGTATGAGCGAGGCAGTTTATTTGGTTTCTGATATAAATCCACAGGCTTTATCTTTTGGAAATGGGGTAGGCCTGGTTTCTGTTATCTCTTCTCTTGCTTGGGGTTTGGGATATTTTGGGCAACCTCATATTTTAGTGCGTTTTATGTCCATAAAATCTACCAGAGATATACCTACAGCTACTTTTGTAGGCATATCATGGATGGTCATTAGTCTTATTGGTGCTTGTATGATAGGATTTTTAGGTATTGCTTATGTAGTTAAATTTGATTTATCCTTGAGTGACCCTGAGAAAATTTTCATCGTGATGAGTCAATTGCTTTTTAATCCTTGGATTGCTGGAATTTTACTCAGTGCTATTTTGGCAGCTATTATGAGTACAGCAAGTTCTCAACTTTTGGTTTCTTCATCCACGATTGCAGAGGATTTTTATAAAAAAGTATTCAATAAAGATGCTCCTCCTAAACTTGTGATGACTGTTTCGCGTATCGCAGTTCTTTTGGTGGCTTGTGTAGCGTTTTTTATTTCCACCGATAAGGACTCTAGTGTATTAAGTATTGTTTCTTATGCTTGGGCAGGATTTGGAGCAAGTTTTGGTAGTGTGATTGTTTTTTCACTTTTTTGGTCTAGAATGACTCGAATGGGTGCGATTGCTGGAATGGCTGTAGGAGCTGTCGTTGTTGTTGTGTATAAGAATTTTTTCATTCAATACTTTGGACTCTATGAAATCATTCCAGGATTTTTATTTGCAAGTATTGCCATTATTCTAGTTAGCCTTTTACAACCAGTTAGAGCAGGAACAAAAGAAGCTTTTGATACAATGTTAAAAAATCTATAATCATTGGTTGTTGTAGGTAGGTCAAAAGGAGTTTCCACAAATGAGGGCATTGATGTTTTTATCTATGATGCTATGGGGACTCACTTGGACTGCTTCAAAAGTGATGATTGATCAGCAGGTGGATCCTTTTCAAATTGTTTCTATCAAGTGCGGCATTGTCACTTTGAGTTTTTTGCCTTTTGTGTTTTATCTCAAGATTCCTTTTTTAATTCCTAGAAGTGCTGTTTTGCCTACTCTTTTGATAGGGATTTTTAATACGATTTATAACTATTTACTTTTGAGTGGGCTTAATTATGGAGAAGCTGGGAGTGCGGGGGTTATTGCGGAGGTTTTATCTCCGATATTTGCTACTTTTATTTGGAGTATTCTCAAGAAAACATCACTTTTGAGAAATGAAAAAATAGGACTTGTTTTGGGGATTGTTTCAGGAGGGTTTTTAGTTGATATTACCAACTATGATTCTTTGATATCTCCTTTTAACATAATTTACGTATTTGCAGCATTGATGTGGGCGTTACTAACGATAAGTTCAAGATATGCTACTGAGGATTCCCACCCTATCATTATTAATTTTTATAGTTCAATATTGCCATTTGTAATTTTTTTACCCTCTTTGTTTTTTGTAGATGTTCAACCTTTAGCAAACGTGGATTATAAATTTTGGCTCTGTATGTTTAGCGTAACGATACTTTCTACTACTTTTGCTACGACAATTTTTTATAAGGGTATTAGGGTTTTAGGTGTTACACAGGGGGGTATTTTTGTTTTACTTGTTCCGCTTGGAGCTTTGCTATTTGCTTGGATATTTTTAGGAGAAATACCCAAGTTACATACGGTTATTGGAGGTTTTATTGCTTTGGTGGCGATTTATTTGATTAATTTTTATCTTCCAAGAAGGAAGAAAAGCTACAAAAAATCATCCTAGCATATATACTATAAACTCATTTCAATATCTAAATAGGTTCTCTATTTAGATTTAAGAGGATTTTTGGAGTTTTAAAGAGCAAGATAAAATTTTAGAAATTTTATAAACTCTTAAAATCCAAATGTTATTTTTAAGGATCTCATCTAAGCAAAGGTTTTGAGTTCATCTAAAACTTTAGAAAATTTTTCTTCACATTCTTTTAGATTTGCTTTATTTGTAGCTAAAACTTCAGCAGGGGCATTTTGGAGAAATTTTTCATTATTTAGCATTGCTTTTAGTTTAGAGATTTCTTTTTCTAGTTTTTCTTTTTGTGCTTCAAGCCGTTTTAAAATAGGACTTATATCAATACCTTCTAAGCTCAAATAGGTTTTACAGCACTCACTCACATCGCTCACTGTTTTCTCTGGCTTATTGCCCACGATATGAACTTTCTCAACTTTTGCTAGTTTAGTGATGAACTTTATAAATAAATCTTGATTTTTTATTTTTTTATTCTCGTTGAGTTGTACATAAGCTTTCGCAATGGATTTGTTCCCTATATCTAGAGTCATTTTTGCCCTTCTGATAGAAATAATAACATCTTGAATGATTTTAAATTCATTTTCTGTGTTTTCATCCTGTATTATCTCATTAGGATAGGAAGCTATCATAATTGATGAGGAGTTCTCTAGTGAGCTAGCATTGAGTTTATGCCATAAATCCTCAGTTATAAAAGGCATATAAGGGTGTAAAAGTTTTAAAGATTCTTTTAGGACACTCCCAAGTTCATAAATTGAAGGTTTATCTGCCTTAGATAATTCTATAAACCAGTCGCAAAACTCTCCCCATAAAAATCGATACAAAATATTTGCCCCATCATTGAAACGATAAGAATTAAGTGCTAATCGAACTTCTTTGATTGCAAGATTCAGTCTTGATTTGGCATATTTTCCTAATGGTGTTTTAAAATCCTCAAGCTTTTCTTTGGTTTGAAAACCTTTTTCTAAAGCGTGTGTGCCTCCTAATTGTTCTAAATACATCATCAAAAAATTCACAGCGTTAAAGAGTTTATTAGCAAAATTTTTGGATATTTCTAAACTAGAATTTGAGAGTTTGATATCTCTGCCTTGAACACATAGCATTGCTAGAGTGAAACGAACTGAATCTGCTCCATATTTTTCAATTATTTCTAAAGGATCTATGACATTGCCTTTAGATTTACTCATCTTGTGTCCATTTTCATCACGTACTAAGGCGTGTAGATAGATATCTTTAAAGGGAAGATCCCCAAGCAAGGATTCACCACTTAAAAGCATTCTAGCTACCCAAAAAAATAAAATATCAAAGCCAGTGATCAATACAGAGTTGGGGTAAAATTCATTCAAATCTTCTTTGTTCCATTTTTCACCTTCTTCCCAATTCTCATTTCCCCATCCAAGTGTGCTAAAAGCCCATAATCCAGAACTAAACCAAGTGTCTAGAACATCAGGATCTTGAAGGATATTTTTGCTAGAACATTTTGGGCAAGAATGCACAAAGTCTGATTCAGAGGCAAATGTATGGGAGCATTCGCAAGTCCAAACAGGAATTCTGTGTCCCCACCAAAGTTGTCTAGAAATGCACCAATCTTTTAAGTCTCTCATCCAAGCGTTGTAATTATTTTTCCATCCAGGGGGATAAAATGAAGCAAAATTGTTATTGACTTTTTCTATGGCTCCTTTGGCGACTTCTGCTTTTACAAACCATTGTTTTGAGATATAGGGTTCTATTGTATTGCCACAGCGATAACATTTACCCACTTGATTGGTATATTCTTCGATTTTTTCTACATAACCTTCTTTGGTTAGTTTGTCTATGATTTTATCTCGTGCCTGCAATCTTTCAAGTCCTTGAAATTCTTCAGCATTTTCATTTAAAAATCCGTTTTTATCAAATACGGTAATAAACTCTAAATGATGTCTTTTACCCACTTCGTAGTCGTTAATATCATGAGCTGGGGTAACTTTCACACAACCTGTACCAAAACTCATATCCACATATTCATCAGCGATGATAGGGATTTCCCTTTTGCTTATAGGGAGGAGAACCTTTTTCCCTACAAGGTGTTTGTAGCGTTCATCTTCAGGATGCACCATTACCCCGCTATCTCCAAAATAAGTTTCTGGGCGGGTAGTGGCAACTATAAGATATTCATTAGAGTCTTTTATGGGGTATTTTAGATGGTAGAGTTTGCCGTTATTTTCTTCGTATTCCACTTCTATATCAGATAATGCTCCATCGTGTGTGCACCAATTCACCATATAGTTGTCTTGAATGATAAGTCCTTTTTCATACCACTTTACAAAAGCTTTTTTCACCGCATTTCTGAGTCCTTCATCCATTGTAAATCTTGATCTAGACCACGCAGGAGTGATACCAAGATGTTCCATTTGTGAAAATATCTCTCCCCCACTTTTTTCTTTCCATTCCCATACTTTTTCAATAAACATCTCCCTACCGAGCTCTTCTTTTTTTATTCCTTGAGTTAGGAGTTGTTTTTCTACGATGTTTTGAGTTGCAATACCTGCGTGATCTAAACCAGGTTGATAGAGCGTTTTATAGCCATCCATTCGCTTATATCGCGTGATGATATCTTGGAGTGTTAGGGTTAGTGCGTGTCCTATATGCAATACTCCAGTTACATTTGGAGGTGGCATCATTATGGCGAATTTTTTACCTTCTTTTTGAATATTTTTATTTCCATTGATTTCAAAATATCCTCGCTGTTTGCATATTTTATAAAATTTAGATTCTATATCACTAGGTTGATAGGATTTACTTTCTGAGGCGGTATTCATCAGGATTCCTTGAAATATGGTATAGGTTTTGCTTTTTTAATTATACAAAAAAGCCAATCAATTACAGGAGAAAATATGCTTTATGATTTAAAGGCACCGATTTTAGGTTTTGAAAATATTGCACAGGTTGAATTTGAAAAGATTGATGATATGTTTAGCAAAATCAGCAGTCTTGATGGTTCTTTTAATATGGCGTTGGTGAATCCTTACATGCTCAGAGAATATTCTTTTAGTATTCCTAAGTATGTGGAATTGCTTTTAGAACTTGATAAAGATTCTAAAGTAGAGGTTTATTGCGTGGTTGTTCTGCAAAAAGAACTTTCTGATTCAATGGTAAATTTTCTAGCTCCTTTGATATTCAATCCTAGTAATTCTACAGCTGCACAGATAGCACTTTCAATTATGGATTATCCAGATTTTGGATTCAGAGATACACTTAAATCTTTTGCTATTGAAGAAGTGGGTGCTTAAGCATTTACAAACCAACCCCTAGATAGAATTCAAGCAAACTTATAAGGTCTTGCTATGAATATCGTTATTACAGGTGGTGGAACAGGTGGTCATTTAGCGATTGCTAAAGCGTTGGGAGAGGAATTTAACTCTTTAGGTCATAGCGTTATTTATATTGGCTCTAACGCTGGACAAGACAGAGACTGGTTTGAAGGAAGCCCTCTGTTTGAAAGGTGCTATTTTTTTGACACTACTGGTGTGGTCAATAAAAAAGGCTTTGGCCTGATTGTTTCATTGTATAAACAGTTTATTTCCATCATCAAAGCAAAAAAGATATTTAAACTTCATAAAATTAATGCTGTCCTTAGTGTGGGTGGATTTTCCGCAGGTCCAGCAGCTCTAGCGAGTATAGGGAGCAAGATTCCACTTTTTATCCACGAACAAAATGCTATCAAAGGTGCCTTAAACAAATACCTCTGTAATTTTGCAAAAGCCACATTTGGGAGTTTTTCTCATACAGAAAATAATTATATTAAGACTTCTTATCCACTCAGAAATGAATTTTTTGCTAAAGGCAGAGTGAGAAAAGAAATCAATTGTGTGATTTTTTTAGGTGGTTCCCAAGGGGCTAGGGCACTGAATGATTTTGTTATTTTGGTAGCAAAAAATCTTTTAGCACAAGGAGTAAAAATCATTCATCAATGTGGTAAAGGGGATTTTGAACGTATTAAAGATCTTTATGAGACATTAGGAATTTTAGATTCTATAGAACTTTTTGATTTTGATAAAACACTTGTTGATAAAATAGCTCAAGCTGATGTGTGCGTAAGTAGAGCAGGAGCTAGTAGCGTATGGGAACTAGCAGCAAATGGACTTCCTGCGTTATACATCCCTTATCCATATGCAGCGGGAGATCATCAGTATTATAATGCCTTAGAATTTACAAACGATGGATTAGGAAAACTTGTGCGTCAAAATGAACTCTCTCCAGAGGTATTGTTTGAATTTTTAGAAGAACTTCAAGAAGTAGATGAAAATGGCATTATTAAGATTAAAGATATTAGTGCTAGATTGAAGAGCAAAATAACTCAAGGCGGGGCAACACAGATAGCAAAAAAAGTGATAGAGGAAAGTGAGTGCATCAAATAGCCTTGCGGATGCATTGAATTACCATAAAAAAGTATGATAGAGATAAAAAATTGGAGTTGTAAATGATGTTGAGTGCTGAAAACAGAAAATTGTGGAAACAGTTTCAAGAAAAATGGAATGAAGATAAAGTCAAAAATATGACTTTACAAGAGTATCACACATCTGGAGGCAAAGATAGTTGTTTTGCCTACTGGATAGAACATGGACTTGATTTTTTAGGAAGGATAAGAGTAGTAGATTGCATTAGATATGGGATTTACAATAAGGTTAATAATAGGCAAAAAAAAGATCCTTTGATTTGTGATGAAGATGGGTATGCTTGGTATAAAAGATATGGGGATACAAAAGAAGATGCATTTGAAAACATCAAGAGTCAAATTTTAAAAATCATTGAATGTGTGAAGAATGATAAAATAAGCGATATTGATAGCATTGATTGTGGGGGAGATATATATAAATGGAAGATAGCTTTTTGTTATCAAGACATGGACAATCCAAAAATCATTCCTATTTATAAAGAAGAAGTACTCAGAAAAATTGTCAAACAAGAGTGCAAAAAAGATTCAGATAAAATGACGATGAGTCAAATGTATGAAGAAATTATTAAAAAGAAACCACGAAGTTTAGATATTTTTTCTTGGGAATTATGGAACAAATACGGGGAAGATTCCAAAGCTGAAAGTTCATCAAATGATGATGTGCAATCCAATGAGAAAAAATTAGAAAGCATACCTCTTAATCAAATTTTATATGGACCTCCAGGAACAGGTAAAACTTATCAAACTATTGATAAGGCATTTGAAATTTTAAATTACGATGATAAAAAGATCAAGATTGAGCTAGAGAGCTTAGAGATAGCTATTTCAGATAATGATCGAAAGAATAAAAAAATTCTTTTTGATCATCTTGCGAAACAAGGCCAAATAAAATTTATAACCTTCCATCAAAGCTATGGCTATGAGGAATTTATAGAAGGTATCAAGCCTGTTATTGACGAATATAGTGGTAATAATGAAATCAAGCAGGGAATAAATTACCAAGTTGTAGATGGAGTTTTTAAAAGAATCTGCATGGAGGCTAAAAAAAATTCTACAAAACCTTATATTCTCATCATTGATGAAATCAATCGTGGAAATATTTCTAAGATTTTTGGTGAGCTCATCACATTGATAGAGCCTAGCAAACGTATTGGAAATGATGAAGAGCTGAGCTTGACTCTGCCTTATAGTGGAGAGTCTTTTGGAGTACCTAAGAATCTATATATTATCGGCACGATGAACACTGCTGATAGGAGTATTGCCCTTATGGATACAGCCCTTCGCAGAAGGTTTGATTTTATAGAAATGATTCCTAAGCCTGAACTATTAAAAGATAAAGATATTGAAGAAGTCAATTTACAAGAAATGCTTGAAGCTATGAATGAACGCATTGAATTTCTATACGATAGAGAGCACACGATCGGCCATGCATTTTTTATGGATATAGAGACTTTAACCGATCTCAAAAAAGTATTTCAAAACAAAATTATTCCTTTATTACAGGAGTATTTTTATGAAGATTATGCGAAAATAAATGCGGTTTTAAATGGCAATGAAATGATAGAAAAAAAGAAAATTGAGCCTAGAAATATTTTTTTAAATACAGAGATCATTAAGAATTTGGATTTAGAAGATAAAGAGAGCTATAAAATCGCTAGTTTTAAAGAGAAAATTTGGGATGAATCATCAACCTATAGCACAATTTTAAATCAAGCAGCAAATAAAGAAACCAATAAAGATGAGCAATCACAATAACCCAAAAAATACTCTGCAAATCATTGAATGGCAGAGTATTTCATCAAATGATATACAAAATATCGTTGATGATAAAACAAAAGCAGAAAAGATTTTTGATGAGCTTAAAAAATTTGCCTCTGAGGAACATAACCATGCATTTATAACTATCATAAAAGCAGGGAAAGCCCTTAAAGCTAGAAATTATGTTGGGCTTATCCAGACCAAAAGCGGTTTTTGCCTAGAGATTTTGCCAAAAATTAATGATAAGGATTCATTAGCAAAACAGGGTGAAAGCACAAAAACGCTGCTTGTTGAGATGCTCAAAACACTTAGAAACTTTCCTGCCAAAGCCTCTAATTTTTCAAATCTTAACACCTCAAAAACCCCGCTTTTGGAAATCTTTATCCAGATGTTTTTAAATGAACTCATCATTCTTATCAAAAAAGGTATCAAATCAAACTATCAATCCATGCAGAAAAATCGTTTTTATCTCAAAGGCAAACTTTTGTTCTCACAGCACATCAAGCATAATCTTACTCATCAAGAGAGATTTTATACTAGCAGTGATGAATACTCCCCAAATATTCCTCAAAATCGTTTGATAAAAAGCACCTTAGAGTTATTTTCAAAAATCTCACTAGGTGCGAAAACTCAAAGTCTTTTGCGAGAATGCTATTTTGTCTTTAATGATATACCTACTAGTGAAAATATTGACAAAGATTTTAACTCTTGTCATAATGACAGATCACTCAAGTATTATAAGATTGTTTTACTTTGGTGTAAGGTATTTTTAAGAAAACAAAATTTTGCTCCCTATGGCGGGAATACTGTAGCTATAGCACTTTTGTTTGATATGAACTATCTTTTTGAATCCTATGTTGCTCATCATCTAAAATCCCATCGCCAAGACTGGGATATTAGTGCTCAAGATCGTGGAAAATATTTGTTGCAAAATGATTTTTGTGCCTTGCGTCCAGATATTGTGGCAACAAAAGATAATGAAACTATCATCTTGGATACTAAATGGAAAAAGATAGAATCACAAAAAGATATCGCAGTATCTGATATTTATCAAATGTGGGCATATGTGAGCAAATATAAGAGTGAAAAAACGATTTTGTTATATCCTAAGATAGGGGACTTTCAAGGAAAAACAAGTTTTGTTTTCAAGCCAAACAATCCAGGAAATGTTTCTTTGGAGGTTGCTTTTGTTGATTTGACTCTAAAGATAGAGGCTGAAATCAAAAAAATTTTTGAAAAGTTTCAAAAAACCGATGAAACAAAGCAATAAAACTTCAATATTCAATAGATTTGCTATATGAATCAAATGTGATATAATCTTACCCATAATCATAGCAAGGCAGTGATAGTGAAGATAGATTTTCAAAATTTATTGATGTTGGCACCTTTAGCAGGTTATACCGACCTTCCCTTTCGGTCTGTGGTGAAAAAATTTGGTGTGGACATTACAGTGAGTGAGATGATAAGCTCTCACGCTCTAGCATACTCTAGTGCAAAAACAAAGAAAATGATTGAGAAATCCCCTTTGGAGAGTCCTTATTGCGTTCAAATAGCAGGTTCAAAAGAAGAAATTCTTAAAAGAGCTGTGGAGATCTTAAATGAAGTTCAAGGAATTGACATTATAGATTTTAATTGTGGCTGTCCTGCTCCGAAGGTGGCTAATCACGGTAATGGAAGTGGTCTTTTAAAAGAACTTCCTCATTTAGTGAAGATGCTTACTCTCATCAGAGAAACCACAAATAAACCCTACACGAGTGTGAAAGTCAGACTTGGATTTGATAAAAAAATCCCATTAGAGATAGCGATGGCCTTAAGAGATGCACCAGTAGATTTTGTAGTTGTTCACGGCAGAACTCGTAGTGATGGATATAAAAAAGAAAAGATAGATTATGATAGTATTGCTCAGATGAAGAAAATCCTAAAAGTCCCCGTGATAGCCAATGGCGAGATCAATAGCTTACAAAAAGCAAAAGAGGTTTTAAATATTACAGGGGCGAATGGCCTGATGATAGGCCGTGCGGCATTGAGTTCTCCGTGGATATTTTGGCAGATCAAAAATAACACTGATGAGCTTCCGCCTGTGATAAAAAAAGAACTTGTGCTTGAACATTTTGATAGGATGGTTGATTTCTATGGAGAAAGAGGTGTGGTGATGTTTCGTAAGAATCTTCACGCTTATGCTAAAGGACATACAGAGGCAAGTGAATTTCGCACTAGGGTTAATTCAATGACTTCTTCAGTGCAGATGCGTGAAGGGATTAGTGAGTTTTTTGATATGAGTATCATTAGAGGTGATTTACCTGTCATCGTAGAGCTAAATAAGAAAAGCGTGTGAAAAGGAAAACTGAAGTGTTAAAGTATTTGCTCCCATTCTTTTTATTCTTACCTCTTTTTTCAATAGAGAATAATCTCTTCACGGGTTTTGGAGTAGGACTTGGAAGTTTTATGGGAAACAAAACATCTTATCAGACAGATTTTTGGCAACAAACCACAAAAGATAATAGCACCTGTCCTGATGGGTTGTGTATAGGGAATAAAACAAGCGGATCTTATTTTGGGTATCAGGGAAATACCCTTTATGCAGTGTTAGGAGATGAGACTTTTTTTGATAAATTCAAGATTGTTGGTTTGCGTTTTTATGGAAGCATTGAGTATGCTAATGTTTCATTAGGTTCCCTAGAGAAATCTAGCATAAAAGACACCCCTGCACGGGATACTTCTTTTGTTACTTGCACCAATTGCCCTCCGGTATACCCTCCACCTACTACGATGGTTACTGGAAAGGTTAATATGAAAAATGTTTCTGATCCTCAAGTGGAGTTATTTGACAATGGAATTTGGATTAGCTATGCTCTCAATCTTGATTTTTTTGTGAATCTTCCTATTGATTCTTTAGTGCAATTGTTTTGGAAAAAAATGCCATTTTTTAAGGTTGGTGTTTATGCTGGAGGTGGAGTAGAGTATGCGACTTTAAAAAGTAGCTCTTGGGATAATCTAGAAGCAGGAGTGAATGGCAGGTCTTTTTTTGCCTCTGGAAGTGGTTTTTTCGCTAATCTGGGAGGTTCTATTTATCTTGGTAGGCACAATCGTATCAATATAGGGGTAAAAATCCCTTATTATTCACTGAATTCTCAAAACTGGTATAAATATGGGGATCCTGATCCTTGGAAACAGCAACTTCTAAGGCAAAATTTTGACATCTCTAAAGGCAATGAGTGGCGTGTTAGTTATATTTATTTGTTTTAATCTTCATTTTCTTTGGCATCGTATTCAATAGATTGATTTGTATTTTGAATTGTTTTGATCCTATCCATTATGTTTGCTTTGCCTATCTGTAAGGTTTTATTGGCTACTTCGTATCTGTTTTGAAGTGTCTCAATCCCCTTCCCAATGTCATTCATATATTTGCAAAAGGTCATCATTTTATCTTTGAGTAAATCAAGCTTAGAAATAATATTATGATAGTTTTTATCGATTTGTTCATTTTTCCATAGATTGTTAATTGTCATCAATATAGACATTAAAGTGCTTGGAGAAGTGATCACAACTCTGAGATTGTAAGCTTTATTAAACAAATCAGGATCAGCTCTCATTGCTTCTATGAAAGCACCTTCAATGGGTATGAACATAATCGTAAAATCAGGACTTTTTCCTTGCGTCAAAAGATGGTATTTTTTATTCCCGAGCTCATTAAAATGAGTGTAGATATTGGCTAAAAGGTTTTTTGTGTGCGTTGCAATATCTTCCTTTGTTTCTGAGGCAATCAACCTATCATATGCTATCAAATTAAGTTTAGCATCTACGATGATGATCCTATCATCTGGGAGATTTATGATAATGTCAGGTTGGTAATGTTTGCCTGAATCTTCATCTTTAAATTGGGCTTGTTTGTAATAATGAATACCCTGTATAAAACCATTTTTTTCTAGTAAAGATTCTAAAATCATTTCTCCCCAATTTCCTCTAGTCTTGCTCTCCCCTTTGAGTGCTTTGGTGAGATTAGAAGCTTCTTTAGAGATGGTTTCATTCATATCTTTGAGGAGCTTGATTTCTGTTAAAAGGCTTGTTCTTTCTTTGGTTTGCTCAGTTTTGAGTGTTTCAAAAGCCTCCTTGAAATCTTTGATATCTTTTTGTAATGGTTCTAGCGTTTTGCTTTGAGAGTTATTAAAATCTTGAGTTTTATTGTCCAAAACTTTTTGAGTTAGATTTTCAAATTCTAATTTGAGTTCTTTTTTGATTCTTTCCATATTGTTGAGATCTGATTTTAAAGAAACTATTTTCTCTTCTTCATCAAGCAAACGTTTTTCGTAGTATTGTTTTTGTGCATCGCTTTGATGATTGAGATTCATTATGGTATTTTGTAGTTTTTCCTGCTCATTTATCAGATTTTTTTCATAGTATGTTTTTTGTAAGCTCAGCTCTGTGGTGAGTTCTTGAATTTTTATTTTGAGTTCATTAATATTTGGCGAAGGTTTTAGAGACCGAATATGATAAACCCCTAAAGCTATTAGAGCTAGAGTTAAAACCAGAGTTAAAATGATAAAAAATGCAAACATCACACTTCCTTATAGATTTCCATTCTTGAGATTATAAAACAAGTGAGCTTGATTGTCGCTATTTCTTGCGTTTCTTTTTAGGTTCAAGTGATAAGTTTTTTTCAAATTCAATAAAATCAAACACTCTAGTTTTGAGAGACTTTTTTTGTTCTTGTGCCTCATCATAACTTTTCATTTTATCCAAAAGTCTCTGCATAACCATCTTTGTAGTTTTTTCGTTTTTACCGCTATAGCATAAAATGGATTCAAGCGTAGTAATATCCACAGGATTCTCATCATTTTCAGGATAATCACGTAAAAAGATCTTATTTTGTACCCGATAGATGCTTGTTCTACTTTGGGTTGTTTTATACTTTGTTCCATTTTGAAATACAAATAAAGTTTCTATTTTTTTCATTTACTTCCTCTAATGTATTTTTATACTTATTTTAATTTTTTATTGTTTAAAATTTATTTAAAAATACTCATTTGAAGAAATATTTGAGGATATTTTCAATGCGTGAGTTTTCAGATAATGCGTGAGCTTTTGAGTGTGATAAGCAGTGCAGGGAGAGCAAAAAGACCCGCAAATAATGGATTGAGTATGATTCCTAGATGAGCAAAAATAATTCCTCCGATAAATGAGGCAAGAGCAATTCCAACATTAAAGGCACCTTCATTTAAGCTTACAGAGCTATTGATAAAATTGGGAGTGTATTTTTCTGCACTAATCATCGCAAGAGTTTTTAAAGGGGATATTCCAGCAAATGCAAAAAAGCCCATCAGGCATAGATTGATGATAGCTAGTGTTTGGGAGTATGCACTTAAACTCACAAGAGAATACACAATCACTTGTCCAAACAAAATGATTCGTAAGGCCATTATTGAGCCTTTAAGATCAGTTAGTTTTCCCCCTGCTAAGTTTCCTATGACCGCACAGATTCCATATAAAAGCAAAACAATACTGATAGCCTTTTTTTCAAAACCACTCACATTTAACAGTAGGTCGGCTATGTAGGTGTAGAGCACAAATCCAGCCCCACAAGTGCAAATAGTAATCACATAACATTTGATTAAGGGAGGGACTTTAAGTGCTAAATAAAGATTTTTTATACTAGTTTTTGAGCTTTGAAGATGATGAGGCATAATCATTAAAACTGCCATAAAAGCAATACTAGTGAGGATAAAAATCAGTAAAAATACAGCTTTGAATCCAAAGGCTTGACCCACAGAGGTTCCCAAAGGAACACCAGTCACTAAAGCAATTGTAAGCCCTGAAACCATCACTGCGATGGCTTGGCTTTGTTTGCCTTCTTTTGCAACTTTTACCGCAGTAATAGTAGCGATAACAAAAAATACACCGTGCATCAATCCTGCAATGAGTCTAGCAAACAAGCTCACATAAAAACTATCACTGATTGCAATGATGAGGTTAGCAACAGCAAAGATTCCTAAATTGATAAGGAGCTGATTTTTTTGATTCATGGAACTTAGCGGAATTGTGAGCAAGGGTGCACCGATCACAACCCCTAGTGCATAAAGAGTAACAAGCCATCCTGCTTTGGGTTGAGTGATATTAAAATAGTTAGCAATATCAGGGAGTATTCCTGCTACAATAAATTCTGTGACCCCCATACAAAAAGAACTTAAAGCCAAAGCCAAAATAGCTTTATTGGAAGAATCAAATTTCATTATTTTTGCCTGAGGATGATTTTGAGTTTCTGAATTCTATCTTAAAAAAACATATTCTAAATTAAAAATAGGTTTTTAATGTTAAAATACTCGCATTTAAAAACAAGGAATATTATTGAAAAAAGTTTTCTTAATTTTCTCTCTCCTTTGGTGCATTTCAGGCCTATTTGGTGAGGATTCTCATAGTGATCAAAAACAAAAAATACAATCAAAAACTACTCAGGGAACCATTATTGATGGGATTGCCATCAAAGTGAATGGAGATCCTATAACGCTTTATGAAATCTCCCAAACCCAAAAGAAATTGAAAATTGATAGGAAAAAAGCTATTGATGTTTTGATAGCTGATAGGATTAAATCTCAAGAAATCAAACGTTTAAATATTAATGTTGATGATGCTAGAATTGAAGATGAAATCAAAAATATTGCCAAACGAAATGGAATGGACTATGATACTTTTATAGCCATGCTTATGAAACAAGGGGTGAATTATGGCAAATACAAAGATGAATTAAAAGAGCAAATACAAACTCAAGAACTCTTAAGAAGTGTTTTACTGTCAAATGTTAATACAGCTGGTGAAACTCAAATGCGTGATTATTATGATAAACATCAAGAAGAGTTCAGTATTCCAAAAGAAGTTCAAACGATTCGTTATGTTTCCAAAGATCCTGAAGCACTAAAAAAGGCAGTTGAAAATCCTATGATGAAGGTAACAGGCGTGGATAGTGGAGAAGAAAAAATTTCTTTAGAATCTTTAAATCCTCAAATTGCTCAAGTTTTTATTCAAACCAAAATTAAAGATTTTACCCCTATACTTAATGCTGGAGAAGGTAGCTACGTATCGTTTTTTATCAAAGACAAGATAGGAACGACCCAAGTTCCCTTTCAACAAGCTAAAAATTTTATTGCACAAAAACTTGTAGAGGGCAATCAAGATAGGATTTTAGATGAATATTTTGAGAAAATAAGGGTAAAGGCAAAAATCAACACTATAAGAGAATGAATTGAAAGATATCGCTTTTATTTACAGAGATCCTCTTTTTGGAATCACAATTTTGATCGCCATCATTGCCATTGTTGCTTTAGCAGATTACAGTCGTAATCGTAATCGCTCAAAAAAGCGTTCGCAATCTTTGATAAATTTAGCAAAATCTTACGAGTATAGTGGGCTAAATGATGGCGTGATGGAATTTTTATCCTTAGCTCATAACCCCATCCCCACTTTAATGTTTTTAGCTCAGACCTATGCAAAAAGTGGGGATAGCGAACAGGCTATCAAAATCTATCTGAGCATATTAGAAAAAACTTCTGAGTCAAAAGATAAGATCCCAGTCTTGCAAGCCTTAGGAGTAACTTATTTTAATGCGGGTTTTTTACAGAGAGCAAAGAATATTTTCATTGAGATTTTAAAGAGTTTTCCTAGAAATTCCAATGCACTCTCTTATTTGATGAGAACTTATGAGAGTATGGGGCAGTATAAAAAAGCACTAGAAGTTCTTGATTGTCTTGATGAAGTTGAGTTTGGTTCTGATGATAAAGATCGTTTCGAGGACAAAAATGACCACCAGCTCTTAGATATTGAAATTTCTGAAAATAAAGTTATTTTAGATAGTAAAAATTACCTTTATTTAATGATGCTTACTAATGATAATTTCCTTTCTTTTGAGCAAAAGCAAAATCAAATCAATTCCTTATTTATAAAAGCTCCTTCTTTGCAAAAAGTCATACTTTCGTATTTAAAAACTTATAATTTGCCAATGTTTTGGAATCATATCATAACACTTGAGTATGTCAATAATTTTATTGATTTGCTATGGAGTTTTGGCAAAGAAGATCTTCCTATGAATTTGCTTGGGAGCTCTCAGAGAATCTTGGATGTGTATCGGGCAAAAGGTTTTATTGATGATAAAAAAGAATGCGAAATTTTTGAATTAGAGCTTTTGAGATTATCCCATCATTATTCTCATTTAAAAGCAGGAATAGATTTTGAGTATCGTTGTCATAGTTGTAAAAGCATTTTTCCTTTTGATTCCTATCGTTGTCCTTCTTGTTCAGAACTTGGCATGATGGATTTGATTTTAAAACCACGTAAGATAAAAAACAATGAAATCAGTTAAATTATTTTGCGATGGTTCTTCTCTTGGCAATCCAGGTGCAGGTGGATATTGCGGGATATTGCAATATGCAGATAAGGAAAAAATCATAGCAGGAGGGGAAGAAGTCAGCACCAATAATCAAATGGAACTAAAAGCGGTCATAGAATCACTTAAGTGTTTAAAACAACCCTGTAAAATTGATCTTTATAGTGATTCAAGATATGTTTGTGATGGCATTAATTCTTGGTTATCAAATTGGATAAAAAAAGATTTTATTAAGATAAAAAATCCAGATTTATGGAGAGAGTATGTTGAGGTTTCTAAATCTCATGATGTTAGGGCAATTTGGGTGAAAGGCCACAATGGGCATATTGAAAATGAAAGATGTGATGAAATTGCTAAAAAGTGGGCTTTAAAATATAAAAAGGTTTTAGATGGATAATGCGATGAATTTTAGAGTACTAGAAAATGACATAAACTATACTTTTCAAAATAAAGATTTGCTCATAGAAGCACTCACCCACAAAAGTTATAAGATTAGTGCAGATAATGAACGATTGGAATTTTTGGGAGATGCTGTTTTGGATTTGATAGTGGGAGAATTTTTATTCCATAAATTTCCACAAAGCACAGAAGGGAATCTTTCGAAAATGAGGGCGGGAATAGTGAATGAAAAAGGTTTTATGAGACTCGCACTTTGTATTAAGTTAGGGGATTATCTATATATTTCTCAAAGCGAAGAGCAAAATCATGGACGCCATAAACCGTCCATTCTCTCTGATGCATTTGAAGCACTGATGGGTGCTATTTATCTTGAAGGTGGATTACAAGAGGTTAAAAAGATTGTGCATACATTATTAGAAAAAGTGTATCCAAACGAGGATTTTGAAAGTTTATCTTTAGACTATAAAACCAGTGTTCAAGAGCTCTCCCAAGCAAAGTTTTTTGAAATACCTACTTATGAGTTGATCTCTGAGAGTGGGCCTGATCATTGTAAGGAGTTTGAGATGATTCTTTCTATCAAGGGCGTACAATATGCTAGAGCAAAAGGTAGAAGCAAGAAAGATGCTCAACAAAAATGTGCACAAATTGCTTATGAGAAGCTAAAAAAGGACTGATATGAATACACTTGGACAAAGGTTTAGAGTTAGTACTTTTGGAGAATCTCATGGAGCTGGGATTGGATGTGTTGTTGATGGTGTTCCTGCAGGTCTTAAAATCGATGAAAATTTCATTGCCAAAGAAGTGCATAGGCGAAGGGGTGGTCAAAATCGCTACAGCACTCCACGAAGAGAAAGCGATGAGGTTGAAATTATGAGTGGTGTTTTTGATGGGCTTAGCACAGGGGCTCCTATTGGAATGATCATTCGAAATAATAATGTTAAGAGCTCTGATTATGAAAACATTAGATCTGTTTTTCGTCCTGGACATGCAGATTGGACATATTATCATAAATATGGAATTAGGGATTATCGGGGCGGGGGGAGGAGTTCTGCACGAGAGAGTGTTGCTAGGGTTGCAAGTGGAGCAATTGCAAAGATCTTACTCAAAGAGGTAGGGATTGTCTGTGAAAGTGGTATTTATTCAATCGGGGCAATTAGTGCACAGGAGTTGGATTTTCAATATTCTAAAGAAAATGAGATTTTTTCTTTAGATAAGAACAAACAAGAAATTCAAAAAGATCTTATTGATAAGGCAAGGATGAATCACGATAGTGTGGGTGGAGTAGCCTTGATAAGAGCTAGAGGTAAAAATGGAAAAATTCCTATTGGATTAGGAGAACCTTTGTATGATAAATTAGATGCCACGATAGCCTGTGCAATGATGGGATTAAATGGAGTGAAGGCTGTTGAGATTGGAGATGGCATTAAATCAAGTGAAATTTTTGGGAGTGAAAATAACGATTGCATTGATTCTAATGGTTTTTTGAGTAATCATTCAGGTGGGATTTTAGGTGGAATGAGTAATGGATCAGAAATTTTTGTAAAGGTTTATTTCAAACCCACACCGAGTATATTTTTGCCTCAAAAAACTTTAAACACAGATAAAGATGAAGTGATCTGCTCTCTTAAAGGTAGGCACGATCCTTGTATTGCTATCAGAGGTAGTGTGGTGTGTGAAAGTCTTCTTGCAATTATTTTGGCAGATATGTTGCTTTTGAATCTAGGAGCAAAAATAGATCATCTGCATAAAATTTACAAGTAGTGTTGCTGATTCAACTGTATTAAAAGTTTTAAAAGATAGAATTAAATTCGTTGCGATTACTCTATGATTTAAAGGGTCATTTATGAGACATTTTTTGACATTAAAGGATTTTACCAAAGATGAAATTCTTGATATGATA
This sequence comes from Helicobacter sp. 13S00482-2, assembly GCF_002272795.1. Taxonomy (GTDB): domain Bacteria; phylum Campylobacterota; class Campylobacteria; order Campylobacterales; family Helicobacteraceae; genus Helicobacter_J. The sequence continues at coordinate 165,645 of NZ_MLAT01000001.1, read as the reverse complement.
GATATTGCCATAAAAATAAAAAAGGATTTTCTTCAGAGTAAAAGTACGCCTTTGATGAAAAATAAAATTCTGGCAATGATTTTTGAAAAAAACTCCACCCGAACTAGAGTAAGTTTTGAAGCAGGGATATATCAGCTTGGAGGAATGGGCATGTTTCTTTCTAGCAAAGATACTCAACTTGGGAGAGGAGAGCCCATCAAAGATACTGCAAGAGCTATTGGATCAATGGTGGATATGATAATGCTACGAACCTATTCACAAGAAAGACTTGAAGAATTCGCTTCTTATTCGCCTGTGCCAGTTATTAATGGTTTGAGTGATTTATTTCACCCCGCACAGTTGCTTACAGATTATCTAACAATGATAGAATGCGGGATTTATCTTTTGAATAGGCAGTATGACAGTGTTCATATTGCAACTCCAAAAGTTGCTTATATTGGAGATGGGAACAATATGGCAAATTCTTGGCTTATGTTGGCTTCCAAATTGGGTTTTGAGCTCACTATTGCCTCACCTGAGGGCTACATGCCAGATACAAAAGTTGTGCAAGATGCGATGAGTTTTGCACAAATTAGTGGGGCGAAAATAACTATCACTACTTGTCCAAAACAAGCACTGAAAGGTTGTAATGTCGTTACAACTGATACTTGGGCCTCAATGGGTCAAGAAGATGAAAAACAAGAGAGAAAGAAAATATTTGAGGATTATTGTGTGAATGATGATTTAATGTCTTTAGCAGATCAAAATGCGATTTTTTTACATTGTTTTCCTGCTTATCGGGGTCAAGAAGTCACAGATAGTGTGGTGGAGGGACATCAAAGTAGGGTATTTCAAGAGGCTCAAAATCGACTTCACGCACAAAAGGGGATTATGGTATGGCTACATCAAAACAGAATTTAAAACGATTGAATTCAAATACTCCCGAGGGCTTGTATCGAGGATTAGATTTGACGAATAATCATATTAGTGCAAAAAAAATAGATGAGACAAAAATGCTTTTAGAATTACAAAAAGGCGAGTTTAGTTCCAAAGAAGCTTGGTTTGTCAAAGACGAAGAAAATAATGAGTATGTCATGGTTCCGCAGTCCGTCCTTAAGGGAATTATCCTTACTATCAAAAAGGCATATGAAGAGAAGCTAAAAGTTGAAATTGAGAGGGATATTATTGCTCATACTCCTGTTGATTTTGATGATGTTAAAACTGTAGCTAATAATAGACTTGAAAGATATCGGAAAAGTGATGGGACTTTGCCAAAGATTGATACACGATCTTTTGTTGGTCAGATAAAGAAGGAGCATCCTAATTTATTTTTTAATCTTGATGAATATTTTCGCAAACAAAATCCGATTAGCTAACAGGGTAATTTTGAAATGATAGACTTTAAAAAATTTGTTAAATATTCAAAATCAGCTCCTAGATATACTAGCTATCCTACAGCCGTAGAATTTTCTTCGGACTTTGATGATAATGCTTTGAAAGAATCATTTATTCGTAATGACAATATAGATGCATATTCTCAGAACAAGCTCCCACTTTCTTTGTATGTGCATTTGCCTTTTTGCAGGAGTGCATGTTATTTCTGTGCGTGCAATGTGATTTATACTAGTAAAGAAGACAAAAAAGATCGCTATATTAGCTATCTAAAAAAGGAACTTGAGATTCTTAAAAAATATATGAACGTAGAGCGCGAAGTTGTTCAATTTCATTTTGGAGGCGGTACGCCTACTTTTTTTGATACCAAGCAACTAAAGGAAGTCATTGATTTGATAAAATCTACCTTTCCAAATTTTGCAAAAAATGCTGAGGTTAGTTGCGAAATTGATCCTAGACATTTCAATGAAGCTCAAATGGAGGTTTTGAAAAATGGAGGTTTTAATCGCCTGAGTTTTGGAGTGCAAGATTTTGATCAGAGGGTTCAAGAAGCTATCAATCGCACTCAAAGCGTTGATCTTGTAAGTCACTGTGTTGATATTGCTAGAGGTTTTGGAATTGCTTCAATCAATTTTGATTTGATTTATGGTTTGCCATTGCAAACATATGAGAGTTTTTCTGAAACGCTCAAAAAAGTAGTTGCTTTATCTCCTGATCGTTTAGCTATTTTTAACTATGCCCATGTTCCTTGGATGAAAAAGACGATGCGAAAAATTGATGAAACCACTCTTCCTCCTCCTGATGAGAAGTTGGCAATCTTAGAATACACCATTACATTTTTGGAAAAAATGGCTTATAAGATGATAGGAATGGATCACTTTGCAAAAGCAACCGACGAGCTTTACAAGGCAAGTGTTCAGGGAGAACTTCGTAGAAATTTTCAAGGTTACACTACACGTGGATTTTCACAAACTATAGGTATGGGACTTACAAGCATTGGAGAAGGAAAAGATTATTACACGCAAAATTATAAAGATATGGAAAGCTATGAAAAGGCTATTGATAGTGGAATATTACCTGTAGAACGTGGAATTCGACTGAGTAATGAAGATATCATTAGAAAAGAAGTTATTATGGGGCTAATGAATAATCTCAAGTTGGATTTTAAAACTATAGAAGAAAGATTTCATATCAATTTTGCAGATTATTTCAAAATAGAGTTAGAACAATTAGAAGAATATATTCAATCAGATCTTTTAAAGATTACCCAAGAGGGGATTTATACCACTCCAACTGGTGGAATGCTTATAAGGAACATTGCTATGGTTTTTGATGAGTATCTTCAAAAAATTCCCATCAATCAGAGACGATTCAGTAAAAGCGTGTGAGTATGGACTTTGGTAGTATTTCTAATGCTTGCGTAAAATGCGGTAAATGTATTCCTAGTTGTACTATTTATCAAATTAAAAAAGATGAGACCACTTCTCCTAGGGGGTTTTTAGATCTACTTGGAGCTTATGAAAGAGGTGATTTAGAGCTTGACAGAAATGTAAAGAATATCTTTGAGTCTTGTTTTTTATGTACTACTTGTGTGCAAGTTTGCCCCAATACTCTTCCCATAGATGTGATGATTGAAAAAATCCGTGTTGATATTGCAAAAAAATATGGCATTTCTTGGAGTAAAAAACTATTCTTTTATTTGTTGAAGCATAGAAAATTGATGGATTTTGTGTTTTCTTTTGTTTATTTTGTTTCGCCTTGTATATTCAAAAAAAATCCATCTAATACTAAAAATACCTTTAGATTCTCACTCCCAAAAATTGGCAAAAGAACTGTATTTCCATTTTCTTCAAAGAGTTTTTTGCAAAAACATAATGGTGAAATTCTCTCCAAAAATATTTCAAAAACTTCAAAGCTACTTCACAATAGAGTAGCGATTTTTATTGGCTGCCTGAGTAATTATAATTATATTAATGTAGGGGAGAGCTTACTTTTTATCTTAGATGAATTAGGAATAGATGTTTTGATTCCCAAACAGGAATGTTGTGGTGCTCCCGCTTATTTTTCTGGAGATATTGCAACTGTAAAACATCTCATTAAAAAAAATATTATTCATTTTGAAGAATTTATTGATGAAGTAGATGCTATCTTGATACCAGAGGCGACTTGTGGGGCTATGCTGATAGAAGATTGGAAACATGCTCTTAAAGATGAAGAAGGAGATTGGTCAAAGAGACTGCAGAAACTAATTCCTAAGTTCAATATGGCTAGTTTTTGGTTAGACAAAAATACTTCACTTCCAGATATTTTACTCAAAATTCCATCTCAAGAACAAACTTTCACTTATCACGATCCTTGCCATGCTAGAAAGGTTTTGAATATTTATAAAGAACCTAGAAATTTGCTATCAAAAAACTATTCTTTGATAGAAATGAGTGATTCAAGTAGGTGTTGCGGTTTTGGAGGTATTAGTATGCAAAGTGAAAAGTATGACCTCACCTTAAAGGCAGGAATTCCAAAAGCTCAGATGATAAAAGAGACTAATGCGGAGATTGTCAGTGCAGAATGTGGTGCCTGTCATATGCAATTAGATAATGCAATGGATCACCAAGGAGTGAAGACAACATTTTCTCATCCATTAGAGCTTATTGCCAAAGCTTTGCATATGGGACACTCATCCTAGAAAAACAACAAAAGCTAGAATTTATAATCCATGCATCTTTATTGTTTGATTGATTTTGTGTATCAGAGCACATAAATAATCAAATTAATTATTGAATTAAAAATACCCATTAAACAGATTATAAGCTAAATATAATAATAATTACTAAAATTAATATTAAAGGTAAAATAATGAAATTCTATAAGATTTTTTTTGTTGTTTCACTGCTTTATGTGGGGCTAAATGCTGAAGATGAATCAAGCATTAAGCTCAATAAAATCATTACTTCAGCCACTGGATTTGATATACCCCTTAAAGATGAGCCTAGAAATATTGTTATTATAGATAAAGATACTCTCACAAAAAAGGGTTATCAAAATTTAGATGATGCACTTAAGATGTCTCCGTTAATTACTTTTTCAAACAACGGATTTGGACAAAATATAGATTTGAGAGGACAGGGAGGAAGTGCTAATCAAGGTGTAAAAGTTCTAATAAATCGTATACCCATCAATCTTTTGGATTCAAGTCATGGCATCACCCCACTTTCTCAAATCAATCTTGAAGATGTTCAATCTATAGAAATTATTCCAGGTGGTGGGGCTGTGGTATATGGGAATGGCACTAGAGGTGGGGTGGTGAATGTCGTCACTAAATCCGCCAAAAAAGATTTTGCGAATATTAATTTAAAAGGTGGTAGCTATGAGGTGATAGATGGTCTTTTTGGTAGGCTTGATTTATCAGCAGGTAAAAATATCGGAGATTTATTTTTGAAAGCAGATGCTAGTGTTGCTAATACTAATGGATATAGAATAGGGGATAGTTTATTTAACTATTATCTTAATGCAGAGGCTCTCTATAGCTTTAATGAAAATCAATCTTTAGATTTTAATGTTGGTTATTCTTATTCAAAAATAAACACAACACCTGGTATTTCTCTTATTGAGCTTAAAAACAATAGACGAGCTGCAGGAAATGGAGAAATTACCTCTGAAGATAATTTTATTAATACCTCTCTTAATTATAAAGCCAAATTATCAGATAAATGGAATTTTGACTTATTGGGTTTTTATCAGATGGACAATGTGGCTTATCCTCTTTCAATCACTTCTGCTACAAAAAGAGGCACAACAGTACCTTTTGATGAAAGTGGGAGTGAATTTTTTAATCAGGGTGCTGGGGGGAATGCAAAGCTCAAATACACCACAGATAAAAATACCATAATGCTAGGATATGATATTTTGTATCAGAGCACAATTAGAAAATCAAATAACCATTATGTCGTTCAAATGCCTAAAGGGCTTCTTGATAAGATAGTCGCCGCACTTTCTGCAAAAAAACCTCCTATGGGAACAGGAGGAGGTGCTAGTGGGTCAGGAGTTGCAGGTGCAGTTGGAGTGCCAGATATGAGTCTAGCAACTGCTTTAGATCATGCTTGGCAAACTAATTTGGAGGCGAGTAAAATTTCCAATGCTCTTTATGTATTTGATAAATACGAATTCACGAATTACTTTGAGCTTAGCGGGGGACTAAGATATGAAAATAGTCTTTATGATCTATCTAATGATAAAGATACTCAAGCAAGTGGCCCTTTAAATAAAACCATTAAAAGCGGTCCTTCTCCACATTTTAGACTTAGTACTACTAGAAACAATTATGCTTTAGAGATGACTCCTAATTTCAAATATTCTGATACGGGAAATATTTACCTGAAATATGAAAGAGGTTTTATCACACCTTCACCCAATCAAATGATGGATTCAGATCCTAAAAATGGACTTAGCTACAATGGTATCAAACCTGAAACTTATGATACTTTTGAGTTGGGGTATAGAGATGAATATGATTTCACCTATCTCTCTGCCACATTATATTACACACTCACTTCAGATGAAATTCATTATAATCAGATTGAGCACGGATCTAATTGGCAATACAATAATTTAGATCAAACTTACCGATTAGGGGTTGAGGTGGTTGCTTATCAAGATTTTTTTAGTGATAGATTTCATTTGAATGAGTCAATTTCTTATATCTATAATGAAATATTAAAAGGAACCAACAAAGGCAAACAGATCCCTTTGGTTCAGGATTATAAAATCACTTTAAATCTTGCCTATGATATTATTAAAAGTGATAATCAACTTTTGAGCGTGATGCTTAACAACTCTTTTTATGGCCCCTCTCTTGATAATAGCTATTCAAAAGTAGATGCTTATATCTTGAATAATTTAGGTTTGAGTTATTCGTTCAAATCTTTTAAATTTGATGCAGGGGTACAGAATTTATTTGATACACAATATTTTGATTATCATTTAGCCCTTAGTTCTGATTCTTTTATTCCTGCGGCCTATATTCCTGCGGCAGGTCGAAGTTATTATATTGAACTCAGGTATAATTTTTAAACTTTTATCCTATCTGTTATTCTGAGATGATCAATATGGAGTGTTTTTTATAAAAAATCTTGATAAGATTTAAAGATAATCTTTAAAAATTAAATCTATTCAAATATAATGAAGTATTTTTTAATTTCGGAGATAAGATGCACAGCAAAAGAAGAATAGAGTTATTTATTTTATTGGGGATTATTTTTATCACTTTGAATTTAAGAGGACCTATTACAGCGGTGGGTCCAATTATTGAGATCATTAAAGAACACTATAGATTATCAAACTCTCTTGCAGGATTTATCACCACACTCCCTCTTTTGGCATTTGCCATATTTTCTCCCATTGTTGCAAGATTTAGATATGTCACGATGATGCTTTATGGGCTATTATTTATCTTTTTTGGAGAAATCGTTCGTTCGTATTTCGCAGAGTCAGGGCTTTTTGTTGGAACACTTATTATGGGGATAGGAATTGCCATCGCTAATGTCCTATTGCCAAGCATCATCAAAGCAGGATTTCCTAAGACTTTTGGAAAGATTATGTCCATTTATTCTTTGGTTTTGGTTATTTCTGCAGCTATTGGGGCAGGAATCTCTGTTCCTTTGACACTTTCATTGAATCTAGGCTGGAAGAATACCCTAGCACTTTGGGCAATAATTGCAGTTATCGCGATTATTTTATGGATACCTCAGCTAGGAGGCAGAAGAAGATATAAAAATCAAAAAAGAAATATTAACGAGATGACTCCTATTTATAAATACGCTACGAGTTGGTGGATAACATTTTTTATGGGGACTCAATCATTGATTTTTTATAGCATCATTGCTTGGTTTCCTTCCATTTTGATAGAAAAGGGTTTTGACATTCATTTTGCCTCAAATATGACGCTTTTATATCAGGTTTGTTCAATGCCCATTGCGTTGGTCGCACCCATAATGGTAGCTAGGATCAGGAATAAACACAAACATGTTTTGACTAGCTTTTTGTGTTTAATGTATGCTTTTGCTTTTGGTATTTTGTTTTTCTATAATAGTTTATTTGCCATGCTTATTGCCACTATTTTTTTAGCTTTTCCGATGGGAGGAATGTTTGGAATCGCTCTTTTGTTTGTCTCAACCAAAGCCTCACATCCTCAAAAAGTAGCTAGATTATCAGGTATGGCACAGTCTTTGGGTTATTTGATAGCTGCACTAGGGCCTATTTTTCTTGGGTTTATATATGATTTGTCGCATTCGTGGAATATACCACTTATTGTATTTGTTTGTTTGACAGTACTGCTTATATTTTTTGGATACAAGGCAAACAATTCTAAAGTCATTTGAGCTAGGAATAAAGAAGATTTTCAAGTTACAGCCATATGAATATGTAATCTGGGTTTTTAAAATAAATCCGTATAAGATTTGATTTTAAAAACATGCAATGGATTTTTTGATTTAAAAACCAAGAATAACCATACAACAAGGAGAGGGTATTTAAGTTCAAATGCTTGTAGATGGATTCAAATATTTTTAATGGATTTTTAAGAAAAGAAATAAAAAACATATTGGTGTCAAGAGGGAGACTTGAACTCCCGACCTCCGGCTTATGAGACCAGCGCTCTAAACCAGCTGAGCTACCTTGACAAGAGCCTGTAATTATAAGAGAAATCCCCTGAAAAGTCAATAATCAAAGTATCGTATCAAATCCACCAGAACTTTCATAGGCATTTTTGTATTTTTCCAAAAAGTTATTGAGATCTTGAGCTTGTATGCCAAAGGCTCTTTGAGCATTCTTTTGATGAGGATTAGAATCAGTTTTTAGATCTTGTTGTAAATCAGGATTATATTTTCCATTATAAAAGTTTGTCAAACTATACAAAGATTGTGCAGCTAACATCTTATCCCCTTCACTCATTCCTGCAGTAGCCCTTTTAAATGCGTTGTATTCATCATTACTCATCAGTTCTAAAACGAGCAACCCATAAGTCTCTCTTTGCTTTGATTCTATGGGGTTAGTAATTTGTTTTTTAGGCTCTAGAGAGGCTTTTTCGTTAGATTTGAGATGAGTTTTTTCAGTTTGCGAACTCTGGGTTTGTTCTTTTTGTGTGTTAAACAGATTATATATTGATGTTTGTGGTAGTTGCGAATTAATTTCCACAGTAGAACTCCAAATCGTTTTTGGATATCTAGCAAAAATTATTCCTTTTTAATGCAAACAGGCCTTGAATTTTTCAAAAACACTCAGGATTTTTTCGGCAGTTATTTTTGCATCCGCATAACTCATTTTTTGATGACATGGGATAGAAATTTCTGCACGATAAAAATCTCTTGCATTAGGAAGATTGACTTCTCCTAAAAGTTTTTTATACAAACTGAATTCATTGATAGGCTTGTAATGCACCTGTACTCCAAGTCCCTTTTCTTGAAGAGATCTAAAAATATCTTCTTTAGAGCACCAAAATTCTGGTGCAAGAATGATTGGATAGAGATGATTTGTGCTGAAATGTTTTATATGCTGATGAAGAGTAAAAAAATAAGGATTGCCTTCAAAGGCTTTGTCATAAAATTTTGCAATCTCTTCTTTGGTATGCAAGAATCTATTGATTTTTTTGAGTTGAGATATTCCAAGTGCTGCTTGAAGTTCGTTCATACGAAAGTTAAACCCACTTCTTGTGACATCAGAATTCCATAACTCTTTTTTTGTGACTCCGTGCGATCGAATGAGTTTGGCTTGTTCGTATATATCTGCATTGTTCGTGAGCAAGGCCCCACCTTCTGCTGTTGTGATGGGTTTGATTGCATGAAAGCTGAAAATAGTCGCATCAGCGAGTGTGCCGATTTTTTGATTTTGATATTTGCCACCAAAACTGTGGGAGCTATCTGAAATAAATACTAAATTATTTTCTTTACAGATTTTTTGGATTACTTCAGCCTCGATGCTATTTCCTGCATAATCAACACTCACAATAGCACTTGTTTGGTTGGTGATATGTGACTTTATGGAGTTTTCATCAATGTTTCCATCCCTTTTTATATCACAAAATATGGGCTTTGAGTGACATTCTAGCATCATATTAGTAGTAGCAACAAAGCTGATGGGTGAAGTGATGGCATAATGATCGTGATCTAAATTGATGGCTTTATAGCTTGCATATAAAGCACTTGTAGCGGAGTTAAATACAAGAGCATACTTCGCTCCTATAAAATCAGCAATTCTTTCTTCAAATTCTTGAGTAAGGTTTCCTTGAGTGAGTGTAGGGCTTCTTAAAGCCTCTATGACAGCTTGTATGTCATCATCTTCAATGTATTGAGTGCTATAAGGATTCATTTAATTAAGTAGTTTTGTCAGGCGTTCTAAGGTGATTCCTTCGGTATTATGAGAAGCCTTGAATTGTTCTTTATCTAGTGCATCTTTATTTAGTGTCTCGTATTTTTCATCATCAACAAGAGTCTCCCCAACTTTTTCTCTGAGTGCCTCAATACCTTCTTTGGCATATTTTTTCTGCAGATTAATATCCTTGAGAAAATCATTGAGATTTTTTGTATTTTTTATTTCAATTTTATCAGGATTGATTGAGTTGGACTGAAATTTTATTTTAGGGTCTATATGGCTATATTTTTTTGTAAATACATTTTCTTTATTGAAAGTTGAGGTATCGAAAATTTTCGTGATATCTGCTTTAATATCTTGGGATTCTTTGAGTGCTATCTCAGATTTTTGTGAATCTTTTGCGTGAATTTCTTCAGAGTTTTTAATCAATTCCTCAGTTTTTTGACTCATTTCATTCATAGCCTTTATAGCTATTTGTAAAGAACCTATGGTGTTATTGATCTCTCTTGTAGATTTTGCTAGTTCGCTTTCGTTAATGACAACAGAGTCTTCATTTTTTTTTAGAGGCTTCGCCTTGATCGTTCCATTGATGTTATTATCATTCTCTAAACGTGTGCTCAAAGCCCCTTTACCAGAAGATTTGTCATTAATATTAGCACTATGTGGAGTGATTTTCATTACCAGTCCTTTTGCTTATTTCATAGTTTAATAAGCACTTGTTATTCCATATTCTGTTCCAAATACTTGGTATGTATTTTAGAGTGTTTGAAATCCACATTATCCATCATTTTTAGATGAAATGGAATCGTGGTTTTGATTCCTTCAATACAAAATTCTCTCAAAGATCTTTTCATTTTTGCAATGGCACGAGTTCTGTCTTCTCCCCATACAATCAGTTTTCCAATCATTGAATCATAGAACATAGGTACGACATATCCAGCATAGGCGTGTGTATCAATCCTCACATTTGCACCACCTGGTGCTATCCATTTGGTGATCTTACCTGGACAAGGATAGAATTTTTCAGGATCTTCAGCAGTGATTCTACATTCAATAGAATGTCCTTTGAAACTGATTTCTTCTTGGCTTGGAAGGGTTTGTCCTTCTGCGATTTTTATCATCCACTCTACCATATCTAGACCACTCACCATTTCGCTAATGGTATGTTCAACTTGAAGCCTTGTGTTCATCTCCATAAAATAGAAATCTTTATAGTTAGCATCTAAAAGAAATTCAAAAGTTCCTGCACCCACATAACCGATATATTTTGCTGCCTTTACGGCAGTTTCAAGTAGTGCTTTTCTAACTTCAGGAGAGAGAACACTAGCAGGAGTTTCTTCAATGAGTTTTTGTTGTCTGCGTTGTGCTGAACAGTCTCTTTCGCCTATATGAATCACATTTCCGTGCTTATCTGCTAGTATCTGAACCTCAATATGCTTGGGGTTGCGGATAAATTTTTCCATATAGATTGTGCCATCTCCAAATGCACTCAATGCTTCGCTCTCAGCTGCCAAATAGAGGTTTTTGAGGAGTTTTGGATCTTCAACGACTCTCATGCCTCTACCACCCCCACCTGCTGCTGCTTTTATGATTACTGGATAACCGATTTTCTCAGCTACCTTTTGAGCTTCTTGGTAGCTTTTGAGTGCTCCATCACTTCCTAGTATTACGGGCACACCAGCTTCTTTCATCACATCTTTAGCTTTTGATTTATCGCTCATGATTACCATTACTTCAGAACTTGGACCTATGAATTCTATCCCATGATGAGAGCAAATCTCTACAAAATTCTGATTTTCGCTTAAAAATCCATATCCAGGGAAAATCGCATCTGCATCAAACAATTCCGCCACACTCATAATGGCAGAAACATTAAGATAGCTTTCAGAGGATTTTGGTCCACCAATGCATACTTTTGCATCTGCAATATCTAGGTAATGCGTATCTTTATCAGCCGTAGAATAGATAGCGATGGCTTCTTTTCCCATTTCTTGAATAGTTCTTATAGCTCTTAGAGCAATTTCTCCGCGATTAGCAATCAGGATTCTTTGGAGTGATTTTTTTTCTACTTGTTTCATAGTTTTAGATTTTCTCTACTTTTATAAGCTTGCTTCCAAACTCTACAGGTTGTGAATCATTCACTTCTATGGAAAGGATTTTGCAATCATATTCCGCTTCAATTTCGTTCATGATTTTCATTGCTTCAATGATTCCTATGGTTTGCCCTTTTTTTATGGTATCACCTACATTCACATATGGAGCAGAATCTGGAGAAGGACATCGATAAAAAGTCCCTACCATTGGAGAAGTAATAAAATCTCCTTTTTTATTTTCTGAAGTGTTGCTAGGAACTGCAGGGGGTGTTTGTGCCAAATTTAGTGGTTCTACTACCACGGTTTGAGGTTGCACAAGAGGAATTGATTGAGCACAACCAGGTTGCTTGTCTAGCTTTATTTCAAAATCACTTTGCTTTAGACTTAATCTAGCAACGTCTGAATTATCAAACATTTCGATGAGTTTTTTTAGTTCTGCAAGATTCATAATGTACCTATCCTTTTATCTGAATTTTAAAATCCATAATTTTAGAGTTTTTACAGTCAGCTATTCGTATCTGCTATAATACCATAAGTTTAATTTAAATAAAGGCTGTGTTATGGGGTTGAAATCTGATCAATGGATAAAAGAAATGAGTTTGACACACAATATGATAGAACCTTTTTGTGAAGAGCAAGTGGGTAAAAATGTTGTGAGTTTTGGTCTGAGTAGTTATGGGTATGATATTAGAGTGGGAAGTGAATTTATGATTTTCACAAATATCGGAGCAACTATTATTGATCCAAAAGATTTTCACAAAAGCAACGTGATAGAGGTAGATGCTTCCAAAGATGGCTATTGTGTCATACCTGCAAATTCTTTTGCACTAGCTAGAACAATGGAATATTTTAGAATGCCAAGAGATACTCTTGCGATTTGTTTAGGAAAAAGCACTTATGCGAGATGTGGAATTATCGTGAATGTAACACCTTTTGAGCCTGAATTTGAAGGCCATATCACTATTGAAATATCAAATACCACGCCATTACCCGCAAAAATATATGCCAATGAAGGTATTGCACAGGTGCTATTTTTGCAAGGAGATGAAGCTTGCAAGGTAACCTATAGGGATAAAAAGGGAAAATATCAGGGTCAAAAAGGAATCACTTTGCCAAGGATTCTAAAATAAATTTTAGAATCTATAGCTTACAGATATTCCATAGGTGTTTTGGTACTTGCCTTTTGAAATCTCTTCATCGCCGATATCTACTTTTATTTCAACATTTTTATCTAACTTGCTTGTAACCAAATAAGATACTCCATATCCAAGTATTGCCCCAGCAATCGTCTGAGTAATGGTATGTCTTTTTGATGTGATCCTCGAAATACCTACTAGAGTTGCTAAAACCGTAGTGGGGACTCCCCATTTCCAACCATAACGCCTCTGCATAAAACCCGCAGCTGAAAAAGCAAATGAAGTATGCCCTGATGGAAACCCTTCATAGGAGTCTAAATCATCAGGTCTTTGACTGATTTTTGCCCAGTTTGGATGATTTCTAGAGATACCCACAAAACTGTATTTCATAGCAAATGTTGCCGCTAGAACACTCCCTGAACCAATTGCGAGTTCTCCAAGCCCTTGGTAATCTTTCTGAGTAAGCGTATAAACAGCTGCCATTACTGGTAAGAATTGAAAAATATCCCCGTAAATTTCAAAAGCACCTCTCTTCCTTGCCTGTAATTGAGATGTTAGGGATATCAAAATCAAAACAGTTAAAAATATTTTCCAATATCTTTGCATTGATGTCTCCAAGGATTTTAGTTCTTGGAATTATTCCATAATTATTGGAGCATATTGATGAAAAAATATCTTTATTGTCTAAGAGATTGACCTTAATTCCATAAAAAAGAATTTATTTCTGGAGCTTTTAAATTGAAAACAGTTTTGTAATAATCCCTTAGCACATTGCCAACATTGATATTTTTAAATTCCTCTGGATAGGCTTTTATGGCTATAAATAAAGAAATAAGGGGTGTTCTTGGCCCACCAATATCAATGGGAGGGAGTTTATATACTTGTTTATTTTTGATTGCATTAATGGTTTGAAATTGTGGATTTTTGATAATATCTTCAGGATTATACGGACTGAGCCACCAGATGAATATCATGTCAGGGTTTTCAGAAACGATTTTTTCCAAACTGATTTCAGCTCTTCCATTTTTAATATACTGTAAGCCTATATTTTTCACTCCCGCTCTCGCTAAAATATCAGAATCTAAGCTATTTTCACCACTAATTTGATTGGGTTTGTGAAAGATTTCAATGACACGTTTTTTTTGAGCAATGTTTTGAGTTTTTGTATAAATAAGATGGAGTATTTCTCTCATTTTTTCTATTTTTGGTTTTGAAGATTTTTCCTCGCCCAATACTTTTGCTTGAATAGAAATATCATCAATGACATTTTCCACACTTTTATCTCTAAAAGAAAGAAATTTAATCCCAAATTTCTTTGCAAATTCTACTGCCTGCGGATTTCCTACATAAGTAATGATAAGATCAGGAGACAGATTTTTGAGTTCCTCAATATTGAGGGCAGCATAGTGGTCATCACTGAGTTTTTTGATGTTTTTTAGATTTTTGGCACTGAGTTTAACAATATCACTTTTAAACCCATAAGAAGCCATCCCTACGACTTTATTCCAGTTCCCAAACATTGCAGGAACTTCTGCAAAACTTCCTAGATAAATCACCCTATTGATAGGGAGTGGGATACTTTGAGTCCCAAAATAATCCTTAACTTCAATATTTTTGCCTAGGAGCTGAGTGGTGGCCAAGATTACTCCCAAGCTCATACACAAGAACATTTTTTTGAGTGGATGGCTTTTCATGTGAATCCTTCTTTAAATTGGGGTTTTAAGCTCGGGGCTTATGATAGAATAACAGAAACAATATATGGAATAGGTAATGGAAGATAGATTCACACGAACAAGATTTTTATTTGGAGAAGATTTTGAACTTTTTAGAGATAAAAGGGTGATTATCTTTGGCATAGGTGGTGTGGGGGGATTCGCACTAGATTGTCTGTATCGCACAGGGATTGGTAGTATCAGTATTGTTGATAAAGATACTTTTGACATCACCAATCAAAATAGACAGATTGGTTCGCACAAACTTGGCGAAGACAAAGTTCAGGCTCTAGCTGAAATATACCCAGGTATTGCCCCTATAAAAAGATCTGTAGATATGAATTTTTTAGATGATTTTGATGTGAGGGAATATGATTATATTATTGATGCCATTGATGATATTCCTGCAAAAGTAGCTTTAGCAAAAAAATGTTCAACAATGCCATATGGAACTTATATTAGCTCCACAGGTAGTGCTAAAAAACTCAATCCCTTAGAAATTCGAGTAGATAGTGTGTGGAAAAGCTATGGGGATAAATTTGCCAGAAAATTTAGAGATTTATTAAAAAAAGAGAATTTTTCTGGTGATTTTAAGGTAATATTTAGCCCTGAAAATCCTAAATGCAAGTCTTTAGGAAGTTTTAGTGCAGTGA
The DNA here is from genome assembly GCF_002272795.1 of Helicobacter sp. 13S00482-2. Lineage (GTDB taxonomy): Bacteria > Campylobacterota > Campylobacteria > Campylobacterales > Helicobacteraceae > Helicobacter_J. The sequence goes on along the minus strand of NZ_MLAT01000001.1, from coordinate 150,319 downwards.
CAGGAAGCTTTGGTTTGCAGATTGGAAGTGAAGTGATTAGAGATATTTTGAATAGGAGAAAGTGATGCTCAAGACATATGCCTACAAAATGTATGAAGATGATGAGATTGAAGGTGAAGATCTTGATGATGAATATCAAGATTATGGAGATGATAGAGATGGGGACACCCCCTTGTATAACGGCTATGATGATGATGATTATCAAAATGCAGATGAAGAATATGAAGAAGAATAGATGAAAAAAATAAAAATTGCTGCTCTGCAGCATAGCTTTAAGGGCAATAGGATTGCTACTATCGAACACACAAGAAAAATGATAGAGGATGCCTCTGCTCAGGGTTCACAGCTTATTTTACTCCAAGAGTTGCATACTAGGGAGTATTTTTGTCAAGCCGAAGATGTGAATATCTTTGATTATGCTCGTGATTATCCTGAAGATGTAGAATTTTTTGCCAAAATAGCTAAAGAATGTGGAGTTGTTTTGGTAACTTCTTTGTTTGAAAAACGTAGCAGTGGGTTGTATCACAATACTGTAGTTGTGTTTGAAAAAGATGGTAGTGTGGCGGGAAAGTATCGCAAAATGCATATTCCTGATGATCCTGGTTTTTATGAGAAGTTTTATTTCACGCCTGGTGATTTAGGTTTTGAACCCATTGATACAAGTATTGGAAGGCTTGGAGTGCTCATATGTTGGGATCAATGGTATCCTGAAGCAGCCAGAATTATGGCACTTAAAGGTGCAGAAATATTAATCTATCCTACTGCAATTGGATGGTTTGATGGAGATGATGAGAGAGAGAAGGAGCGTCAAAGAGATGCTTGGATTGCAGTTCAAAGAGGACATAGTGTCGCAAATTCTCTTCCAGTGATTGCGATCAATAGAACAGGATTTGAAAAAGATCCTAGTGGAACTCTTTCAGGGGTTAGATTCTGGGGATCTAGTTTTGCATTTGGCGCACAAGGAGAGCTTTTAGCTCTTGGAAGTGTTGAAGATGATGAGATTTTAAGTGTTGAAATTGATATGGATAGGTGTGAAGAGGTGCGTCGTGTATGGCCTTTTTTAAGGGATAGACGAATTGATGCGTATGCTGATATCTTGAAAAGATTTTGTGATTAGAGGAAGATAGATTTGATTTTATTCAACCCTGTTGTGGTCGCTGTTTTTGTGATGAGTGTTTTGTGTTTGTTTCGTATGAATGTTTTGTTATCAATTATCAGTGCTTGTATAGTTGCTGGGATTGTATCAGGTATGGGCATTATTCAAACAGTTGATATTATGATAGCTGGAATGAAAGGCAATCTTGAAACTGCATTGAGTTATATTTTGCTTGGTGCTTTAGCGGTGGCCATATCTCAGGGCAATTTAACAAAGGTTTTAATCGCAAAAATGACCAAAATGATTAATGGTAGATCTATATTTTTATGTTTTTTTATTGCCTTTATTGCTTGTTTTTCTCAAAATCTTATTCCTGTTCATATCGCCTTTATACCGATCTTGATTCCTCCTTTGTTGGGACTGATGAACAAGCTTAAAATTGACAGAAGAGCTATTTCTTGTGCTCTTACTTTTGGACTTGAAGCACCCTATATCTGCATACCTGTAGGTTTTGGACTCATTTTTCATACTATCTTACGTGATCAGATGATTCAAAATGGCATACAAGTTTCACTTTCAGATATTGCTAGTGTGATGTGGATAGGTGGAGCAAGTATGGTTGTGGGACTTGTGATTTCAATACTTGTTTTGTATAGAAAACCTAGAGAATATAGAGAGGAGATTTTCTCCCAACAAGAGGAAAAATTGCAAAATGCACATTTGAGTTTGCAAGATTATTTTGCATTAGCAGGAGCAGTTATAGCTTTTGGTGTGCAGATTTATACAGGTTCGCTTCCTTTTGGAGCATTTATTGGGCTTATTGTGATGCTCATAGGGAAGGTCATCAAATGGAATGAAATGGATATGGTGATTGATGAAGGGATGAAGATGATGGCTTTCATTGCCTTTGTAATGCTTATTGCTGCTGGGTTTGGGGAAGTTCTCAAAGAGAGTGGAGCTATAGGGGATCTTGTGAGTAGCACTGTAAATATGGTTGGCGGGAAGCTCGGAGGAGCGATTTTGATGCTTTTTATAGGTCTTTTGGTGACTTTGGGTATCGGGACTTCCTTTGGTACTATTCCTGTTATTGCGGCATTTTATTGTCCTTTGTGTGTAGAGCTTGGTTTTGGAATGAGTGCCACGATATTGCTTTTAGGAATTGCAGGGGCTTTAGGAGATGCTGGTTCTCCTGCTTCTTCTAGTACTATGGGACCTACTTCTGGTTTGAATATTGATGATCAGCATAATCATATTTGGGATACTTGCGTTCCTACTTTCATTGCTTATAATATCCCTTTGATGATATTTGGAGTAGTGGGTGCAATGATATTGGGTTAAAGTGATGAGAAATCTTATTGTTGGAGCGGGGATATCAGGACTTGTTTTAGCAGAGCGATTGGCTAATGAACTTCAAGAAGAAGTCTTGATTATTGATAGAAGAGATCATATTGGTGGGAATTTGTATGATTATGAAGATGAAGGAATTTTGGTTCATAAATATGGAGCACATATTTTTCATACAGATTCTAATAGGGTATGGGAATATCTGAATTCATTTTGTCGTTTTTATCCTTATATGCACGAAGTAAAAGCTTTTGTCAATGGTTATTTTGTGCCAGTGCCCTTCAATTTAACTTCCTTATCAATGCTTTTTCCTAAGCGATTATCTAAGAAATTGGAAAAACAACTTCTTAGGCTTTATGACTATGAGAGTAAAGTGTCTATTTTAGAACTCTCTAAAGTGCAGGAATTGAAATTTTTAAGTGATTTTATTTACCAGAATATTTTTTATCATTACACACTCAAGCAATGGCAGTGTGAACCAGATGAGCTTGATCCATCGGTGATGGCTAGAGTTCCTGTGTGCGTAGGGAAAGATAATAGATACTTTAAGGATAAATTTCAAGGTATCCCTTTTGGAGGATATACTAGTATGTGCGAGAAGATGATTCAGAATTCTTTGATTGAAGTGAGGTTGAATCAAGATTTTAAAGATATTTCTACTGAGGGGTATGATAGGATATTTTATAGTGGGGGGATTGATGAATATTTTGATTATTGTTATGGAGAATTACCTTATAGGAGTTTGGAATTTGATATTAGAAAAATTCAAAATGAATATTTTCAAGTCAATTCAGTGGTGAATTATCCTAATAATTATGATTTTACTCGAATCATTGAATATAAATATTTTTTAGATCAAAAAACCCCTCACAGTATCGTTGGTTTTGAATATCCTAGAAAATATAAGAAGGGAATGGAGAGATTTTATCCCATTCCCAATAATAAAAATAAAAAATTATATGAGAGGTATTTACAAGAAGCTTCAAGATTTAAAAATATTTATTTTATAGGCAGATTAGGAGAGTATCAATATTACGATATAGATAAAGCAATCCTAAAAATTTTAGAATTATTTGATATAATAAAGGCAAGAGCATAGGGCTGGATTGTTTTCAAAAGATCATATTTTGTAAGGAAGAAGTTGAATTGTAGCGATTTTAATATTCATAAAGAAGAGAAGAAACCACTTGTGTCAATTATTATTCCTAGCTATAACACAGCTGATTTTATAGCATTTACACTTGATTCGGTTCTTTCTCAAAGTTTTGAAGATTTTGAGTGTTTGGTTGTTGATGATGCTTCAAATGATGGAAGTGTGGGTATTATTGAGGCATTTTCTAAGAAAGACAGTAGAATTTCTTGTATTGCATTACATAAAAATGTCGGTGTTTCTGAAGCTCGTAACATTGCCTTAGAGAAAGCACAAGGTAGGTTTATTGCTTTTTTAGATTCAGATGATGTTTGGGAAAAAGATAAACTCAAAATCCAAATACAATTTATGTTATCAAAAAATATCTCATTTTCACACACCTCATATCTTGTCATTGATGAAAAAAACAATAAACTTGGTTCTTTTGTCCCCAAAAGTGATATTAGCTATGAAGACATTCTTAAAACTTGCGATATAGCAAATTCTACAGCCGTTTATGACAGCAGTGTTTTAGGAAAACTTTGTAGTGGTAATATTCGTCATGATTATGAAATTTGGTTAAAAATACTCAAACAATATCATAGCTTTGCCCCCCCCCCCAAGTACTTTCTAGCTTCTATTCGCATTCGTAAGGGTAGTGATACTTATAATAAAATTAAATCTGCTAAACGTCAATGGGAGGTCTATAGACAGGTAGAAAAATTAAGTTTTTTTTCAAGTGTGTATTATTTTATTCATTACATTTATTATGGCATCAAAAAACAGTTTTTCTATTTTGGTGGGTAAAAAATGTTAGAATCTAAAATAAAGGTTTTTGATAATATAAAATCTTATACGATTGCTTTTTTGATGGTATTTGCGTATTTTTTATTTGAGATAGTTGATTTTAGATATGCGGTAATGTTTTGCTTTCTGGGAGTAGTGATCTGTTTTTATCATTATGAATTTTCTTTGCGGGGCTTTATTAAAGAATTTTATCCTATAAAGCTTTGGATTTTAAGCCATATTGGTGTGATTGTAGTAGCTTTGGCATCAATGTATTTTGCTTTTGATGCCAAAGCTACATTTAGAGCTGTGAGTATTTTTTTGATAGCACCTTTGTTTCTGGCTTTGATGTTTTATTTTGTGATGAAAAACTTAACTCAAAAAGCTTTGGAATTTTTGTTTTTCTGTTTTAGTTTTGTTGTTTTTTTACAACCATTGTCGACAATCTTTCATTATGCTACAAATTCTTCTACTCCCACAATAGAACGTTTTGTTGGGTTTGGAGACATGCCTATAATCCCTTATGGTTTATTTTTAATCCTTGCATTTGCTTTGAGCTTAGTAATGATAGTTTATTTTAGAGCGAGATGGAGATTTCTGGGGGTCTTGCTCTTGCTTGTGAGTCTTTTTGCAATGTATGCCAACGGTACACGAGCTTTTATTTTTTCTGTTGTTGCAATGTTGCTGGTATCACTAATTTTGTTTAGACATATATTGAAAAAAAGTCTTCTTTGTCTTGTATTTGGAGGGATTGTGCTTGTTAGTGTGGGAGGGTATTTTGGTAGTCCTCATCTTGGAGAACGACTTGACTTTAGAAAAATGATTGAGCATATTGGTATCGTTTGGAGTTATGCGCCTGCTGAGATGGGTAGATTCGATGTGTTTTGTTTCAATAATTTAACAAGTTATAAGTGCTCTAAATTTAGCGGAGATAAGCTTGATAGTCGTTTTAATTTTGAAATAAATGCACTTGATAGAATATCTTTGCTTAAAGCGACACTGATATATATTTCAAAAAATCCTTTTAGACCAAATGGATTTGGGGCACAATTTTTTTATAAAAATTTTTCACGAAATGTTGATATTGAATCTAAACAACATATGTATCATGTTTCCAGTATTGAAAATTTAGATTTAGCTCCACACACTCATATGCACAATATGATTGTTTCTTTGATTTTTGAATTAGGTGTGATTGGTTTTAGTCTTATAGTCATTCAGATTTTTGTGCTAATTAGAATTTGTTTGTCTGCTACAAAGATTACGGGTTCAATGTGTTTAGATATTCCAATTTTTGGTTTTTTGGTTTTTTTAACAGGCTTGATTGTTTTTATGTTTTTTGATGTAATATTGGCTTATAGTAAGCTTGATTATTCGTTTTTTATTCTCTCTGGATTAGTTTTAGGACTTGCTTGTAGGAAGCCAAAGCGAGAGAATAGTTTATGATTATTTTGTTTTTACAATTGTCTGAATGATCATTTCAAAACAATATTCTAATTTGTACACGAGTTATTCAGGGTTATTAAGAAAATATTTTTTTAAATATGAAGGATTAAAACAATGAAAGTCATTTTTGATGCCACAGTGCTTGGAAATATTGCAAAGAAAAATATCTCTAGATCAGGAATATTTTTTAGTGCTTATAATTTATTTTTAGAAATGTTGCAAAATGAAAATTTTGAAGTGTTGCTTTATTGTGATATTAAATCTCTTTATGCTTTGAAAAAATATTCTCAATCTGATGATAAACTCAGGGATATCCAAAATATCTTTTTGTATTCTAAACCCAATCAGTGGGTTTCTTACGGGTTTTATTTGCGTTCTTTGTTTTTTCCTAAAAATATTGTGCAGATGTTTTTTGCGAAATCTTTTACTTTAATGTTGCTTATATTAAAAAAAATATTCAGTGTTTTTGATACTCTTGCTTTAGATAAAGATGAATATTATGTCTTTTTCTCTCCTATGGAAAAAATTCCTCAGATTTTTAAAGATAATGATAGGATTATCAAATTCACTTTATTGCACGATCTCATACCTATAGTATGTGAAGGATATTTCGTCTCGAAAAAAAGCTGGTTTTATCAGCTCTTTAACTCTTTAAATTCAGAGGATTACTATTTTGCTAATTCAGTTTATACCAAAGAAGATTTTATTAAGCATTGTCCTCAGATAGATCCTCATAAGATCAGCGTAGCTCATTTAGGAGTGAATGAAAACTTTTATCCTGATAAAAATGAGAGGAAAAATCATCTTATCAGAGAAAAGTATCACATTCCTAAAGATAAAAAATATATCTTTAGTCTGTGTTCGATTGAACCTAGAAAGAATGTAATATTTATAGTTGAAAATTTTATAGAATTTATCAAACAAAATGAAATCCAAGATGTTGTTTTTGTTCTTGCTGGGGGTCATTGGGAAGAGTTTATCCAAAAGCTAGAAGATAAAATTCACAATTTAGGAGTTTATAAAAATAAAATCATTCGTGCAGGTTATGTTGATGATGGGGATTTGTCAAATTTATATTCACATAGTTTGTGTAGTGTATATCTTTCTGTTTATGAAGGGTTTGGATTACCTGCACTTGAGGCGATGTCTTGTGGTGCTCCACTCATAGCCTCTAACGTCACTTCTATTCCTGAAGTTGTTGGCGATGGCGGGATACTTATTAGTCCTAGTGATTCTTTGGCATTGAAAGAAGCTTTTAAAAAAATTTATTTAGATTCATCTTTTGCACAAGAGCTATCTTTGAAGGGAATCAATCAAGCCAAAAAATTTAGCTGGAAAAAATGTGTGCAAGAAATGGCCGAGAGAATGAAGGCTGTTCTGGAGTCAAAATGTCTTTGAAGGTTGTGCACCGTATATTTTTTGGATTTGGAGGGGAGGAGGATATTTATCAGGAGTATTTTCAGAACTGGAAAGAAAAACTTAAAGGTTATGAATTCAGAAATTGGAATGCAACCAATCTCCCTTTGGATGTGAATTCTTATGTTCGGGCAATGGTTAAACTTCAAGATGGAGTGTTCTTGAGTGATTATTTTAGGTGGTGGGTTTTAAAGGAGTATGGGGGGATTTATTTAGATGGAGATATAGAGATTGTCTCTAAAGAAGGTTTGGATATTTTAATTGATGAGCTTAGCATATCAGAAGAATATGATGCTATTATTGGAATAGAATCAAACCAAAAAGGAGGCTATACAAGTCACTCTATGGCGAGTAAACCTAACTCCAATTTGGCTAAATTTATGTGCGAGATTTATGAAAATTTAGGAAAACTTTATTTAGCACGTAAAGAATTATTGATAGGTCCAAAAATCACTGCATTATATTTCCTAGATAATGGCAGTTTTAATGAGTCAAAGGGTTATATTTTTGGATTTAAAGAACCTATTATTGCAGATAGGGTCAAAATCTATCCCAAAGATTATTTCTCTCCCATTTCTTATGGAAAGACTCCAATTTTAGAGGATTTAACTCATAGATCGGTTTTGGCACATCACTATGGGAATTCTTGGTGGGAGAAGGATTCTTATTTTTTTGTTCAAAAACAAGCGATGTTAAAACGAAGAAAAATGATAAAAGATTATCTTAGGGAACAAAAAACTCTGAAGTTCAGATTCAAACAATTCCCAAAAAAAATTATCCTAAAGATTTTATTTCCCATAGGGTCCAAACGTAGATTGTGGATAAAAAATTTGGCTGATAAAATCATTAATATGGCGATAAAATGATTGATTTGAGTATCATTATTCCTATTTATAATGTAGAAAAATATTTAAGGCAATGTCTAGATAGCGTTGTTTTTCAAACCCTTAAAAATATACAGATAATTTGTGTCAATGATGGCTCAAGTGATGATTCTTTGGCTATTGTTTTAGAATATGCCAAAAATGACAAAAGAATTGAAGTGGTTGATAAAGAAAATTCAGGATATGGTGATAGTTGCAATATTGGTCTTCATAAGGCATTAGGAGAATATATAGCGATTTTAGAACCTGATGATTTTATTGATTTTTCAATGTATGAGATGCTTGTAAAGGTGGCCAAAAGAGATGATTTAGATGTTCTTAAATGTGCTTATTATGAGTATTTTGACGCACAAGATCTCAAAGATAGTTATCAGGTTATCCCTAAATGGACACAAAACATCAAACCTCCCAAGGAAATTTTTAAGATAGAGGATTTTCCTTCTTTGTTATTCTATCATCCAAGTATTTGGGCAGGGGTTTATAAGAGGGAATTTTTATTTGAAAATAAAATCAACTTTATTCAGGCAAAAGGTGCTTCTTGGGTAGATAACCCTTTTTTTATTGAAACCATGTGTTTGGCAAAAAAAATCTCCTATATTCAAGATCCCTACTATTTTTATCGTCAGAATAATCCAAATGCTTCAAGCAATTTAATAGACTTTAGCATTCCTTTAGCAAGAATAAAAGATATGAATGAATTTTTTAATCAACACAAAGAGTTTCCCACAGTAGTTTTAACTCCTGTTTTTAAAAAATATATTCGCTATTTATTGTTGAGTATTTATGTAGCCAAAAATCAAAAAATACCTGATGATAAAATCAAATTAGAGATTTATGGTCTTATTTGCATTCTTATGAATGACTCAAGAATGTCAAAAATAACTAGAATTAGTTTTTTGTTATTGCGCTATATTCCATTAGGAGTTATTTATCACTCATATACAGGACTTAGATGGCTAAAATACAAGCTTATAAAACGATAAAGGTTATTTATAAGGATAGTAATTTCTCAGGTAGAATGCATTGAATTAGGGGTATGATTTTTAAAACATTTGAGGAAGAAAATGAAGGAAGATATGCTCAAGTGGGATGAGAAACATCTAAAAGATTTTATGCCAAACTCACAGAGTGAATTTTTAGTAAAATGTGTACAGACTTTACCTAAAGGGAGAGTTTTGGACATTGCTTGTGGGAATGGGAGGAATGCGAAGTTTTTAGCAGATAGAGGTTTTGTTTGTGAGTGTATAGACATTTCACCTGTAGCTATTAATAAGCTTGTGAATATACCCAATATTATTCCTTTGTGTTTGGATTTAGATCATTATGAAATAATACCTGATCATTATGAGGTGATTTTGGATTTTTATTTTTTAGATCGAAGACTTTTTGAAGGTATCAAAAAGGGTTTGAAAGTTGGAGGTGTCTTCTTGATGGAAACCTTTATTAAAAATGATAGTTATCCTGCTAATATTCATGAAGAAAAAATCCTTCAGGAAGGAGAGCTTCAAGAGATGTTTTGGAATTTTGATATTTTATATTATGATAAAAAACTCATCAATCGATCAGGCAAAAATATTCAAGCAGTTCAGTTTTGTGCCAAAAAGAGATCAGAGTGATTCGTTATACATTCAAGCAAAAATTAAAAAAAATCTTAAGCATTGCACTTCCTTCAGGAGCGAATTCTTTTTTAGATATTTTTGTTATAGCAATTTCGATGTTTTTTATGGGAAAACTTTCTAGTGAGCATATTGTTGCAGTGGGTGTAGGCCTCAATTTTTTTATGCTTTTTTATACTATCAATGCAATTTTTTATATTGGAACAAATGCACAAATATCTAGATTTTTTGGAGCAAAGGATAAAGAAAACTCAAATCTTGTTTTTTCTACCTTGCTTATTGGATCAGTTTTTGTCTGTTTCCCCATGGTTTTTATCGCCATTTGGGGTTATCCAAAATTTTTGAGTTGGATCACTATGGGGGTAGAGGCCAGAAGACTGGGAGAGATTTATTTAAAAATTGTTATTTATTCACTTCCAGCGATGTTTTTAAAAAATATCATTATCTCAGCACTTGCAGGTATTGGTGATACTATCACACCTTTTTTGATGAGGATTTTCACTACATCGCTTTGTATTTTGTTGAACTATATCCTTATTTTTGGCAAGTTTGGGTTTCCTGAACTTGGAATTGTGGGGGCGGGGTATTCAAATGTTATTATTGCTTATTTGGAATTAATGATTTTATTTGCACTGATGTTTAGGCAAAAGACTTATTTGAGTTTTTGTTTTAAATTCCATTTTAAGTTTTTTAAAAATGCTCTTAGAATTGGTATTCCTGCGGGATTGGAGAGACTTTTAACATTATTTTCTTTAGTGCTAACTACAAAATTTTTATCAGAATATGGAGATAGTGTTTTAGCTGGTTCACAGATTGGGACTAGGATTGAAGCATTTTCGTTTATGCCTGGTTTTGGCTTTATGGTTGCTGCGATGGCATTAGTAGGACAGAGTTTGGGTGCAAATAGGGTGGATATTGCAAGTGATTTTGTTAAAACTATTTTGAAAATTTCTTCTTTTATTATGGGTATTTTAGGATTGGTGATGGCATTTTTTGCTGAGTTTTTTTCATCTATTTTTGCTAATGAGCAAGAGGTGATTCATATATCCAAAATGTATCTTTTAGCAGTAGGGCTTTCTCAAGTACCTCTTATATGGATTTTTGTGCTTGATGGATCTTTAAGGGGAGCAGGGATCACTAAGATTTCACTTTGGATAAATGCACTCAGTATTTGGGTGTTCAGGATTTTTCCGATGTGGGTATTATTGCACCTTGGATTTGGGGTAGAATGGATTTTTGTAATGATTTTTATAGAGACTTATATTCGAGCATTTATTTTTTGGATTGTATTTTCTAGGGGGACGTGGAAACGTCCAGGTAAAACTATTTGATAATATCTTTTGGTTGTGCTTTGCAAGTTTTAGGCAATATTTTTTCATGCAAGGAACTTTTTTCCATTACTTGGTGAATAGAAGCTTGAATGATTTGATTTTTTTGATCTACAAAAGCTCTATATAAATACCCATCGATACATTCATCAATATGTTTGGGAAATTTTATCTGCTGAGGAATCATCTGAGGAGAATTTGCTGATAAAATCGAGAACACAGATAAAAATAATAAGCTTTTTTTCATCAATTTTCCTTATTTGGGGTATTTGAATATATATTAACGGTTATTTTATGATAAATCAATATAGAGAATAATACAATACATAAGAACATCTTAATTTTATTTTTAATATCATTAATAGGTAAAAATTTGTTTTTTAGGAGTTTATTATGGACAAAAAAACATTGATTATTTTATCTAGTATATTTTGCTTATCTGTAATAACAAATGCTCAAGATCTTCTTGGGACTCCAGATACTCAGTCTAATTATTTTTCAGACAAAACAATGAGGAATGCAAGTATTGCTAGAGATAAAAGTAGATTTTTTATGGGTGGTATTTTCTCATATACTTGCTATGATGATGAATTAAAATTAGATCAAGAGACAACAAGAGTAACTCTGACCCCTACTGAAACAGATCTGGTTTGCACCAAACTACCTGATGGCAAATCCTCTTGTCATGGATCTTATGTCAAACCAGGTGGATACTCAACCACCCAAAATAACATCAAAACTTCAAGTTATAGTGGCAAATCATCAGTTGGTTATGGAGGACGATTTGGTTATAACTATTTTTTCACTCCTAGAAATGGTCTTAGATTTATCGTTAGTTTTACAACAGGGAACCTAAAACTAAATACACATAAATATGCTCCATTTGTAGATTTTGAAGATAGTGTCTATTATACTGCTTCTGCGGGCATAGATTATCTTTTTGATTTTACGAAAGGTCGCTCTCCTTTTGGTATATTTTTGGGCTTGGGATATGATTATAATTTTGGAGAAATGTTCAATAAACTCAAAGAAAAAGATTCCCCAAACGTGAATATTAAAGGTGGATATATGAATTTTGGAGTTTCTCAGACAATCGCACGGAGAATACGCATTGATGTGGGTTGCAAAGTGAGATTATATGATTATTATGATATCGCTTATCAAATGAGTTCTGCAACACAAATTGGCAGTAATACATCTGAACAAATTGACATATATGGAAAAGATACACTCCGCTCAACTTCATTTTATATGGCATTAGATTTACTTTTTTGATTGAAAGCCTATTGATAGGGAGTTATGGGATATTTTATTTAGCATTTGTTGATTTTTTTCTTGATTGTCCTGTGCTATAATCAATAAAGTATTCATTTTGGAGATGATAATGAATAAAATATTGATTATACTGTCATTAGCTTTCAGTCTTTATGCACAGAAAAATCACTCATCAAGTAATGATAAGCAACTTTATTGCACTTTATCTGATGGAAAAGCATCAGGTTGTAATAAAAATATCACTACAAATAGAAGCGGGGTTAGTATTCTTTTTTCACATCAAATAGATTCTATTAATGCATATTTATCCTCAGGGTATCAATACAAACCTAGCTATGATTATTTAAATTTATCGCAAGATCACAAATTAGATTTTTTGAAAGATTTTGATTTGGGATATGGATTCAAATTTTTAAATGATTCTGATAAGGGAGATAATTATGAGAGACTCATAAAAGGAAATTATCTAGATGATGCTTCAAAGAGAAGTGAAATGAAAGGTGTTTTTGTGGGTGTAAAAAATAGTAATTTTGATTTTGCTAAAGTCAATAAAGAATTTAAAAGATTTTTCCGTTTTATATTTCGGAGATGAGATGGCCTGGCCATCTCACAAGGATTTATTTTTTTCTAGAGAGAGCAATATTTTTGATATATTGATCTGCAAGATAAAGACCATTTCCATTATCGCCGATAAGTCTTAATTTATCCACGATACCTCTAAAAAGTGCTTCTTCTTCGTGTTGTTCATTCACATACCATTGCAAAAAGTTAAAAGTTGGATAATCTTTGTTTTTAAGCATATGATCTACAAGTTCATTGATAGAAACAGTAATTTCTTTCTCGTGTTTATAAGTTTTTTCAAATACTTCAACCAAGCTTTTAAACTTGTTTTCAGGGGCATCTACCTTTGCTAATTCTACATGCGAATCGGTTTCATTTAAATAAGTAATGATTCTTTTTGCGTGATCCCTTTCTTCCTCGGCGTGATCTGATAGAAATAATCCTGAACCATCAAAACTATTTTCATAGCACCAAGAACTCATACTAAGATAAAGATTTGACGAAAACATTTCCTTTTGAATCTGAGAATTCAATAATTTAATAACTTCTTTTGATAACATAAAAACTCCTTACAATTTAAATTTGTATCATGATTGTATCAAAAATGAGAATAAAAAAGTAAATGGAATTTTTTTAGGATAAGTGACAGGATCAAATATTAAAAATCCCCCGATAAGGAAGGGGATTTATTTGACTTCTTCAACTCCTATGCATTTTTGGTTGCAATGGTTGTTTTTGCAGATAGTCTCACATTTTATCGTCGTGTAGGTGACTTGAGGTTTTGGCTTTTTTGCTCCACACCCATTTAGTGTAAGAATCGCAAAAATGGTGAGAAAAAAACCAACTTTGATACTTTTCATTCACTCTCTCTTATTCAAAGCTTTTAATCATACTTTCATAGGCTGCTTTGAATGCTTTAGCAATAGATTCATTTTTGATTTCTGGAGTGATTTTGGCATCAGAACCTATGCTCAGTATCTTTTTGCCACTGAGTTCAATGTTGCTTGTTCCTATAAAAGTTCTTGTAATAGTGCCTTTTTTTAGAGATATTTTGACCTCTGAAGCAGCTTGAGATTGTTGTTTTGAACTAGCTATTTTATCCTCAGAAGTGCTTTTTAAAGATGTACTATAAGAGATATTAACCATATAAGTATCTTGAGTATCTTCTAATGTAAAGCAATTATCTTTTAGATTTTCGTTCATTAGATTTTTGATTTCTTCAGAGCTGATATTCAAGTCATTTTGTGTAGCACTAATGGAGTTGATATGAACGTTTGCTAGTGGCGTGGGGCATTTGTTTATACTTTGAGAGATTTGCGGAGTCTGTATCTGAGTGCAACCTAATGCAAAAAATAATGAGAATAGACAAAAAAAATAATGCTTCATGGGTTTCTCCTTGCTTATTTGTGAGACTCAATTATATCTCAATTTTGATATAATCAAGATCGGTTATTTATTATTTCAAAGGAGTTTTTATGCCTTTATTAGATAGTTTCAAGGTTGATCATACCATTATGCCAGCTCCTGCAGTTCGACTTGCTAAGAGTATGCAGACACCAAAGGGCGATAAAATATCAGTTTTTGATTTGCGTTTTTGTAAGCCCAATCAAGATATTTTGAGTGAAAAAGGAATCCATACTCTTGAACATTTATTCGCTGGATTTATGCGAGAACATTTGAATAATTCAAAGGTAGAGATAATTGACATTTCCCCAATGGGTTGTCGTACAGGGTTTTATATGAGTCTTATTGGAGAACCTGATTCTTATGATGTTAAAGATGCTTGGGAAGCTAGTATGAGAGATGTTTTGAGGGTAAAAGATGAAAAAGACATTCCAGAGCTCAATATCTATCAGTGTGGCACAGCAAAAATGCACTCTTTAAAAGAGGCTCAAGATATTGCTAGAAAGCTTTTAGATCAAGGCATTGGGGTGATGAATACCCAAGATTTATTACTCAAAAATTTCAAATAATTTTTTTGCCCCACTTTTGTGGGGTATTTATTCATAAAACTTTTTAATCATTTCGCAAATATAATCCACTTCTCTATCTTTGATGTGATTGCCTATAGGAAGGCTCAGAATATTTTCTGAATATTTTGTAGCTCTTAAGCAAGGATGTAAGATGCAGTTTGCATTTTCATAAATTGCTTTGATTTGGCTCAATGCCTTTGGATAGTGTATCCCTGTAGATATTCCATTGTCTTGTAAATATTGCTTGAGTTCATTTCTCTTGCTAGGGATGTGTTTTAAAATGATGGTATATAAATGCCAAACGCAATGATCTTCATATAGTGATGGTGGTGGGGTGATGATATGGGGTATTTTAGAGAGTTTTTTGGTATAAAGCTGAGCGATTTGTTCTCGATGATGATTGCAGGCAAGTAGATGTTTGAGTTTGACATTAAGGATCGCAGCTTGAATTCCATCAAGACGAGAGTTTGATCCAAGTAGCTTGTGATCATATTTATCTTGCCCATTAATGCCATGATTGGCTATCATCTTGCATTTTTCAATCAACGCAACTTGATTACTAATGATAGCTCCTCCATCTCCATACGCTCCCAAATTTTTACCTGGATAAAAGCTAAAGCACCCAATATCTCCTATAGAACCAACATTTTTTATTTTTTCATTTACAATGCTTTTTGCTCCATGTGCTTGTGCACAATCTTCAATAACTTTCAGATTATTTTCAAGGGCTATGTGCATGATTTCTTGCATATTACAAGCTCTTCCGTACAGATGTACCGGGATAATAGCAACAGTTTTAGCAGTAATGGCATTTTGAATACATTTTATATCGATCAAAAAATCTTCAGCACAATCAATCAATACAGCCTTATGACCACTGTTAATGATAGCTTCTATGGAGGCGATAAAAGAGTTTGCCGGTAAGATAATTTCGCTATTTTTGGGAAAATCAAATGCTTTGATTGCAATCTCAAGTGCATCTGTGCCATTGCCCACCCCCAAACACCTCTTTACCCCCATAAAATCAGCAAAATGAAGCTCAAAATCTTCTAAAGCTTTTCCACCAACAAATGAGCTACTTTCTAGCACCTCTAAAATAGCACGATCTATGTCTGTTTTTAGATCATTGTATTCCTGGGCAAGATCTAAAAATTTAATATTCATTAAAATGCAGGAACGATTTCGCCCTGATAGGTATCTAAAATAAATTTTCGTACCTCTTGACTTTGCAAAGCTTCTTTTAGTTTGACAATACTTGGTCTATTCTCATCTCCTTTTCGCACTACTAGAACATTTGCATAGGGAGATTCAGCTCCCTCAACAAAAATTGCATCTTTGGCTTTAAGGTTGGCTTGAAGTGCGTAATTACCATTGATAACGGCGGCATCAACGTCATTTAGGGATTTTGCAAGCATTGCTGCTTCAAGGGGACGAATTTTGATTTTTTTAGGATTTTTAATGATATCAAACTCTGTTGCATAAAGATTGTTCGGATCTTTTAGAGTGATAATCCCGTGATTATGGAGTAAAATAAGGGCTCTTCCACCATTGCTTGGATCATTGGGAATTGCAATGTTTGCACCATTTTTGAGCTCATCAATAGATTTTATTTTTTTAGAATAAAGACCTAAAGGCTCCACGTGAATTTTTGCAATAGCGACCAGATTCAGACCTCTATCTTGGTTCATTTTTTTCAAATAAGGTTCGTGTTGCATAAAATCCGCATCAATAGATTTATCTGCTAGTGCAAGGTTTGGTGTGACATAATCAGTAAATTGAATGATTTTAAGATCAACCCCTTCTTTTTTTAACATAGGCACGATGAAGTTTAAAATCTGTGCGTGTGGCACAGGTGTCGCACCCACTTTTAAAACTTCTGCAAAAGCGAGTTGAAAGCTCGTAAGTAAAGCCAAAAAACCAATAAATAACTTTATTTTTTTCATTTTTTCCCTTTAATGTATTTTTAAATCATCTCAAAAAATCAGTATGGGTATTTTATCACTGTACGGGAATGATTTCACCCTTGTATTTTTTGAGTATAAAATCTTTTACTTCTTTACTAGTTAAAACTTCTGATAGTTTTTTAATATCAGGATTATTTTTATTGTTTGTCCTAGATGCTAAAACATTTGTATATACAGATTTTCCATTTTCATGAAAAAATGCTTGTTTGATACTCATACCAGCTTGTAATGCGTAGTTTGCATTGATAACAGCTGCGTCTATACCATCAAGCACTTTTGGAAGCATTGCAGCTTCTACTTGCTTGAATTTGAGTTTTTTAGGATTTTCTATGATATCAAATTCCGTACAATCTAAGTTGCTTGGATCTTTGAGTTTGATAACTCCATTGTCGTGTAAAAGTATCAATGCTCTAGAATAATTTGTTGGATCATTGGGTAAGGCAATGGTGGATTTATTTTTTATTTCAGAAATACTCTTGTATTTTTTGGAATAAAATCCTAATGGAACGATGTATATGGACTTGATAGCTACAAGAGAAAATCCTCTGTCTTTGTTCATTTTCTCTAAAAATGGTCGGTGCTGATACATATTTGCATCACTAGATCCTTCATTGAGTGAAATATCAGGAGTGACATAATCTGTGAAGCTTTGCACAATGAGATTCACACCTTGTTTTGCCAAAATTGGCTTAGCAAACTCTAAGATTTCTGCAGCTGGGACGGGTGTGGCACCTACTCTTAAATCTCCTGCAAAAGCACTTGAACTCAAAATAAGTGCTAATGCGATATTCTTTGGTAACTTCATTTTAGTTCCTTTATTTGTTTTTTCTCAATTTTTTAACAATCAAATCCCCACCTGTCTGGATAATTTGAACTAAAATAATGATAGTGATGACAGAGTAGAACAATACATCAGGGCGATAGGTTTGATATCCAATACGAATTGCTAAATCCCCTAGTCCTCCAGCTCCTACAGCTCCTGCCATAGCTGAATATCCAATAAGGGATATTGTGGTTATAATAAGAGCATTGCTGAGTGAAGGCAAACTTTCTGCTATCATCATTTTTACAATAGTTAATTTGTTTGCACCCATACTCAAGGTAGCTTCAATGAGTCCTTTATCAACTTCTTGAAGGGCTCCTTCAAAGAGTCTAGCTACAAATGGAATTGCAGAGATTGATAAAGGTATAATTGCCGCTGTGCTACCGATACTTGTTCCTATAATCAGTCTAGACAAAGGCAAAAGCAAAATAATCAAAATGATAAAAGGAAAAGACCTAGCTGTATTCACAATGGCCCCTAAAACTTTATTTGTTAATGGCATTGGAAGGATAGAATCTTCTCTTGTGATGCATAGAAATACTCCTAGCGGGAGTCCAAAAATCACAGCAAGAACGCAGGAAAAAAATACCATATAGATGGTTTCAAGCGTAGAATCATAAATCATATCAAAGATCATTTTTTTTCTCCAATTTTTGAATATTCAAGCCTTTTTGTTTGAGATACTCTAGTGATTGAGCGATGTTATCGCCACTAAATTCAATAATAAGATAACCGACATTTTGCGTGGCAAGCTCTTCGATATTTCCTGAAAGAATATTTGCATCTACCCCAAAACGTTTGATAACATCTGATATCAGCGGTTCATCGGTATTTTCTCCACTAAAGACAATTTTATAAACCTGATTTTGTGTTTTGATGTGAGATAAGATGAGACTCTTATCAGTTGGGGGCAAATAAGAGATTAATTCCTTGGTGACTTCATGATTTGGATTGGCAAAAACTTCATGAACAAGCCCCCTTTCGATAATCTCTCCATCGCTCATCACACACATTTGATTGCATATTTCTTTTACCACCTCTATTTGATGGGTGATGAGCACAACAGTGAGGTTGAATTTTTTTTGAATATCTTTTAAAAGATCCAGAATAGATTTTGTTGTTTTTGTGTCTAACGCACTTGTTGCTTCATCGCATAGGAGTATTTTAGGATGATTAGCGAGTGCCCTAGCAATAGCAACCCTTTGTTTTTGTCCCCCACTTAGTTGAGAGGGATAAAAATTTACCTTTTCTTTCAAACCCACTAAATCAAGGAGCTCATATACTCTTTTGGATATTTTTTGTTTTTCCCAACCAGCTATTTCTAATGCAAAAGCAACATTTCCAAACACATCTCTAGAGCTCAACAAATTGAAATGTTGAAATATCATCCCGATTTTTTGGCGAGTCTTCTGAAGTTCTCTGGAATTCAGTTCCAAAATATCGCACCCATCTATAGTGATTTCTCCAGAACTAGGATCTTCTAATCTATTAATGATGCGAATAAGGGTAGATTTTCCAGCTCCTGAATATCCTATGATTCCCATAATATCGCCTGCTTTTACTTCAAGATCTAGTTTTTTTATGGCACAAAAACCATTGGGATAGGTTTTTGTGATATTTTTCAATTCAATAATGGTAGCCTCCTTAGAAAATTTGATAGTGAATATGTGATCAAAACTTGGAATGGATTCTACTAGATATTTTATAAACACGATATGTATTTATAAAAAAATTGAAATAAATTATTATAAAGTGTTACAATTATTCTCATTTTGGTTTTTTAGATTTTAAGTGTTTGATTTAAAGATGAGACTATTTAATTTTTACTGAGTTGAGCAGAGTTTTGAGCTTGTTCTAACCAAATGAATACTTCTACAACGCTATCATAAAGCTCCTCAGGAATATCTTCATCTATTTGCATAGTTGCTAGGGAGTTTGCAAGAGTAGGATTTGCGAAAATAGGCACATCAAATTCTTTGGCTTTTTTGATGATAGCTTGTGCCATTTCTCCAAGTCCAGAAGCGATAATTTTTGCTGGAATATCTGTTTGATTGCTATAGGCTAAAGCGATGGCTTTGAGTGTTTTGCCTTTCATTTTAATAACCTAATAGCATTGAATCAATTTCTTTCCAAGAGCTTGTTTTGAGATTTTGATCTCTTTTTTTTAGTAGATGAGCGATGCTTCTAACAAGAATATCTGTTTCAATATTCACTCGCCTATTGATTTTATATTCCTTAAAAAGTGTATGTTCTATGGTGTAGGGAATGATGGTGAGCTTGAAGCAGTCTTCAAAAACCTCCGCAATAGTGAGACTAATGCCATCAATGCTAATGGAACCTTGAGGAATGATGAGGTTGAGTGTGTCTTTTGGAACTTTGATGGTGAAATCAGTTTGATTTGCATTTGGCATTATATTTGTGATGATGCCAATGCTATCAATATGTCCTTGCACGAAATGTCCATCAAGTCTAGAATTAGCTATTAAAGCAGGTTCTATATGCACTAGATCGTGATAATTTTCCATGGCAATCTGTTCTTGCGTGTGTTTGCTAAGCTCTACCCCAAATCCATCAGAAGTTATTTTTATCACTGTCAGACAAGCCCCATTTATAGCGATACTATCTCCTAATGTGGGCTTATAAGGGGATTGAATATAAAGAATATTATTTTGAAATTTTTTCACCTTTGCTATTTCGTGCACCAACCCACTAAACAAACAAGATCCTTCAAAAATTAGGTTATTTTTTATATTTTTTATGTTGCCAAATACTGAAAGTTTTGGAATAAAATATATCTCTTAAAATTTTGAATTCTACCATAAAAAGATGAGGCAAATAATGAGTTGTTTGATTGATACCCATTGCCATTTGGATAATGGATGTTATCAAGATGATATTGAAGAAGTGATTTTTAGGGCACAGAAAAATGGAGTAGAAAAATTTATTATTCCAGGTGCTGACCCAAAAGACCTTCGCAATGCTGTGAAAATAGCTCAAAGTTATCCAAATGTTTATTTTGCACTAGGGATTCATCCATATGAAATTTATGGTAATAACCTCAAGGATATAGAGCATTTTCTTAAGGATGAAAAATGCATCGCAATAGGGGAATGTGGACTTGATTATTATCGCTTACCAGAATTAAAAGAACGAGAAAATTACAAGAAAATTCAAAAAGAAATATTTATTGCTCACATTGAATTGGCTATCAAATCAAATCTACCCTTGATTGTTCATATCAGAGAAGCCAGTAATGATGCTTTTGAGATACTCAATACTTATAAAAATCTTCGTGGAGTTTTACATTGCTTTAATGCCGATGAGATTTTGCTTGGACTTTCAGATAGATTTTATTATGGCATTGGAGGGGTTGCAACTTTTAAAAATGCAAAAAAAATTGTTGAAATTCTTCCAAAAATACCTAAAGATAGAATTTTACTTGAAACTGATGCTCCTTATTTAACTCCTCATCCTCATAGAGGAGAGCGTAACGAGCCTTCTTATATTCCCTTGGTGGTGCAAAAACTGTCTGAAGTTTTAGGGATGGATAATGAAAGTATCGGAGTTTTGAGCACGAAAAATGCTTATGATCTATTTGGGCAGATGTGATGAAAAATACTTTTCGGTTATGATGTGAATGAGAATATTTTACCTTTAAGTATTTTTGAAGTACAATCAAACAGTTAGTTTAAAAATTTATTCAGGGAGATCAATGAAAATCAAGACCACTCTTTTATTTGCTTGTCTGCTTTGTTCTCATAGTTTGAAAGCAGATTTTAATAGCTTGATTTATGATAGATTCAGCGAGAATGTACTGAATTCTTTTGGTGTGAGTGGAGCATTTTTAGCAGAACTTAAAGCAAAAAACTCACTCAAATCTAGCAATGCAGAAGCTAGATGGGATTATTTTGTGCAAAAATTTGATTCTGGTTATGAGTTTATCCCGATTCTCAAAAGTATGATGGCACAAGCTGGAATCCCTCAAGAGTTTTTATTTTTAGCTATGGCTGAATCAGAGTTTTCTACTCGTGCATATAGTCCAAAAAAAGCTTCAGGGATTTGGCAACTTATGCCTGTTACGGCAAAACAGCTTGGACTTAAAATCAATGATTATATTGATGAAAGACGAGATCCTATTAAAAGTACCCAAGCAGCTATTAAATATCTTCAATTTTTATACAAGATTACAGGGAAGTGGTATCTTGCGGCTATGGCTTATAATTGTGGCGTAGGGCGTCTTCAAAAGGCTATCAAACAGGCTAAAAGTACAGATATTGATGTTTTGCTTGATGAACATAAAAGATATCTTCCTAAAGAGACTAGAAATTATATTCGTATGATATTAAGTATGTCTTTGGCATTCAATAATATAGACAGATTCAAGAGTGATGATAGAGAATACCTACTTAATCGTGGAGCGATGAATACTTTAGCTAGTGTGAATGTAAAAGCTGGGACGATGCTTTCTGTCATTGCTGAAGGTGCAGAAATGACCCTAGAAGAGTTAAAAAAATACAACCGTCAATTCAGATATAATTTTTTACCCCCTGGCTATGGGGAATATACCGTTTATGTCCCCTATGAGAAGCTTGCGTATTTTAAACAGAATTTTCAAGAAGATCAAAATCCAAACGAAATGTTTGTACTCCACAGAGTAAAACAAGGAGAAACACTCACATCTATTGCAAAAAAATATAGAGTTAGTATCCAAGAAATAAAAATCACCAATAAGCTGAAAAATTCTTTTTTGTCTATCAATCAAAAATTAATTGTACCAGTGATTAGAAAAGACTATCGCAAATTAGTCCAAAATGAGATAAAACATTGAAATCCTTACCTTGGATGGGACTGTTTTTTGGAGTGGTTTTGTTTTTGGGATGTTCCCCACAAAGTGTTTATAGAGGCGGGGTTGGGGCATTTAGCGATTATGAGGGCTTAGGTTCATATCGATCCAAAAAATATACTTCAAATTACGCCAATCAATCATATACTCAAGGTAGCTTTGATAGTGGGAATCTCTCTAGTGATCTTTTTGGGAATCCATCCCCTTCAATGCTAGATGGTATGCGTGAATCTGCAGCAATTCAAAGAGCTACAATGAGGCCTTATAAGGTAGGGGAAAAATGGTATTATCCAACTCGTGTAGATGTCGGAGAGATTTTTGATGGAATCGCAAGTTGGTATGGGCCAAATTTTCACTCCAAAAAAACCTCTAATGGTGAGATTTATAATATGCACGCTCATACAGCTGCTTCTAAAACCCTACCAATGAATACTATCGTGAAAGTTCATAATAAGGAAAATGGAAAAATAACTATTGTGAGAATCAACGATAGGGGGCCTTTTGTAGATGGAAGGATTATTGATCTCTCAAATGCAGCAGCTAGAGATATCAATATGGTAGATAAAGGGACAGCTAAGGTTAGACTTGAAGTATTAGGTTTTGGAGGAATGATTTCTAAAGATTATGAAAAATCTATTTCAAAAGATATGCAAAACTCATCAACCCTTAAAGAAGAGTTCAAAATAGGTGATTCTAAAAGTAGCGTAGAAGGAGGAAGCTTCTTGCTTCAAGTAGGTGCATTTAGGAAAAAAGATGGTGCATTGTCCTTACAAGAACAGATCCAAAAATCAATTCAAACTGATTATAAAGTCCAGATTAAAGAGCAAACTAGTAATGGAGAGCCGATATATCGAGTATTTGTCGAAGGTTTCAAGAGCGAAGATGAGGCACTTGATTTTGCCAAATCTAAAAATATAACTGGTGTGATTATTAGGGAGTAAAGATGAAATACATTCAACGAAATACACAAGAAACAAAAATTAATGCAAGTTTGAATATATATGGCGAAGGTAGAGGTAAAATTGATACAAAAATAGGTTTTTTTGATCACATGCTTGAATCGTTTTCTAAGCATTCTTTGATGGATTTTGAGATAACTTGTGAGGGTGATAGACATATTGATAATCATCATAGCGTTGAAGATTGTGGCATTGTGTTGGGGCAATTACTTAAAGAAGAAATTTATCCCATCATTAATATAGAGCGTTTTGGTAATGCAGCAGTTGTAATGGATGAGGCTTGTGTAGAGTGTGATATTGATGTTTGCAATCGAGCTTTTTTGGTCTTTGATATGAGTAATTATGGAGATTTTAAGGGAAAGGTTGGGGATTTTGATATTGAACTCACTGAAGAATTTTTTCGTGCGCTTTGCTTGAATGCTGGACTATGCACACATATTTATCTCAAAAGAGGAAAGAATCTACATCACATTATAGAAGCCACCTTCAAGGCCTTTGCTTTATCGCTCAAAAGAGCCCTTTATCTCAATAAAAATATTCAAATCCCTAGCACAAAGGGAGTTTTATGATTGAGTTGATTTTGCTTGATGTAGATGGGACACTTACAGATGGTAAGATTATCTACGATCAGGAATTATGTGAAAGCAAGTTTTTTAATGTCAAAGATGGGTTAGGTCTTGTTGCTTGGCAAAAACTTGGCAAGAAAGTTGCCATCATTTCAGGAAGAGACTCTTCAATCACCGCTTTTAGGGCAAAAGAATTAGGCATCTCTCATCTGTATATGGGAATAGAAAACAAAAGAAAGATTGTTTTAGATCTTAAAGAAGAGCTGGGATTACAGACTGCTGAAATTGCTTGTATTGGAGATGATTTGAATGATTTACCAATGTTTATTGAATGTGGGTTGCGTTTTATGCCATCTGATGGGGCGGTTTGGCTACGTGAATATGTAGATGTGGTATTAAAAAACAACGGTGGGAATGGTGCGATCAGAGAGATGATTGAATATATCTTGCTAAAAGATGGGCTTAAAGATGAAGTACTTAAAATCTACCAATAGTGTTTTGAATTTTTTTTTAATATTGCTTGTGATTACTTTTTGTTCATTTTTCTTCTTCGCACCTTCAAAGTATCTTCAAGAAAATAAAAATAACGATATTGCAAAAATAGAACTCACTGATTTTAATATGTATCAAGTCAATAATGATTTTGTGGATATGAAGATTGAGGGCTCTAAGGCATTTCAATTTTCTGATTATGAAATTTTATATGGGTTTTTAGCTAGTAGGTATAATCCTCAGTCCAAAAATACTTATGAATATATAAGTGGTGATGAGGTGATAAAAAGAGGAGACAAGTATCATTTTCCAAGAGGAGGGATTTATATTAAAAGCGATAGAGGGAGTTTTTGGAGTGAAGGTGGTATCTATGATTATCGCAAAGAAATTTTTAAAGGCGAGGGTGATTTTATTTTTAATACCACCGATGGATATTTTGAAGGAGAGGATATTATCTATAACAGAAGAACTCAAAACATTAAGGCTAAAAATATTAATTCACAAATCATACTAGAAACAGAACCACGAAAAGGAAAAGGAAAATGAAAAAAATAATTTGTCTGTTTTGCTTAGTTTTGAGTCTGTTTGCTGAAGAAACTCTTGAAATCAGTGCCAAAAAATTCTTTAGTGATGATAAAAATGGAATCACTCGCATTCAAGGAGATGTGCATATCAAAAAATCTAAAGACACGCTAGAAGCTGATCAGGTTGTTATCTATACAGATAAAGATAGAAAACCTATATCTTATGAAGCGGAGGGAAATGTGAAATTTCACATCTTTATGCAAGATGGTAGAGAAATAAAAGGACATTCTGATAGACTCATTTATGAGTCCAAAACTGGAGAATATAGACTTTTAGAAAATGCAGTACTTAAAGAAGTCGGAAAAGAAAACACTATTAGAGGCGAGGAGATTGTTGTCAATAATGAAAATGGTTATGCAAATGTTTTAGGAAGTGATAGCAAACCTGCTAAGTTTATATTCAATCTTGATGATGTTTCTGTATCAAAAAAACCTTCTAGTGCCAAATCTAGTAGATCTAGTAAGAATAAATCCGACACAAGTCCTGAAGAAATTCAAAAAGATAAAAATACTCAAGATATGCTTTCAGATCCATCAAAAACTATTATTCCCCCACAAGGCAATCAATGATAATCCTCAAAGATTCGAAATTTCTAACTTCTGCCACCAATCTTCAAGGATGTCCTCCTCCTGATATGATGGAAGTGGTTTTTTTAGGAAGAAGCAATGTGGGTAAAAGCACCTTTATCAACACTATTTTGGAAAAAAATCTTGCAAAAAGCTCTTCAACTCCAGGCAAAACCCAACTGATAAATTTTTTTAGTGTTTTATGGGAAAAAAAAGCAGAGGATTCTCAAAGTATTTCTTTTAGATTCGTAGATTTGCCAGGTTTTGGTTATGCAAAAGTATCTAAAGGAACAAAAAAAGATTGGGAAGATAATCTTTGGAATTTTTTAAATCATCGATCTTGTATTAAATTATTCGTCCATCTTGTTGATGCTAGACATACGCAATTACAAATTGATGAATATGTATCTGAAATTATTCAAAAGCTTCTAAAACCCGATCAAAGGCTTTTGAGCATTTATACCAAATTTGATAAGCTCAATAAAAATGAGCAACACAGGCTTTATCAAAAAGGCAAGTTAGTTGCATCAAATAATGATAAAATTATCAATAAGAATTATGGAGGCAAAGAGAGAATACGAGAAATGATTCTTGATGGTGTTCTTGGAATTGAAAGAATTTGATTTTACGTTCAAGGGGCAAAGTATTTTAAAATTTGATTTTGAGTTAAAGCTTGAATATAAGGCACTTATGAGGTTATATATTCAATCAAAATAAGCTATAAAGATAAGATCATAAAATAAGGATGAAAAATATCGAATGCAGACATTTTCAAATTTGCGGAGAAATAATCTTTTTAAAGAGATTCTAAAAGCTATTTTTCTCCTAATAGCATTTAGCTTTTATACTTCTGTGAGCAATATCTATCTTTATTTACCCCCCATGATCGGATTATTATTTATTTTTTATATGCAGACTTCAAGTGAAAATAGGTGGATTGTTAGCATTGTTATTGTTGCGTGTTTGATATTTTTTGAATACGATCACGATGAGGTAGCTGGTATTTTGCCCCTCATTTTTGTTTTTACTAATTGGCTTGTTGTTAAAAGGTTGCGACTGCTGTTTGATGAAAATATACTTTTTGTTTTTATTTATGTGCCTTTGATTTATGCGGTTTATTTCTTTGTTTTGTATTTAACTGGAATGTTTGGAAGAACCTTTAATGTAACCTTAGAACCTATTTTTATTTCTTATATTCTTTATGAAGCTTGTTTAGGAATTGTGTATGAAAAAATTAAATATCAAATATAAACTCATTATCACATTTTTTGCTATCGTTTGGGCGGTTTTGCTCACTAAGATTTTTGTCCTTACAATCAAATCTCATCAATATTTTGAACAATTAGCCCAAAGGAATATGACCAAAAAAGAGATTTTAGTTCCTGCTAGGGGACAGATACTTGATAGAAATGGAGAACCTTTGGCTATCAATGAACTAGGCTTCTCGATTTCTTTTAAACCCTTGCTGAAAAATGATAATTTAAATGAGCAAGTAAATTTCATTCAAGGTTTTTTCCCTTGGATTGATTCAGAAAATATTATCAAAACCTATAAAAAACAAAATTCTATCTATAATCATTCGCCTATCAAAGTGGTTGATTATATCTCTTATGCGGATATGCAAAAAATATATCCTCAAATCATTCAAAATACAAATATTTTGATCCAACCTGCGACAAAAAGACTCTATCCAAATAACCTTTCCGCTTCTCATATCATTGGTTATGTGGGTTCAGCTGATGAAAATGATATTTTAAAAGATTCTGTGAGCAAGTACACAGGTATTATTGGAAAAACAGGATTAGAAAAGCAATACAACACATTTTTGCAAGGACAGATTGGCTATAAGGTTGTCGCAGTGAATGCTTTCAATCAAGAACTTGAAGTGCTAGAAGAGTCCAAACCCAAAACTCAAAATGATTTGATTTTAAGTATTGATATGAAACTACAAGATATTGCTAATAAGGAATTTGAAGGTCAAACAGGTAGTGTGATAGTAATGGATGTGCATACAGGTGAAGTACTTGTTGCAGGGAGTTATCCTGAGTATAATCTGAATGATTTTGTTGGAGGTATTAGTTATAAAAAATGGAATGCTCTCAGAGAAGATATTTATAATCCACTTTTAAATAGATTTGTGAATGCCTTATATCCTCCTGGATCGGTCGTAAAAATGGGCGTTGGACTAGCATTCTTAGAATATGCAGGCGTGAATGAAAATACAAAAATTGACACTCCAGGTTATATTGAAGTAGGAGGAAGAAAATTCAGAGATTGGAAGCCAACAGGACATGGAAAGACTGATTTAGTAAAAGCACTCAGAGAATCAGTCGATGTGTATTTTTATAAACTTTCTCAAAATGCAGGAATGACAAATATTGCAAATGTTTTAAAAGAGCTTGGATTTGGTGAAAAAACAGGTATTGATATCCCCAATGAATTTTTAGGGATCGTGCCTGATCCAGAATGGAAAATGAAGCGATATGGCAAGATATGGTATACAGGTGACACGATTGTAACTTCTATTGGTCAGGGAGCTTTTTTGGTGACACCTATGCAGATTGCTAGATATACCGCACTCCTTGCGAGTGGAAAGCTTCCCACCCCGCATTTTGCGAAAATTTTAGGAAAAGAGGATTTTATTGAAGATCCAAAAGACGTTTTGAGTGATTTTCAGAAATCAAAACTCCCTGTACTTCAAAGAGGTATGTATGAAGCTTGTAGCACTATCGGTGGAACGGCATACAAAAGGACGATAGGTGCTAAAGTAAAACTTGCCTGTAAGACAGGTACTGCTCAAGTAGTTCAAATTGCTCAAGAGATAAAAGTAAGGATTAAGGAGAGTGATCTAGAATATTTTCATCGGTCACATGGCTGGATAACTGGATTTGTGCCCTATAAAAATCCAAAATATGCCATCACCGTTTTGCTTGAACACGGTCAAAGTGGTGGAAGAGGTGGACCTATTTTGGTAAAAATGGTGAATGCACTTTATGATAATGGTTATCTGAAATAATCAAAGATAGCAAAGAATTTCTCTCAAGTCCTTCTTGTTGATGATGATGTTGGCTTGTTGTCTCAGAATTTTTTTCGCACAGAAAGCTATTTTTTTATCCGCATAAGCGAACATACTTGCGTCATTGGCACCATCTCCAGCTACAAGGGTATCTTTTATGCTTACACCTAGTATTCTTTGAAGAGTTAAAAGCATCGCTCCTTTTGAAAAATCAAACATCATTTCTCCACCAACTTCGCCAGTGAGTTTCCCATTTTTACAATGCAGAGTGTTGCTAAATTCTCCATCAAGTCCTAAAATATCCCTAAAATATTCAGTGGCGAATTTGAATCCTCCACTGAAACACACTACCTTGTAACCGTGATTTTTTAGTTCAGTGATACATTCTTTTGCACCAGGATTTAATGGAAGATGATGACAAATCTCTATTGCTCTTTTTTGATCCATTCCTTCTAATAGTTTGACCCTCATCTTTAAGCTTTCATAAAAGTCCATCTCCCCTTCCATTGCTTTTTTTGTGATTTGGGTAATTTGTTCAATGACATTTTTGTCTTTTGCCAAAAACTCTATCGTCTCTCCATCCATCAATGTAGAATCAAAATCAAATACTGCTAGTTTCATTTCTTGCCTCCTAAGGTGTTATAATTTTAGCCAAAAAGGTAAAAAATGATCGGATTGGAATACATTCCCAAACAAAAAGAGATGGATTTAGAGTTAATCTCAAATTGGATTGATAAAATAAAACCTGATTTTATCCTGATTCCTGATAGTCCAAATTCAAGACCAACCCCAGAATCTTGCATCATATCAATGCTGTGGAAACAAAGACTCGCTATTGATGTTATCGGAACTATTGCAGGATCAGGGAGGAGAAAAGATCGCATCGAGAGTACTTTGTTAGCACTGAAATATTTACAGGTCAATAAGGTTGCTCTTATTGGAGGAGATTCACCTAGTATAGGGGATCTTAACGGAATAGAGCTAATAAAAAAAGCAAAGGATATACTCGGGGAAGATAGCGTTATTATTTCAGGAAGTAAGGCTATATTAGATACAGAGGAAAAGCATAAACTAAAAACAAAAATAGAAGCTGGAGCTAACATCATCATTTCTCAACCTATTTTTGAACCCAAAATCGCACAGAAGTTCTTGGATGATTTTGAAACAATCGCAAAAGGGAGTAATGCTATGGGGATGATAAGCTTTTTCCCTATTTATGAGAGTGCGTTTTGTAAAAAAATAATAAACAATAATCTAGGCTTTGAAATTCCTCAAGCATACATAGATGAGATAAAAAATAATCCTATCAAAACAAATATAAAGCTTTATGAAGAGCTTTGCTCTATAGGGGCTGATATTCATATTTCAGGAGGTAAAAATAGTTTTTTGCAGGAGTTTTTTGATAATTTTAAATCCTAAAATAGCTCTGCAGGGTTGATTTTAAACTGTAACATTTTTGCACTTTCTCTACCCATCCCCACCTTTTCTTTGCATAGTAATTTTTCCTATCAGAAGACTTCCTCTTGGAGAAAACATAACATTTCCACTATAGAAATTAATCACTTCATTTATAGGTTTTAAAATCCATTTTAAGATAATTTTAAAATAACTAAAACCACTCACTAGCAAATTGTCCTCTTCCTTTTAAAATGTCGTTTAAAATCAATGGTTGATTTTCTCTGAAAAATTCTAGGATTTTATTTTGATCTTCTTGTGAGAATTCATCAAAAAACATTCTTCTTTCATCTCTAGGATTTTGGATATTGGGTTTTATTTCTCCGATGAAGTATCGCAGGATTTCAATCACATCTTCAGGAATACTCCATAAATCCACATAGGATTTCAGCCATCTTTTATCGATTTGATTAAACCCTTGTGGATTAGAAACAAGTTTGACTTGTAGGTTTTGAATATCTTGAAGTTTTTGTAGTTTGATTTGAATTGAAATAACAACCTGAACATCTGCCTTATAAGAACCTTTTATTTTCTGAGCCCTTACATTTTCTATTTCTTCTATCTTGTATCCCATTGTTTTGAGCCACTCTTGTGCTAGTGTTTCTTTTTTCCAATTATTAAAAATATCTATCACAAAATATTCATTTCTGAAACCATCTTTTGGTGTTTTTGAACCTAAAGCGATTTTATCCATTGTGTTGCTCCAGTAGGTGTGTTGCTATTGCCTTTATTACATTTACACTCATTGAATTCCCACATTGTCTCAAAATATTAGTATCTTTTAGGGGTTGAATTTTTTCTTTTAAGTTCTCTATTATTCCAAAACCTTGTAGTTTAAGGGCTTCTATTGGCTTTAGCCTATAGAGTTTTTTGTTATAAACATATAAAATCCCTTGTCTATCTCGCCTTAGAGTTGGAGTGGCATTTCTATAGATTCTTAAATCACTTTGGCGAGTATCTAAGATGAGAAAATCTTCTTTTAAAGTCCTTCAAGATGAAAACGATTGAGATTGTATTTATTGTTTAAGTATCTCAAAAAAGTCTCATAAGAGGAGGAGGTATTATCAAATAGGTTATCTTTACTTGGAGTTAGAAAATCCTGAATTTTTGTGATATTTTGTTTGTGAGCAGGTTGGATGTTAGAAAAATCAAAATTTTGATTGAAATCTTTTCTAAAACCCACAAAATAAACTCTCTCACGTTTATGAGGAAGACAAAAATCACAACTGTTGAGGACTTTATAAGAGACACTATAATGACATTTTTCTAAAATTTTTAATATGATTTTTAGGGTTTTTCCTTTATCGGTGGCTGATGATACCTTTTACATTCTCTAAAATAAAGAATTTTGGTTTTTTAGCTTGTAAGATTTTGGCTAGATGATAAATAATCTGACCTTTTTCTTTGTTTTTGCAATCCTTCTCTTTTGCCTACAATACTAAAGCTTTGACAAGGAAACCCCGAGATCATCACATCAAAATCTGGAAGTTCTTCGGGGTATATTTGGGTTAAATCCCCTAAGTTTGGCTCTTTTGTATCAAACAAGCTTTGATAGGTTCTGATAGCTTCTTTGTCAATTTCACTAAGCCAATACACTTAAAGCCATTTTGCTCTAATCCCAATCTTCCTCCACCAATCCCACTACAAAAATCAATAAACTTTAGCATAAAACCTCACCTATTAATGATTTGAAATCATACATAAAAAATATTGAACTTTTTTTGTTAGACCAAAGGATTGCAAAAAAGCAATCCCATGCACTAAAGCAGAATTAATCGAATTTAAAAGGCATTTTGGCGTGTTTTTCAATATCTTCGGCTACTTGAAGACAGAGATCGGCACGATAATCAGAAGCAAAAAGTTGCACTCCTTCAGGTATATGCCCATCTTTTAGTCCAGTAGGTACGCTCATACTTGGGTAGTTTAGGCATACGAGTGCTAATAGGGGGATTTGAGCTGGCATGATCACTTCTTTGAAATAATCATTTCCTTTCAAATCATCCCCATGCTTGAAAGGTTCTTTTCCAGATACAGGGAGCATTATGACAGGATAGGTATCTAAGATTTCATTATAAACTCTTCTTAGTTCATCTCTTTTTGCGATAGCTAACATATATTCACGCATATCTTTAGCTCCAGGTAAGCCATAGCACATTCCTTCCCAAGCTTGATTGACTTCTTTTGATCCATAATCTGTCACATAATGCCCGATGATGGTTGTTTTTTCTGCGATAAGAATTTTCCCCCATACTTCTGCTGCAATATTGAATTCAGGGAGTTTGATTTCCTCTACTACATAGCCATCTTCTATAAGCCATTTGGCGGTTTTTTTGAGGTTTTCTTTTATAGATGGTTCTATAGTCATTCCATCAATCTCGGTTACTACAGCAATGCGTTTGATTTTACAATCATCATACGTGAGCGGTGCAGGTACCCAAACCTGATCATAAATACTCCCTCTTGAGAGCACTTCTAGACCCAATCTGATGTCATTAACACTTCTAGCGATAGGACCTTCAATAGAAAAAAATTCACTCGCAAATGTTCTCCCACCTGGACTGCTAGGATCAAATTGCGGGATTCTTCCCCAGGTAGGTCTGAGCCCCACAACTCCACAAGCATATGCAGGATAACGGATAGAGCCACCGATGTCATTCCCATGAGCGATAAAACACATCCCACTAGCAGTTGCACATGCCGCACCTCCGCTACTTCCACCAGGAGTGAGAGATTCATCCCAAGGATTCAGCGTTCTGCCAAAGAGTGGATTCTCGCTAAACCACCTGATGGCAAACTCTGGAAGGTTTGTCATCCCGATGCTCACACATCCAGCAGTATTGAAGTTTGTAGCAATAGTGCTATCACCTTCACATATTCTATCTTTGAATATCCCACCATTCGTGTTGCGTTCGCCTTTTACATCCACGTTGTCTTTGATGCTAACAGGCACTCCGTGCAATGGTGAGAGGATAATCCCTTGAGAAATAAGTTCATCAGCTTGTTGAGCTTGTTTGAGTGCTTTTTCGCTCATTAAATTGATGATGGCATTGTATTTTGGATTTACTTTTTGTATTCTCTCAAGAACGCTTTTTGTTGCCTCTAGTGAGCTAATAGCTTTATGTCTGATACCTAATGCTACATCTGTGGCATTCCATTGCCAAATTGGCTTTGTTGGAAGAGTTTTTTTAATTTCTTTGATTCTGTCAAATTTCATTTTTTTATCCTGATATATTTTGATTTATTTTATTCAATCCCAGCACTCAGCATTTTTGATACCTAGTTTTTTAGCACTGAAGGTTGGATCTTTCCCTTGTTTCCTTTGTTTTTTATAGTCTTCTAAGGCGATTTTAACCACATTGGCAAGTAGGAATATCGTGATGATATTGATCGTTGCACCTATTCCCATCACCACATTTGCAACGCCCCAAGCAAGATCTAAAGAAGCTTGAGCACCTAGGTACACAATGATGATCGTGATGATGCGGTAGATAGCCACTATAGTGGGGTTGTCTTTGATATATTTTACATTCATCTGTCCGATATAATACGCACCGATGATGACAGTTGATGTGAGTACGACAATAAGGAACGTCACATAATAATTCCCCCATACGCCAAAGCTTTCTTGCATAGCAGCTTGCACAAGAGGCATAGCCGTGAGTCTTGCACCCGTATCAGGATCTAGCACCCCATTAGTATAAGTATCACTAAAGAGCACAAAAAATACTGCCAAGGTTGCAATGACGGTATCTATAAATACACAAAATGCCTGGACAACGCCTTGCTTTACAGGGTGAGTGGTGTGTGCAGAAGAAGAAGCTCCTGGCACAGATCCTAGTCCAGCCTCATTGGCAAAGAGTCCTCTTTGGATACCTATAACCACGACACTTCCAGCGAATCCTCCAAAAATTGCTTTAAAATCAAAAGCACTCCTAAAAACTTCACTGATAATATCAAGTGCTTTATGATAGTGCATACCGATACTGATAATGGCAATAATAAGAAACACAGATGCCATAAAAGGCGTTACATAGCTAGTAAATTTAGCTATATATCTTCCCCCACCAAAAAACATGATTCCAGAAAATATTGCCAAAGCTAATCCAATATATATGCTCATATTTGGGGTTTCTCTTACGAGTGAGTAGCTTTCAAATGAACTAAAAATAGTTTGGCTATATAATCCTATGAATGCCCAGCCAATAGCTATTGTGATAAGGCTATAAACAATAGCAGTTTTTTTTGCATTTAAGCCCTTAGTCAGATAGTATGCAGGCCCACCTTTAAAAGCTCCTCCATCTTTACTTTTATAGATTTGTCCAAGTGTGTTTTCAGCGATTGCTATCGCACCATTTAACCACGCTGCTATCCATATCCATACAATAGCTCCTGGTCCTCCCATCACAACGGCAACTGCCATACCCACAATGGTGCCCATACCCACACGTGTCCCCATAGAAATCATCAATGCTTCATAAGGGGAAATATGCTCTTTATTGCCTTTAGCATTCACATCTCTTTCTGTGATGAGATGGAGAGCAGCTTTTGTAAGCGTTACTTGTGGGAATCTTAGTTTGATGCTATAAAAAATCCCCACCAATAATAGAAGTGCTACCAAATAATATCCCCAAATAAATCCATCAGCATGATGAATGAAGTTGGAAACTGTTTCCATAAAATCGAACTTTTGAGTTCCTGTATCCATATTTTCTCCTATGAAATTTAAAATTCATTTCAGCAATGATTCAGTTTTTATTCTACAAATAATATTTATTTTTATCCTTTATGCACTCAAAAACATCTGTAAAAATATTTTTCTATGTTACTTTTATATACATTGATTAAGATAAATAACGATTTGTTACATTTGAATGCTTTACAAGACCAATATTTCGCATAAACGATTGATTTTTAGATAGATTGAATTTGCTATCAAGATCGATTCAATCTGATCACTACAGGGTGTCAATATTATAAAAAATTGCCTTTTGTAAGTAGTTTTGGAACATAAGAGGTCAAATTTGTGATTGGAAATATGAAGTAAATATGGAATTATCCATAAATTTTGATATATTAAGTAATGGATTCCAAAAATATTTTTGCAAATAATCCAAAAAGGAAACACAATGATAACAAGAAGAAAAGCAATAGCTACAATGGGTGCAGTGGGTTTAGGACTTACTGTGAGCGTGAATGGAGCCCAAAAACAATCTAGTAGTATTTTGATAAAAAACGCAACGGTTTTTGATGGACATGATGAGCTATCTGGAACACAAGATGTACTCATAAAAGACAATAGAATTTCCAAAGTAGGACCTCATCTGAAGGCAGATGAAAAAACGAAAATCATTGATGCAAAAGGAAAATTTCTAATGCCTGGTCTCTCTGATGCACATTGGCATACGATATTTGCAGCAGCGAGTTTTGAAGATTTTAATATGCCTGATCAAGGTCTTGTTTTAGCTACTGCTATAGAAGAAGCAAAAAGAACGGTTTTAAGAGGATTCACAACTGTTAGAGATGTAGCAGGAGGTGTTTTTGGTATCAAAAAGGCTATTGATAAAAAAATCATCAAAGGTCCTAGAATATTCCCAAGTGGAGCGTTTGTTTCTCAGAGTGCAGGACATGGTGATATGCGAGAGATTACCAATCCGCCTTCTAGATATGGTGGCATTCAGAGTGTGATGGAAAAATCAGGTGATTTTGTTCTTGCCGATGGGGTTGATGAAGTCTTAACTGCTGTGAGATGGCAACTTAAAAAAGGTGCTTCTCAGATAAAGATTGGAGCAGGAGGGGGAGTCATCAGTCATTTTGATCCGATGGATTCATTGCAATTTACTCTACCAGAAATAAGAGCAGCCACAAGTGCAGCAAAAGATTGGGGGACTTATGTGTGTTCCCACGTCTATAGTGATGCAGGTGTGAATCGTGCTATTGATGGAGGTGTGAAATCTATTGAGCACGGTCATTTTGCTACTGAAAAAACTATCAAAAGAATGGCAGATGAGGGCATTTGGTTAAGTATCCAACCCTTTGAAGCCAATCAATATTTTCCAAAGGCTCCTCCAGGTTCAAAAGGTGCTATTCTTGATGGCGTTTGGAGAAAAACGCTTGGACTTGCATTGAAAAATAAATGCAATTATGCTTTTGGAACAGATTTGCTATTTGATGCATTTTCTGCAAGTGGTCAGAACTACATGCTCTATTTGTTTTCAGAAGTATTAGGACCTTTGAATGCACTTAGGGTCGCAACTTCAGGAAATGCGAAATTAATGGCAATGAGTGGAGAGAGAAATCCCTATATTCAAGCAGAATTAGGAGTTATAAAACCAGGAGCTTGGGCTGATGTGGTTTTAGTAGATGGCAATCCCCTAAGAGATTTTAAACTCATCTATCAATATGAGGATAAATTTAATCTTATCATCAAAGATGGTGATATTATAAAAAATACAATCGGATAAATTTAAATAAAACAAGGAGTTAAAATGATTATAGGCATTCCAAAAGAAACAATGAATCACGAACACAGGGTAGGACTTATTCCTTCAGATGTTGGTAGGTTGAAACAATCCAATCCAAAGCATCGGATTTTAGTACAAAAAGGTCTTGGTGAAGAAATAGGTTTTAGCGATGAGATGTACGTACAAGCTGGAGCGGAAGTTATTTCAAATGCAAGTGAAGTATGGGAAAAATCTGAATTGCTTGTAAAATGCAAGGAACCCTTAGAAGATGAATATAAGTATTTGCGTAAAGATATGGTGCTTTATAGTTTTCTTGATTTGGCATATTCAAAGGAACTAGCTGAGGCTTTGGTGGATTCAAAAATTACTTCCATCTGTGGAGAAACTATTCCTGGTCCTAAGGGAAACTATCCTGTACTTTTCCCAATGAGTGAAGTTGCAGGAAAACTTGCTGCACAATTGGTAGCGGAGTATTTTTGTACTAATCGTGGTGGTAGGGGCATACTCATTGGTGGTTGTGCGGGAGTTCCTCCTGCTAGAGTTGTGGTTGTAGGCGGTGGTGTTGTAGGAATGAATGCTGCAAAGACATTAGTAGGGATGGGAGCTGATGTGTGGGTTTTAGATATTGATGTACATAGAGTAGCCACACATCCACTTGTGATAGAAAATAAAGTCAAGCTTTTATATGCCACAGAAGAAGGAATTCAAACTGCTTTAAAAGGTGCGGATGCAATCGTAGGAGCAGTATTAGTAACTGCCACACAAACTCCAAAAGTTATCAAGCGCGAACATTTGAAATTAATGAATCAAGGTGGCGTTATTGTAGATGTCGCTTGTGACTTAGGTGGATGTATTGAGACGATTCATCAAACCAATCATGATGATCCTATTTATTATGTGGATGGCATCTTGCATTATGGGGTTCCTAATATGCCTGGTGTTGTGGCAAAAACGGCAAGTATCTCTTATTCTAATGAATCAATGCCCTATGTTCTAGCCATAGCCAATCAAGGCTGGAGAGAAATGCTCAAAATGCCTGGTGCTTTGATGGGGCTAAATGCTTATGATGGTAAAATCGGCCTGAAGACTGTAGCTGATGCTTTCAGACTTCCTTATATTGATGCTGCTACATTGATAAAATAACTTCCAATATACTTTGAACTTAAAAATAACTTCTAAAATTTCTAGAAGTTATTTTCCTAACTTTTACATCACATAACTTTTATATCACATACAACATCTCAAATAAGATCACAAAAGCAAAAACATCAAGATAAAAAATTTTACAGATGTTTATACTAGGTTTTATTTTAAGTGATGTTATTAAAAATGTCGGAAAATACGAATTTAGGACTTGTATAGATTGATGATAATCGATTTTAGTTTAATTCAATTTTTATAAGGTATTAAGTTTTAAGTTCTTTTTAATATTTATACCCATATTATTATGACCAGTTCTCAATCTAATCCTATGAGGAAAATATATGTTTAAGTTATTTTTAAGAATTCGTATTGATTCTAATATTATTAAGTATGACAAAAAATCTTCCCTAGACTCTAGTGACCCTGATTTCAATACAGTTGGGGGGAGGGGGACACTTTTGAAAACCTTACCCTTAATACTTGCACTTTTGCCCTTTGGACTCACCTATGGTTCAAATCCCGTATCTACTACGACTTGCACACCAGGTAGTTTTTGTGCTTCTGAGGTTAATTTTAACACTTCAAAGAGTGTTTATACCACTCCAGATCACAAGAATATCAAGCTTGATATTTATAATCCTAGCAATCCAGGAGATACCAAAAATATGTATCTCCAAGGTTATGGTCAAGATAATGCTAATCGTATCAATATAACAGGTGATATTTATCTGAATATTCCAAAGGGCAAACAAAAATCAGAACTTAAGGTTGATTTTAGAAACGCTAATTACACAGGTAATATTAATTTTATAAGAGATTATGATGATGTGAAGTCGTTTAATTACATCTCTCCACCTGATGTAGAGCTAGATTTTCAGAACACCACTTTCAATGGAAATATCAATCTAGTCAATTATTATACAAACTATGCATCTGGAAAAGGAATTGTTTTTAATAATTCTACTTTGAATGGTGATATATATGTGGATTCAGCTACTAATACGGGTATAGATCTCATTAATACCACTATCAATGGTAATGTAACTTGGCTTTATGGGCATCAACGTGATGTGACTCAAAATTTCAATTTTAATGGCAACACTTTCAATAACTCAAGAATAACTTTAGGCTTTAAGAAAGGTTTTGTTCCTGATAATAATGTTCATATTACTCAATGGATGGTTGTGAATAATAATACCTTCAATAATGTTATTTTCAACTCAGCTTTTGATTCAGCTTTTCTTCAATTAAAGAATAATGTATTTAATGGTGGTACTATTATTTTAAATAATAAAAATCTTTCGCTCGGCAATGCTAATGGTCATGCTAAGTTTGATGTTCAAGGTTCTAATATTAGAGCAGATCTTATCATTAATGGTTCAGGTACTGTGATAAAAAGAGTTCAATCAGGTTCTACTAGCGAGAGTGCTCAAAAAGGTGATCCTGGTTACGATCCTGATCCTCAGTATCAAAAAGATTTTATTCCTATTTTTGAAGATCAGTATCCTGTAAAATGTAAAGATGGAAGCTCTGGATGCTGGAGTCCACATACTGATAATACAAAACCCGAAAAAAAAGATAAAGATGGTAATTTCATAAAAGGTAACGTAGAAAGATATGTTCCAAAGCCAATATACAAGGAACAAACCATTGTGCTTGGAGCGGATTTGACCTTTCAAGCTCTTCAGGCTGATGATAAAGATAATGCTTCAAAAGTTTATAAAACCTCTTCTTTTGAAGGGAGTATAACTCTAGCTGGAGGTAACAATAACTTCGTTTCAAAAGACAGCTCTAAATTTAAAAATGGCACTCTTTCTATTTCTGGAGGCAATAACAATTTCGCTATCTCTGATCAATCTAGTTTTGATGGATTTAACATTTCTATTTCTCGATTAATCAAAAAGAGATCTGATATATCTTCTGATGATTTGAGTAATTGGAATAATTGCGATAGTAATGATTCAATCTGTTATCAAGATCCCACCAATCTTTTTACCATCACTGATAGTAGTTTAAAAAATGGCTATATAGAACTTATTGGTGGCAAGAGTA
This sequence comes from Helicobacter sp. 13S00482-2, assembly GCF_002272795.1. Taxonomy (GTDB): domain Bacteria; phylum Campylobacterota; class Campylobacteria; order Campylobacterales; family Helicobacteraceae; genus Helicobacter_J. The sequence goes on along the minus strand of NZ_MLAT01000001.1, from coordinate 110,540 downwards.
ATACCTTTAATGTAACTAGTTCGAGTTTTGAAAATATAGACATCAGATTGTTGGGAGGGGATATCAATGTTCTTGATTTCACAGATACTCCAAAAATTGGCAAAGATGTTCTGATTGCTGGAGGAAAGTCCAATACTCTTAGTTTTATTAATACCAAGCTCTCTTCAAGTACAGGAGCTTATATCTCTCCTACTACAACGAGTACTGCAAGTTCTAGCAATCCTTTTGATCCTACTAAAATGACAGAATTAAAACTTAAAATGATTATTGGAGGAATGACTCCTGATTTTATTCGAACACTTAATGCGATCACACCTGATCTTTTTGAAGGTGGCCTCACCATAGGTTCGTCCTCACTTTCAGATACTACTAATACCATCACCTTTAAAAATGGAGCGGTGTTGGGAGATATTATCATTCAAAATGGTAATGCGAAGAATATCAAAAAAGTTCAGAGCACTATCAATATGAGTAGCAATTTGTTTATTGGAGATATAAAAGCTAGTGGGGTTGGGATGCTTACGCAAACTACTTTATTAAATTCAGGAATGATAGGGGATATCATAACTTTTAATGGTGTTAGCTATACCACATTAGATAATTCTCAAATTTATGGAGATATTATCACAAATGGTGGAGTCAATATCACGCAGATTAAAAATGGGTCTGTGTTTGCTGGATCAATGGATACTTATAATGGCAAAAACTTTGTTGATTTAAATATGTCTTTATATACCAACCCTTATGATGAAGTATCTAGGATTAACACTTACAATGGAGAGAGCAACGTGACTCTCACTATCAGCCCTGAGATTGCTGCTGTGCTTACAAGTAAAAAAATCTATCCTATTTTTCATATCGGTAATTATAATGGAGGGACTGCTAATATTGCAGTGGAAGGGCCTGTGAGTGGTAGTGCTCATGTGGATTATAGTGGCGGTACTGCTAATATTATCTTTGCTGATGGTTTTGATAAAAATGAGACTAATGATTTTTTTGCTAATAAAGTTGGATGCAATTCAGGCATAACTGATGAATGTATCAAAAGTGGTGCTACTATCATCTCTCCAAAAGATCAAAAATTTAGCGTCAATGGTTATACCTATCAAGATGGGATTATGATCGCTTTAGATGCCAAAAAGGCTGATGCAATCTTAAAACCTTTTAGGGATATTTATAACACGAATTTTGTTTCTATTACTATTGATAAAACGGGTATTTCTCCAATAGATGAGAGCAAGGATGGTATTTATCGAATGAAGATTGATGGGATTATTGTCGGAGGTGAGTACAATCTACCTTCAACTTCTGATAAAGAATATGAAGTTACATTTGCTAAAAACTCTGGTTTTATAGGGGAGATGTTCGCTAAAACTGATAATACAAACTTCATTCTTTCGCAAGGAAGCAAACTTGTTTTAGATGGAGGTTCTAATTCTGTTATTTCTAAACTCTCTGGGGCAGGAGATGAAGGTTTTAAGGCTGATTCAAATACAATGTTTCAAGCTACCTTAGCTCAAAAAACAAATACAATCATAGACCTTGCTACAAGTGGTGAGCTTGTTACTAGGGCTTTTAAAAAAGATACCTTTTCTACAATGCACATTTTAGAGATAGATCATTTCAATGATGCTGTTTTCAGGGTTGGTATTGATGCGAGTAAAAAAGACACTACAAATAACATCAACCAGATTCCAACAAACACTGATCGCATTATTATTTCAGATGTAGCCACTGGACAGAATTTAAGGAATTATTTACAAGTGTATCAAGATTACAATCATCTCATTACGGGAGATTTGAGAGACAAAAATATTTTGGTAGCAGTGGTAGAAAATACGCCTAAACCAAATACTTCTATGATTTTTGATACCTCTGCTTCTAATGTCCAACAAGGCTATGATCAGGTCAGGACGATTTTGAGTACTCGTCCTGTGAGAGTGGATAGAGATCCTAGCACTGGAAAAGGGACAGGAGCCATTGATTCTTCCAAAGATGTAGCAAATCCAAATGCAATGGGATATTTTATTCAATCAGCAACAACACAAGTAGATCCCAAGGCTCTAGCTAATACGAACAATGCAATCACTTCAAACTATACTATTTTTTTAGCTAATATCAATAACCTTAACAAAAGATTGGGCGAACTCCGAGATAACTCTTATGCTCAAGGCGCTTGGTCAAGGATATTTAGTGGTCTTAATAGTAGCACTAGAGGTGATGAATCTAAAATCTATTCTAATAATATTCAATTGGGTTATGATTATGGGTGGAGCACAGATGCAGGAGAACAATTTTTAGGCGGTGCTTTTACCTATGGATATGATACTATCAAGGGAAATGCTTATAATGGAAGTGCAAATCTGTTTGAATTTGCAGGGTATTACTCTTGGGTAGGAGATGAAGGGTTTTATACAGATACGATCGTGAAATACACCTATATCCGCAATAAAATTTCTATCAAAGATAATGCACTTTATGATGTGCCATTGAATTCTAATGGCTTTAGTATTGGCCAAGAATTAGGTTATCGCTACTATGCAGATAAAAACAAAAAATTCTATATTGAGCCTTCTGGCGAGGTTATTTTGGGTTTAATAAATGGAGGCTTTATCAATCAGGTTTCTCAAAGTGGCCTTATGACGAATAATGATTTTACCGCTGTGCTTGACACCGATTTAAATTATGTTTTTAACTTCAGAGCCAAAGTAGGGGCAAATTTTGGCTATTCTCTTAAGAGTGATAAAAATCAAACAGATTTCAGGATTGGAGCATTTTATGTTGCTGATGTTGTAAATGGAGGAGTTATCAATTATAAGACGAACTATTCTTCAGCTCAAAGTATTCTTGAACCCAATCAGCAATTGATGATAAATCTAGGCGTGAATTCAGTTGTTTCTGAAAATTGGAGAGTATATGCTGATATTGATAGTGGATTTTTAGGATCTTATTTTAATCAAAATTATTTGGTCTCTGTAGGACTTAGATATGAATTTGGTCACGCACTAACTCCATTAGCTGCGAAGTTATCTGAGGAAAAACGAATCAATAATATCAAACTTCATACACAAAGGCTTGATGAAAAGATAGCTAGAGTCAGACTCAAACAAGATACAATCAGACAAAACGAACTTTTTGAAAAACAAAAAGCTGCCATCATTGGAACACCTAAAGCACAGTATGAAGCTAATATCAGCATTAGAAAAAAAGAACGTGAACTTGATAGTGCTAAGTTCAAAACCCTCTCACTTGCTATTGCAAAGGTTATAAATGAAGCACTTCCTGATGCTGAGTTAATAAGATTCCAAACACAGGAGTTAAAAATACTAGAAGATGCAAAAGAGAGAGTGAGTAAAAATATATACAATGATGCAAACTTGAATAGAAAAAATAATGAACAAAAACATCTAAAGGAAACAAAAGATCTCCAAACAAAACAATCTGCAGATTACAAAGAACTTGAGGACAAACAAGCCAAAAACAAGCAAGATATGTTAGATTCACAGGCTCAAGCCAAAGAGGCTTTTGTGCAAAAGCAAAAGCAAGAAAAAGAAAAACTCATAGCCAATCAAGAAAAAGAATTAGCCAGTGCAAAACCTGAACAAAAGGCTAAATTACAGGCCAAACAAGCACAAGATGCCAAAGAATTTCAGATCAAACAAAACAAAGATATGAAGATTTTTACTGATAGATTAGCTCATGATATTAAGATATTACAAGCTAAACAAAACAAGGCCTTAAAAGATCTAAAAAATGCTCAAATTGCACAGGCAAAGGATTTGAAAAATAAACAAGAAAGAGAAACAAAAGATGTGGAGGATTTTATTCTCAGGCAACAAACATATAGCAGGGCGTATCTCAAACAAATCTCAGAAGATTTAGAAAATAGGCAGATAAGGGATAAAAAAGCCTTGGCACAAGCTCAGAAAAAAGCCCTTTCCTTAGAAATACAAAATGCTATCAAGAAGGGTATTTCAAGTGCTGAATTTGAAAAAATCCAAGAGAGACAAACCAAAATGTTTCAAAATCATAAGCTCAATATAACCGAAGATATTCATTCTAGGGGAGTTAAAAATATTGATGAGTTAAAACAGTATCAAACTGATGAACTTAAAGATTTTAAACAAAAGCAAGATTTGCAGACAAAAGAATTTGTAGATAAACAGAAGCAACAAAAAGAAGATTTATACGATGAGCAAAAGCAAGAAAAAGAAAAACTCATAGCCAATCAAGAAAAAGAATTAGCCAGTGCAAAACCTGAACAAAAGGCTAAACTACAGGCTAAACACGACAAAGAGGCAAAAGATCAGCAAGATAAAATGTTAAAAGATGCTAAAGAGTTGCAAACTAAACAAGCTAAAGCTTTGCAGGAATTCAAAGCCAAAGAGATCAAAGAACTTAAAGATTTTAATGAAAAACAGATCAAAGAGAGTAAGGAATTAAAAGACTCTATCATCAAAAAAGAAAAAGATAATGAGGCGTATTGGAAAAGAGCGGAAATAGAATTAAAAAATCGCCAAGCACAAGATAAAAAAGCCATAGAAAAATCGCAAGAAACTCAAAAGATTGAACAAGAAAAATCAGAGAAAGCAAACAATTCAAAGCAGGGCAAATCCACTGAAGCTAAAAAGAATAAATAACACAAATGAGCTAAGGCATAGCTCTTATTGTGTTATTTGCAAATGAATTTTTTCTCTTAGCTTGATGAGTTCTTCAGAGCCATTAGATAGAGCTTTTAGACATATTCCTGTACTTGAAAGTTCGCTCACTCCACCATTAAGTCCCATTTCGTTTATCAATCCTCTGAGATATTCCACACTTATAGAGGAATCAAAAACAACAAGATTGATATAATGAGTGAATTTATCAAACATACACATATTTTTGAGGTTTAATTTTTCTGGTTGTAAGATGGTATTGTCAAAAAAAATAGCTTGTTTTTCTACATAGATCTTAAGGGTAGAGTTGAAAGCCTTGAAGTTAAATATCTCATCACGACTGATTCTTCCTGCACAAATAATCTCGCCATAGATGAGTTTGGAGCTAGAGTGCATATGAATTTCTGTATTACCTTTAAAATTTGAGTTTGCAAAAGGAATGATAGGAAGTGGAGAGAAATCAAAAGCGGCATTTTTGTCAATAATTATTTTTGTATCTCTTGAGGCATAGCCCTCTTCAGTATTGTGTATTTTTTCAAAACTTTGAGAGCTTAGCTTTACTTTGCAATCTTCTCCTATGTGTATATCTAGTTTTTGAGAATCTCCTTTCATTAATCCCGCACTCACAGATATTAGCATAATGTTTGCTATGTCATCTTCCTCATAAAATGGCGACATTAGCTTTAATGGAGGAGTAAAAAAAGTATCCTCAATAATGGTTTTACCATTTTGCCCAACTTTTGTTTTGAGTTTGAGGATGGTTTCTTGAGCGTAGCTTGTCATTTTAATCCTCTAATAAGGCATTCTTTTTGATCCAAGAGATAATTTTATCAACGCCTTCTTTAGATCTGATATTGGTAAAAATAAAGGGTTTTTCTCCACGCATTTTTTTGGAGTCTTGTTCCATTACTCCAAGATCAGCTCCCACATAAGGGGCTAAATCAATTTTATTGATGATGAGCAAATCAGATCGAGTGATGCCAGGACCACCTTTTCGTGGGATTTTATCCCCTTCTGCAACGTCAATAACAAAAATAGTAAAATCTGCTAATTCTGGGCTGAAAGTCGCAGAGAGATTATCGCCTCCACTTTCTATGAGCATTATTTCTATGTCAGGAAACCTTCTATACATCTCTTCGACTGCTTCAAGATTCATAGAAGCATCTTCTCTGATGGCTGTGTGAGGACAACCCCCTGTTTCCACGCCCATAATTCTTTCTTTTGGCATCACTGAATTTTTACTCATGAATTCTGCATCTTCTTTTGTATAAATATCATTAGTGATAACACCCATACTATATTCTTCTGCCATCATTCTTGTGAGTGCTTCTATCAAGGCTGTTTTTCCACTTCCTACTGGACCACAAACTCCAATTTTTACCATTTTTTTCCTTTTTTGTTGAGGTTAAGACATATAAAGCCTAGAATACAAAGTTTCATGTTGCATCGCCTTGATATCGTTATGAAGAGTGCAAGAACACAGATAAGATTCATCTAAACCTTCTAGCGTCTGTAGTATATCTTGAAATGTTTCTTGAAGTGCTAGGAGCATTCTTTGACCATCGTTTTGAGATAAGGGGATTGTTTTGACACAGTTTGTCACACTGTTTGAAGATTGAGCATATAGATAATGCTTGATACTAGCAGATATTTCTAGCTCCATACAAGCACAAAATACACCATAACTACTTGAATGGGTTGGAGTTTGGCAAGACTGCAAATAGTGTTCAAAAAATTTTTTTGGATTTAATTTTATTGTTTTAATGGTTTTAAGAAATCTTGCTCCAAGTTTTTGATTTGCAGATCGCAATTCCATGGGCGAACTTGAAATATAAATAAGTTCTTCAATCTGAAGAATTTTTTCAAGATTTTCTTGCAAGGCATGTTCATAAGTGAGTTTTAAGGCTAACAGTTCGTTATAAAGAAATGTGCTAGTTAAATTAGAACGAAGATATTCTAATGCACTAGAACTGTCTTTGACTTCACCCATCTGGATATAACTCTCTAATCCAAAAGAATGCGTATAACTCCCGATGGGGAAAAGTGCGTCGTTGATTTGTAAAAGTAGAAAATCTTTATTGAGACTCAAATTTTTTTCCTGAAATCGTGATTTTAAGGTCAGGACTTGCCTTGACTTTGAAAATGGGTTCAGAGTGAGCCATACTCACAGAAATTCTATAAGCTGCGTCAAGCTTTGAACTTAAGACATCATTTTTTATATCTAGTTTATCAAATAAAACTTTGAGTGGTTTTTCAAATGGTGTCTTAAATTCAAATTCATTTTCTCCAAAAAATAAACTCGCGTGATGGTTGCCTATCTCATAACAAATCTTCGCTATTTCTGCAGGAGATCTTGCAGTGATTATTAACGTTAGAGTAGGTAATATATTAATAGCAATAATATCTGTTGTGTCTTGATATAAAATATCTCCTTGTGATAATCCTATTTTTGGAGGATTTAAGAGTTTTAATTTGATCTCTTTTCCACCACGTGTTTTCCATCTTGCGATTTTTTTTCTACTATCATACCATTCAAGATCAACATAGTCAATCTTGAATGTGGAAAAATCTTTATCTTTTAAATTACCTTGTAGATTTTCAATTAGCATCAAGACCGCTTTTGCTAAATCAATACCAAACGCCAGTGATGATAAGCCAAGCAGGAATCCAAGCGGTGAAGATTCCTTCAAAAATTGCTAGATAAGGAACAAATGGGAGATTTTTTTTAAGGACAGTTTCAATAAAGCCAGTAAACCATAAAACACCCCATAATAACCAAATCACAGCAAAACAAAACCCTTCATTGGTTTCTTGAGAATAACTCAAATAAGCCGCAGGAATTGCGTTAATAGCAACAAAAAGGCTATACCATCCATAAGGTCTCCAGTCCAAATTGTAGATATTATTCACAGCCACAAATAGATAAGTAAATCCAAATAGCAATCCTGTTGCAGCAGCATAGAGGTCTTGTACATTGTTTTCAAAATCTCCATGCACTATTACAATGATATTTGCCGCCACAGATAAAAGCCCTGCAAATATATTCATAACAGCGGTTGATTTTCCATCTGCTTTCATCAATCTGCATAAACCATTATTCATCAAAACAATCGCTACATACATCAATACGAGTCCTAACATACGAAATCCTTTTTATGAGTTTATTGGCTTCCTTTTGAGGGGAAGCTTGAGATTAAAACAAGTTATAGAGTTGAGCAAGACTGAGCTTATCAGCTGGTTTTGAAGTGACCTTTTTGCCATCAACTTTGACTGCATAAGTTTCAGGATCAACTTCAATGTGAGCAGTTACGTCATTATTTTTCATATCTTTTTTGGTGATATTTCGGCAGTTTTTCACTGGAAGCACCACTCGCTCTAAACCTAGTTTTTCTTTGATATTGTCCTCATAAGCAGCTTTTGATACAAATGTGATATTCACATCAAATTTAGCTTTTCCATGATGACCAAACATTTCCCTATAAATCACTGGTTCAGGTGTAGGGATAGATGCATTTGGATCACCCATTCTCGCAGCCACTATCATGCCACATTTTAAAATCATTTCAGGTTTGATACCAAAAAAAGCAGGTTGCCAAATCACAAGATCAGCAAACTTCCCAACTTCAACTGATCCCACATACTCAGAAATCCCATGTGCAATTGCTGGATTGATAGTATATTTTGAGATATAGCGTTTGATTCTGAAGTTATCATTATCGCCTTTCTCTTCTTTGAGCTTTCCAAATTCTTTTTTATTTTTGTCTGCTGTTTGCCAAGTTCTTGTGATTACTTCTCCAACGCGTCCCATAGCTTGTGAATCAGAGCTTGTGATTGAGAAAATTCCCATATCATGGAGCGTATCTTCAGCGGCAATGGTCTCAGGTCTGATTCGTGAGTCAGCAAAAGCCACATCTTCTTTGATTTTTTTATCCAAGTGATGGCAGACCATCAACATATCAAGATGTTCATCAGCGGTGTTTTTTGTAAAAGGAATGGTTGGATTTGTTGAAGCTGGGAGGATATTCAATTCACCTGCGATTTTAATAATATCAGGAGCGTGACCACCTCCAGCACCTTCGGTATGGAAAGTATGAATCGTTCTTCCATTGATCGCATTGATAGTGTCTTCTACGCAACCTGCTTCATTGAGTGTGTCTGTATGGATAGCAATTTGAATGTCATATTCTTCAGCCACATTTAAAGCGTGATTAATAACAGCAGGAGTAGAGCCCCAATCTTCGTGAATTTTTAATCCCAAAGCCCCTGCTTTGATTTGATCAGCTAGTGCGGCTTCATTTGAGCAGTTTCCTTTCCCAAAAAAACCTAGATTCATTGTATATTCTTCTGCGGCTCGAAGCATTTCTTTAAGGTTGTATCTACCTGGAGTACAAGTAGTTGCATTTGTTCCATCAGCAGGGCCCGTTCCTCCACCAATCATTGTAGTCACCCCGCTATATAAGGCTGTAGGGATTTGTTGTGGGGAAATATAATGTATGTGTGTGTCAATACCCCCAGCAGTGATTATAAGGCCTTCTCCAGCAAGTGCTTCAGTTCCAGCACCCACAATCATATTATCGCATACGCCATCTTGCATATCTTTATTACCTGCTTTTCCAATACCTGCGATCTTGCCATTTTTAATACCGATGTCGGCCTTGTAGATTCCAGTATAATCAATAATCATCGCATTGGTGATGACAAGATCTAGTTCGTTTTCACTATGACTCACGGACTGACCCATACCATCACGGATTGTTTTTCCACCGCCGAATTTGATTTCTTCACCGTAAATAGTGTAGTCTTTTTCGATTTCTGCAAATAATTCAGTGTCTGCTAGACGAACCTTGTCTCCAACGGTTGGCCCAAACATTGAAGCATATTGTTTTCTTGATATTTTTGTCATAAATTACTCCTTATTTAGAAAAGCCCTTGGCTTTAGCATTTTGCATAGCTTGTTTTTTGTTATCTTCATTGATTTGAGAGTTTGCTAAATCATTGAATCCAAACACTCTTTTGTTCCCACCTATTTCAATAAGCGAAACTGTTTTGGTTTCACCAGGTTCAAAACGAACAGAAGTTCCAGAGGCAATATCTAGTCTTTTGCCATAAGCTTTTTCTCTGTCAAATTCTAATAGTTTATTGACTTCAAAGAAATGATAATGAGATCCAACCTGAACAGCCCTATCGCCTTTATTGGTGATTTTAAGCTCTATTGCTTTTTTGTCTTTATTGATCTCTATGTCTTCTTTTTTGAGAATATATTCACCTGGAGTTAATTTGCCATTGTCTTCAATAGGAGTATGCACTGTAACGAGTTTGGTTCCATCAGGGAATCCAACTTCCACACCTACTTCGTGTATCATACTAGCTACACCATCCATCACATCGGTAGCCTTTAAAATTTGTTTCCCATAGCTCATGAGTTCAGCGACGGATTTTTTGCCCTCTCTAGCAGCTTCCATAATCTCAGCACTTATTAAAGCAACCGCTTCAACATAGTTGAGTTTGATTCCTTTTTCTTTACGCTTTCTCGCCAACTCTCCAGCATAGTGAAGCATTAGCTTTTCTAGCTCTTTTGGATTGAGTCTCATAATATCTCCTTATAGAATTTTGTGAATTAGCTTCCTGCTATATCATCAGCTGAGATTCTAAACCCATTTTGTTAATACTCATCATAAACTTGATAAAATATGCATAATTAAAATATTATTTAACTATATTACATAGAAGTGTAACATGCTCAATCGCTTTGATCGTTAAAAGATGTCTTCAAATTGCTATTTAATAATCTTGGCACTAATGAAACTTTATAGATATACACTAAATAATATTAATGTCATCATTATAAATATTTTATAAATTCACTATTATCATGCTATAATTGCTAAAAAATTAAATACTTAAGGAGTTTGCGATGAGTAAAAAACACACTTTTCAGACTGAAATCAATCAGTTGCTAGATTTGATGATACATTCTTTATATTCCAACAAGGAGATTTTTTTACGAGAGTTGATCTCAAATGCTTCAGATGCCTTAGATAAGCTTAATTATCTTGCACTTAGCGATGAAAAACTCAAAGGATTGAAATTTGACCCACGTATTGAATTGAGTTTTGATGAAAGTAAAAAAACACTTACTATAGAAGATAATGGAATTGGAATGAGTGAAGAGGAGCTCATAGCCAATTTAGGAACGATAGCAAAATCAGGTACCAAAAGCTTTCTATCTTCTTTAAGCGGGGATAAGAAAAAAGACTCCGCACTCATTGGGCAGTTTGGAGTTGGATTTTATTCAGCGTTTATGGTGGCTGATAAGGTTATTGTCACAAGCAAGAAAGCAGGAGAAAATAAGGCTTTTGCTTGGATGAGTGATGGCAAGGGAGAATATGAAATATCTGTTTGCACGAAAGATTCGCAAGGGACTCAAATCACTCTGTACCTTAAAGATGAGGATAAAAGTTTTGCTAGTAAATGGGAAATAGAGAATATTGTTAAAAAATATTCTGAACATATTCCATTCCCCATTTATCTGAATTACACTGAGAGCAAGTTTGAGGGTGAGGGAGATGATAAAAAAGAAATCAAGGAAGACAAAAAAGAGCAAATCAATACCGCCAAAGCTATCTGGAAAATGAGCAAAAACGAACTCAAAGATGAGGATTATAAAGAATTTTATAAAAGTTTTGCCCACGATAATAGCGAACCTATGAGATGGGTTCATACCAAAGTAGAGGGAACGTTAGAGTACTCTACTTTGTTTTTTATACCTCAAGTGGCACCTTTTGATCTCTATAGGGTGGATTATAAATCTGGAGTGAAACTTTATGTGAAGCGAGTTTTTATTACTGATGATGACAAAGAACTCTTGCCTCAGTATTTGCGTTTTGTCAAAGGTGTGATTGATAGCGAAGATTTACCATTGAATGTTAGCAGAGAGATATTGCAACAAAATAAAATTTTAGCAAACATCAAGTCAGCTTCCACTAAGAAGATTTTGAGTGAGATTGAAAATATCGCTAAAGATAAAGAGGCCTACGATAAATTTTATAAGCAATTTGGAAAGGTTCTAAAAGAAGGTCTTTATGGAGATTTTGAAAATAAAGATAAGATATTAGAGCTCTTAAGATTTACTTCTTCTAAAAGCGAAGAAGGGATTTCTTTGAAAGAATATAAAGAAAAAATGCCAAAAGATCAAAAGAGCATCTACTATATGATAGGTGATAATCTAGATATTTTAAAGGCTTCTCCGATTTTGGAAAAATACACCCAAAAAGGTTATGAAGTTTTATTGATGGGAGATGAAGTGGATTCTTTTGTGATTCCTAGTGTGGGAGAATATGATAAAACCCCACTTAAAGATGCTACTTCAAATGAAACACTTAAAGAATTAGGTGAAGAAGAAATATCAGAAGAAGTTAAAAAATCATTTGAGGGGATTATCAAATCTTTTAAAGATGCACTTGGAGATGAAATAAAAGACATCACTCTCTCAACCTCTTTATCCTCGCCTGTAGCATTAATAGGAGAGGAACAAAATGCAATGATGGCTAATTTGATGCGACAAATGGGACAAGAAATGCCTCCACAAAAAAAGACAATGGAGCTCAATATCAACCATCCTATTTTGAAAAAACTCAAAGACAATAAAGATAAAAATGTCTGCATAGATACAGCTCATTTGCTCTTTAACTGTGCAAAGCTTCTAGAATCTGGGAGTATTGAGAATGCAAAAGATTTCACAAATAGGCTCAATAACACGATTTTAAAAACTCTTTAAAGTCTTCGTAATTATCAAAACATCCATACTTTATTTATTGTGGATGTTTTGATATAAACTGAAAAATTTATTCAATATTTCTCAAATCAACAAATCCAATTCCCTTTTATATTCTTGTGCTTTTGCTATGCTTGGTTATTAAATACAAATACTAAAGCAAAATAAAAAGGTCTTTTGTAGTGAATTTTTTACCTTAAGATATTGGCGTGAGGTGATGTATCAAAAATAAAGAACGGGACACTGATGGAGAAAAATAGCCAAGATAAGGATTATTGGAAGTTATTTTTTGTTTTTGTTAAATACGTTCAATGTCATCATATTCAACACACCAATTTGCGTTCTTATGATGAGTTTTAGTGAGTCTAAATAGCTATAATGATATGTTTAATAAGTTTGATTGCTTGTGTATGTTACTTGAAAATCAGAAAATCTTAAGGGATAAAAATGAAACCAAAAATATCTATTGGTTCTTTGGGTGGAACCATATCAATGACTTCAGAGAAAAAAAATCAAGGAGTTGTTCCAAAGCTTTGTGCGAAAGACTTGATTGATTTGCTTCCAGGTATTAAAGATATTGCTAGTATTGATGCACAGAGTTTATTTAGTTTGCCTAGTGGGCACTTGAAGTTTGAAATGTTATTAGAGGCGTTGAGGTGGGCAAAAATACAAGTAGATTCTGGTGCAAATGGAGTGATACTCACACAAGGAACAGATACACTTGAAGAAAGTGCTTTTTTTTGTGATTTGTTTTGGGATAGGCCTGAGCCTTTGATTTTGATGGGTGCGATGAGAACCCCAGAGGCAATCGGTGCAGATGGGGTTAGGAATCTATATAGTTCAATTCTATGTGCTTTAAGCCCTAATAGCAAAAATAGGGGAGTGATGGTTGTAATGAATGATATGATTCATGCTCCTAGATGGGTGAGAAAATCCCATAGTTTTGCTCTAGAGACTTTTTGTTCAGATGGCAAAGATTATGGATTTATAGCAGAGGATAGAGTGGGTTATTTCTGTTTGCCTCTTAAAAGAATGACTCTGCCTATTCCTTCTAGTGTGTCCAAAAAGGTATTTTTATGGGAACAAACTTTAGATGGGGATGTGGGTGTTTTAGATTGGGTGAAATCTTCTATGGATGCTCTTGTGATCTCAGGGTTTGGTGCGGGGCATATTAGTTTGCAGACAAGAGAGCGCTTGAATGAGATGATTGAATGTATGCCTGTGGTTATAGCCACTAGAACCACAGAGGGATCAACTGCTTATAAAACCTATGGATATATGGGATCTGAAATTGATTGTATCAAGCAAGGTGCTTTAATGAGTGGCTGTTTGAGTGCAAAAAAAGCGAGGATTTTGTTATGGGCGATTGTCAATAACGGATTGGATATGCAATGTTTTCAAGATTATTTAGACACAATGATTTTTTAATCATAACTTTAAATTCAATCATATCAAATCAAGAAAAGTTAAGTGAATTTTGGTTAGAATCAGTCTCAATTTGAATTTTAAAAAGGACATTGATGCCTGAACCTGCTACCCTGCATATTCAAGATACTCCAGAGTTAAAAATAGCGAGAAATTTCCTGATTTTAGGATTGCTCATCAATGCCTTAGTACTTCTTTTTTTTTCATTGCCTATTCTTTCACTCATTCTTTCGATTATTAGCTTTGCATTCAGTACAGGAGGATTTTATAAGCTTTCAAAACTAGCTAGAAGCCAAATTTTATTTAAATACTATACGTTTTTGGTGCTTGATGGAGTCTTGATGGGTATTATTGCGGGTATCATCAATACAAATGAAACGCTCAAAACAGGATTTTCTATTGGTGCTTTTGTCGTTTTGATTTGTGCGGTGTTTTATTTTTATTTTTTTTATAGAATATGTCTTGAGCTTACAAAAATAACAACTATTGATTTTTTTACCCTTGCATTTAAAGGAATGATTGTTGGGATCGTTGTTTTTTTGATTGGTTGTTTGTTTTTATCAATGGGAGAAGTGTTTTATTTTATCAGCATAGCTTCTTTGATTATTATCTCAATAAGTGGAATTTTATTTGTCATAGGAATCTTCAAGATAAAGAAGATTGTTTATTATGAGGGTTGATATTTTGTTATTATCTGATGCTTTTAGCTTATGAGCAAGGCTGTGTTTTGAAAAATTTGCCAAATCTTTTGACTATTTCTAGAATCTTTTTGTCGATATTCTTATTAGTGTTTATTTTATACGGAGATGTTCTTTTGCCTCATTGGGTGGATAGAAGTTGGGTAAATTATTTTTCTTGCCTGATTTTTTGTTTGGCTTCCTTAACAGATTTTTTTGATGGTTATATCGCTAGAAATTATAATTCCAAATCTATTTTTGGTGAAGTGTTTGATCCATTAGCTGATAAGATGTTGATATTATCGGCTTTTGTGGGGCTTTTGGTTGCTGGGAGAGCAAATGCGTGGGCAGTGTATATTATCTTGAGTCGAGAGTTTTTTATCACAGGACTTCGAGTCATAGTTGCAGGCAGTGGAAAAAAAATCGCTGCGAATATGTTAGGAAAATATAAAACAGGTTTTCAGATACTTGCTATCGCATTTTTACTAGCAGATTTTTTCCCTGGTGGGAATATATTACTTTGGATAGCAACTTTTGCTACCCTGTATTCAGGGTGTGATTATGCTATTTCGTATTATAAGAGTATGAAATGATGTGGATACTTCTAGCACTTTTGATTTTATCGTTCCTAGTATTTTTTCATGAGTTAGGACATTTTTTGGTAGCAAAATTTTTCGGTGTAAAGGTGGAGGTTTTTAGCATTGGTTTTGGAAAGAAAATATGCAAAAAAACCTACAATGGAACCCAATACGCGATTTCTCTGATTCCTCTTGGGGGCTATGTAAAGCTAAAGGGTCAAAACGATGCAGATCCTTTGGCATCAAGCGATGATGTTGATAGCTATAGCAACAAAAACCATTTTCAAAAAATCTCTATTTTACTTGCAGGGCCGTTTTTTAATTTCATCTTAGCGTTTTTTATCTATGTGGTTGTTGGTTTGATGGGACAGAAGGTGATTTTGCCTGTGGTTGGAGAACTTCAACCTGGTATGCCCGCTTTTAATAGTGGTCTTGTGAGTGGGGATTATGTGAAGTCTATCAATGGCAAGAAAATCAAGAGTTGGAAAGAATTAAGCGAAGCGATTATGTATTCAAAAGGCGATGTGGAGGTTGTTTTCCAAAGAAATGGCGTATTAAAGCAAACTGCCATTGTTCCTAGGGTAATGGAATCTAAAAATATTTTTGGAGAAAAAATACAGAGAAATTTTATTGGGATTGTCCCAAAGGGTGAAATAGGGATAGCCAAGTACGGATTTTTGGATTCGATATTTTATGCTTATAGGCAGACTTTTGAAACTAGTAAGATGATTTTTCAAGGGATACAGAAGATGGTTTCAGGCGTTGTGCCTATGAGTGAAGTGGGTGGGGTTATCTCTATTGTGGATTTTATCTCCGTTGCTACACAGAGTGGATTGGTTGTTTTGCTTACCTTAATAGCTCTTATATCTGTGAATTTGGGTGTCATCAATCTTTTGCCTATTCCTGCTCTTGATGGTGGGCAGATACTATTTAATCTCTATGAGATAATTTCACGCAGAAAAATGTCAGAAAATAGCTTGTATTATCTCACAATTTGTGGATGGATATTGTTGATAGCTCTGATGGGGCTTGGGATGTATAATGACATTCATCGTTTGATTTTTCAAAGATAAAAATGAATCCGCAGATATTATCGGTCACTCAAATAAACACTCAAATAAAATCTCTTGTTGAGACTACTTTTTTGAATGTGAGTGTTCAGGGCGAGATAAGCAATCTTACCAAGCATAGCAGTGGGCATATTTATTTTAGCATCAAAGATGAAAGCTCATCTATTAGATGTGTGATGTTCAAAGGCAATAGCGTGAATCTTAGATTTGAGCTCTCTAGTGGTCAAAATGTAGTGATTTATGGTGGGCTTAGCGTATATGTTCCAAGGGGAGAATATCAGATTATCTGTAAAAGTATAGAGCCAAGCGGTGAGGGGGCTTTGAGTTTGGCATATGAGCAGTTAAAAATAAAGCTTCAAACAAAGGGTTATTTTGATTCAAACATGAAGAAAAATATTCCCCTCTTTCCTAAAAAAATAGCCTTACTCACTTCAAGTACAGGAGCAGCCCTCCAAGATATGTTAAGGGTGGCAGAAAAAAGATGGAATCTTACTAATATAGTTCTCATCAATACGCTTGTTCAAGGAGAAGGGGCAAAGTTTGATATTGTGAAAAATATACAATATGCCGATAGTTTTTTTGGTACCAAAGATGCTTTTGATATCATCGTGATAGGAAGAGGTGGGGGAAGTAGAGAGGATTTATGGGCATTCAATGAAGAGATAGTAGCAAATAGCATTTTTGAAGCCAAAACCCCTATAGTCTCCGCCGTAGGACACGAGATAGATTTTCTTATCAGTGACTTTGTGGCAGATCTAAGGGCCCCAACACCTTCAGCTTGTATGGAAATGATACTTCCTGATAAGCAAGAATGGCTATTAAGACTTGATGAGACAAGGGCTTGTTATGATATGACATTTGAAAACCTTTTGAATGCAAAAGAGCAAAGGGTCATTTCTCTTAATCAGGATTTAAGGCAAGTGAGCGTAGAAGCAAGATTTAAGCGAGATGCTAATGAAATCTATGAACTCACTAATTATTTAAACAAAGCCTTTGAAAATCTTCTCCATAGCAAAGCAATAGAGTTATCCTCGATAAATCTAGATCCTGTTATGGAGTATTTTTTGTTTGATAAATTCAAACAAATACAGGAATTACAGATAAAACTTGAAGGGAAAAATCCCAAAAGTTTTATTCAATCAGGTTATGCTCAGGTGCTAAAAGAAGGGAAGATTATCTCTTTAAAAACACTTCAAAAAGATGATGAAATAGATCTCATAGATACAGATACAGAACTCAAAGCGAGAATTTTAGAAATAACAAATGAGGAGAAGTAGGTGAATAAAGTCGAAGAAAAGATACTAGAAAAAAATATAAAAAAATATATTTTACAAAAAGATGGAGAGGCAAAAGTCAATTCCAATCTTGTGAAATACGATGCTAGAAATCTAGATAGCGAACTTTTGGAGTTTTTATTTTCTGAGTTTAAAAATGAATATTTCAAAATGCTAAAAGATGGCGTGTGGGTATTTGATAAGGAGAGATTTTTAGATTATATCAGTTCGAAAAATTTCTTGAGTGATTCTTATACGGCCTTTAGTAATAAAATTTCGCTCTGTGATACGCTAGGAGATTCCATAGCTCAAAAAACAGAGGTGGTGTTGAATTTTCCTTTTAAAGATTGTGTTTTGGAAGGAGGGGCATCTAAAGATAGCGATAAGAAAAAAGAAATCTTTTTCAATCAAACCCTAGCAAGTGAAGACATAGATAGACTTTTTTCACCTAAAGTATTGCATCATTTTAGTTATATCAGTGAAGAGAGTGGAAAATTATCAGAACAAAATGATATTACTAAAATCCCAACATCAAGGGAAAATTCTATCCTTACCCCCCCCCCCCTCAGATTTTAATAACTTACTGCTAAAAGGCAATAATCTTTTAGCCCTGCATACTCTCAAATCTGTATCTTCCATTTATGGCAATGTCAAACTCATCTATATCGATCCCCCCTATAATACAGGCAATGATAGTTTCAACTATAATGACAATTTCAATCATTCTTCTTGGCTAGTGTTTATGAAGAACCGCCTAGAGATAGCACGAGAGTTTCTGCGTGATGATGGCGTGATATTTATCCAGTGTGATGACAACGAACAAGCCTATCTTAAAGTACTGTGCGATGAGATCTTTGGCAGAGAGAATTTTGTGGGCGATTTCATTCGCAAGACCAAAAGTACTACAAATGATGCGAAAATAGGGGTGAATATTCAACACGAAAATTGTTTGTGTTTTGCAAAAGATAAGAATAATATTTCTTTTTTGGGTGGAGAAAAAGATCTAAGTAAATATAAAAATCCTGATAATGACCCCAATGGGGATTGGGTGGGTGCTGATCCAAGTGCGAAAAGCGGAAATCCGCATACAGGATATTTTGCAGTCAAAAATCCCTATACAGGTAAAGAGGATTATCCTCCAGTAGGGAGGTTTTGGAATTTTTCTCAAAATACCATTCAAAGACATATTGATGAGGGACGGATTTGTTTCAAAAAGGAACATAAAGAAAACGAAAGAGGTTTTATTTATAAACGATATTTAAAGGATTTAAAAACAAATCTAAGAACCTTTGATTCTTTAGAATTTACTACCAATGAATATATGAATCAAGTTGCTACAAAAGAAGCCATTTCTTTAGAAATCGTAGATCTGTTTAGATACCCCAAACCTGAAGCTCTTCTGAAGCGAATCATCGAAGTCTCAACCCAAAAAGGCGACCTCGTGATGGATTTCTTTGCTGGAAGTGGGACTACATTGGCAGTGGCCCATAAGATGGGGCGTAGATGGGTAGGGATAGAGCAGATGGATTATATAGAAAATATCACTAAGCAAAGGCTCTCTAAGGTTGTGCTAGGAGAACAAGGTGGCGTGAGTAAGCTAGTAGGTTGGGATCCTAAGAACCTCTTAGGAGATGCTTTGCCTAATAGTTTTTTATATGCTGAATTGATGCCACTAAATGAAGCTTACAAAAATCTCATCATAGAAGCAACTGAGCAAAACATCACTGAGATTATTTCAAAAATGCAAAAAAATGCCTTTTTAAACTATCGAATCGATTTTGTGAAAACTACAAAGGATAGTGATTTTGAGGCTCTAAGTCTAGAAGATAAAAAACATATTCTTTTAAATTGCTTAGATATGAATCTCTCTTATGTGCCACTTTCTGAGATGGAAGATAGCGAGTTTGAAATTCCAGAAACCCTAATAAAGGCAAATAAAATTTTCTATGGAGGGAAGAAATGAAATTATGTCAGGAGATAAAAGAATATTTTGGAACTCCTAAATTAGGAGAACTGCAGATTCCTTCTCATATAATAGAAAACTTGCATCCTAAGATTGAACTCAGAGAATACCAAATAATGGCATTGAAATATTATATTGCGAATTTTGAAAAACGTAAGCAATCTCACTTGATGTTTCATATGGCAACAGGGAGTGGAAAGACAGTGATCATGGCATCTTTGATATTAGATTGTTTTGCTAGGGGGTATGAGAATTTTATATTTTTTGTTAATTCTACTGCGATAGTAGAGAAAACGAGGCAAAATTTCTCTAATCCTAAAAGTTCCAAATATCTGTTTGCTCAAAACATCGTGATAGATTCTAAAAATATTTCTATCAATATTTGTGAAAATCTCAATACTTGTAAAAAAGGTCAGATAAATATCATTTTCACTACTGTTCAGAGTCTATTTTCTTTGCTAAATTTAGAGCGTGAAAACGCCCTCACGATAGCGGACTTTGAAGGTAAAAAAATCGTGATGTTGGCTGATGAAGCTCATCATATCAACGCTGAAACCAAAAAATCTAAAACCAAATCAGAAGATCAAGATCTTAGAAGCTGGGAAGGAGTGGTTAAAGCTATCTATAGAGCCAATAAAGATAATTTGATGTTTGAATTCAGTGCGACATTGCCAAAAGATAAAAATGTGGAGCAAAAATATGAAGACAAAATTATCTTCAAATACACACTCAAAAATTTCAAAGATGATAAATATTCTAAAGATATTAAATTATTAAAATATGAAGGATTGGAGCGAGTTGAGCGAATATTTGGATCGGTGATCTGTTCATTATATCGCCAGAATCTAGCGGCAAAAAATAATATTTATCTAAAACCAGTGATTTTGTATAAAAGCAAGACCATCAAAGAGAGCAAGGAAAATGAAAAGCTTTTTTTGAAATGGCTGCATGATCTTAGGATAGAAAAATTAGAAGGGTTTTTTGAAAATATCAAAGAAGATTCAGGGATTTTATATGATGCTAAGATGCATTTTCAAACTAGGATTAAAAGTGATTTATTAGATGAGATTAAAAGAGAGTTTCATAAGGATTTCATCATCAACATCAATGATGAAAATGAATTGAAAAATAATCAAATCCTTATCAATACCCTAGAAGAGTATAACAATAAAATCCGTGTTGTTTTTGCAGTTGATAAACTCAATGAAGGTTGGGATGTGCTTAATCTCTTTGATATTGTGCGTTTAATTGAAGGAGCGATCAATGACACTCCAAAAGAAGCACAACTCATTGGGAGAGGAGCGAGATATTTTCCTTTTGAAGTAGTGGTGGAAAATAGCGTTGCAGGAGAGAGAAATAAGCGAAAATTTGACAATCCAAAAGAGCCTTTAAAAGCACTAGAGACACTTACTTATCATAGTGCAAGTGAAAATGAGTTTATCACAAGACTTCAAAAAGAGCTTGTAGCTATTGGCCTAAAAGATGATGATAAAGAGAGCATACTTCTTAGCCTTAAAGATGAATTTAAAAATAGCGATATTTATCAAAATGCTTATTTTGCTACTAATAGCGTGATGAGAGTCAAAGACGAGGTTAAAAATTCTAAGAGTGGCTATTTTGAGCTTGATAGCATTAAAAAACTTCCTATTTCTCAAGAACTTATTAAAATAAAACTCATTGGTGGAACCAATATTGAAGAAGAAAATATGCTTGAAGCTTTAGATCAGGCCTCAGAAATGCAAACATTGCAAGATCGAAAAATGCTTGAATTTGTTTTAAGCTTGGAAGAAGTGATTATTTTAAAAGCGATGAATAAAAGTGGGGAATTTTATACATTTGAAAATCTAAAGCTTTTATTTGGCGGTATTAGCACTAGGCGAGATTTCATCAAAAAATACTTTAGTCCTATTAAACTTTCACTTCATAAAGAACAAATCATTTCTAAGCCCGAGATAAAATTAAAAATAGCCATTTTAGTTTGTGAAAGATTTAAAAATGAAATGCAGAAAAAACTTCAGTCTCTAGAGATGAAAGCATGGCATTTAACGCCTCTTAGACTTATAGGGGATAAATATATCACAAGAACAAAAGGAGTCAATATTATTGATACGGGCGATAAAAAATCATTTGCATTCAAAAATTTTGTAGGTACAGATACAGAATGCGAATTTATTAATTTTATTTTTCTTGAGAATAATGTTAAAAAATTAGATGAGAAATTTTCACAATGGTGGCTTGTGAGAAATGAACGCAATGCACAAATGGCGATCTATATTAACAGTGATGAGGATAATACCAAGCGTTTTGAGCCAGATTTTTATTTTTTTGGCAAACCAAAGCAAAAGAATAATTTTGAAATCTTGCAGTGCTTCATAGAGCCAAAGGGGCAACATCTAGAAGAATCTGATAAGTGGAAGGAAGAATTCTTAAAAAAGCTCCTTGAAGTACCTATGCTAGTAGAAAATGACGATAAAGGCTATTTTAGGCAAAAAGTGAAGGTGATGGGAATGCCATTTTTTAATCAAAGCAAATCAAATGAATTCAATGATAGTTTTATGAAGATCCTACAGATTTGATTTGTTTTTTGTTTTTTCTAAGAGGAGTTTTAATCCCACAACACCAACTAAAGAAATCATAATGCCCATGATATAGGGAATAGCTAGAAAAATATTCTTGTTCATTAACATGGTGATTCCAAAAATCAATATGAGATAAGCCAATATCCTGAAAATCCCCATAGAGAGTTGCATTCCAAGCAAGAGAGTAGAAAAATTAAAGCGTGTTTTTGGTTTTTTTTTATTATCATTTTCTTGGATTGTGTCATCACTTGATGTCTCCAACTGATTTTCTTTGAGTTCTTTTTTTAGTTTTTTTTGCAAACTGATATAAGTGCTGAAGATAACGAGTAAAAAGCTAAAGAATCCAATTTGAAAATTTATCAGTCCATTTGCCTTCCATAGAACAGAGCAAACAATGCTAAAAGCAATATTGACAATGATAAAAATAATCAAACAGCGATATTTACAGTTCATTTTTTGCCTTCAGATGTTTCAGATTTGTAAGCATATTTTGGATCTTTTGTTAAATCATCCAATCCCTTTTTTACTCTTTTATAAGCTTTGTAGATATTGAGCAAAGCTGCCCCTATACCCCAAGCAACTCCTAACCAAAATAGCCAAGTGATGTTAGTGAATTTTTGCAACACCCATCCAAGTCCCACGCCTAATAAAATAGCCACAACAATAGATATGCCTAAACTCAGATCATTTGCCCCTATGATGAGTTTTTTGAATTTTGGTTCTTTCTCCACTATATGCCTCTTGTGATTTCATCAAAGGATACTCTGCAAGCCTCTATGACTTCATCAATGATACTTTCATTCATAGGAGTGCAAATAAAGCCTGTTTCAAACTGAGAACAAGCTAGATAAACACCTTTTGAGAGCATTTTTTGGTGGAATTTTGCAAACATTTGCGTATCGCTTTTTTGAGCATCTTCAAAATTATGCACCTCACTTGTGTTAAAAAAGAAGCCAAACATACTCCCTCTTACACAAGTCTGTAGGGGAATAGAGTATTTTTGTGCATTTTTTAAAAATCCCTCCATTAATCTTTTTGCCAAAGCTTCAAGGGCAGGATAGATTTGAGGATTTTTTTTGATTTTACAGATAGAAGTTAGTCCTGCACTCACAGCGATAGGGTTACCACTAAGAGTTCCAGCTTGATATACTCCTCCTGTTGGAGAGAGCAGATTCATTATTTCATCTTTTCCGCTAAAAGCAGCTAATGGCATACCCCCACCGATAACCTTGCCAAATGTCACCATATCAGGAATGACATCACAATATCCTTGAACACCACGTATGGAGGCACGAAAACCACTCATCACCTCATCAAATATTAACACAGCTTCATATTGATCGCAGAGCTTTCTAAGTTCTTTAAGAAATTCTATTCTTGCTGGAACTAGCCCCATATTCCCCGCAATAGGTTCAATGATGACACAGCCCACATTCTTGCTAGTTTCAAAACAAGACTTTACAGATTCTATATCATTATATCTAGCTACTAAAGTGTGTTTGCTAAAATCTTGGGGAACACCCCAAGAAGATGGAGATCCAAAAGTCGCACAACCGCTTCCTGCACTCACTAGGAGTGAATCACTATGCCCGTGATAGTTGCCTTCAAATTTGATGATGTCATCTTTTTTGCTATAACCTCTAGCAAGTCTTATAGCACTCATTGTCGCCTCTGTGCCACTATTTACGAGGCGAATTTTTTCTATTCCTTCATAAAGGCTAATAATTTCTTTACATAATGAAGTTTCTAGTTCTGTGGGAGCACCAAAACTCAAACCATTTTTGATTGCCTCATTCACATTTTCTGAGATATCGCTATCGCAATGCCCAAATATAAGTGGCCCCCAACTTTGAACAAAATCAATGTAAGTATTCCCATCCACATCAAAAATATGACAGCCTTTTCCTTTTGAAATAAAAGGAGGTGTTCCAGCAACGCTTTTAAATGCTCTAACAGGTGAATTAACACCACCAGGAATGACTTGTTTGGCCTCATTAAAATCATTGATACTGCACAATAGGTTCAATATATTCTCCTGTCTTTTTGTTTTTGGGGGTATTATAGCTAGAATTAAGTTAAGTTTGATTTGAAATGCAAAGAGAAGGACTACGGATTATCCGTAGTCTTGAGTAGTTTATTTAATTGGTGCAGAAAAGCTGATATTTACTTGAGACCAGGTCATTCCCTCATGTAAATCGTGGCATCCTGTAGCTAGTTTTTTGAAAGCATCATTAAGGCCAAACTCCATAACATCAATCAAGCCCGTTGCAACAAATTTACCATCAGTGATAGTATAAGTCATAGGAACTTTAACAGTTTTTTCATTCATTCTAACCATCGCCAAGATAGTTCCTTGATCTTTTCCTTCCATTACATTTTTAAAAGTAACTTTAATGCCACCTTTTTTAAAACCAGAGAAAAAGAAATTTTTCATATTTTTATTTTTTGTGGCATCTTTTAGATCTACTTTCATCGGATCAATACTAGCTGTTGCACCTTCTAAGGTTGAAGCGATGCTATCAGATTTTTTTCCGAATTTATAAGCAATATCATTAAATGTTCCGGCTACAGCCACTTTTGTAGGGGTTTTGTAAGCTGTCCAAGAGGTTTGAGCCTTGCTTGTATCAATAGTAGTTGCGTTCGCAACAATTCCAAATAAAGCGATTGCCAAAATACCTGCAATTGACTTTTTCATTCTGAACTCCTTTTTATATTTGAATTAAACTACTACTGTACTATATTAAAATTAATAAACAAGAATTTATCTAATATTTTTTAATGCAAAAAATGTCTTGTGCCTGTGAAATATAATGCAATATTGTGTTTATTTGCACTTTGTATGACTTCTTCATCTCTGATACTTCCCCCAGGTTGAATAATCGCTTTGATTCCAGCACTAGCAGCCATCTCAATGCTATCTTTAAAAGGGAAAAATGCTTCAGAAGCTAGAACGGCTCCTTGTGTAGATAATCCCATATCTTTTGCTTTTGCTAAGGCCGCTTTTGAGGCATCTACGCGACTTGTCATCCCCATTCCAATAGCAATGAGTGTGGAATCTTTGACATAAGTCACACAATTTGATTTTGTAAGAGCAGCTATTTTATATGCTATATGCAGATCGTTATATTGGCTTTGGGTTGCTTTTAGCACACTCATTAGTTTGGCATTTTTAATCTCTTCTTCTGTGATGAAATCTGCTTCTTGATAGACAAATCCACCTTCTATGTGTTTAAAATCGATTTTATCTCTAGGAAAATCTAACTTTATCCCACCAGAACTGAAAATTTTCATCCTTTTTTTATTTGAGAAAATTTTTAAAGCATCTGGAGTTAAACTACCTGCGATTAAAACCTCAATAAAGGTTTGATTGATTTCTATCGCTAGAGCTTCATCAACGATTCCATTCACAGCCAAAACACCACCATAGGCACTCACAGGATCGCATTTGAGTGCCTCTTTGTAGCTATCAAGTAGATTTTCTTTTATTGCAAATCCACAAGGATTCCCGTGTTTAACGATACAAACAGCAGGAGAGTTTTTAAAGCTTGTAGCGATTTTTATAGCAGCGTTCATATCGGTGAAATTATTAAAACTTGCTTCTCCTTTGATTGTTTGAAATGTATTTTTGTAAAAATCTTCAAACTCATAAAGAGCTCCTTTTTGATGAGGATTTTCGCCATAGCGAGTTTGAGAAACTTTTGCACCTGAAATGAAAACCTTCTCTCCCATTCCATTATGAAAAACTCTATTCATATAATTAGCGATAAAACAGTCATATTCAGCAGTGTGTTCAAATGCTTTTATCATCATTTCACGTCGAAATTCAAGCGTGTTGGAATTGTTTTTTAGTTTATCTATTATGATTGGATAATCTTGAGGTTCTGTTATCACAAGCACATCTTGAAAGTTTTTTGCCCCCGCTCTTATCATTGATGGGCCTCCGATGTCGATGTTTTCTATGATTTCTTCAAAATTTTGAGTTTTTTGCGTTGTGGCTTTAAAAGGATAGAGATTTACACACACAATATCAATTGATTTGATATTGTGGATTTTGGCATCATTTAGATCTTTTGAGTTGTTTCTGCGATGCAAAATGCCGCCGTGAATTCTAGGATGAAGTGTTTTGACCCTACCATCAAAAAGCTCAGGACTTTGTGTATAGCTACCCACATCAATAGCAGGGATAGAGTTTGCTCGTAAGATTTTAAGCGTCCCGCCTGTGCTTAAAATTTCATAACCCAAAGAGTGAAGTGTCTTTGCAAAATCTACAATACCTTCTTTGTTGCTCACGCTTAGTAATGCTTGCATAGTATTCCTTTATGTTTTAGAAGAGTTGTTAAAGTATAGCAAAAGCAGTATATAAATTTGTAATCCTTTTAGCTTGTGGTATTTTGGAATTATTAGAATTGATTGAAAAGTTATGGATTTGCTGTATGACATTTAAAAATATGATCAAATTCTAAAAGTATCAAGAATAAGATGCAACAAAAAGGAATTTTCAGTTATGTGCCTATGAGTTTGTTTGGAAATGTGATGGGGCTCAGTGGTTTGGTTATTGGTTGGGAATTAGATTGCGATCTATAATGGACTGCCTTTTGTGATTTCAGAGATCATTTTATTGCAGCAGTTTGGTTTTTCATATCTTTTGATTCATCTGATTCTTCCTCTTTTTGTGTTTGTTCGCTCAAGATCAGATTTTTTGGAATGCTGAGGTGAAGAGTCTTTTTATCTGAGATTTTTAATTCAATATAGTATTCATCTCCCATATTCGATAGAACTTTTGGTTTTTTGAGTGTGTTGTTTGCATCTAGAAAGTTAGCTGGAATGATAGCTTTTGCTTTTGGATCTAAGATAAGAGCATCAGGAGTGTAGTTACCAAAGTGGAGTAAGTGTATGATTAATGGAAAAGATGACACACTTGCAATTAGACTAGGTATTGTAATTAATACAAGTACCAATACTTTTTCAATCAATATTGAATTAATAGCAGCGCTAATTGTAGTATAAAAAATCAATAGCACAAGAAAATTTAGTAGAAGTATTTTATAAAATTCTATATTAATTAAAATTAAAATTTGATTCATACAAAAAATAGGTACAATAATTAAAATAAAAATAATAAATATATAAAATATATAACATATAATAATCTTAATATTTTTAATATTAAAAGTATTAGTAGATATATATAATCCAGCAAGTATGCTTGTAAGTATAAATAATGAAATTCCAATCCAATTATCAATCTTTAAAGATAAAAGATATACTATTGATGGAAGTATAAAAATTAGTGCAACAGAAAATATTTTTTTTTCGCTTATCCATTTATTTTTAAATAGTGGAGCTATTACTATATATAAAATAATAGGATATATCATAAATAGAATACTAAATAAAATTATATTTATACTAAAAAGAATGATATAATATATAAAATTTTCCCTATTTAGATTTGGAAAATAGTCTATTTCGATAAAATATTTACCAAATATGAATATTCCAATAGTAAAAAATATTAAAGTAGCAATAAATTTATAATTAATTCCAATTTTTATAATATTATAAAAATTAAACTCATTATTTTTTATTAATATATTAATAAAATTTGTACGAAATTTAATTTTATTATAATATTTTAAATTATTATCAATAATATGATAACATATATAAATTTTTTTATCAATATTTTCAATTCTATGAATACTGCATTCACAGTTTTTTGTTTTTATGGAACTGAGTAATTTTTTTTTAGATTGCAATAATTTTTTTAATTCATTACAATATTTTACATCACTATATTCTTTTGTTAAAAGTTCGATATGATAGTCACATTGAGCAATAAGCCTATCTTTACTCTCAAGAATATCTTTTACATCCATTTATTTATCTCCAAAAATAAATGCAATTATAATGATTATTAACTTAAAGAATTCAATATATTGCTATAGATTTCTTCTGGAGGTAATTGAGAGATGTTTTGGAATTGCGTTTTATTAAAGGTGCTCTGACGTTTGGCTAATTGTGCGGTGTGTGTAGAAATAAGGGGAGTGAGTTCTTCATAAGTGATATGACCTTCTAGATAAGAAATGCATTCTTTGACCCCAATTGCTTTGAAGGGTTGCGAATTTTTAGGGTATTTTTGCAAGAGAGTGGTTATTTCTTCAATGAGCCCTTCTTCTATCATTTGTTGTGTTCTTTGAGTGATTTTACTTCTTAAATTCTCTCTATCGGTTTTTATTTCATAGAGTTTTACAGGACAGGGAAAGGGAGTTTTAGGGTGAGTGACAAAATACTCGCTCGGTTTGGTTTGTGTGCTAAAAAATATTTCCAAAGCTTTATGTATGCGGTAAGTGTCATTTTCCTTGATAGATTTTGAATAGAGTGGGTCAATTTGTAAAAGAAAGCTATAGGGATTTGGTATGGAGTTGATTTGAGTGTTGATTTTTTCTTTTTCTTTAGGAGAAATATCAGGTATAGGGCTCAAGCCTTCCAATATGGATTTCAGATAAAAGCTACTGCCCCCCACTATAAGGAGAGTTTGTTTTTTTGTGAAATTGATGGCATTTTCTAGCAGGTTTTTGAAGATGATTGCATTATTGGGTTCTGTGATGTTTAATTCATCGATTGCATAGTGTCTGATTGCCTCGAGATCTGCTTTTTTTGGTTTTGCTGAGGCGATGTCTATTTCTTTGTAGATACTCAAAGAATCAAGTGAAAAAATCTCCGCATCTATGGTTTTAGCTATTTTTATAGCAAGGGCAGATTTCCCACTAGCACTAGGGCCTAAAATAGCGATGAGTTTGGTATTCTTCATTTATCACAATACAATTCTAGCAGGATGGGTGTAGATATTGAGCTTATCATCTCTAGCAAATCCTATCAGGGTGATACCTAGCATCTGGGCAGTTTTGATTCCAAGTTGCGTGGTTGCAGCTCGTGAGATAATAATAGGAATATCATGCATACCTGCTTTCATAATCATTTCCATTGATAAACGCCCACTTACTAATAGAATCGCACTTGAAGTATCTAGATTATTTAGTTTTGCTTTTCCAACCACTTTATCAATAGCATTGTGTCGTCCTACATCTTCAGATTTTACGTATTTATTATTTTCTAAACACAAAACGGCTTGATGAACGCAACCTGTAAGCTTAAAAAGTTCATTGCTAGAGTCAAACTCTTCAATAAGTTTCCAGATTTTATTGATAGAGATTTTCATTTGTGAAGAAATAAATTTTTCTGTTATTTTGCCTTCAAAATTCCCCGTAACCCCAACACAACAGCCAGAAGTTAGAGTCTTCTCGTGATAGAGATTTGAAATATTATCTTCATTGATTTTTGAATCAATAAACACACTCAAGCCATCATCAGATACATGAATGTTTGTGATATCCTCTATTTTTTCAATCACCCCTTCAGAGAGCAAAAAACCCACTGCGTGAGCATCCTGATCTATAGGGATACTCATTGTTGAAATTATCTTTGTGCCATTAAGATATAAAGCGATGCGTTCTTCTGTGATGATAATATCTTTTTTTGTGTCAAATGTGTTTGAGTCTTTATATGCCACAATACACGGAATTTCTGCAAGGAAAGTCTTGGCTTTCACTCGGTGAGTTCCTTGTAATAAAAACTATGCATTATGGCTAGTTCTTCTTCCCCCATTTCTCCATTCAAAATGGATTCCAAAGCTCCCTCAATAGCAAATACAGACATATAAATGTGAGTGATGAGCATCGCAATCACACCAAATCCAAGGACATTATGAATGATAGCACTCAAACGCAAAAAATTAATATCACCATAAAAATAATGCATAATAAGACCTGTTCCTGCCATCACAAAACCACCAATAGTGGCTATCCAAAACCACATCTTTTGACCTGCATTAAATTTCCCAGCAGGAATTGTAATTCTATCTTTAGATAGATATCCCCCCATGATTTTGAACCATTGTATATCATAGAGTTTGAACATAGAGACTTTAGCCCACATTAAAAACATCAAAATTCCAAACACAATAAAAATAAAAGTAGCAAAAAAATGAATATTTTTGGCAATTCTTATGGGCATTCCCCCACCAAGCTTATCTCCAAAAATCATAGCTAGACCCGTGAGACAAATCACAACAAAGGGCACAGCACTTCCCCAATGTATGATGATGTTGTATTTTGAGAAGACTTTGAATTTTCTAGCGTGATGGTTGAACTTCAAAGCTCCTATGATTTTGTGATGTCCAAAAAATACAGCAATAGTCAAAATAATCACCGCTAAAAAAATCGGGGCAAAAAATTTGTGTTGTAAAATTGTAAAACCTTCACCAAGTCCTTTGATTCCTCGAATTCCTGTGATTTTATCTCCATTATTTAGCACACTGATATTTGTGCCATTCATTTGTGTGAGTGGTCCATTCACAACTCCAGCTGTGCTAGAATGGAGTCCCCAATTTTTGATAGCTTCAATTTGGTTGGTGCCATAAATCTTTTTGTTATAACTAAAATCCACAGATTTTTCAGCGTTATTGTGCGAAATTTCGGTAGCTAATATGTTTTTTATAGGGAAAAATAAAAGCACTAATGCAAGAAAAATACTTTGATAGCTACCGATAAAACAATAAAATTTACTAGATGTATTTTTTAGTGGAGATGGTGTTTTGATCATTTTATTCTCCATATGCCTTGCTCCAAATATATGGAACTTGAGCCGTTTCATTTCCACGTGCAAAAGTTCGTGTCCTGATAATTGAACTAACTTCTTTGGAGCTTCCAGCTAAAAGTGCTTTAGTAGAACACATTGCCGCACAAGCAGGGACTTTTCCTTCTGCAATCCTATTTTGTCCATATAGCTTGTATTCTTTTTCGCTATGTGTTGGTGCAGGACCTCCAGCACAAAAGGTGCATTTATCCATTGAACCTCTAGAGCCAAAAACATCGCTAGTAGGGAATTGTGGAGCTCCAAAAGGACAGGCATATAGGCAATATCCACAACCAATACAAGTCTCTTTGTTGTGTAACACAATTCCATCAGCTCTAATATAAAAACAATCTACAGGACATACCTTTGCGCAAGGAGCATCTGAACAATGCATACAGGCGATAGATAAAGATCTTTCTTTACCTACAATGCCTTCATTGATAGTGACTACTCTTCGTCGATTCACGCCTACTGGAAGATGATGAGCCTCTTTACAGGCAACATCACAGCCATGACAATCAATACAGCGATTATCATCGCAATAAAATTTGATTCTAGAGTGATCTTGCAAGTTAAAACCTCCAGAATCTATGTTTGGATTGTTTGTGTTCGTAACGCTCATATTCTCTCCTTATGCTTTTTCTATGCGGCATAAACCGCATTTGGTTTCAGGACAAGCAGTGTTATAATCAAAACCATAGCTTGTTACCATAGAAGCGGCCTCACCTACTGCATAAGGCTTTGTTCCTTGAGGGTATCTATCAATAAGATTCTTTCCTTCATAAATACCAGAGAAATTTTGTGGCAAGAAGACACTTCCTTCATCCACTCTGTAAGAATATTTTGCCTTTACTAGTATTTTAGTGCCACTTGTGCCATATACCCAGACATCATCTCCATCATTCACATTCAGGCTAAGAGCAGTATTTGGGTGGATCTCTACAAACATCTCATTATAGATTTCCGCTAGATATTTTGCACTTCTTGTTTCTGTTCCTGTTCCCATATGTGCTACAAGTCTTCCTGTGAGCATATTAAGTGGGTATTCTTGTTTCCAATCCTTTTCTTTTTGTCTTGAGATGTATTTTAGATTCGCCCTGAAGTTATTTTTCTTATCAGGGAAGGTTGGATATTTTTGTGTTAAATCAGGACGGTAGCTGTGTAATGGTTCTCGGTGGATAGGTATTTTGTCATACCAATCCCACACAATCATCCTAGCTTTACCATTTCCATAAGGGCATAATCCAGCTTGAAGGGCTTTTTCTACTAGAATATTTGTTGTTCCAGTTGAGAAAGAAGTTCCCTTCACGCTTGTTTTTTCTTTTTCTGTGAGTTTGATACCCAGAACACTTTCTATATTTTCAGCTGTTATTGCGGGGTGACCTGTGATTTTAGATCCTGGTAACCTTCTAGGACTTAAGAGATTTGTGCCATCAGGGGCTTTGATTCCCCAATTTACTCTAAAGCCCATTCCTCCTTGCATTACAGGAATAGAGTCATTGTACATCACAGGAGTACCTGGATGCTTTTCACTCCAACAAGGCCAAGGCAATCCATAGTATTGATTTTTCATAGGTCCCATACCTGCTAGGGTTACTTTATCAAACATATGCCAATTATCGCAATGTTCTTTCAAGCGTTTTGCACTCATGCCTTGCAATCCTATGCTACGAATGCTCTGTGCCATTTCAGTTGTTGCATCATCAGGCCATATGAAATCTTTTCGTCCTTCTTTTTTTGCGATATTGTATAAGGACTTTTGGAATTCTTCTTTGAATCCAAGTCTTTGAGCAAGATCAAATAAAATTTCGTGGTCTTCTCTGCATTCAAACATAGGCTTCATCACTTGATAACGCCACTGATATCCTC
The DNA here is from genome assembly GCF_002272795.1 of Helicobacter sp. 13S00482-2. Lineage (GTDB taxonomy): Bacteria > Campylobacterota > Campylobacteria > Campylobacterales > Helicobacteraceae > Helicobacter_J. The sequence continues at coordinate 77,976 of NZ_MLAT01000001.1, read as the reverse complement.
TATTTGTAGCTGCAACAGATCCACTTGATTCCATTTGAGATGCTGCAGGGAGCAAAAATAGATTGTCTTTTCTATCTGTGATGACCGCCACATCATTCACATAAGGATCGATAAAAACTACTAGATCGAGTTTATCAAGTGCGGCTTTTGTTTTATCAAGTAATGAGGTTGTTGAAATTCCATTACCGATAACCACGAGTGCTTTTATAGGAGTATTGTTATTGTTGGCAAAGTTTTCTTCATCTAAGACTCCAAATCTCCAAGTTGATAGTGCATAACCTGTTTTTTCCATCATTTCCTTAGAAGCAAATCGTTTTTGCATCCACTCATAATCCACATCCCAATGGGCACAGAAATGTTTCCAAGACCCCTGTGCTAATCCATAATAACCTGGAAGACTATCAGATAAATTTCCCATATCTGAAGCACCTTGAACATTATCGTGTCCTCTTAAAATATTCACCCCACCTCCATTTTTGCCAATATTGCCTAACATCAGTTGCAAAATTGGCATTATACGGGTGTTGTTTGTTCCTACGGTGTGTTGTGTGAGCCCTTGATTCCATATTAAAGAGGCAGGTTTGGCTTTTGCCATTTGTGTTGCTACTCTTTTAATAGTATCCACAGGTATGCCAGTAATATTTGCTACTTCATCCAAAGGATATTTTTGAGCTTCTTTAAAGATTTCTTCATATCCATAAACTCGCTCTTTGAGATATTTTTCATCATAGAGTTTTTGAGTATAAATATGATTTAACATTCCATATACAAATGCCACATCCGTACCACTTCTTATTCGAACATATTCATCGGCTTTTGCAGCTGTTTTGCTAAAATGTGGATCGACACATACGATGTGTGCTCCCGCTTCTTTTGCTCGTAATATATGAACCATTCCCACAGGGTGATTTACGGCAGGATTTGCACCAATAACTAGGATAAATTTTGAAAATTGCATATCTCCTAAGTGATTTGTCATCCCACCATACCCGAATGTATTCGCCACACCGGCGACTGTTGGGCTGTGTCAGATTCTAGCTTGGTGATCGATATTGTTAGTTCCAAAAAATGCAGCAAATTTGCGAATGTAATAACTTTGTTCGTTGCTAACTTTTGCAGATCCTATGAACATAACGCTATCAGGACCATTTTTTTCTCTAATATCACTGAGTTTGTTAGCGATTTTATCCATTGCACTATCCCAAGTCGTTCTTTCCCATTTTCCATTCACTTTTTCGATAGGGTAACGCAAACGAGTTTCACTTCTAGCTCGATCTATCATATCCGCACCTTTGCAGCAGTGACCACCTTGAGAAATGGGATGATCTTGAGCGACTTCTTGTCTGATCCATACCCCATCTTTTACTTCCGCAATAATCCCGCATCCTACAGAGCAATGCGTACAGATAGTTTTTATTTTCACTGATCCTGGATATGCTTCTTTGAGTTCTTGTTTCTTAGCTTGTTTGATTATGTCTTTTGTATCATTTCCTAATGCTTGAGACAAACCAGCTACACCAGCTAAGGCGGACATTTTCATAAAAGTCCGACGCGATTGTGTTCTGTTGTTGATTTCACTCATCTATCTTCCTTTTTGTTTATTTTGCTACCAAATAGTATGTTTTCCAGTATTTTGTATTGCCTTGATAAAGGATCTCTTCCTTATTTGATTTGCCCACGACAACTTCATTTTGTTTCACTTCATTATCGCTACAGCTATTGATCATCAATCCTCCCACAGCAGCTATGGCACCTACTTTTGTGGTATTTTTGAGGAATTCACGACGAGAGTTTTTTTTCATTGTGCCTCCTTAAATATTTTTGGGATAATCCCATAAAAATGCCATCTAGCATCTTTATGCGATTATCACATCAGTATTTTTTTCTCTAACTCTAAAAATTCTATCAATATATTATTGATGTGCCCATATAATAAACAATCCTTTCGTTTTGAAATGCCCTCTGTGATAGGGGTTATCATAGGGTTGATACATTGATTGAAAAGTTCTTTACTCTTCATATTTTGATTTTGTAAAAAATATTCCATTGTGAGCAAAAGCACACCAAAATTTTCTTCAGTTTCTTTGATATGCTCATAATCCAAATAAAAATTTGATGATTTAAAAATATCTTTTGTCATCGATAAGCTTTTTCCTCCAATACAGCCTTCTAGATAATATGATAAATACAGATAAATAGGAGATCCTGATGGTATATTATTTGGCGTGAAGGGAAGTGAAAATAATACGGTGAATTCCTCTTTGAAGGCTCCAATTCCATTTTTGTGTAGTTCTTTTTCAAGAATATCAAAATCCTCAACATTAATGTCACTAAAGGCAAAATTTTTAAGAATATTGATTTGTTTTTTTAAAACATCAGATCGATTTTTTAAAAGCTCAAATAAGAACAAACCAGCAAAAAAATCATAATATAATACTCTAGCTTGAATGATTTCCTCTCCAATATTTTTTTTGTGCTCTATCATATGAAAGCCTCAATATTTTTTTCAAACATCACCTTTACTTTACAATCAGGACAGCACTCTAAAGATCTGATTTTGGCGGTATCGTCTTTGAAAATGGGCAACATAATGGATTTGATTTTTTCTATCGATTTGGTTGTGGCAAAGGGTTTAGAGCATTCTATGCATTCAAACATTTTATCTTGTGCCATCGTTTTATTTTCAAACCAACTTGGACTTAGTGAAATGCCATAAAGGTCTAAAGATATTGCATTTTCAGGGCAAGAATCAACACAGTATCCACAAGTAGTGCAACTAGATGGGTTAAATTGCAAGGAAAAATTTGAAGCATTGCTACTCAAACTTTTAACATTACAAGCACCAACACAGCTCATACATAAAGTGCAAGTATTTTGATTGATTATAATTTCTCCATAATGGCTCGTTTGAGTATTTTTAACTATTCCATAATCATTATTTTTAATTAAAAACATTAAGCGTTGTGCGAAGATATCTCTTAAAGCTTCTCTTTGATTTTGTGCATAGGTGTAGGATAAATTTTTATTGGGCTTAAGGGTATCACACAGATCACTCAGTGCTTTTATTTCTTCTGTAATATGAATGGGTTTTATGTTATGGATACAATCATAGATATTATTAACTAGCTTGATGCTTTCAAGTAGATTTTCAGAAGGATTTTTTGTAAAAATAATTATTTCTGAACCGCTTTCTTGAATGAGAGTCATCAGATACATTTCATTCAAAAGATTTACCTGAGGAAGTAACAATGGAATACAGCTATAAAAATCAAACTCCTCAAGAGTTTCAAAAGTATCAAAGTCCATTACAACGGGAGTTTTATTTTTATAAAGTTTAGCTATTTCTACTATAGCTTCTTTATCATAGCCATCTCTTTGGAGTGAGCCACTTGGGCAAACATTCACGCAATTTCCACAACCAATGCAGTCGATTTTAGAAAAAATAAGCTCCATCAATGAGTCATCTTTTCCCACTCCAAAAGTCGGACATACATCTGCACATCTATGACAGTATCCTTCTTGATTTTTGTTTGGTCTTCTATGGAAGTACTGACAATGATCAGGATCATAATTGATTTTTCTCTGATAAACGTATTCTCCAATGCGAGAATCTAGCGTCTTTAATAACTCAAAACCATCATCATAATCGCTTACTGTTTCTATTCCCATAAATCGAGTCAGATAGTCATCTTCATAAAAAATAACTGCTTGGGAGAATTCAACTTTAAGGGTTTCTTCCTTTGAATTTTTATCCGAATTAGAAATTTTTATTTTGGCTTCAAATCCTCCCAAACCACCTGAAATAGAGATAATATCTTTTGCATTTAAGAGGGCGACTTGATAGGAAGTTTTTGGATATGATTGGACAAGTTTGAGAAAATCTCTAGCCTCTTCCCCTTCTCCAATCAGAAGCAACGTGGGGGAGACCTGCACGGAGTAATAATTCAAGAAATCTGAATAATCTTTTGAAATTTCAATACTATGAGAAATGATAGATCTTGCTTCCTTGGTAAGGTTATGTGACCTAAATTCAGTTGAGAGTGTTTTTGTGACAGAAATTTTTTGCACATTCCTACTCATCGTTCTTCCTAAAATTATTGTTGTTTGATAGTGGGATTTTAGTTTAAAAGCTTAAAAAGTAGGCTTAATAAGTGTGTATTTTTTGAGATTTTTAATAGAAATAGGTAATTTAGTAATAAAATTTTTCTCAAGCTTTCCTTAAGTGCGTAATGTTCGCATTGCATTGGCCAATGCAATAAGTGCAACTCCAACATCTCCAAAAACTGCTTCCCATAAGGTCGCAACCCCCAATAATCCTAACACAATAAATACTCCTTTGACAAGGAGAGCAAAGATAATATTTTGCCAAATAATCACCTTTGTTTTTTTTGCGATCTTAAAGGCTTTGGAGATTGAGAGAATGGAATTATTTGTAATGATAATATCAGCGCTTTCTTTACTCAGATCGCTCGCTCCTCCCATACTTATCCCAACATCTGCACTCGCTAGAGTTGGAGCATCATTGATTCCATCCCCGATAAAGGCACTTTTAGCATTTATATTGCTTTTGAGTTCCTCAAAGATTTCTAATTTTTCCTCAGGTAAAAGATTTGCAAAATATTTGCATTCCAAAATATCTGCCACTTGTTGTGTGGCATATGTATTATCCCCACTTAAAATAGTAATGTTTTCTATGCCTAAGGATCTGAGTTCTTTGATTCCATCTTTTGTATCAGTTTTGAGTTCATCAGATATTATGATATAACCGATATACTCTCCATTTTTTGCGATGTGTGCAACTGTACCCTTTATGTTGCAATTATCGTGAGGGATATTATATTTGTGTAGAATCTTATCATTCCCTGCGAGTATGAGATTTGAATCACAAACCACCCGTACGCCATACCCACTAATCTCTTCAAACTCATCAATTTGATGCTCATGGTTTTTATCACTATAAGCTTGTTTGATAGAGATTGCTATTGGATGATTGGAAAGGTTTTGAGCACAACAAGCGTATTTGAGGACATCGTTTTTGCTATAACCATTGTAGGCAATTACTTCAGTTACCTTAAAAACACCTTTTGTGAGTGTGCCAGTTTTATCAAAAGCAATATTTTTTACAAGACTTAAGGTTTCAAGATCATTCGCTCCTTTGATAAGAATACCATTTTTACTTGCAGCCCCGATCCCTCCAAAATATCCTAGTGGGATTGAAATCACAAGTGCACAAGGACAACTCACCATTAGGGCTACTAATCCTCTATATATCCAATCCTCAAAACTTCCCCATCCCATCATTGGAGGTACTAATGCCACACAAAGAGCGATAAAAAACACAATAGGCGTATAATATTTAGCAAATACAGTGATGAATTTTTCAGTTTTTGATTTGTTGTTTGTTGCATTTTGGACTAAGTCAATGATTTTGGCAACAGAAGAGTCTTCATAAAGTTTATCAACTTGCACCTCTAAAGCACCTTCTAGATTGATGCTCCCTCCAAGTACTTTTTTCCCAATTTTTACGCTAATAGGGATAGATTCACCTGTGAGTGCTCTTTGATCAATGCTACTCTCACCTTTCATAATGGTGCCATCAGTGGGGATTTTTTCACCTGGTTTTATGATCATAATATCACCCATACATAGTTCTTGAGGAGTGGTCTTAATGATTTGATTATTTTTTTTAATATAGGCTATATTGGGCGTGAGATCAAAAAGTGACTTGATAGAAGATTTGGATTTAGATACGGCTAATTCTTGCAGAAATTCTCCAGTTGCAAAAAATAGCATTACAGAGACAGCTTCTTCATATGCTCCTATAAAAACTGCAGCGATGGTAGCAGTGAGCATCAAGACATTTTCATCAAAAAATTGCTTCTTTTTAAAATTCTCATAAGCTCCTAAAAAAACATTTTTACCAGATATAAAATAAACCAATCCCAATAAAATATAACTGATGATTTTTGTGTATTGAGATTCAAAAAAATGCAATAACAATAAAGAAATAAAAAAGATTATAATCAGGCCAGCGATGATAAACCATCTAGGTTTTTTTTCTTGATTTTCAAAATCTTTGCTGATTTTAATTCTAGGATTTATACCTTTAATAATTTCTTGGAGTTTTTCAATATCAGCATTTGTAGCATAGAGAGTGTTGGTTGCAAAAGAGACTTTACATTCAGCGAAACCATCAATTTGACAAAGGGCTTCTTGTAGTTTATTGGCACAGTCGGCACATTCTAAGTTTTGGATATTATACTTCTGCATCTTTTGACTCTTTTATGATGATAGTGGTTATTATAATACTATACTATAAAAATAAGCTTAGATTTTGCGATAGTTTAAAGCTTCCAACAAATGTGATTTTTTAATGCATTCACTTTCTTGTAGATCAGCAATTGTGCGTGAAATTTTTTTGATTTTGTTGATGGAGCGTTCTGAGAGGGAAAATCTACTAGTAGCTTGAAGTAATAATTTTTGGGTATCTTCATCTAGGATGCAAAACTGATCAATTTCTTTTTCGGTTAATTTTCCATTCAGGTGGGTTTGACCCCTTAAGATTTGCATTCTAAAGGCCTTGAAAACCTCTTCTTGCATTTGTTTTGAACTTATATCTGATTTTGAATCTTCTTTGGTTTCGTTCATTTGCACAAAAAGATCGATTCTATCCATAAAAGGCTCACTAAGTTTATTTTTGTAAGTCGCTATTTCTTTATCTTGACAACGGCAAGTTTTACTCACACTCAGAAGATTCCCACAAGGACAAGGATTTTGTGCTCCAACAAATAAAAAAGAAGTATCGTATTCTATTTTACTCTGAACTCTTGAGACTACTAATTGATTATTTTCTAATGGTTCGCGCAAAGATTCCAAAATATCTTTTTTAAAAAGTGGCAATTCATCAAAAAACAAAATACCATTATGTGCTAGGGCGATCTCACCAGGTTTAGCCTCATTTTGCGAAACAGAGCCTAAAATACTTGCTTTTGAGGCACTTTGATGAGGATTTCTAAAGCTTCTTAATGGCGTATAAAATGCATTATGGCTTCCAAGTGTTTGGATCTTTACAGTTTCTATCATTTCTTTTAAACTTAAAGGTGGCAAGATGTATTTAAGCCGTTTGGCAATCATAGTTTTTCCACAACCTGGGCTTCCTTCAAGAATGAGATTATGAAATCCACTTGCAGCGATTAGAGCGGCACGTTTGGCAATACTTTGACCTTTGACCTCAGAAAAATCAAGTTCAAAACTATTATGATAATAATAGGTTTCATCGTTAATCTTAAAACAGGGAAATCCGAGTTCTTTGGCACAGTTTTCAGGGACAGGAGATTCTTGTTTAATGAATTCTAAAGCTTCATTGATGTGATCAGCATAAAAAAAATTTAGATTTGGAATCAGACTAAAGAGTTCTTTTCCTCCTTTGGGAACAATAATATTTGCTTGGGGGCAAAGTAGTGCTACATCTAATAATAATGGATATATTTTATCATTGTGGCGTATTTTGCCATCAAGACCAAGTTCTCCAAACGCAAACCATTTTTGAGGAATAAAATTTTCTTTTTGTAGTGCGATTAAAAGGGCGATAGGCAAGTCGAAATGACTTCCGCTTTTTGGAAGATCTGATGGAGATAGATTGACTACGATCTTTAGTGGAGGAAAAGTGAAATTATTATTTTGGAGTGCGGAATGTACCCTTTGCTTGGCTTCTTGTATGGAGTTATTTGCAAGTCCTGAGATAATAAATGCGGGTAGGGCACGGGCGAAGGTGACTTCTACTTCAACGATTTTTGCAGAGGTTCCCGATCTGGTTGCACAAAATATCTTATTCACCATTGTTTAAAACATCTCCTAAGTTTTAAATATTTTGTTTTTGATTTCTTTTGAGTTCTTTTTCAAATTTTTTACGTTTTAAGATCGGAAGTTTATCTACAAATAAAATACCATTGAGATGATCAATTTCGTGCTGGATTGCAATGGCTAGAAGTCCATTTGCCTGAAGGATTTTTTTCTCACCAAAGCGATCGCAATAAGCAATTGTGACCTGTTCAAATCGATCAACTTCTTCGTAAAACTCAGGTACAGACAAACAGCCTTCATTCCATTTGATGTTGCCTTCTTTTTTCAAAAAAACGGGATTGATGATTTCTAGCAAATTTTCTCTATGTTGTTCATTGTCTTCTTCTGAAGGGACATTTACAAGCACAATACGTTGATCAATACCTACCTGAATAGCAGCAATCCCGACACCTTGTCTCTCTGACATTGTCTCATACATGTCATCTAAAAGCTTATGAAGAGCCTCATCAAAAGCTTGGACATCTTTTGAGATTTTTCTAAGTGCCTTGTTAGGATATTTTAAAATCTCTAAGATAGCCATTATGATTGATCTTGTGCATAAATATTGAGTTCTAAACCTTCTTTAAGTGCTACCTGTAAGGCAGAAAGTGCTGCTTCCAAAGAATCTTCGGCGGTTCTTTCGGGAATTATTTTTGCGATACCTACAGAAACATTGAGCGAAATATCTCGTTCTCCCAAGAAGATATTGGTTGTTTTGACAGAATGAACAAATCTCTCTGCGGCTTTTGTTGCACTGGGTATATCAGAATACTTGAGTCCAATTCCAAACACGCCATCGCCTATATATCCTATGATATCACTTCTCCTAGAAGTTTTTAGTAAAAGCTTGGCAATGTTCTTGAGTAAAACCATCAAAGTTGATTTGTCCTGAATGCTATCTTGAATATCTTTAGTTAATTGCATAGTGAGAATACTTGATGAATGTGTGAATTCTTCCATCAGTTTATTTTCTTTTTCAAGCAAAGTCATAAAATAACGCTTATTGTAGATTCCAAAGCGAGAATCATAAATAGTATTTTTATTGATATCAGAGATGACTTGAGCGGTTTTTTGATAGAGTTCTTTGATTTGATTGAGCTGAGCTGAAGTTACATCATTGACTTTGTCAATATCTTTTAAAAATACAGAAATTGCATTTGATAATACGATCTTGTTATCGATTTTTTCCATACTTTTCATGTGCTTTTCTGTAACTGATTGCACGAGTTGAAGATTTTTGTAAAGTACGGCTATAAAATCTAAGATTTGCTTGATATTCTTAAATCCCTCTTTAACACTTTTTTCAAAAGCCACAGCTCTGTCTTCTCCCATAGATTGGAGATCCATAACACTCTGAATCTTTTGTTTAAATGAAGTTTCTTCTTGTTCAAGAAGTCTTTCAAAATAAAGCTGATAGTTTGCAGGAAATGCAGGAAGACCTTCTTCTTCAAGTTTTTTTACTGTATTTTGTGCAACCGTGCTGATTTTGCCTGCAACCTGATCTTCTAAAATGAATTCATCATTCTTGTCAGGATTAGGGATTTCTGGATCTAATTTCCCAAAAAATATATTACTACCAAAATCAGATATTTCTTCTTCTTTGTTTCCCATCTTAGTGCCTTTTTGCTACTTTAAACTTCTTTCGAGTATTTTATCAATGATACCATAATCTTTAGCTTCTTTTGCACTCATAAAAAAATCTCTTTCTGTATCTTGAGATATTTTTTTGAGTGTTTGAGAGGTATTTTTTGCCATAATGGCATTTAAAATACTCTTAAGACGGAGTATTTCTTTAGCTTGGATTTCAATATCAGTGGCTTGTCCTTGAGCACCTCCAAGTGGTTGATGGATCATGATTCTAGAGTTTGGAAGAGAGTATCTCTTTCCTTTGGTTCCACAGCTAAGCAAAAATGCTCCAGCTGAAGCAGCCTGTCCGATACAAATAGTGCAGATATCAGGACGGATATAATTCATTGTGTCATAAATACTAAAAGCACTAGTGATAACCCCCCCAGGAGAGTTGATATAAAGATTGATATCTTTTTCGGGATCTTCAGCTTCCAAAAATAATAACTGTGCAACGATAGAAGAAGCAACAGAGTCGTTAATCTCACCACTTAAAAGGATAATGCGATCTTTAAGCAACCTAGAATAAATATCATAACTTCGCTCACCTCTTCCTGTCTTTTCTATGACATAGGGAATGTAATTCATTATTTTGCCTCAGTTTTTGATTTTTTAGTGGGTTTTTCTTCTTTTGATTTCAGGGATTTTGGCTCTTTGGCAAGTTTTTTATCCAATAAATACGCTAGGATTTTATCTTCTATCATCGCCATTTTAAGAGCGGGGAAGAGATTATTTTTTTTGTAATAATCAATCATATCTTTTGGATTTTGACCACTCATCATTGATTCATAATACACAGTTTGAAGGACTTCATTATCCTCTACAGATATGTTTTCTTGCTTGGATAAAAAATCTACGATGAAAGTTATTTTCACACTTTTTTGTGCTTCCTCTTTGAAACTATTGCGTTTTTCTTGAGCTTTTTTTGGATCAGATTGAAGTTCTTTTAGTTCTTTGGGATCAAGCGTATTTAAAGAATTTCTAAAAAGCAAGTCCATCTCTTGTTCTACAATGAGATCAGGAAGATCAAAATCAATTTTTTGGTTGAAATTCTCAATCAGTTTTTCTTTTAATTCTTCGTTGTAGAGTTTTGTTTTGGCTTCAAGTTCAAGTTGTTCTTTTATTTTTTCCTTTAATGTAGCCAAAGAGGGAGTTTTTTCTTCAGGTAGGAGAGATTTTGCTAGTTCATCATCAACCTTTGGTTCATCTTTGATTTGAATTTTATTCAATTTGACTTTAAAAACAGCATCCTTACCAGCAAGATCTGAGGCTTGATAGTTTTCTGGAAAATTCACATTGATGTCTTTGCTTTCTCCTATTTTTAGTCCAATAAGAGCATCTTCAAACCCTGGTATAAACTGACCACTTCCGATAGTTAGATCAAAACCTTCAGCCTTCCCACCTTCAAATGATTTGTCATTTATGAAGCCTTCAAAGTCTATATTCGCAACATCTCCTTTGGCGAGTTTTTTATCTTTTTTTGCTTCAATCAAAGGAGCCTTATTTTTAGCAATATCATTGAGTCTATTTTCAATTTCTTTATCTGTGATTTGCTTGAGCTTTACATCTGGAACATAAGCATTCACATCTTCAAGTTTAAAGCTTGGTTTTAGGCTGATTTTAATTGTGGTTAAAATGAAGTCGTCTTTTTTGTCAAATTGTGTGATGATGGGATCTCCAATCACATCTTTGGGTTCAATTTGGAGTTCTTTTAATCCAAGTTGTAACATTTCTTCAACCGCTTCTTTTTGTGCGTCCTGTTCAATATTCTCTTTATATCTAGATTTTACGACATTTAGAGGAACTTTCCCTTTTCTAAAACCATCCATTTTTACGGTTTTGCTTATCTTGGTAGCTATCTTATTTAGTTTATTTTCGAGATCTTTAAGGAGGATTTCCCCACTCACGGATGCATTTGCACTATTGATTCTTTTTGTCTGTAAATTCATAGAATTCCTTAGCAATATTAAAGTATAATTTCGTATTCTAACAAAAAAATCTTTAATAAAAGCAAAATTACAAGGTTACCTAATGTCGCTTAAAGAGCTTAAGGTCAAACTCCAACAAAATATCAATCTTTCGCCTCAATATGGAACAATAAGAAAAATCTCTTCAAATATTGTATATGCAGATGGTATCACTCCTTCAGTTGGAGATATTGTCAGAATAAGACGGGCAGATGATTTTGAATCTTTAGGGATGGTCACAGTAAGCGAAGATGATAAGTTTGCTTTCAGTCCATTTTCTTTTATAGAAGGCTACAAAACTGGAGATAAGGTTTTGCTAGAAACAAGTGGTTTGATGTTTCCCGTGGGTGAGGGAGTTTTAGGTAGAGTGCTTGATCCTTTGGGTAACCCTATGGATGAGAAAGGGGCTTTAGAAAATATATCCTTTGCCCCTACCATCACACCTCCGATTAAAGCAATGAGAAGGGGAATTATCGATGAGGTTTTTAGTGTTGGCGTGAAGAGCATCGATGGGCTTCTTACTTGTGGCAAGGGTCAAAAGATGGGTATTTTTGCTGGGAGTGGAGTGGGTAAATCGACATTAATGGGAATGATTGTGAAGGGGTGTTCAGCACCCATAAAGGTGATTGCACTTATTGGGGAACGTGGCAGAGAGGTTCCTGAATTTATTCAGAAAAATCTCAATGGAGATTTGAGTGATACTGTTTTGATTGTAGCTACAAGCGATGATTCTGCATTGATGAGAAAATATGGAGCGTTTTCAGCTATGGCGGTGGCAGAGTATTTTAAAAATCAAGGTAAAGATGTTCTATTTATGATGGATTCTGTGACACGTTTTGCAATGGCACAAAGAGAAATTGGTCTAGCGCTTGGAGAGCCACCAACAAGTAAAGGTTATCCACCATCAGTATTATCTTTGTTGCCCCAACTAATGGAAAGGGCTGGGAAAGAGGATGGAAAGGGTTCAATCACAGCTTTTTTTACTGTATTGGTTGAAGGCGACGATCTTTCAGATCCTATTGCTGATCAGACTCGTAGTATACTTGATGGGCATATTGTTCTTAATCGTGAGATGACTGATTATGGGATTTTCCCCCCTGTTGGGATATTAAACTCCGCTTCTAGGCTTAGCAATGAAATCATCACTCCTGAGCACAAAGAAGCTGCAAGAAAGTTCCGAAGACTTTATGCATTACTCAAAGAAAATGAAATATTAATAAGGATTGGCTCATATCAGAAAGGAAATGACAGTGAGCTTGATGAAGCAATTGAAAAAAAATCTGCTATGGAAGAATTTCTTAAGCAAGGCGAGGACGAAAAGTTTCCATATAAGGAGAGTGTGGAAAGATTAATAAATGTGATGTACAATTCCTTCTAATTTTAAAATTTAAACCTTTTATAAGTTTTTTATTGTACATTTCGCTTGACAAAACACCACTATTAACACTTTACAAATATTTTAGTTTTGTCAAATGAAAATTGTTTTAATTAGGAGAAGAAATGCAAAAACGAATATATCTAGACAACAACGCAACAACTATGGTTGATCCCAAAGTAAAAGAATTAATGCAACCATTTTTTTGTGATCATTACGGAAATCCAAATTCATTGCACAAATTTGGCACAGAAATTCACCCCGCTATAAGCGATGCTTTTAATAAGCTCTATGAGGGGATTAACGCACAAAATGAAGATGATATTATTATTACTTCTTGTGCTACTGAAAGCAATAATTGGGTTTTAAAGGGTGTGTATTTTGACAAGATCTACACTGGCCAAAAAGATCATATTATTACTACAGAGGTTGAACATCCTGCAGTTAGAGCAACTTGTAAATTTTTGGAAACTTTAGGAGTTAAGGTAACTTATCTTCCCATCAACAAAGAAGGCACTATTTCATCTCAACAAGTAAGAGAGGCCATCACATCAAAAACTGCACTAGTTAGCATTATGTGGGCAAACAATGAAACGGGTCTCATTTTCCCTATTGAAGAAATTGGGGCTATTTGTAAAGAAGCTGGAGTTTTGTTCCACACAGATGCAGTACAGGCAATTGGTAAGATTCCTATAGATGTTCTGAAGGCAAATATAGACTTTCTGTCTTTTTCTGCTCATAAATTTCATGGACCTAAAGGAATAGGGGGATTGTATATCAAAAAAGATGTTGAACTAACACCCCTATTGCACGGAGGAGAACATATGCGTGGACGGCGTAGTGGTACGCTTAATGTCCCTTATATCATAGGAATGGGCGAAGCGATGAAACTGGCTGTGCAAGGATTGGATTATGAATACAGGGTTGTAGCAAAATTACGCGATAAGCTAGAAGATGCATTGATCAAGATTGATGATGTATTTATTATTGGGGATAGATCTCACAGAGTTCCAAACACTACTCTTATAAGCGTTAGAGGGATTGAAGGAGAAGCGATGCTTTGGGATTTAAACAAAGCAGGTATAGCTGCCTCAACAGGAAGTGCTTGTGCAAGTGAAGATCTTGAGGCCAATCCTGTGATGGTAGCTATAGGGGCAGATAAAGAACTTGCACATACCGCAATAAGGCTTTCTTTGAGTCGCTTTAATACTGAGGAAGAGATTGATTACACTATTGAGGTGTTTAAGAAAGCGATTGAACGTTTGAGAAAAATTTCTAGTTCTTATAGATGATAATCGAACAACAAAATAGATACAAATTAAGGAAGAAAAATGGCAAAAAATGATTTGATAGGAGGCGCCCTTTGGGATGCATATTCAAAAAATGTTAGCGATAGGATGGATAACCCTACACATTTAGGGGTTCTTACAGAAGATGATGCTAAAACCAAAGAAGCTAAGCTTGTAGTCGCTGATTATGGAGCTGAGGCTTGTGGAGATGCAGTTAGGCTTTATTGGCTTGTGGATAAAAATGATGTTATTGTTGATGCTAGATTCAAGAGTTTTGGTTGCGGAACTGCTATTGCTAGTTCTGATATGATGGTTGAGCTTTGTCTTGGAAAAACCGTACAAGAAGCTGTAAAAATCACAAATATTGATGTTGAAAGAGCACTTAGGGACGATCCTGATACTCCTGCTGTGCCTGGTCAAAAGATGCACTGTTCGGTGATGGCATATGATGTTATCAAGAAAGCTGCAGGGATTTATTTGGGTAAAAATGCAGAAGACTTTGAAGATGAAATTATTGTTTGTGAGTGTGCTAGAGTGAGTCTTAGCACCATCAGGGAGGTAATTCAAATTAATGATCTTAAGAGCGTTGAAGAGATCACTAATTATACAAAGGCAGGAGCTTTTTGCAAGAGTTGTATCAAGCCTGGTGGCCATGAAGAGAGAAAATATTATCTCGTAGATATTTTAGAGGGCGTCAGGGCTGAGATGGAGGCTGAAAAACTTAAAGAAAGTCTGCAGAAGTCTGCAAATGGACAATTATCTTTCAAGGATATGACAACTGTGCAAAAAGTGAGGGCGGTAGAAAAAACAATTGATGATACCGTTCGGCCTATGTTGATGATGGATGGAGGCGACATGGAGATCATTGATATCAAAGACACTAGTGATGGATATATTGATATTTACATTCGTTATATGGGCAATTGTAATGGTTGCAGTAGTGCTACTACAGGAACTCTTTTTGCTATAGAGGATGTCTTGCAACAAAATCTTGATAAAAATATCCGTGTGATGCCTATTTAATTTTTTCTAAAAAACACTCTTTGGTTAAAGAGTGTTTTTATATCAAATATAATTAATCTCCTCTTTATATGAAGAATTTTTGTATATCATTTGCTTTATAAGTTTTTAAGAGATTGATCTTGTTTTGTTTCATTTATATGATTGGCAAGTTTTAGCCAAATTTCAAATATCGCACCAGACTTGTCATTGTATGCGATCAATTTTCCATTCACATTTTTCTCTATAATAATCTTACTCATATATAGACCAATTCCTGTGCCATTCATTCCCTGTTTGGTCGATATATAGGGTTCAAAGATTTTTTCAATCGGGGATAGTTTGATTCCTCCTCCATTGTCTTTGATAGATATTTTTATTTTATCTTCTATGGCCTCAATCTGAAGGGTTATTTTGGGCTTCTTCACTCCTTTTTCTAGTAATACATCTTTTGCATTTCCTAAGATATTCAAAAGAGCTTGAGAGAATTCTTGAGGGTAACCATCGGTAAAAATTTCTCGCTCAGCTATTATTTCTAGTTGTATAAAGTGGTTTTTGAGTGCAGAATCAATCAGTGCTAATGTGTTATGACACATTTGATTCACACTATAGACACTCCTTTGTTTATCGGCACTAAAAAAATTTCTAAAATCATCAATCGTGTTACTCATATGCAAAATAAGATTTTCTCCTTCAGAAATTTTTTGGACAAGTTTTTTTTCATCAAGTTTGCCCATTTCTTGATATAAGCCTATATTTGCAAGGATGGATCCAAGTTCAGATAGAGGTTGTCTCCATTGATGGGCTATGTTTCCAATCATTTCGCCCATAGAGGCCATTTTGCTTTGATGCAATAAAATTCCCTCTTTAAGCCTTACTTCTTCTTCTTTGTGCATTCTGCGTCTTATTTCTTCAGAGACTCTAGTTTCTAGGTTTGCATTGAAATTTTTAAGTTCTTCTTGTTTGAGTTTGAGCTCTCGATTGGATTTTTCTAAACGATCAAAGAGAACATCAAAACCATAATTGAGAATAAAAAAAAGCAATATAAAAGTAATAACCGCAAAAAATATAGTTTGATAAAAAGTGTACTTGATCTTGTTGTAAGAAGAACTAATATCTTGATAAAGAACAAACTTCCCGATATTTTTACCATCATATGAGCGTAGATCAAATGAATGGGAGATAAAGAGATGATTATCAAAAATATATTTTTTATTTTCTTCTAAAGGAGCAGTTTTTAGAAATCTTTGTTGGGATGGAGTGAATTTTTCATTTGATTGTAAAATATAATTTTTATTTATTATTTTGCTATTTTGAGGAATTTTTTCTTTTAATATGAATGTAAATCCTTTTCCATATCCATATTCAGAAATTTTTTTAGAAAAAAATTCTATCGAAAATACAAATTCCAATACTCCTAAAAATTCACTTTCATAAATAGGAACCAAAACATTATAGGTGACACAATTATCATTGATAAAAAAACCATATTTTGGTTTTTTGTCTTTGAAATCTAGAAATTTGATTTTTTTATTTCTTAAGTTTGAATCCCCCATTTTAACAAGTCTATTTAGTTTACTATCATAAAAAATCATATCTTTAAGATAAGGATTTTCATTTTTTAACACCTCAAATCTATTCAAAGATAAAGATTTCAATAAAGCAACATTTTTTGTTTTCAAGGCATTTGTAATACCATAAGAATCTATGTTTCCAAATGCTCGATTGATAAAAAAAGAAGTGATGTCTCTAAGGGAAATATTAAAAATATTTTGGATCTGTTTTTTATAAATACGTTGATTTTTTTGATCTTCTGTCTGAATGTCTTGATAGCGAAAATAAAAAAAGATGCCAAGAATAAATACAAAAAGCCCTAATACCAAGACCATCGTTTTGGTTTTTGTTGAGATAGAAGAATCAGTGGAAAATATAGCCATTGCCAAATACATTTTGGATTTTAAGGCCAGGTGCTTTTTTGCGTAGAGTTTTAATAGTTGATTTTAAGGCTTCTTTGCTCACATCTTTATCATAGACTTCATTAAGAATATCATTAAATTCAAAAACTCTTTCACGATTGATGAGAAAAAACTCTAAAAGTTGGTATTCTTTTTTGCTCAGATAAACTTTTTTATCTTCAATCACAAAAGCTTTATTGAGTGTGTCATAGGCCACTCCTTTTCCTGCATTCACCACAAGCCCACCCAATATACAAGTTATCCAATCAGAGCAAGATATCAGTGCATCTTGCAAAGAGGATTTGGAAAATGGCTTAGAAAGATAACGCGTGATATTTAACTCTACTGCACGTTTGAGATATTCTTGCTCATTATGAGCTGTGAGAACTATAACAGGGATTTTTTTATTGGTTTCTCTGATGGTTTTAATAAGGGTTAGGCCATCCATTTTTGGCATACAGACATCCACCATCAGAACATCAATATGATGTTGATAGAAAAGATCGAGTGCTTCTTCTCCATCACTTGCTAAAAAAACTTCTTCAAAATACAGATTTAATATTTCTCCAATATTCTCACGAAGACCTTTTTCATCTTCGACATACAAGATACTTTTGGTTTTAAAAATCTGTATCTCAAATCCCATCAAAGAACCTTTTGCACTTTTACAGGTAGGGCATTTCTAGCACAAGATCCGATCACGAAATCGCTCAATGTTCCTCCTCTGTCTTTATCGACTAATCCTATCAAATTAATATTAACTCCAGTTTTGATAGCAGGGTTTGCTTTTATCATTTTTTCTCCGATGATAATATCAACACCTCCCTCACCTCTTCTGCTTCCGCCATGTTCAATACCAATGCTAAATGGCATAATCCCTTCTTTGATGCGACACATCCCCTCAGCTTCTCCACTAGGAGAGATGACACGAATGATATCTCCGTGTTTGATTCCATAATGCTGAGCGGTTTTTAAATTCATATCAAAATAGGTGCTATAACGTATGTCTCTAAGTGCATTACTAGCCCCACTAAGCGGTGATAATACATTAGATTTATAACCAAAGACTAAAAGAGGATACTCTTTGTTTTGATTATTATATAGTTCTTTGCCATTATTGAATCGTTGAGGATAGTATTTTGGCACACCACTTAGCTTTTCTCCTGTGATGGAATGTTTTGTTGTTGCTAAAATTTCATTATAAATCTGAATGGGTTTGCTATAGGATTTTTTTATCTGATTGTCACTATAAGATTCTTCTTTGGAAGCAAATTTTCCTCCACGACACATCACATAGGCAGTTTTTTTCCAATTTGCCCCGCAAACCCTCTTGAGTTCATCTTCATATTCATCTACTCCACTGATTGTCATTTCTTCTTGAGTTGCTTCAGGCGGATTTTCATCAAGCAATGCAAGATTCTCAAAAGAACGCAAATACAAATCAGCAGGTTTGTTCAGGTCATATTTTGAACCATCTTTTCCAACAAGAGCATTTTTCCCAAAACCTGGTAAATTCATTGCCTTAGCAAGTTCAATAACAAAACTATCCATCGTGATAGGTTCACCATTTTTGAAGGTTGCATTTTTGCTTTTAATGATAGGGAAACGCAGATGATTTGCTTTGGTTTGTGTGGCTGCCCAAGGCGATACAATCCCCCAAGTTTCATACATCACACTATCAGGTACTACATAATCTGCATATTTACTTGTATCATTGATAAATGGATCAATGGCTATATAAAGAGGGATAGCTTTCTTAGGATCTTTTAAAAGATCTTCAATGAAAGGCGATCCAGGTTGTTCATAAATAAGATTTGCTGCCCAAGTGATGAGCACATCAAGCTTGTAAGGATAACTCAAAGCACTATTGCTGATAACTTCATTTTCAAGAGCGTTGCTGAGGGGGTACCACATATATTTTGAAGGGTAAGGATTCTTTCCATTTGCTACCTTATTTTTGTACTCGGTAGTATTCTCATATTTCATCTTAGCTCTATCAATCCTCACTCCTTTTGCCTCTGGTTTATTAGGGATTGCAAAAAGATTGTATTTTATCCCATCAAAATCAGGGTATCTGCCTCCTCCAATACTCATACCTCCTTTGTGGTTAAGATTTCCAACCATCGCACCTAGCATCATAATGGCATAAGTAGTATAAAATCCATTTGTCTGCATTGTGCCACCGTGACAATCTACAGCGACTTCTCTTCCATAGCTTGTCCATTCCTTTGCTAGATTTTCTATATCTTTTACACTCACTCCACTAAGATTTGAATATTCCTCAATAGAATATAAAAATGCACTTTCTTTTAATAGTTTAAAAGCTGTTTTAACTCGTATTTTTTTGCCTTGAAAGCTTATTTGTCCATCAAAATCAATATTTGCTTCTAGGACATTTTTTGCATTTTTGAGTTTCCCATCTTTTTTATCTATAACGTAGTTTCCATTTTCATCAGATAGTATATGACCTGATTGCTTTCCATCTACTATTACTAGATGTGAAGCATTGGTATAGCTTACTTCTTTGAGAGTATTTTTAGATTCTTCGCTTGGGATAGATAGATAGGATTCATTGTATAAATTCTCTTGCATGATCACACGTAGCATCGCCATCACAAAAGCTAGATCCCCACCAGGTTTTATTGGTAACCATTTAGATCTATCTCCAGCAGAAATTGTATCGCTATTTGTAAGGATAGGTGTAATAGTCACATACTTACATTCGCCATCAGTTCTAGCTTTAGCTAGAAGTTTGGCCTGTCTTTTAAATGGATTTCCTGCTTGTGCTGGTGCTGTCCCAATGTTTAAGAGAAATTTTGTATTTTCAAAATCAGGTTTTAGATGCGGATAAGCCTTAAAATCTCCTAAATATGCAGCTTCTCCAGATCTCATTGAAAGCCCACAAGTTCCAGTATGTCCCATAAAATTAACTGTTCCAAAGCTTTTAGTGAATCTTTGCATCATTGCCTTTTGTCTGCCTTCATCAGTGGTCCCTACAACGCAAAGTTTGTTTGCCATTGATCCATACTCTGGATTATCTTTATCAATAGGAGTTTGCAAATTTCTAATATCTTTAAGACCTTTTACTTTGCCCTCCCCAAAAAGATCCCCACCTTCTATAATTTCTTTGATGAGATCTTCTATGGATATTTCTACCCATTTATTTTCGCCTCTTTTCCCAACTCTTTTGAGAGGTTTTGTGATTCTAAAATCGCTATTGATTTTGTCATATATGATGTTTCCTCTTGCACAAACAGTGGATCGATTATTGATTCCAGAATCTTGAAAACCAGATGTCCAAACAAAACTATCTTTTATGGGTGTTTTATAAGCAAGCCAAGGATCAGAAGATAAAAGACTATAAGGATTTCCAAAAGTTCGGAGTACTTGATTGGTTTTTTTATCAACTTTTACTCGAATACCACAAAATGTAGTACAGCCATTGCACACACTTGGAGCTAATTTGTATTCTGTGTTGAAAACTATGTTTCCATCAATTACTTGTGATTCTACATTTGCAGCAGATCCATACACGGGGTCTTTGGCACGTTCTCCTTTGTCCTTTAAAGACGCCACAGTGCGAAGCATTTCATTATACCCACCTATACCTGCAACGCCTGTAACGACAGCTGTCCCGATTAAAAAATTTCTTCTACTTTTTTTCATAATCTCCACCTTTTATTTGTAGTATTTATTCATTTCTTTATCCCAGGGGAATAGCGCCATTATGATACAGAGTAAAGCGATAAACACTCCCCAATTTGAAAGCACTGAAACAATTGAATCTTGACCAAAAAAACTTGGAGAATAATTCAAAAGACCTGGCGTTGTTCTCCCTATACTCTCTCCACCAATAACAGTATTCCATCTGAAATCCCATACTCCAATTGCACAGATAATAGCTCCAAAGATTGATAGAAATAAATTTTTGCGAAGCTTTGGAATAAAACCAATGAGCATAGGCACAAACAAACATAAAACATATTCAATTGAGATAATTTCAAACAAATTTGCTCCAAAGAATCTCATCAGAGAATATTTTTCTTCTCCATTAAAAGGTATCGCAAATGTGAGCCAAAAGAATCTAATCACTAAATCAATCACAATGAACCAAGATAAAAGATTCACCAACCTAGCCAACATTTCACGATCAACTTTTCCAAAGTCGGTGAAGAATCTCTGAAATAAGGGTAAAATAACTATTAAAAGTCCTGTTCCAGAGACCATTGCTGAGGCCAAAAACAATATTGGCATCAAAGGTGTATGCCAAAGAGCTATCCCGTGTGTTACTCCTAAAATATATCCTGTATATCCATGCACACTCAGTGCTAGAGGAATCCCAATTGCACCCAAAATAAAGCCTATTTTATGATCTTTTTCTTCTGCTGCTATCCCTGATTGCATTCGTCCTAAAGCAACTATTTTGTAAATCTTTTTTAAAAACACGCTATGGGTCTTTTCATAGGATTGAACGAAATATTCTCGATACAACACTAAAGCTTCAAATAAAATCAAAATAGGATAAGATATCAGTAATAAAACCCCCCACTTCATAGGAGAAGTTGGGAAGTTTTCCCATCCGTACATAAAAAAATTAAAGATTCTTCCTGGTTGCTTTAAATCATCAATAAGATTTAATGGTGCAGCAGCTAAAAGCACAAAGGCAACTAGTAAAGCAAATCCTGCGATGGGCTTGTATTGCTTCATACCAAAAACGTGTGCAAAACTTGAAATAATAAATGCCGCTGCCGAACTTCCTGTGAACCAAAAATAATTAGGGACATCAATCCCCCAAGGTCTCGCTGGTGTGATTGTATTGATTGTATTTAAAATCATATCATACATAATTTATTCTCCTTCCTTGTAAGCTGTACTCCATTCGTGCATTACAGACTTGTCCATTTTTTTCATCAAATCATCTAATACCGCTTCACTTACAGGCACATCAGATATTTGACTATTTAATCCTATATAAAAAACTCTAGGTTTAGTTCCTTGATCTTGCTTCATCACAGAAGTTGAAAAAGTGTTTAGAAGTTTTGAAACTTCAGAATTTGGATTATTGAGATCTCCAAAGACCCTAGCTCCGCCTACGCAAGTTTCTACACATGCTGGGAGTAGTCCTTTATCAACGCGATGAGCACAAAAGGTGCATTTATCGGCAACTTGTGTTTTTGTATTGAAAAACCTTTTATCATAAGGACAGGCATTGATACAATATCCACACCCCCAACAAACACTATCATCAACTAACACGATGCCATCTTCTCTTTTAAATGTTGCTCCTGTTGGGCAAACACTCACGCAAGCTGGGTTTTCACAATGGTTGCATAGTTGGGGTAAAAAAGCTTTTCTCACATTTGGAAAAGCACCCAATTCATATTCTGGAACATACGTTCGATATTGACTAGTGGGAACTTTATTTTCGCTTTTACAAGATGCTGTGCAAGCTTGACATCCCACGCACTTTCGTAAATCAATCACCATTCCAAAACGTTTGTTTTTCTGTCCTATGTATCTTGGATCTTTATTGTCTCTACCTGGATTTTTAAGAGTAAAAGCCTCCGCTTTTTTCACTCCTATTCCTGCAGCTACAATTCCCAAAGACAGTTTTGTTAGAAATCCTCGCCTTTTGTTGTTTGTATCCATTTATTTCTCCCTTTTTTATTCACACAAGAGATTTTATGAAAAACTTGGGGTGAAATAGGGGCAATTACAAGATAATAGGAATTGATTTTATTTTTTTATATTTGGAAAATCTAGGTATTTATGACTCTTGATATGATAAGAAATATTTTTATATTTAAAATCTAAACTTTGTGCGTGGAGCATTAAGCTAGGAGAACTAGTAGAGAATTTATTATTCAAATACTCTCTAGCTTTTTGTTCGCTAACACCATAAAGAGGTTCTCCTACAATTTTATGCCCGATTTCTGCAAGATGTATGCGAATTTGATGGGTTCTGCCTGTGATAGGGATTACTTTTAGTAAGGTCATATTTTTTTCTTCATTATAATTAAGAGGAAATATTTTTGTGAGAGCAGGTTTGCCATTGCTTGATATTTTGCATTTGATGCCTAAATCTTGATATTTAGTTATTTTATTAGGAACACAAATAGGAAGATTTATGATTTGAGGAGAGCTTATTTTTCCTTCTGTGATAGCGCTATAGGTTTTATAAATTTTTTTATTCTCAAAAAGACCCTTTAATTCTGCTTCAAATTTTTTATCTATACTTGCCATAATTAAACCGCTTGTTTCATAATCAAGCCTATGGATGGGATTAGCCTCTTTTCCAAAACGGGCTTTAATCTCATCACATAAGCTAAAATGTTCAAAATAACCTTTTGGATGTACTAAAAGATTGGGTGGTTTATCATAGATAACAAAATAAGGAGTGATAAAAATAGGTTCTAAATTTAAAGATGTGGGCTTAAAATAGGTCAGCGAAACATCCCCTATGATGCTCTGCGATTTATGAATAGGGAGATGGTTTTGCTTGAGTCTATTTTTATCAAGATGCTTTTGAGCTTGTTTTTGCGAACAACCCAAAACTTCCATAATAAATAAAAAAGCCTTCTTTGAGGTATCTAAATGAAAAGTTTTAGTCACGAAGGGCATTTTTGGATCGTTTTTAATATCATCACTGCTTCATTGCTAAAATTATCTTTTTGTAAATTGAAGCTAACATCCACATATTCGTTTGGTTCAAAAAATGTTTTGGCAAAAAAATTTATCGCTTTTTTTGTGCTTGTATCTGAGCTCAAATCAAGACTTTGATGTAAGGATTTGATGGATGTGCTTGAAGAAATTCTAAGATTTTCTGAGATAAAGATAGGGGTTGGGTTCCCTTGCCCATAAGGTTGAAACTCTTCTAGCATATCAAGAAGGGCTTCATCTATATCTTTGATGTCAATCATTCCTAATATCTCTGGATTTTCTTCTTCCGCACATTCAGGCATTTGGAATTCACTCATAGCTTGAAAGAATTTTTCAAGATTTTCTTCCTTCATTTTTAATCCCACTGCCTTGTTGTGTCCTCCAAATTCTAGGAAAAAATGACTATGGGTTTGCAAGGTTGCTATAAGATTGATATTCCCATAACTTCTAGCACTTCCTTTTAAAATGTCTCCTTTTTTACTCAATACAATCGCAGGTTTTTTGTGATTTTTTGCTAGGTTTGCTGCCACAATCCCCAATACCCCCTCGTGCCAATTTTCTCCATAAGAAATGATACAGTTATCACATATAAGAGAAGAGTTTTCGCTTTGAGTTAGGATTTCTTGTGCAATGACTTTTCTTTTTTTATTGAGTTGAATTAATTTATCAAATAATTCTTTAGCGTTATTTTGTCTTTGGCTAAGCAGAAATTCTGCTGCTATTTTTCCATCCCCCATTCTGCCTGCACTATTTATCAAAGGTGCGATATAAAAGGCAACATCTTCAGAGGTGATGAATTTTTTTTTGGTAAAGGTCTTTAGTAAGTTAGCATAAGGGGAGGGAGAGTTTTGGAATTTTTTTAATCCAACTTTCACAAGGAGTTTGTTTATCTTGATTAATGGCATCATATCGGCAATTGTTGCGATAGCAACCAAGTCAAGCAAATCTGCAACTGGAATATCTATTCCCATTTCTAACTTGATTGCATTGCATAGATACCACGCTATAGTTGCTCCACAAATTTCTTTTTGAGGAAAAGAACAGTTTTTTTGTTGCGGATTGATAATCGCATCTGCTTGAGGGAGATTTTCTTTAATGATATGATGATCTGTGATGATGAACGTGATACCCATTTTTAAACAATATTGACCACATTCAAAAGCACTCACTCCATTATCTACAGTGATGATAATATCAGCTAAATTTCTTTCAATGATGGATTGACTGATTCCATAGCCATCAGTAAAACGATTGGGAATGACGTAATCTACATTTTTATATTCAATCATATCAAAGAATTTCATCATTATAACGCTTGAAGTGATTCCATCTACATCGTAATCTCCCACGATGAGGATTTTTTTGTTTTCTTTCATACCTTTTGTAATAATTTTAGCAGCGTATTGAGAATCTTTTAATTCTTTAGGGTGAGGCAACTGTTTGATGGAGTTATAAGGATCATCTTTAAACCTATTCTCTAACAAATGCCGTATTTCTTTTTTGTCAAGCGGGGTAGTCATTTTCCTGCAAACTCCAAACTTTTTTTCACAAATTCTAGTATGATGGGGTTAGGACTTTGGAGTCTTGAGGTAAATTCTGGATGGAATTGCACCCCTACAAAGAAAGGATGTTTTTCAATCTCTATGGCTTCAATCAGCCCACTAGATGATTCTCCGCTCACTATCATTCCATTTGATTCTAATGAGATTCGATATTTTGGGTTGGCTTCATAGCGGTGACGATGCCTTTCTTTTATTAAAAGAGAGTTGTTGTATGCTTTAGCAAGTTGGGATCCTTTTTTGACTTTGCATTCATATTCTCCAAGTCTCATTGTGCCACCCATAGGAGATTGGTGAGTGCGAATTTGCTCATTTCCTTGTTGATCAATAAAATCTTCAATCAAATAAATCAAAGGGTTTGTTGTTTTTGTATCAAATTCAGTTGAATTTGCATCTTTGATATTTAAAACATTTCTAGCAAATTCAACGATACTCAATTGCATTCCAAGACAAATCCCTAAAAAAGGAATCTTGTTTTCTCTAGCATATTTGATGGCCTCCATTTTCCCATCTACTCCTCTTTCTCCGAACCCACCTGGAATAAGTATCCCATCTACATCTTCAAGTTCGAAAAGAGTTTTGCTATCTAAATTTTCGCTATCTATCCATTTGATATTCACGCGTGTATCTGTATTTGCTCCAGCGTGAGTGAGTGCTTCAGTAAGGGATTTATAAGATTCTTTTAAGCTCAAATATTTTCCCACAAAACCAATCATGATGGAATTTTTTGGGGAAATAATTTTTTTTACTAGCATATCCCATTCATCCATTTTTGGTTTGAGTTCCCCGAGTTTAAACCTTCTAGCGACAGGAGTAAGAATATCTTCTTTTAAAAAGTTGATAGGGCATTTGTAAATACTTTCAGCATCTTCTGCGACAATCACGCTATCATCATCCACATCACAACTTAAGGCTAATTTTTTCTTTAAATCCTTGCTGAGCGGTTTTTCACAACGAGCTAAAATAATCTGCGGAGAGATTCCAATGCGACGAAGCTCTTGTACAGAGTGTTGAGTCGGCTTGGTTTTGAGTTCTCCAATGGCTCTTATTAAGGGAATCAATGTCACATGAATACTGATGACAAAATCACTACCTAGTTCGTGTTTCATCTGTCTCATTGCTTCTAGATATGGCATACCTTCAATATCTCCGACTGTTCCTCCAAGTTCTACGACTAAAAAATCACTGCCTTTCCCAGCATTTTTGATTCTGTGTTTTATTTCATCAACAATATGAGGAACAATCTGAATGGTTTTACCCAAATATTTTCCTTGTCTTTCATTTTCTATGACAGAAAGATAAATTTGCCCTGTTGTGAAATTGTTTTGTTTAGAGAAGTTGGTATTGAGAAATCTTTCATAGTGTCCTATATCAAGATCTGTCTCAGCCCCATCAAAAGTTACAAACACCTCACCGTGCTCTAATGGACTCATTGTGCCTGGATCCACATTGATATAAGGATCAATCTTTACGATAGAAACATCATATCCAGAATGCTTGAGTAGTGTTGCAATCGAAGAAGATGAAATTCCTTTTCCAAGGGAGCTCAATACTCCTCCTGTCACAAAAATGTATTTAGTTTGTTTCATTTTTTTCATTTACTAGGCCTTAGAGTTTTTTTATTATATTAATAAATTAGGGGTTAAAAGCGATTTAATTTCGTATGGATTTATGCTTTTAGTGTAGAATTTTCTAAATCTTAAAAAACGAAAGGTCTCTATGCTCTATTTTTTAGGGTTCATTTATATATTTTTCTACACTATTCCAAATATCATTTTAAATTACTTGCAGTCAAAACACATAAGACTCAGTTTAAAAAAAGATCCTGTTATCTTATCTCCTGATGATTATGTAGATGCAGCTAATTATTCTTTGGCTAAGCTCAAGCTCTCAAATATTTCAAGCATCGTTGATGCTGTAATGTTTATATTATGGGTTTATGTCGGTTTGAGTTGGCTTCAAGATCTCTCTAGAGATTGGGGAGAGAACCAAAATATTATTTCTTTAGCTTATGTGATGGTGTTTTTGTTAATTGGGTTTATAGTTTCTCTACCCCTAGGGTACTATACCCAGATGGTGCTAGATAAAAGGTATGGGTTTAATAAAAGTTCTTTTAGCTTGTATTTAAAAGATTTGCTCAAGAGTCTTGTGATGCTCATAGTTATTGGCGGAATTGTTGTATTTCTTATCATAGAAATTATCCAGAATTTTTATTATTGGTGGCTATATGGTTTCTTTTTGATTTTTGGAATTGCAATCTTGGCAAATGTTCTTTATCCAACGCTTATAGCCCCTATTTTTAATAAATTTACCCCATTAAATGATGAGGCTTTGAGTAAAAAAATAGAGTCAATGATGATGAAAGTTGGGTTTAAAAGTAGTGGTATTTTTGTAATGGATGCTAGTAAAAGAGATGGGCGTTTGAATGCTTATTTTGGAGGATTGGGTAGATCTAAACGTGTGGTATTGTTTGATACATTGCTTCAAAAAGTGAGTCAAGAAGGTCTTCTTGCTATTTTAGGACATGAACTAGGCCATTTTAAGCATAAAGATATCATCAAAAATATCACCATTATGGGCATACTCCTGTTCGTGTTATTTTTTGTTGCTGGAAGTATTCCTGATTCTGTGTTTGAGGGATTAGGTGTTTTTCCAAGCTCAGGACTCACTATTGTATTTTTGTTGCTTATTTCTCCTGTGGTATCTTTTTGGGCAATGCCTATCATTGGATATTTTAGCAGGAAGGCTGAGTATCGTGCAGATGAATATGGATCCAATCTTACAAATAAAAGATGTCTTGCTGAAGCGTTGATAAGGCTAGTGAATGAAAATAAATCTTTCCCTTGTTCTCATCCTGCTTACATATTTTTTTATTATACTCATCCTCCATTACTAGAGCGTCTTAGAGCTTTAGATTATCATATGGAGAAATGAATTGAATGTTCTTGAGGCTCTTTCATATGCTAGAAGAGAATTTCTGAATAAGGGTTGTGATCAAAATATTCGTGCTGGACTTGAATCAGAGCTCCTTTTGAGTTTTGCTATGGATTGCACTAGGGAATGGCTCCATACTTGGGGAGATAGAGAGATTGAAGCCTGTGAGCTTGATATATTTAAAGAATGTATTTCTAGAAGGAACTCAGGTGAACCGATTGAGTATATCACTCAGAGTGCTGGTTTTTATGGGTATAACTTTTATGTAGATAATAGGGTTTTGATTCCTAGACCTGAAACAGAAATTCTTATAGAAAAAATTAAACCTTTAATTATAGAACATCACATTAAGAATATTGCAGAAATTGGTATAGGAAGCGGTGTCATCTCGGTTATTCTAGGCCTCCTTTATTTAGATATAAATATCACTGCGACTGATATTTCCATGTTGGCTATTGAAGTTGCACAAACCAATATTGATTTTTTTAGTACCCGTTCAAATAGACTTCAAGAGAGGATAGAACTTGTTCGCACAAATCTACTTGATGGAGTTGAAGGAAGTTTTGAAATTTTAGTTTCAAATCCTCCTTATATCGCTCAGGATTATCCGCTTGAAAAAAATGTTCTTTATGAACCAAAAACCGCTTTATTTGGCGGGGTCATAGGAGATGAATTATTAAAATCTATTATAAAACTTGCTTATGAGAAAAAAGTAAGATTTCTAGCGTGTGAGATAGGCTATGATCAGAGAGGATCTCTAGATTTATTCCTCAAAGAACATGGGTATAAGGCTACTTTTTATAAGGACTTCAGTGGTCTTGATAGAGGCTTTATAGCTGAATTGAAATCTTAAATATCATTAATATCTGTTTGCTTTGGTTGCTTACGGGCTATAAAGATCTTTTTGTGAATGTATTCATCTAGTATTTCAATAGGTGTTTTTTTTATATTAAAAATTAGCCAAAGTAATAATATGAGCAACAGATATCCAACACCTGCAAAAAAATAGATGGCTATAGTGATAATGCCTAGATTGTTTAATATTTCACTGTTTGGAATAAGTAGAAATATCGCCGCAATAAATATCCCTAATATTAAAACGAATTTAATCATTTCTGATCTCTTTTTCTGAAATAAATTTTTAAATTCTATCAAAAAAATTCTAATATAATGCAACTAAATTATAAAATTAGTAATTATTGAAGAGGTTATGCTAAATTTTAATATAAATGATTAAAATTTTCAATCTAATCTGCAATAAAAGATTGGGGGCTATTAAGCCATTTATTTGCGATTAATTCCAAAGAAGAGGGAGAAGATGAGGCATAGAGCTTTAATTTTGTTTCTCCTAAAATAGCATTCATACAGATCTGATGGTGTCTGTATAGATAATCAGTGATGGCTTCTCCAGAATGGATAAGAATACTTTGGTGGTTAAAGTATTCATCAATAGATGAGGTAATCAATGGGAAGTGCGTACAGCCCAAGATGATAGCTTCAGGAGGTATTGAGATATGAGAAAAATAATATTTCATTGTTGCTTTTAGTACTTTAGTATCTTTAATATCCTCTTCAATAATAGGAACAAAGAGCCCAGTAGCAAGTCCTTGAACAGATGTGTAGCCATTTACTCTAAGCTTGTCTTGATATTGCAAAGAGGCAATGGTGGCCTTAGTGCCAATAACCAAAATAGATGCATCTTTATGGGTTATTTTATTTTTCAGTGCCCAAACTCCAGGTTCTATGACACCAACTACGGGCACAGGACTTGATTTTTGCATCTCCTCTAAAGCATATGCACTTACAGTATTGCAGGCAACAATAAGAATATCTATTTGATGAGAAGCAAAAAATTCAAGAGCTTGAAGAGAAAATTTAATAATTGTTTCTTTATCTTTTACCCCATAAGGAACTCTAGCAGTATCTCCATAATAGATGATTTCATCAAACATTTTGGCTTCTAGTATGCTTTTAAGAACGGTTAATCCGCCCACACCACTATCAAATATACCTGCTTTCAATTAATATTACTCTTTTTCATTCATCATATTGAGGAATTCTTCATTGTCTTTAGTTTTTTGCATTTTTGAATAGATAAAGGTTAGAGCTTCAATATCATCCATTTGTTGCATTACATTTCGTAACATCCAAATTTTTGTTAGCTTATCTTTGCCCAAGAGAAGCTCATCTTTTCGGGTTCCTGATTTAAGAATATCAAATGCAGGATAGATTCTTCTATCAGCGATATTCCTAGCTAGTACAATTTCGCTATTTCCCGTTCCTTTGAATTCTTCAAAAATAACTTCATCCATTCTTGATCCAGTTTCTATGAGTGCTGTTGCGATGATTGTCAAGCTCCCACCTTGCTCAATATTTCTAGCCGCTCCAAAAAATCTTTTGGGCTTGTGCAAAGCATTGGCATCTACGCCCCCACTTAAAACTTTTCCACTAGAAGGAGTAACAGCATTATAAGCTCTAGCTAAACGAGTGATAGAATCAAGTAAAATAACTACATCTTTACCCATTTCAATCCTGCGTTTTGCTCTTTCTAATGCAAGTTCTGCAACTCGAATGTGATTGGTTGAAGGCAAATCAAAAGTTGAGCTAAACACTTGTCCTTTGACGCTTCTTTGCATATCTGTGACCTCTTCTGGACGCTCATCAACTAGCAAAACAATCAGCTCTATTTCAGGATGATTATAGGTGATGCCATGTGCAAGTTCTTTCATCAGTTCTGTTTTTCCTGTTCGTGGAGGGGCAACAATAAGGGCTCTTTGTCCCTTTCCAATAGGACTAAAAAGATCAAGCATTCTGCCAGTAACTTTTGTGGGTTCGTATTCTAATTTGATTTGTTCTGTTGGGAAAAGAGGAGTGAGGTTGTCAAATAGAGGACGATTTTTTATCTCTTCCAAAGACAGATAATTGATCGCTTCTATTTTTAATAAAGCATAGTATCTTTCTTGATCTTTTGGAGATCGAACCTGACCAGTTACAATATCTCCATTTCTAAGGGCAAAACGTCTGATTTGAGATTGACTCACATAAGTGTCATTCTGACTGTCTGTAAAATTTTCATCGATGCCTCTTAAAAACCCATAGCCTTCGTTGGTTGTCTCTAAAATCCCTGTAAAGAGTATGTACCCGCCTTGTCTGACTTGAGTTTTCAATATTTCAAACATCAGATCTTGACGTTTATACTCTTGAGGATTTTCTATTTCAAGTTTATTGGCTATGTCAATAAGTTTTTCCATAGGCTTGGTTCGAAGTTCTTCTATTCTATAACCATCTACGGGTGTATGAGTTCTATTTTTTGAGGCATTGGAATTTTGTTCTGTGGTCATTTATATCCTTGAAAGTTTCCCTCAATCAAATGCATAGCAATTAGATCTTGGATATTTTTTGAAGTTGTGTGATGCAAGGTTTGTATTTTATACAAACCTTGCATATAAAGTCAATATTTTTAGCGATTAGCTCTCTTTTATGGTGACATCAGGGTGGATTTTATAGACCTTGTTCTTGATCTTAATAAGAAGTCCCACTTCAATAAGTTGCTTGAATGTTTTTACAATGGTTGGTTTTGAAACATTCAAGTGGGAAATGATATCTTCATAAGACCCATAATAAACATGATCTTTGTCACAATTCTCAAGTAAGAATTTAATGATTTCTATTTTTTTACCACCAATAAATGCAGAAATAGCATTGATAAGAAGGTTTTTAGATTCGAGCTCAAGTGCTTGAAGTTTTGGCAATATTGCCTTCTGTAAAGTTGTCAAAAGCTCATCTACATCTAGAGGCTTTAAAATATAACCATCCACTTTCAAACTGATAGCATCCAACAAGTATGGAACTTCAGTGTGTGCAGTTGTGATAATCACGGGGCAATGAGGATTGGTTTTTCCCTTTCTAATAGCCTTGATGAGCTCAATTCCGTTAAGTTTTGGCATAAGGATGTCAGTTAAAATCATATCAATATTGTGGGTATCGAAAATATTCAGAGCTTCCTGACCATTTCTAGCGAGTATCAATCTACCCACATAGTCCTCAAGCACGATTGATGTGATGCGTTGGGTATCTTCATCGTCCTCTACGTAAAGAACGGTGAGATTCTTGAGATTGCTATATTTGTCCATGTTTATCCTTTTGTTGATTTTGTTTTACGGGTAATTTTATCAAAAAAATAGCCCCATAATAACTTTTTCCAGAAAATTTACTTATCCAATTTGAATTGGAGACTGAAATTGTGCCGTACATTTGTTTTTCTATTATCTCTTTAGTCATATAGAGTCCAATTCCAGTTCCAACTGATTTATGTTTGGTTGTGAAATAAGGATCGAAAATTTTATCAATAAAATCGTTTTTTATTCCTTGTGCATTATCTTTTACTTCAATATAAACATATTCAGATTCTACTTTTATTGAGAATTCACATTCCCGATTTTCTATGTTTCGTTCTGTCATTGCATCATAAGAGTTTTTTATTAGATTTGCAAAAACTTGAGCGAGTACATTTTCATATCCATAAAATAAAATATCTTCATTCATATCAATATGGACAGAAATATTTTTTTGCTCCAGAGTAGGATTGAGTATTTTAATCGTGTCCTCTATCGTTTCTTTGATAGAATATTCACTTTTATTTCTGTTTGGACGGAAAAAATTTCTAAAATTTTCTATTGTTGCTGACATATTTTTGGCGATTCGTATTCCATCTTCTGTTTGGGACTCAATGAATTTTTTATCAAGCTTACCATTGTAGAATTTTACCTTAAAGCTTTGTATAAGTATTATCATTGAATTTAAGGGCTGTCTCCATTGGTGAGCTATATTTTGTATCATCTCTCCCATAGACGCAAGACGAGCTTGTTGGTACATAATCTGATCTTTTTTTCGCGATTCTTCAACTTCTCTTTCAATGGTCTTTTGAAGGTTTTTATTGATTTCTTTGAGTTCTTTTGTTTTTTGATTGACTCTCTCTTGGAGTTTTTCGTTAATGCTTTTGATGTACTTCAGAACTAAATTAGATAAAAATAAGACCATAAAAATGACTACAAACATAAAAATAATCAAAAGCAATAAGGTTATTTTGTAGATAACATTGGTTGAGGAGTTTTTGAGTATAACAATTTTTAAATGCAAGGCAATAACATTTGAAATGAGTTGGTTGATTTGAACGCTTTGGCCTATGAGAATTTTAATATCTGCTTTGTAATTTTTAGATTCTTTGTTATAGAGTTTAGTAAATAGGGCATCGGTGGTCTTGATAATATTATCTACTTTTTGCACTTCTTGTTCTTCTAGATCAGTGTATTGCATAATTTTTAGATAATTTTCTTGCCAAAATATTTTGCCATAAATTTTCTTGAAGTAGTCAAAAAAATTACTAGTAGGTTTGCGATATTCTTTATATTGATTCCATAAAATAAGCATTTGATTTCTATTTGAAGATATATCTGTTTTTTGATTGATGTAGTGCATGATGTCGATGATAAAAAAATCCTGAATATTTTTAAGCTTTTGTATTTCTTTGATAGGACCTGGAAAATTTGCTTCATAATCGTATTTCAATCCGCTTATGGCTAAAAATGAGGTGATACAGATTAGAAAAAATCCAATTGTTATAACCGCTATGAGCATTTTGGTTTGGAGTGCTATGTTTTCTTTGTTGGTTCGTGATTGATGATTAATGCTCAAGTT
This sequence comes from Helicobacter sp. 13S00482-2, assembly GCF_002272795.1. GTDB lineage: Bacteria > Campylobacterota > Campylobacteria > Campylobacterales > Helicobacteraceae > Helicobacter_J. Next base: position 44,073 of record NZ_MLAT01000001.1, on the reverse strand, counting down.
TTATTCCTCCAATTGCACCAGATAAAGCACTCACCAACATATCATACTGAATAAACCTGATTTGGTTTTCTTCTATTTGAGTTTCAATCGCATCTTGGATATTTTTGAGTTCTTGTGTGCATTCTATTTTTTTTAATTTTTTTTGATTGATTTGCAAATTTAGTTCTTCAACTTGCATCAGTAGGATTTTTTTCTCTTCAAGATATTTTCCCAATTCCAAGCTGATAGTTTCTTTTTCGTCTGCTTTGAGATTGTGGATTTGTTTCTTTTTGTTTTCGTAGGAGGCATCAATTTTTTCAAGAAGTTCATTTTTTTCATCAATTTCTTTTTGTATTTTTAAAATACCTTTTTCTATAAAATTCACCACTTCTCTGATTTTTTGATGATTTTCCTTTAGGGAGTCTATTTTGCATTGGATTTCATTTTTTTGAGTTAGGGTGTTTTCTATTTTTTCTAAACTCCAGCGTTCTCCCTTTGAATCTGTTATGAGAGGAATGATAATCTCTTTGCCGTCTTCATTTTTTATTGTTTGTCCATTATAAAATGCGATAAAATCTCTCGCACCACTAGAACCTTTATAGACCATTTGGAGCACGAAATCAGCAACTTTATCAAAAATAATATTTCTATAAGACCTGATTTTTTCTTCGGCAAAACACGTTTGCAGAATACTTGGTATCTTTCCATCTAAGATTTTTTCTAAATGTGCCCTGAAATCTTGAGTTACAAAAAATAAGAAATTTTTTGAGAAACTTATATTTGATATTCCTTGCAAATGCGTTTTTGCATTCAATACATATTCTATGCTCTCTAAAATCATTTTGTTCACATCATATTTTTTTAAATAAGCATTGATTTTAAGTCTATCTCCATCATCAAGAAGTCGTGCGGAATTCATTTTTTGGATACTCCGAATCTCATTACTTAGTTTTACAAATTTAAAATCAAAAATTTTAAAATATGCTCCAAGTTGAGTGAAAAATAATCCATCCCTTGAGTTCAGATTGAATGTTCTACGAATTGCATTTTTGACAATATCTCTAAAAAGGAGCTCGTTATTAAAATCCACGCACATTCTAGCATATTCTATAATTACATTGAATTCTTCTTGAGAGAGGGTTTGGTTTGTATCTGCGGTTTTAGATCGAAATTTCTTTTTATTTTCTTCTAGCCATCGGCTCAAAAAGGATACACAAAGGTTGTTTTGAGGATCCCTTACCACTGTGGAAACTTCAATATTTTTATTTTTATCAAAGCGTATGAATGTGCTCATTCCATTTTTGCGATAGAAATCAGCAATGGCTTTTCTAACGTGTTCTTTACAGCTCTTTTCATTGCTAGTTAAGGAGTGTTCTTGGAGGATTTTTTTGAGTTCAGAGGAGAGATTTGCTATAATGTTTTGATTGAATTCTATCATATTTTTTGACTGCAAAAAGCCTTGTTCAAGCTTATCGAGTGTAATCGCATACAACAAAGAACAATCCATTGGATCCCTTAATATAAAATTGCCTTGATCTGGTAGTATTATAACAAAAAAGTAAAAGTTTTAATTCTTAACTTTAGTAAGGAGAATATCATAGAAAATACATTTTATGTCATTGTCGTGGGTCTTGGAATTTCTATATTAATGAATCTAATACTTAAAAAAATTGACATTCCTGTCATTATTGGATACATACTCACAGGCGTTATGATAGTGTATCTTTTTGGCATTAAGGGATCAAGCACACTTTCAGATATTGCAGAACTTGGAATCGTGTTTTTGATGTTTATGATAGGGCTTGAATTTAGCTTTGATAGGCTTCGTGCCATGAAGCAAGAAGTGCTTATATTTGGTATCTTGCAAGTCGCACTCACTAGTGTTTTATTTTTTGTATTGAGTTATTTTATTTTTGGACTCTCTTCGGTTCTTTCATTAGTTATTGCGATGGCTCTTTCGCTTTCATCTACGGCTATTGTGTTGAAATTTTTTGAGGAAAATAAGCAGCTCAACACAGTTACAGGAAGAAGCGTGGTGGGCATTTTGATTATGCAAGATATTGCCGTGATACCCATATTGCTAATTTTGGCAATACTGAGCAATGAAGATACAGGCTTAGGAAGTATGCTAGTTAGGACATTTATATCAGGGGTTATTGTCTTAGGGATTCTCTTATTGCCAGGTAGGCATTTTGCTGCAAGGATTTTAAATCTCGCTGCAAATAGCAAACTTCACGAGTTGTTTATGGGGACTGTTTTACTCATTGTCTTTGGAGCAGCCGCCATCAGTCATTATTTTGGGTTCTCAATGTCTTTGGGGGCTTTTATTGGGGGAATGGTTATTTCAAAATCACGTTACAAATATCAGGTGCAAGCAGATTTAGAACACTTTAGAGACATATTTTTAGGCTTATTTTTTGTGACAGTTGGCATGCAGATAGATTTAAGATTTTTATTCAGTGAGTTTTTTGCTATTATGCTTTTGCTTTTTTTTGTTATGGGATTTAAAGTGCTCTTGATTTATTGGGTATTAAAGATTTTTAGGAGTTCTCAAAGTTCTATAAAGACTGCACTTTCTCTCTCTCAGATAGGCGAATTTTCTTTTGCGGTGTTTTTGAATGCAAGCTCTAATAATCTTTTTATTTTTGATCCTAGTGGCTTCATAGGCTATTTACAAAATAGGGGAATCGTAAATATTCTTCCTGGAGACATTCATCAATTTTTAATTTTGATGGTTATTTTTTCTATGATGATCACTCCTTTTATCTTGAAATATCTAAATCCTATTTCGAGTTATTTATTGAAAAAAAATATTAACTATGGACTTAAAAAAGATGAATCAGTTCAGATTCCTATTCCATTGGAAAATCATATTGTGGTTGTTGGTTATGGAACTTATGGAGTTGAGGTAGTTAATATACTAAAGGAGCATAAAGCGAGATATCTTGCAGTGGATTATAATATCAGGCAAGTTGAGATTGGTGAAAAAGCAAAGGATAATGTGATTTTTGGAAATATCACACAGGAGAATTTTTTGGAAAAACTCAAACTAGATTTTGCTAAATGTATTATTATTACCATAGATAATACAAGCATTATCAAAGTGATTTGTGATAGAATTTTAGACCTAGCCCCTAATGCAAATATTATCGCTAAAGTTGATTGCAAAGCAGAGGAAGAAGAGCTAGAAAAACTCAAAGTCAATAGTATTAATAGTAAAACAGAAATTGCTGTCCTGCTTGCTTCTTATGCATTTTCTGATTTTTCAAAACCCTAAAGATATTTTTTTTAAGAAAGAAGGATAAAAATGAGTCGCACTCTTGAACATAAATGGGATTTAAGCTCACTTTTTCAGAGCGTTAGAGAACTTGAAAACTATATTCCTAAACTCAAGAAAAGAGCAAAGGATTATGAAAAAACATATTTTAATCACTTGGTTAGTTTAACACCAGCAGAATTTCAACGTGCTATTATTGAATATGAAGGCATTGTTGAAGGTATCTCAAGAGTAATGACTTATGTATTTTTGATATTTGCAACAGATACAAAAAAAGGTGATTTTTATGCCAAATATGAGCTTTTAGCCAATGACATTGAAGAGAATATTGTATTTTTTGAGCTTGAATTTTGCCAATTAGAAGAACAAAAACAAAAAGATTTTATCAAGGGTGCTCAAAAATACCGTTATTATCTCCAAAACCTTTTAGACAAAAAGATCCACCAGCTCACTCTGCCAGAGGAAAAGGTGCTTTTGAATACTTCTCCAGTAGGGGTTGGGGCTTTCTCAAGATTGTTTGATGAGCATCTTTCTTCTTTGAAGATTTCTTATGAAAATGAGCTTTTAAATGAAGAGGAGATTTTAGCTTTATTGCATCATAGCGATAGAAATGTCAGAAAAAAGGCTCAAAAACGCTTTAGCAAAGAACTTGAAAAATCTAGTTTTTTACTAACATACATATTGAATATGGTACGGAAGGATTTGAGTATTCAAACCAAACTTAGATCGTATGAGAAAAAAGAATCTTTTAGGCATATTGATAATCAAATCACTCAAAAAAGCGTGGATACCATGATAGATACAGTGAATGCAAATTTTTCATTTGTACACCAGTATTACAAGATAAAATCTAAGATCTTGGGCTTTTCTTTGAAAGATTATGATAGATATGCCCCTATTTTAAAAGATAAAGAAAATATCCAAAATTATCAAGAAGCTACGCATTCAGTCCTTAGGGCATTTAAAAGATTTTCTCGAAAATTTTATGAAATTGCTAAAACTGCCTTAGAGAATGGTTGGGTTGATTCTCATCCCAAAGATGGGAAACGTGGTGGAGCTTTCAGTCACGGAAGTGTGCCTACTTCTCATCCTTACGTATTGCTTAATTTTACAGGCAATAGGCGTGATGCATTCACGATAGCCCATGAATTTGGGCATATGATTCATCAAGAACTCAGTAAAAAAATAGGTTGTTTGAATATGGACACCCCCTTAACTACAGCCGAAACAGCTTCAGTGTTTGCCGAGATGCTCTTGTTTGATGATCTTAAGGATAATCTCTCATCTGAAGAATTGTGTAGTATCTATGCAGGGAAATTAGAGGATATTTTTTCCACTCTTTTCAGGCAGGTTGTGATGACAAATTTTGAACGCAAGATTCACGATATAGAAGGAGAGCTCAAGGCTTTAGATTTTGATAGAATTTGGCGTGAAGAAAACCAAAAAATGTTTGATTCAAGCATCAAGTTAACAAAAAATTATGATAGATGGTGGAGTTATATCCCTCATTTTATTCATTCGCCTTTTTATTGTTATTCATATAGTTATGGACAATTGCTTGTTTTGGCATTGTTTGGACTATATAAAAGTCAGAAAAATAAAGATTTTGTGCAGGTATATATAGATTTTTTAAGTCTTGGAGGGAGTGAAAGCCCCAAGGAACTTGTTGCAAGGTTTGGTTTTGACATAGAGGATGAAGAATTTTGGAAGATCGGCATAGAAGAAGTAAAGAAAATGTTAGAAGAGTTTGAGAGGATATCTGATCTATGAGTGTGCTTAGTAAATACAACCAACTAAATAATAGGCATTGTGTTGAGAATATTAAGTTTTTGATTGAGAATGAGATTAATTTTTCTATATTTTGCGAACTTTCTAAAGTGAGTTTTACTCCAGAATTGCCAGAAGAAATTTTTTCAAGATTTGGACCTTTTGTATTATTTGTTTTAGCGGGTTATAGCTTTAATAGTCTCGTGCTAACTCCTTTGAGTGTCGAATTTGAGGCTGGTTTTGGAAAAGACAATATCGGGAGTTTTGTAAATGTAAAAGTAGAAGGAATCATTCAACTCATCGTTAAAGACAAAAAAGACGACAATGTTATATTGTTTTCCCGCAATGAGGTGAGTTCAGTTTTCCCCGAACAAAAAGATGAAAAAGATTCGCTTGAAAGCTCGGCAGCAGCGATTTTTTCTGATCCTCAAAATCAAAAAATCCTCAAAAAGATTCAGAAAAACAAGCCTGAATTAAAATAGGATTTCTTTGTTTTTGTTAGAATTTGCTTAAACATTGTTTTTGTGATAAAATTCATACAGTTACGCTAAAAAAATAAGGAAACAAATGCAATCAATGACCTACAAAGATTCTGGAGTGGATATTGATGAAGGCAATGCTTTTGTGGATAATATTAAACCCTATGTAAAAGCAACGTTTGATAAAAATGTCATTGGAGGAATTGGATCTTTTGCTGGAGCATATGAACTTCCAGGTGGATTTAAAGAACCCGTTATTTTGGCTGCTACTGATGGTGTAGGGACAAAGCTTCGTTTGGCAATTGATTCAGATAGGCTTGAAGGCGTGGGTATTGATTTGGTTGCAATGTGCGTGAATGATTTGATTTGCAATTTTGCTACTCCAATGTTCTTTTTAGATTATTACGCAAGTGCAAAATTAGATAAATCTAGAGCCTTGAGGGTGGTTCAAGGTATTGCCAAAGGTTGCGAAATGGCACAGTGTTCGCTTATTGGAGGGGAAACTGCGGAAATGCCTGGAATGTATCATGGTAGGGATTTTGACTTGGCGGGTTTTGCAGTAGGAATTGCAGAGAAGTTAGATTTAAAAAGACAATCTCAAGTCAAACAAGGGGATGTGCTCTTAGCACTTAGAAGTAGTGGGATACATAGCAACGGGTATTCGCTTATTCGTAAATTTTTGTTTGAAAACCTTAAAATGAAGTTTGAGGATGATTTTTGTGGTAAGCCTTTGATTGAAACCTTGCTCACTCCCACGAGAATCTATGTAGATGATTATAAAAAGATAAAAAATCATATTAGTGCTCTTGCTCATATTACAGGCGGTGGAATAGTTGAAAATTTACCTAGGGTTTTGCCTGAAGGATTGGGGGCACAGATAGATAAAGGACTTATAAAAACATTGCCAATTTTTGATATACTAAAAGCAAATCTTGATGAAGATGAGATTTATAGAGTATTCAACATGGGTGTTGGGATGGTTCTTGTTACACCTAAGAATAATGTCGACTATGTCCTCAAAAATACCGATGCATATCAAATAGGTGAGGTCGTAAAAGACTTTACTGGCGTGAGGTTGATTTGAATAAAAGTAGGAATGGGCTAGAGAATGAATATCAAATCCTTGTTTAAACTATATACAATTCCTGTCTTAGCCTTGTTTTTTGGTTTTGGGTTGTATTATGTTATTTTTGTGGGTACCAATAAGCAAAAAGAAGATTCTGTTCCTGAAGGTTTCAGTACTGCTATTTTATCCCAGCCCGAGATGAATTACAAAGAGGAAGAAAACAGACTTCAGCACTCTTCTGTTCCTAGTGATGCCCACGATGATGGGTTGCTTGATAAAAAATCCATTTCTGATGAAGGGAATCTAGATCAGAGCTCTAAACCTGTTCCATCATATATCCCATCAGATAAGGTTTCTAACGAAATGCAAATTGTTCAAAGTGCAAATCAAGACGTAAGACACTCTGATGTTTATGTTGTTTTGGGCAAGGTTTTGAATATCAGAAAATATCCAGATACCACTTCTGAAGTTGTGGGTAAGTTGAATTATAAACAGAATATAGAAGTGCAATTTATTCAAGATGGTTGGGCAAGACTCAAAAATGGTTGGGTTTATGCGAGGTTATTAGAACCTTTTGAATCTAAAAAATCATCCAAAAAAAATCCTCTTTTGGGTGTTTATGATGTTTCTAAGGTGGTCAATATACGTTCTGCGCCTACTGTATCATCAAAAGTAGTTGGTAAGCTTACTTCAGGAGAATCTGTAGTTGTAAAGGACATCCAAGATGGTTGGGGAAACATAGATCAGGGTTGGGTATTGCTTGATCTATTGACCAAGCAGAGTAATGATGCCAATCAATGAAACAATTCTGTGTTTTTGGAAATCCTATTTTCCATTCTAAATCCCCCCTCATACACAATTCTGTGTTTTATAAATTTGCTAAAGAGATTGGTTTTTCAGGTTTTTATGGACGATATTTATTGCAAGATGGTTCAAATTTGCGGAGAATCTTTTTTGACTTAGGACTTTGTGGAGCCAATATCACAATCCCCTTTAAAGAAAATGCATTCAATCAAAGCGATGAGGTTAGAGGTATCGCTTCAGTTGTAAAATCAGTGAATACTTTGGTGCTAGAAGGTGAAAAACTAATCGGCTATAATACAGATGCTGATGGATTTTATCATACGATCTCTATCAATAATTTTAAATCAGCTCTTTTGATAGGTGCAGGTGGGAGTGCAAAAGCACTTGCATATATTCTTAGAGAAAAAGGCATAGAAGTATTCATAATAAATCGATCCAAAGAACGCTTAGAGCCTTTTTTATCAGATGGCTTTAAGTGTTCTTTGATACAAGATTTTTTACCTATGTCTTTTGATGTTGTTATCAATGCGACGCCTTCAGGATTAAAAGATGAGAGTCTTCCATTAAGTGAAGATAATCTTAGAAAAACTTTGGAATCTTCAAAAATGGCTTATGATTTGATATATGGAATTCAAACTCCATTTTTAAAATTAGCAAAGAGTTTGGGTATTTTTATCAAAGATGGAAAGGATATGCTGATTGAACAGGGAGTTTTGGCATCATATCTTTTTTGTGATCATAAAATTTCTACTCATGAAATTAGAAAGCAAATGAAGTCTGTTTTATAAATGAAAGAATTTTTATTTGGTCTTGCTAATGGGCTTAGGAGTATCCCTAGAAAATACCAGAAAATTTATGATGAGCTTAGGCATAAGTCTTTTGTGGAGCAAAAACAGGGAATTTATCAGCTCAAAGAAGGATTCATTATCGGAAGCGTGGATATTTCTAGGGGAGGCAGAGGTTTTCTGCGAAGCTTTGAATCCATTTATCAAAAAGATTTAGTCATAGATGGGCTATCAAGATCTATTTCTCAAAATGATATTGTTTTGGCCAAAATAACAAGAATAAAAGGCAGGTTGAGGGCAAAGATTGTTATATGCCTGTATACAGAAAATATGGGGATTCTTTGTTATTTAGAGAAAAAAAAAGGTGAAATCATTGCACTTGAACTTAAAAATCCCTATGCTAAGCCAATCAAACTCGCCGTTTCTCAAAAATCTTTGCGTGAGCTTCCAAAACATTGCGTGCTTAGTGTGGAGATGCACTCTAGGCAAATCAAAGAGATTTTAGGTCCTATGGATGATCCACAAATTGATGAAAAAATCTCTTTAGCACTCTATAATCGCGATGTTGATTTTAATAATGAAGCGAGCGTGTTAGCTGAAAGTTTTGGTCAAGAAGTTGATGCTTATATGTATCCTGAACGTAAAGATTTGAGACATTTGCCATTTTGCACAATCGATCCTGATGATGCTAAAGACCACGATGATGCGATTTATTTTGATATTTCTAACCATACTTTATATGTTGCAATCGCTGATGTGAGTGAATATGTAAGCCCTGAATCTACTTTAGATATGGAGGCAAAACGTAGGGGTTTTAGTGTGTATTTTCCGCATAAAAGTTATCCTATGTTGCCTAGAAATTTGAGTGAAAACATATGTTCTTTAAAACAAGGAAAAGATAGACTCGCTTTTATATGGCGTTTGAGGCTTCATAGACGTACTTTTGAAGTGATTGATTCAGAACTTTTTGAAGGTCTTATTAATAACCATCAAAATATTAGTTATGGGAGTGTTGATAGGCTTTTAAATGAAGAAAAAATACCTATGAATAAAGATGTAAAAACAAGCATTCTAGGCTTTTATCCTCTTGCAAAAAAACTTCGTTCAAAAAGACTCAAGAAAGGTTATGAATTTTTCAATGATGAAATTAAAATGGAACTCAATGCTGATGGAATGCTTACTGAGATAAAAATAACCTCACAGACTGATTCGCATATGATAGTTGAAGAAGCTATGTTGTTGGCTAATAAAGAATCAGCTAGATTTTTAAATAAACATTTAGGCGATGATGGGGTCTATCGAGTTCATAATGCACCTGCCCAAGATCGAATAAGTGAATTATTGTTTGATTTGAAGATCTTAGGGTATGATATTCCCTCTTTATCTTATAATCAAGAAAATCTTCACCATATAATCACCACCATTCAAAAACAAGCCACAAAGAAAAATCATCGAAAACAAGTCGATAAAATGATTATCAGATCTCAATCTCAGGCGAGTTATTCCCCATATAATATTGGACATTTTGGATTAGGATTTGAGGAATACACACATTTTACTTCTCCTATTCGTAGATATAGCGATTTACTTTTGCACCGAATCTTAAAACAGATACTCTCAGATGATGGCAATTCAAATAAAAAACTTGCGTATTTGCTCGGTCATATGAAACCTTCTTGTATGCTTTTAAACGATCAAGAAAGACAGGTTTTTAAAATAGAAACAGATTTTAAAGATCGCAAATATGCTCGTTGGGCATTAGATCATATAGGCACGAGTTTAACCTCGATTATCTCTGATGAATCTTATCCTCCCTTGGCAAATGCAATTGAGCTCATCTATGGAGCTAGAATCACTTTGGATGCTTTGCCAGATGATATAGAAAAATTTGATGAAGTTAAAATACGGATTTTAGATGCACATATCCCAAGTGGTAAGATTTTTGCAAAAATCCTTCATAAAACCAAGTAAAAATGAGTAGAAGATGTATAGAAAAGATTTAGATACGTTATTAAAAAAATCATCTCCTAAAGCAACGTTGCTTTATGGTGAGTCAAATTTTTTGATTTCTTATTATTCTGCTAAGATTGCTAAAAAAATCACTGATAAATCTAACAAAACCACTTTTTATTACAGTGATTATGATTTTAGATCAGTAATGGATATATTGGGTCAAAGTTCTTTGTTCTCAGATGAGAGCTTGGTTGTATTAAAACTAGATAAAAAACTTCCCAAAAAAGAAATAGATAGTTTTTTAAATGCAATTTCTATGAATGCAAACAATTCTCTGATTATTGAATTTTATCGTTCAGATTCTAAGACAAGTGCTGAGTATGCACAAGATTTTAGAACTTTTGCTTCAGCTTTTAAGGGCGAAGGTGTGATTGATGTAAGGTTTTTTGACCCGAATTTTTATGATTGCATTGCTTTATTAAGAGAACGTGCAAATGAGTTAAATTTAGATATCGAAGATAGGCTACTTGGAGTAATTTTGAATTTACAAAATAATGATTTGAGTATTGCTTATAACGAATTAGAAAAATTCACGATTTTTGATAAACCTATTACTATCGAAGATATTCACAAACTTTCCTATGGACTTGGGAGTGTTGGTATTGATGAGCTTTATAATGCAATTTTTGATAAAAAAGATGCCTTATCTCTTTTGTGGAAAATCCAAGAAGAGGGGCTTGATGATATTGAAATCTTGCGAGAAATGGAAAGGTATTTTTATCAGTTATTTTTATTTTTTGCTTATATAAAAAGCAATGGCTCTCCAAATGCTAAAGATATACTTGGTTTTGCTCCTCCCCAAGCCATCGTGGATAAACTTGCCTCTAGGGCGATAAGAATAAAAGAAGAAGGATATCAGAAGATTTTTGAGTTATTCAGAAAATGGCGTAATGTGAGTATGAGGGGCCAAAAAAATTTCAGTTTGAATGTTTTAATAAAACTACAAGTATATATAAGGTAAAATTCAAGCCTTTTTTAAAAAGTACCTTGCTCTTTTGAATCTTGTATAAGATTTAACAAAAGGGCGAAAACCATAAGGAGAAGACAATGAAACACTACGAAACGATGTTTATCGTTAAGCCTACTTTGGTAGAAGAAGAAATCAAGTCAAAGATTGATTTTTACAAAGAGGTCATTACTAAGAATGGCGGAGTCATTACTACTTGTATTGATATGGGGATGAGAAATCTTGCTTATGAGATCAAAAAAAGCAGTAGAGGTTATTATTTTGTGATTTATTTTCAAGCTAATCCTTCCTTGATTTTGGAGCTTGAAAGATTGTATCGTATCAACGAAGATATATTGAGATTTATTGTTATCAAATATGAAAGCAAAAAAGAGCAAAAAACTTGGCAGGCATTGGTTGATAAAGCCAATAAAAAACCTGATGCAAAATCAGATTCAAAACCTCTCAGAGAGAAATCTCAAACGCAATCCCACATAGAATCCTCAGCTACTCAAGATTGAGGTTTAGATAAAAGGCAGCCACAATGTATAATAAGGTTATTATAATAGGGAATCTGACACGTGATGTGGAGCTAAGATACCTTCCTAGTGGTTCCGCACTTGCGACTATTGGACTTGCGAGTAATCGAAGGTATAAAAAGCAAGATGGTTCACAAGGCGAAGAAGTTTGTTTTGTGGATGTAAAACTCTTTGGTAGGGCAGCTGAAGTCGCAAATCAGTACTTAAGAAAAGGATCTAAGATTCTTATTGAAGGACGATTGACTCTTGAGAGTTGGACAGATCAGAGCGGAAACAAAAAAAGCAAACATACCATCACCGCAGAATCTATGCAAATGCTTGATAGCAAGTCTTCTAGTTCTCAAGATGATGGATACCAAAGTTATGAACCAGCACAAAATCAGTCAGATTCAGCCCATGATATGCAGGGAAGTAACGCATCTAGACAGTTCGCACAAGGTGGAATGAATGCACAAAAATATGAGCAAAATATTCCTGAGATTAATATAGATGATGATGAAATACCATTTTAGGAGAAAATAATGGAAAGAAAAAAATATTCAAAAAGATACTGTAAGTACACAGAAGCGAAGATTGATTTTATTGATTATAAAGATATTGAAATGTTAAAACATTCTTTATCTGAGAGATATAAAATTATGCCAAGAAGGCTCACTGGCAACACTAAAAAATGGCAAGAGCGAGTTGAGGTGGCTATCAAGAGAGCTAGGCATATGGCTCTGATTCCTTACATTGTAGATAGAAAAAAGGTTGTTGAAAGTCCCTTTAGGTTCTAAAAATATCCATTGAGCACGTTTATGTGCTCTTTCTTTATAAATAAGTTCTATTTTATAAGAATTTAATCAATACCATTCCACTAAATTTATCATCTTTATAGATTTCAGCTCGAAAAATTTTCCCCGCTTTGTCAATAGAAAATCTAGAAATACACTCTTTGTGATGTATCAATATACCTGTTTCATTTGGTTTTTTTGACTGATCATTTGGGATGACATAGCCAATAATATTCACGCGATAGCCTTCAATAGGAAGTATTTCAAAATTTTCTTTAACCTCTATAATGCTTGGAATTTGAATGTCTTTTAACTCCCCATCTACTTTGATTTGTATATTTTTGAGAGAATTATCAAATTCCATATAATCGGGATTGATTCGAGTCATTAGTTTATTTCCATATTTTAGCCATATTTGATTGTTCCTAGGTAGTAAGCCTATGATGTGGGCTTTTGAACTTATCGGAATAGTTGTGATTTGCTTATCTTTTGGGATTGGAAAATAATTCAATATAGGACGCAATCCATAAACTGGCAAGATGATAGAGTTATCAATTTTAACATCAAGGGTTTTATCGTTGATGAGACGATAGATATTATTTGGAGTGAGTTTAAAATCCTTCTCATATTTTATGCCTATTTGGTCAAGCAATCCTTCAATTGCTAACAGATGATAATACACTCTTTTTTCAAGTGAAAGTTCTTTGCTAGCTTCATTTGCAAATGCAGGTTTTCCGTGCCTGATGGCAAAATAAGTCAATGCTTTCTCCATTTCCTTATCACCTTTGGCGGTATGAGTATCACGAACATGATATTGATGGCTACTATCAAGTAGGTTTTCATTAATATGAGAAGTCATCTTATTTACAATATTATCAAGATCCCCAAATTCTACATTTTCTAAAATTTGCTGATCAATGATTGAGCAATTTCCCCATCTGTTGGGATTAAATAGAGTACTTTCGTATCTAGGTCGATAAAAACCGCTTCCATCATGTAGATGCAAGATGGCATTCACTTCCTTAGAAGTGATGAGATCTTCAATATGTTTGATGATAAAAAATTCTGGATCAGAATCTGAAAGCTTTTTGAATTTGCGATTCATATCATCATAAAGACCTCTATGATTCATTAGCATAGAATGTTTATTCAAAACAGGCACAACCCAAACATTCCCATCAGTGATTTTATAGTGCATTAAAAACATATTTGTGGCATTAAATCCACCAGGCTCATCACCTTGTATGCCTCCCATTAGCAAAACAGTAGGAGACTTTGGATTTGTTTCTTGTTTGATAAGATCAAAATCAATCGGAGCGAGAGGTTTGCTCAGTGCGAAGGCGAATAATATACTTAAAATGAGGAGTTTTTTCAAAAGTTTCCTTTTTTTGGACTATGATTTTTGGGAACATTATACCTAAAGCAGTGGAACAAAATGTGCTTTTTATTTTCGTAATTCTGCTATAAAGGGCAAAAAATGGTTGATAAAGATTTATTGGACACATTCAAAAAGCATTTAAACGGGATAGATGATTCTCATAAGTTGAATTTATCGGGAAATTGTTTTAATAAAGAGCGTAAGATACATAAATTTGGTGAGGATATGAAGAGTGCAAATGAGTTCATAGGGGCATTGCAGATTTTAGATAATGCACTTTCAAAATTGCTTGTTCAAATCCAAGTAATCCTTATAGATGATGAATTTAAAGATGGGGATTTTAAGTCTTTAGAGGGGATTGTATTTAAAGAAATCAGTGAAATTGTGGAAAAATGTTCGTTTATGGGAACACCCTTGTTTGGAAACACTCTGAGTATTTTTGTAGATACACAAGAGATTGTTATTGAAATTTTCAATCCTTTAGATTTTCTTGAGAATGGTGGCTATGAAAATGTATGCTCTTATCTTGAAGATAAAAAAGCAGAGATCGCTGATTGTCTTAAGCTTGTGGCATTGAAGGCATCAGGGCAACAGATTTTTGATTCAGATCTTTCAAGTACCTCTAGTTATGATAATTTTGATGCCAAAGATTTTTTGAAAATGCTCTAACTTTGGTAGTATTTTGCTAAAATCATATAAAAATAAACCAAAAGGTTCTTGATGCTTCGTTTTGCTCCTTCTCCTACTGGTGATATGCATATTGGTAATCTTCGGGCAGCAGTTTTTAATTATATCATTGCCAAACAAAAGAATGAAAAATTCCTTATCCGTATTGAGGATACTGATTTATCTAGAAATATCGAAGGTAAAGATAAGGAAATTTTGGCAATTTTGAATCTTTTTGGACTTTTATGGGATGAGTTAGTTTATCAAAGTCATAATTTCAAACATCATCATAGTTTTGCAGAATATCTGATAAGAGAAGGCAAAGCATTTTATTGTTACTGCACCAAAGAATTTTTAGAAGAAAAAAAACAGGAAGCCATCAGTAAAAAAATCGCCTTTAGATACGATGATTCTTGGGCAGAACTAGAAAAAAGACCTAGTGCTAAACCCGTGGTAAGGTTAAAGGGAGCAGAAGGATTTGTTCGCTTTGATGATGAGATAAAAGGACATTTGGAGTTTGCTCCTGCCGAGATTGATAGCTTTGTGATTTTGCGCGAAGATGGCGTACCTACTTATAATTTCGCTTGTGCGTGCGATGATATGATTTATAATATTGATTTTATTGTTCGAGGTGAAGATCACGTTAGCAATACTCCCAAGCAGATATTGATACAGAAGTCTTTGGGGTATGATAAAAAGATTGGCTATGCTCATTTGCCCATTATTTTGGGAGAAAGTGGTGGAAAAATGAGCAAAAGAGACAGTGCTTCAAGTGTTTCTTGGCTTTTAGAACAAGGTTTTTTACCTCAAGCGATTATGAATTATCTTATCTCAATGGGGAACAAAACTCCTACAGAAATTTTTACTTTATCTGAAGCTATAGAGTGGTTTGATATAACCAATATAGCAAAATCCCCCGTAAAATTTGATATCAAACGTTTGCGCTATCTTAATCGTGAACATCTTAAAAGACTCAATGAAAGTGAATTTGCACTCCTATTGCAAAGTAAAGATATGAGTATTGGAGCTATAGGGAAGCTTCATTTAGAGGAGGCAAGCACTCTTAATGAGATCAGAGAAAAGATTGACTTGATCTTTAAGCCAAAAGATATAGCCAAACATTATGAAAATGAGAATTTTGAATTTGAATGCCAGGAGTTGTTCAAGGTTTTGATAGGCATGGTTGAGGTGGATTCAAAAGCACTCAATGATTATGAATCTTTTAAAAATGAAGCTATGAGCCTGAGCAATCTAAAAGGAAAGAAATTTTTTAAACCCCTTAGAATTCTATTAACAGGGCAATCTCATGGGCTTGATTTGAGCGTACTGTACCCCTATATTCGATTTTATCTAAAAGAGATATTGCATATAAAGGATAAACAATGATTTTAGGAAATATTTTAAATGCAATAGCAACTATTTTGCATACTCTGATTTTTTTTTACACTTGGGTGGTTGTCATCGCAACCCTCATAAGTTGGGTTCGTCCTGATCCTAACAACGCTATAGTCATCATTCTCAATAAGCTCACAAACCCACTTTTTGTAAAAATTAAGAGCAAAATCCGGCTTTTGTATAACGGAATTGATTTTACACCCCTGTTTGTTATTCTTGTATTGCAGTTTATTGATATGGTATTGGTGAAATCTTTATGGACTTATTCTCAAAAGTTTTTTCAGTGACAAAAAAAATTCTTCTTGGGCTATTTTTGATATGTTCAATTGGCATAGCCAAAAGTGATATTACGTTAAAATTTTTAGAATCTAAACCTCAGGGAGTGGCAAGAGATTTTTACATATGGCAGTTTATTTCTGATAAAAAAACCTCCATAAAAGACGCCATTACAGCATATGAACTTGTTTTTAATAAAACTCCAAGAATTCAAAAGGCAATGCAGGATAAGGGTATTGCCACAGAAATGCCTAAAGATATTTTTTGTAAAAATTTAACTTTTGAAGAACTTAAAACGCAAGATTCAGAATGTATCGCATATGGTCTTAAACTTTCTGATGTGCCAAAAATTTCTGCTTTAGATTTGGAAATGATTATCCAAAAGATCTCTCCTTCTTATCCTGATTTATTAATTCAAATCAAGGCACTTTCTTCCAAGGATATTTTAAGTGCTATGTTTGAAATTTCAGCTAAAAATTTTGGCATCATTTTTAATGGTCTAAGCTATTCTCAAAAGCTCAAGATTTTTGATAACGCTATTTCTGTGAAGAAGCTAGAGAAACTTGCCAATGAGAATAGTCCTGTTTTCAATAAGACACTCCATAACATCATATTGGATTCAAGATTTAATAAATTTAAAGATGCTTTAGCAAAAGCTGATATTAAAAGTTCAGATACAAATACATTTTTTCTTTTAGGAATAAATGAGGTTTTGCAAAAAAGAGAAGCAAGAGCACTTGTGTATTTTGCACGTTCTAAAAATGCAGCTGTTGATCCATTTATGAGAGATAGAGCTTTGTTTTGGCAATATTTACTCAGTGGAAATAAACTTTTTTTAGAGGAGCTTTCTCAAAGTGAATTTGTGGATATTTTTTCTATTTTTGCCAATCAAAAATTAGGTTTTGTCCCAAAATATAATATTGTCTCAGATTTCAAAAATATTAGCAAAAAAAATCCAGATTTTAACGTTTCTGACCCTTTTGAATGGCAGATACTTAAGGATAATGTTTTTGCGATTTCTGATGATGAAGAATACAAGAAAATCTTAGAGTACTTCAAATATGAAAAAACTCTTCCTCACTTGGTGTATTTTTTGAATCGTCTCAATAAGTACAAGATAAATTATTTTATTAGGCCTTATGAAGATCTTATTGATTGGAAAAATGATGATGAAAAGGCGATGGTTTATTCAATCGCTAGACAAGAAAGCCATTTGCTTCCAGCACTCATTTCACGATCTTATGCGTTGGGGATTATGCAAATTATGCCTTTTAATGTGCTTCCTTTTGCAAAAGAGATGAATATCAAAGATGCGAATTTATTTGATATGTTTAATCCTCAAATTTCTTTGAAATTTGGAAATTATTATCTCAATCACCTTAAAGAAGAGTTTGTCCATCCTCTTTTTGTTTCTTATGCTTATAATGGCGGACCGGGATTTTTGAGAAGATTGCTAGAAAAAAAAGAATTGTTTTTGAAGGGTAGAAAGTATGAACCTTGGATTAGTATGGAGCTTATACCTTATGAAGAATCTCGATTTTATGGGATGAAGGTTTTGGCAAATTATGTGATTTATCAAGAGCTTTTAGGACATAAACTAGATCTAGAAAAATTCCTCACACAGACGATTATTTATACAAAGGATAAAAAATGATTAGCAAATGCCTTTTTCCAGCTGCTGGTTATGGGACTAGATTTTTACCTGCTACAAAAGCAATGCCAAAAGAAATGCTACCAATTGTGAATAAACCTTTGATTCAATATGGAGTGCAAGAAGCTTTAGAAGCAGGTTGTAATACAATGTCTATTGTAACAGGGCGAGGAAAAAGAAGCATTGAAGATCATTTTGATATCAGTTATGAATTGGAGCATCAAATCAAAGGAACAGATAAAGAATCTCAACTAGAGGAAATAAGATCTATTATCAAAAAATGTACTTTTTCTTACACTCGTCAAAATGAAATGAAAGGACTTGGACACGCCATACTCACTGGAGAAACTCTGATAGGAAAGGAAGCATTTGCTGTTATTTTAGCAGATGATTTGTGCTCTAATCCAGCAGGTAAGGGCGTACTTTCGCAGATGATGGATATTTATGAAAAATATCAGTGTTCTATCATTGCTATTGAAGAGGTTTCTTTACAAGAAGTTCATAAATATGGGATCATGAAAGGCGAAGAGATTGAGGAGGGGATTTATAGGGTTTCTGATATGATTGAAAAACCTAGCAAAGAGGAGACTCCTTCTAATCTTGCCATTATTGGTAGATATATTTTAACTCCAGATATTTTTGATATTTTAAGAGTAACTAAGCCAGGTAAAAAAGGTGAGATACAGATTACTGATGCATTGTTGCAACAAGCAAAGGCGGGTAAGGTGATTGCATATAAATTTGATGGCAAACGTTATGATTGTGGAAGTATTGATGGGTTTATTAAAGCAACGAACGATTTTTATCAATACTTGTATTCTTAGGGTTTGAACGATGTATGATATTTGGTTTTATATCTTTTTTTGGGTTATGGGGGTGCTGTTTGCTTTCCCTATTTTGGCCATTGGAATGGTTTGGTTATTTTCTCAAAAACCAATTTCAATCCAAGAGCCCACACTTCAAACTATCCAGATCTTATTGAGCACAATTAAAACCAAGCAAGGATTTGATGCATTTTTGAGAAAATTTCTCAAAAATTTTGCTGTTATTCCAACAGATGAGAAAGATTCTAAATTTTGGTTTGCCTTGGTAGAAAAGATAGCTCATTCAAAGTTTCTTGATATTGATGAAGTTTCAGAATTAAGACAAGAACTTGAAAATGCAAATTCTGGAAATGAAAAACAAATCGCAGATATGATAAGCGGTGTGCTTAAAACTAGAAAGAAAGGTTAGAAATGGATTATTTGAAAATTGTAGGGGGATGTTCTTTGAGGGGTGAAGTAACCATATCTGGAGCAAAAAATTCAGCATTACCTATTTTGGCTAGTGCTTTGTTGTGTAAAAATCCACTGAGAATAAAAAATCTTCCTGATGTCGCAGATGTCAAAACTTTGGCAAAGCTATTAGAGCATTTGGGTTCAGAAACAAAGTGGATTTCACCCAATGAGCTTTTGATTTCATCTGATAGAATCATACACACTAAGGCCATATATGATATTGTCCGTAAAATGAGGGCTTCCATTTTGGTATTGGGGCCATTATTAAGCAGATTTAGAAAATGTGAGGTGAGTTTGCCTGGTGGTTGTGCTATTGGTGCTAGGCCTGTGGATTTACATATCAAGGCAATGGAAAAAATGGGAGCAGAGATTTCCATACAAGGGGGATATATTATCGCAAAAGCACCTTCTGGACTTAAAGGAAGCGATATAGTGTTTGATAAAATAACCGTTACAGGTACAGAAAATGTTTTAATGGCTGCATCATTAGCTAAGGGTGTTACACGCATTGTGAATGCTGCAAAAGAGCCTGAAATTTTACAGCTTTGTGAGATTTTACAAAAAGCAGGAGTAGAGATAGATGGTATTGGGAGCAATGAACTTTGTGTTAGGGGAAGTGCTGGTGAGCTATTGGATTTTAAAGAAATTGATGTGATCGCAGATCGGATTGAAGCAGGTACATATTTGTGTGCAGGAGCGATAACAAACTCATCTATCACCCTTAAAAACGTTATTCCTAATCATTTGGAAGCGATTATTGGAAAACTTCAAGAAATAGGTTTTACAATACAGGCAACATCAAATACCCTGAAAATCTTACCTAGTTCTAAACGCAATGCTTTTGAGATTATCACAACTGAATATCCAGGATTTCCAACAGATATGCAGGCACAGTTTATGGCTCTTGCTTCTGTGTGCGAAGGAAGTAGTTTTATTGAAGAAAGATTGTTTGAGAATCGCTTTATGCACGTGAGCGAATTGCAACGATTGGGTGCAAATATTTCTTTGCGTGGGAATGTTGCCAAGATTACTGGAGGGGAGAAGCTTATTGGAGCTGATGTGATGGCAACAGATTTACGTGCATCTTCAGCTCTAATTTTAGCAGGACTTGTTGCAGAAGGTAACACTCAAGTTCATCGGATATATCATCTTGATAGGGGATATGAGCGATTAGAGGAGAAATTTTATGCATTAGGTGCAAGGATTGAGAGATTAAAAGAAAAATAAAATTTTTATTAGATTTGTTTCACTATAATCTAGAATATTTCAGTAATTAAGATTTTTAATATTTAGGAGAAAAAATGTCTACAAGAAAAGAACATGACTTTATCGGTGAATTAGAAATTAACGATGATGTTTATTATGGAATTCAGACCTTTAGGGCGATGGAAAATTTTAATATCACCAACGAGAAGCTTTCTGATTTTCCTGTTTTTGTGAATGCTCTTGCACAAGTCAAAAAAGCGGCCGCTTTGGCAAATCATCAGTTAGGTTTATTAGATTCAAGCATAAAAGATGCTATTTGTAAGGCTTGTGATTTTATCATTGCTGGAAAATATCACGATCAATTTGTGGTAGATATGATTCAAGGCGGTGCGGGAACGAGCACAAATATGAATGCCAATGAGGTCATTGCAAATATTGCACTTGAGTTGATGGGGCATAAAAAAGGCGAATATCAATATTGCCATCCAAATGATCATGTGAATTTATCCCAATCTACTAATGATGCCTATCCTACAGCACTCAGAATAGCTCTTTATGAAAGATTGAGTGGTCTTACAGAGTCCATGCGTATTTTGAAGGAGTCTTATGCTAGAAAAGCTGAAGAATTTAAAGATATACTTAAGATGGGAAGAACTCAGCTACAAGATGCTGTACCAATGACTTTGGGTCAGGAATTCAAAACTTTTGAGTCTATGATAAATAAAGATATTGAACGTGTGTTAGATGCTAGAAATTTGATACGTATTATCAATTTAGGTGGAACAGCTATTGGTACAGGGATAAATTCACATCCTGATTATAAAAGAATCGTAGAAGAAAAAATCCAAGAAGTCACAGGTAGGCCTTTTATAACCGCAACTGATCTCATAGAAGCCACCCAAAGCACGGGTGCATATGTTCAGATAAGTGGTGTGCTCAAGAGAGTGTCTGTAAAACTATCTAAAGTTTGCAATGATTTAAGACTTTTGAGTTCAGGGCCAAGAGCGGGTTTGAATGAGATTAATTTACCAAAAATGCAACCAGGAAGTTCTATCATGCCTGGCAAAGTCAATCCTGTGATTCCTGAAGCGGTCAATCAAGTTTGTTTTGCGGTGATTGGGAATGATATCACTGTTACAATGGCAGCAGAAGGAGGGCAATTGCAACTAAATGTATTTGAGCCTGTCATTGCTTATAGCCTGTTCAATTCTATTGTGATGCTCAATCGTGCGATGCTAACTCTTGCACATAAATGTATTGATGGAATCACTGCAAATGAAGATATATGCAAAAATTTTGTGTTAAATAGTGTGGGTATTGTGACTGCACTCAATCCTTATATCGGCTATGAGAATTCTGCTTCCATTGCAAAGGAATGTCTCAATACAGGTAAGAGTGTCTATGATATTACTTTAGAGAGAGGTCTGCTCAGTAAAGAACAGCTTGATGATATATTCAAGCCACAAAATATGATAAATCCTCATATGAATAAAAATAAAGCCTAGAAGGAGTTTGTTGGTTTTAATGTCTCAAGATCAAAAAATCCTTTATCTCAGGTTTTTGTATTATCAAAAGATGTTTGGAGGGAGATATACAGATAATATCAATGTCCAGTCATCTGATAACACGCTTAGTGTCCCTATGGTTTCACTTCAAGATACCATCGCTCATTGTGCTTTGTGCGAACGTGCCAAAAGCTCTAAGCCTAGCTTTGGTATCATGCCTTCAAAACCAAAAATAGTATTTATCTCAGAACTTCCATTAACAGATGCCTTCAATCGTTTTACAGAAAATAGAAGTTCAAAAATGCTTCAAGATATTATTTCCAATGTTTTTATGCTAGATCCTTCAGAATATGGAGTTTTGTCTTTAGTGAAATGCAATCAAAATCAATTAAATATTTCCGATAATCACGCTTTTACTTGTAAGCAATATTTGAATCAGCAGATCACATCAGATTCAGTCAGAGTAATTCTTTTAATGGGAGATTTTGTTTTGAGGCATTTGCTTGGAGCAGATTTTAATCAACATAAAGGTAGAATTCTATCTAAACAAAGCAGAAACTATCTAGCTACTTATTCTTTGAATGAATTGCTTAAAAATCCGTCCTTAAAAAAAGAAGCGATGAGGCATTTTTTACTTGCAAAAGGAATGTTATGAAAAAATGGATTATTTTGTTTTTATTGCTTATCTTTGAAGAGTTTATTTTTGCTAAGAGCTATATTATTTCACCTCTTCCACTCCCAAAACAGGAGGTTGTAGATAATAATACTGATAGATGCAATGAAAAATGTCTAGAAAAGTTTTATGCTGATGGAAAGATTTTTTCATTCGTAGCAAAATTTAAAAATGACACTCATAATATAGGGCTTCGAGCTAATCTGGCGGTAGCTCTTTCTGAAATCGACTCTTTTATGCAGAGTTCTATGTATCAAGATGTGAAGAATTCTCAAATAAAGATTGCATTACTGATACCCAAAAAAATCGTAGGACGTTATTCTGTAGCAAGTATTGACACAATACTGGCGTATTTGATGACTCGTGGAGGAGATTTTGATTTTAAAGTTTTTGATAGCGGTGGGGAGAGTTCATCTGATTTGAGTGATGCTTATAATAAAATTGAGCAGCAAAAATATGAATTTGTGATCGCACTACTCACTCAAGCTGGAGTGGAGAATTTTATTGAAAGTACTTATGTGAGTATTCCTACCTATATCCCCACTATCAACAAAAATCAACTTGTTAATTCAAACAGATTGCCTTCCAATCTTTATTTTGGAGGAATTGATTATAAGGCTCAAATGCAGATCATCGTGACTCTTGCAGGAAGCAATCCGATTGTAGAGTATGATGATGATAGCCCTGTAGGACTGAGTTTGAGTGAAATTTTAGATGATATGGATCCAAATATTGCTTATAAAAGCATCATCTCTTCTAAGGAAGCAGCTACTTTTGCGAAGAATCTCAATACTCAGGAGGATTTTTTGCAAGATAGCGTGATTGTGTTAAACACTCCTGTTGTCAAAAGTGGATTGATGCTTTCTCAACTTGGATTTTCAAAGAAAAAACCTCTTAAAGTGCTCTCTACTCAAATTAATTATAATCCCTCCTTGTTGATGTTGGTTTTGCCTAAAGATAGGCAAAACCTTTATATTATCAATGCCATTGGGAATACAAATCAAAAACTTATAGAATATGGTTCTTTACTTAGTAGTGACCTGAGGTATGATTGGGTAAATTATTCTACCGCTATTGGTGTGGAAATGTTTTTTAACTTCAAAGATCCCAAAATAAATAAATTTTTCTCCGAGCTTATTAATGAGAATCAAGTTCAATATATCAATACAATTTATCGAGCTAAGGGCTCAATATTTGAAATTATTCAATGATTAGGTTCTGATTGTGCTAAGCACAATCAGAATGATGTATTAAAATGTTGGTTTTGGAGTTTTATTAGTTACTGGAGCTAGGACAGGATAGATAATAACAGGTTTTTTCCCAGTTAAAGATCCAAAAAATGTTTCTATCTTTTTCGCTTCTGCATCAGTGATGTTTATTCCTAACTGAATCGCTCCCATTTCTTTTATCGCGTCTTTGACATCCCAATATTGGCCATTGTGAAAATAGGGCATTGTCTCAGTGATATTTCTGAGGGTAGGAACTTTTACCATACCATTAGCATCACCTTTAAAATCACCTACATTTGCGAATTCATAAGGTTTTATAACGCCAAATGGTTGCATCGTGCCTCCAAGATTGATTCCGTTATGACAAGCTATGCATCCTTTATCAATAAAAATATTTAACCCCTCTTGTTCAGCTTTGCTTAAAGCTTTTGGATTGCCATTTATAAAATCATCATAACGGCTTGGGGTTACTAGAGTCATTTCATACATTGCAATTGTATCTGCGATGAGCTTGAAATCAATTTTTACTTTATTTCCATAAGCTTTTTTAAATTCATCTACATAAGCGGGAATGGAAGTGATTTTTTGAACCACTAGACTCGGTTGTGCTCCCATCTCTACAGGATTTTGTATAGGACCTTGGGCTTGATCTCCTAGATGATGTGCTCTACCATCCCAAAATTGAACCGCATTGAAAACAGAATTAAATACAGTGGGAGAGTTCAAATGATGAGGATTTTTCTGCCACTTTTCCCCAATAGCCACTGGAACAACATCCACACCACCTAATGCTAGATTATGACAAGTGTTACAAGAAATTAGATTTGAGCTTGAGATCCTAGGGTCAAAATAAAGTTTTTTCCCAAGCTCTATTTGTGCATCACTCATTTTAGGACTATAGCCTGTAGCCAAATCAATTTCTTTGGCTTTTTTTACTTGATAATCCCTCAAATTTTTTCCAGTAGGAATAGGCTTTAACCCCGCTTGTTTTGCTTTTAAAATAAGCTCTTGATTGGTTGCCCCAAATACACTAATGGCACAAAATGCAACAACACTCCCTAAAAGTATTACTTTTTTCATTTTTTCTCCTATCGTTAGTTTGTTTAGTTTGATTCTCCTTATTATACCCTTTTTGAGAATAAAACTAATTAAAAATTTCTTAAGTAAATACTTTTGAATCCAAATAATCAAAAATATTAAAGTTTTTGTTTGTTTATTATTGATTATTTATGGAGCTTGTCAAATTCATATCAGGTAGAATAAATGAAGTTGTCATTATAATTTGCATCAAAAAATATCATTATTTTTGGAACCTAAAAAGGAAAAAATATGAGTTATACACATCTGCATCTACATACCGAATATTCCTTGCTGGACGGGGCTAATAAAATCAAGATACTTGCTAAAAAAATCAAAGAGCTTGGGATGAAGAGCGTGAGCATGACCGATCATGGAAATATGTTTGGAGCCATTGATTTTTACACTACGATGAAAAAAGAAGGCATCAAGCCTATTATTGGGATTGAAGCTTATTTGCACAATAATGATGATTTGAAGAATAAGGATTCCAAACAACGTTTTCATCTATGCCTGTATGCAAAGAATGAAGAAGGCTATAAGAATTTAATGTATTTGAGCTCGATGGCATTCATAGAGGGCTTTTATTATTATCCTAGAATCAACAAAAAAATGTTGCGTGAGCGATCAAGAGGGCTTATTTGTTCTTCAGCATGTTTGCAAGGAGAAGTGAGTTGGCAGTTAAATACAAATAATCCTAGAAATATAAAATTTGGTGCTAAGGGCTATGAAGTTGCCAAAGATGTTGCTTTGGAATATCAAGATATTTTTGGAGATGATTTTTATATTGAGATCATGAGACATGGCATTGCTGATCAGGCATTTATTGATGAGGCATTGATAAATATATCCTTGCAAACAGGTATCAAACTTATTGCCACTAATGATACTCACTATACCAATCAAGAAGATGCGAGTGCCCAAGAGGTAGCTATGTGTGTAGCAATGGGAAAAACTCTTGATGACAAAGATAGACTCAAGCATTCAGTCAAAGAGTTTTATATCAAATCCCCTCAAGAGATGGGAAGGCTATTTGCTGATATTCCAGAAGCTTTGCAAAACACTCAAGAAATAGCTGATAAATGCAATCTTGAAATTGATCTCAAAGATGAAAAAAATAATCCTCCCACACCACCTAGATTCAAATTTACACAAGAATATGCTAGTTTAGAAGGGCTTAGTATGTCTGATGATGCGAGTTATTTTGCTCACAAATCTAGAAAAGGCCTAGAAGAAAGACTCAAAATCATCCCTGAAGAAAAGCATCAAATTTATAAAGATAGGCTAGAGAGGGAAATCAAAGTTATCAATGATATGAAATTTCCAGGCTATATGCTGATTGTGTGGGATTTTATCAAATACGCTAAGCAAAATGGTATTCCTGTAGGGCCAGGAAGAGGGAGTGCTGCAGGGAGTTTGGTGGCTTTTTGTCTGAAGATTACCGATATTGATCCTTTGAAGTATGATTTACTATTTGAGAGATTTCTAAACCCTGAACGTATATCAATGCCCGATATTGATACTGATTTTTGTCAAAGGCGAAGAGGCGAGATTATTGAGTATATGATAGAAAAATATGGAAAGTATAATGTAGCTCAAGTGATTACCTTTGGTAAAATGCTCGCCAAAGGTGTGGTAAGGGATGTTGCAAGAGTCTTGAATATGCCTTATAAAGAAGCTGATGAAATGGCAAAACTCATTCCTGATAAATTAGGTATCACACTTGCAGGATATGAAAAAGATGGACAACATACAAATGGGGCTTGGGATCTAGAACCTAAAATCAAAGAACTCACTCAAACCAATCCACTTGCCAAGAAAGTTTGGGATTTTTCTTTAATGCTAGAAGGACTCAATCGAAATGCTGGAAAACACGCAGCCGCACTTGTGGTAGATAGTGATGAAGAGCTTTGGAATAAGGTTCCCTTATACACAAGCGATAAGATGGATGGAGCGATTGTAACGCAATATTCAATGAAATATCTTGAACCTGTTGATTTGATAAAGTTTGATTTCTTGGGATTGAAGACTTTAACCGTGATAGATGATGCACTCAAGCTCATCTCTAAAAGATATAACAAAAATATTGATTTTTTGAGTATTGATGAAAACGACCCAGATGTTTATAAGACCATTCAGAGTGGGAATACATTAGGAGTATTTCAGATAGAATCTGGAATGTTTCAAGGACTCAATAAAAGGCTTCAGCCTTCTTCTTTTGAAGATATTGTCGCGATCATCGCTTTAGGACGTCCAGGCCCTATGGAATCAGGAATGGTTGATGATTTTGCAAACAGAAAACACGGATTTGAACCTATCTCTTATATGTTCCCTGAATTAGAGCCTATCTTAAAACCTACCTATGGGACTATCGTCTATCAAGAACAGGTAATGCAGATTGTCCAAACCATCGGTGGATTCTCGCTTGGTGAGGCTGATTTGATTCGTCGAGCAATGGGTAAAAAAGACGCTCAGATCATGGCAGATAACAAAATAAAATTTGTCGCAGGGGCAGAAAAAAAAGGATTTGATAAATTAAAAGCACAAGAATTATGGGACTTGATCGTTAAATTCGCAGGATATGGGTTTAATAAATCGCATTCTGCTGCTTATGCGATGATTACCTTTCAAACAGCTTATTTAAAAACTTATTATGAGCACGAGTTTATGGCAGCAATGCTTACAAGTGAATCTAATAAAATCGAATCAGTGGCCAATTATATTGATGAAATTAAAGCAATGGGAATAGAGCTTGTCCCTCCACATGTGAATAAATCTGGACTTGATTTTGGGGTAGAGGATTTTAGCGATAAAAATGGATCGCAAAAGAGGATTATTTTTGGATTAGGAGCCATAAAAGGTGCGGGAGAAGGACCTTTGAAAAATATTATCGAGCTAAGGGAATCTCAAGGGGAATTCAAAAGTTTAGAAGATTTTATTTCAAGAGTTGATTCTAGTAAATTCACTAAAAGAATCTTAGAGCCACTCATTAAATCTGGAAGTTTAGATAATCTAGGATACAGCAGAGCTAGTATGCTAGAGAATATTGATAAGATATGTGATGCAGGCAGAAATAGGGATAAAGTTAGAGAAATGATGAAGGATTCTCTCTTTGGGAATGAGCAGCAAGATGAGACCATCACACTTGATTTTGAAGAAATTCCTGAATATGATATGAAAACCTTGCTAGATTATGAGTATGAGTGCTTAGGGTTTTATGTCTCTGCTAATCCACTTGAAGAATTTAAAGATCAGATCAAGGCTATAAAAGGCGTTGCTAAAAGCACAGAGTTAGATTTGCTAGAGATTGGTTCAAATGCCATGATAGTGGGCAAGGTGCTCGATATTGAGAAAAAAATTAGCAAAAAAAGTGGGAAACCCTATGGATATGCAAAAATACTAGATATGCACAGTAGTATCAATTTGATGTTGTTTGAGAAAAACCTAAAAGAACTAGAAGAATTTGATACATCTGTTCCTCTTGCATTTAAATGTAAAATTGAGGAAAGAGATGGAAAAATAGAGCTTAGATTGTGGGAGATTATGGATTTGCAAAATGCAACAAATCAAACAAAAAAAGTCAAACTCAAGTATAGAGATGTTACTAATGAGGAATGGGAAGCAGGACTACTAGGAGAAACTGTCAATGACTTATATCACCGTCAGGATCTAATGGAAGCCAGAGTACAATCTCTAGATGATCTCTATCCTTGTCCTTTGGCTATAGTATTAGATACAAGCATACAGCCAAGTTTTTTTGAAAAATTAGGAGCAGAAGCACAAAAATATCCAGGCGAAAGGGAGCTAACAGTGATGTTAAAAGATAAAAAAAATTCTTATATTGATGGAAAATTTTATAAGATGGTTACTAAATTTAAGGTGGATACTTCTATCAAGCAGATTTTACAAGAATTTGAATGGATGGATATGTAATGAGACTCAATCAATTTATTTCACATAATGCAAAATATTCTCGCAGAGAAGCTGATATTCTCATAGAGCAAGGAAGAGTAAATATTGAAAAAACCAAAGCAAACACTAAAAGTGTCTTGCTTGAAGGACAGAGAGTTTTCATTGATGGTAAGTATGTCAAGCCTAAAGATGAGGAACTATACACAGTCATCGTGTATCATAAACCCAAAGGTGAACTTGTAAGCAAAAAAGATGACAGAGGTAGGCGAGTTGTTTATGATACATTGGGTGGAAAATATATGCATTTTGTACCTATCGGAAGACTTGATTTTGCTTCTGAAGGAGTTTTGTTGCTCACTGATAATAAAAAAGTTGCTCAATCTTTAATGGAAAGCGACCTTGAACGTGAATATATCATCAAGATAAATGGAAAAATTACTGAAGAAATGATAAGAGCTATGAATGAAGGCATCCATATTGAGAATGCTAGTACTGGAGCACATCAGAAAAGTAAAATTTATTCAATGACTTTTGCCCCATTTATTAGATATGAAATAGGAAAAAATGATATCCATTTTTCAAAACTAAAGGTTACTATTATGGAGGGAAAAAATCGAGAACTCCGAAGATTTTTTGCTCACTTCAAAGCAGATGTGATGGATTTAAGACGCATTCGCTATGGCTGGATTAATCTCAATGCATTGCCAGTAGGGAAGATTAGATTCCTAAATAAAGATGAATATAAACAATTACATCAATTTATGGGCAAAATAGGAAAAATAGATTCTTTTATCAGTAAAAACAATATATAATCACGTCTTTAATTAACTTTATTCTAGAAGGAAAAATATGAAGAAATTATTTTTTAATCTGCTTGTTTTAGGAGTATTTTTTTATGGCTGTGGAGATCCGATCAAGCCTGAAAAGGGAGATACTCAGGAAATATCAAATTTGAAATTAAACTGCGGTGAGGGTGATTTAGAGAGTTGTGCTAATTTAGGTGTTAAATATGCACTAGGGCAAGATATTAAAAAAGATTTAGGAGCGGCTAAGGATTTATTTGAGAAGTCCTGCAATGGTGATAATCCAACAGGTTGTTATAATATGGGAGTGATTGATAGGGATAAAAAAGATTATAAAAAAGCGATGAAGAATTTTCAAAATTCTTGCGATAAAGGTTTTTCTCAAGCTTGTTATAGCGAAGGCGTGATGTATAAAAATGCCGAAGGTGTGGATCAAGATCTTGATAAATCTGCAGGGTTATTTGCCAAAGCGTGTGATTTGAATAATGCTTATGGCTGTTTAGATGCGTGTGCGTTCTATAAAGATGATGCACAAGGAGATAAGGCATTACCAATGTGTCAAAAGGCCTGTGATCTTGGGAATGGTGCAGGATGTTTTAATGCGAGTGATTTGTATTTTAGTAAATATAGGGATATTCAGAACACTATCACTTATTCTGAACGTGCTTGTGAGCTTGGTATAGGTTTGTCTTGTTCAAATCTAGGATTTTTGTATGCTGAAGGAAAGGTGATTCATCAAGATATAAACAAAGGGATGGATTATTTTAAAAAGGCTTGTGATTTAGGAAATAAAGATTCTTGTGAGAATTACCAAACGCTTCAATCTCATTTAGATAAAAATGCCAAAAAAGATGTAAAAGATCTAAAGAAGTAATCAATTAAACTTTTTCGATTCAAGTTTATTTTTTATTAGTTTGAGTACAATGCCTGTTATTGTTATCTATTTTAAAGGTAGAAAATGTCAGATTTAAAAAGATCTATGATAACAAGTAGCTATTTTAATGGACTTGTTTTGGTTGGGGCAATATCTTTTGCCTCCCTTTATTTTGCTAATATTGACTTGCTCAAGGCGATACATTTCTCTCCTCTTCTTATTGGTGTTATTATAGGGGCTTTTGCTTCTTCTATATTTAGGAGAACTAGAAAATCTGTTGAATATGGAGTGAATTTTAGTGCCAAGAAATTGCTTCGATTTGGGATTATTTTGTATGGATTCAATGTTACTTTAACTGAAATATTGAGTGTGGGCATACATGGTATTATCATTTCATTAGTTGTTGTCATCATTATTTTTTCTTTAGGAACCTATATTGGTGTGAGGTTTTTAGGCCTAGATAAAGAGATTTCTATGCTTGTGAGTGGAGGAAGTGCTGTTTGTGGTGCTGCTGCTGTTTTGGCACTAGAATCTTCTATAAAATCAGAACCTTATAAAGGAGTGGTTGCTGTCGGTACAGTCGTTATATTTGGATTGATTGCAATGTTTTTATATCCAATACTCTATAACATTGGCATCATACCCTTAGATCATACTCAAGAAGGTATTTATATTGGTGCAACCGTGCATGAAGTTGCAAATGTAGTGGGTGCATCAAGTTCTATTTCTCCAGAGGCTCAGAGTGTTGCTGTGACCATCAAAATGATTAGGGTGATTTTGCTTGTGCCCTTGCTACTCATCGTTCCTTATATCATCAGTCACAATACAAGGGCAGGCGGGCGCAGGAAACTCCATATCCCTTGGTTTGCTTTTGGTTTTTTGGCTTTAGTGATTGTGAATTCTTATCTTCCTAGATTGGCTCTAGGTGTGATTTCTGCTGATGTATTTAAAAATATTATGGAAGTGTTGCATTATATTTGTAATCTTTCTTTAGTCTTTGCGATGGTAGCACTAGGGCTTCAGGTTGATTTGAAAAAGTTCCTTAGTTCTGGAGGTAAAGCATTTACCTTAGCGTTGATATTATTCGTTACTCTAATTTTCGGTGGTTTTTTCTTGGTAAAATTTTTAACATAAAAGGATAAAAAAATGATAGAACTTATTGATAGAACAAGGTTTGAAAAAGAAATTGCTCAAGGAGCAGTTATAGTAGATTTTGGAGCAAATTGGTGTCCAGATTGCCGAAAGATAGAACCTATTATGGAAGTACTTTCAAAAGATTATGAAGGCAAAGTAAGAATTTACAAAATAAATATTGATGCTGAAGAAGAACTCAAAGAGGAGTTAGGGGTGAGGAGAATTCCTACTCTAATATTCTATAAAGATGGTAAGGAGGTTGGAGAAAGAGTTGTGGAGCCTGACAATAAACTTCCGATCGAAACAGCTTTAAAGCAACTGATCTGAATTTAAACATATAACGGTTATCAAATTGATGGATGGGATTATTCTTCCCAGTCCGTTAGTGCTTCTTTAACGATCTCAATCACACAATCCATGCCCCCTGCAAGACTGAAAAGCCAATATTTATGCAAATAGATCCATTCAATCTGTTTAGCTTGAGTTTCTAGTTTATCTTTTACATCTTTGACAAGAAGTTTTGCAATATCAAGTTCTTGATGAAAGATATAAGATTGAATCGCATCCACAAAGTAGTCATTAAATTTTTTTTCATCAAATAATTTTTTTACCTCATCAATTTCATCTAAAAGTTTGGTTAGTTTTTTGAAGTTTATTTTTTCTAATTTATTCTCATTATTGAGTCTCTCAAGTTCTTCGGTATATTTGGCTACTTTTAGAAATAATTTTTCAACTCTAGCTTTTTGTTTAGTGCCATATTTGATGATGTCTTCACATTTATCTCTGGCTATTTTGATATTTTTATCACTTAGGCTTTTTTCTGGATAAACTAGTTTGATTGGTTTTTTAGGAGTGGTCGTGTCTATTAGTTTTATAGCTTCTTGAAAACTCATCTCAAGGGCTCCATGTATCCTCGCCCCTCCTTGTGTTGCATTGATAACCTCAAGTTTATAGGGAGTTTGAGCAATATCTTTTTCAAAAAACTCTAAAAATAATTTCCAAACCTTTGTTGTCTCTACCTTCCCTCCTCCACCATATTTTTCTATGAATATTTTTTCACTTTCAGGTTTTGGTTTGATTTCATTGCTTCCATACAAGGCATTTTTGGCATGAGAGCTTCCATCATTTCCAAAAGCAAGATCTTGACCAATGATAATGCATCTTTTAAATCTTGAATGGACAATCAGTTCATAGGCCATATTTGCTGCACTCATACCAATTCCCAAATACCCATACTCGTGAAAACCAAATAAATTAGTGTAGCCAAAGGGACGAAAACTAAATTGTTTAGTCCCTTTAGTGATAGATTCTTTGAGTCTTTTATTTACAATTGAAGTGATGGCAAATACAACTCCTTCTTGGGCTTCTTCTGGAGTGTCATAATAAAAACGAGCTGTTGCTTCAACACGTTCAAGTGAAAGTACAACATCAGGTTTGATACCATTTTTATAAAGAATAGGAAAAGAAGCATCAATGCAGAAGATGCTAACAAAAGGTGCGATGCTTTTGAGTATTTCAAGTTGCTTATTAAGGCTAGGACCTGTGGAGACAATGATAGCAGTATCTTGATTTTTAAGATTTTGCACCAGATTGATGAGTGTAGGAGAACGCAACACATCAGGAAGATTTTGTATGTGTTGTTTGATACCTATAATAGCATCTCTTGTATCATTTCCTATGCTAATCACGGCGTGTTCAATTGCTTTGATAAAGAATTGATTGAGTTTGAGTATTTCATCTTGGTGGGCTTCATAATAAGAGTTGAAAATGTGCAAGTCATAGACTTTTGAATAAATCTTGGATTTTTTATCCATTTCAAAAAGCGAATTGATCATATGGTAGGTGCAAAATTTAGAGTATAGAAATATAATCTTATCGCTCAAAATCTCTTCTGTAAAATCAACTAGATTGAAAACAATAAATAATATCTCAATCTCAGGTTCAATAACGACAATACGCTTAAGTTGGGGATTTCCTAAGAGTAATCGATAAAATACACCATTTCCCAATCCATAAAAATATAAATATGGGTAATGCACATAACTAGAAAAATCATTCACTTTTTTCATCGTCTCTTCAAGGGGTTTTCCTAAAAACAATGGTGTGCTAGAATTTTTTTCTATGATATTAAAATTCGCAGGATCTTTGTCCATAAAAACATCAAATCTTTCATTGGGTTTGATGTTTGCTAAAGAAATTGCCAAAAGAGGATCTTTGATTTTTATAGCATTAAAATTTTTTTCATAAATATTTTGCATAGATAACCTTGAAAAATAGAGGGGATAATTCCCCTTTAAGAGGAATTATTGAAGAAGTCTTAGGACATTTTGCTGTACAGCGTTAGCTTGTGCCATTGCAAAACTTCCACTTTGTGCCAAAATATTGTATTTTGAGAAATTTGCAGATTCTTGTGCAAAATCCACATCTCTGATCTGAGATTCAGCTGCTTTTACATTGACTTGGGTCACAGAAATGTTATTGATGGTTGCGACGAGTTGGATTTGAACAGATCCTATGTCCGCACGAACTTTATCAAGCTGAGTTCTAGCAGAATCTGCCATATCCATTACAACCATTGCTCCTTTGATGCTTGTGACCCCAGCTCCCATTCCTCTCCAGTTGAGATCTGCTTGAGCAATATTGGCATTAGCCCCAGAAGCAGAAGTAACATTTGCATCAAATACTCCTCGAATTGCTCTTAGATTCACTGTATATTCTGATACACCTTGTGCGGAATGCATACCAATGTGACTGAAATTTACCCCACTAATGATAATATCTCTAGCATCGGTTCTTATGAGTGTTAATCTTCCTACGATTGCGTGATTGAATCCTGAAATACCAGCAAAATTTCCTCCACCAAAAACTTGACCACTTGCACTATTTGCGTGAATAGATATAGCCCTTCCATCGTTGGATTTCAAATTCATCCTGCCTGTGATATCTAAAAATGCCTCCACGCCTGTTTGATCTTTAACAGAATTGACCGCATTCATTAATCTACCATCAGCATCATTTTTACGAACATCATTGATGGTTCCAATTGATACACCATTGATAACAAGACCCCTGATAGTTCCTGATTGTACGGGTACACCACCTGTGGCCATAACATTATAAGAAGCCCTCACACCAAGTTTGTTTGAAAATCTATTGATAATTTCACTTAATGCACCAATACCAGTTCCTGCAGATGTTGAAATTTTAGCGGTTTCTATTTGATAGTCATTAACGCCATCAACTTGCCTAAAATTCAGAGCAACCTCAGTAAGATTGCCCCCTGCTGCAGAAGCTTGCATACCAATTCCATCAAATGAAGAGGTTTCCATCCTAATGTGCCCTATCTTATCTGAGCTTGTTGGTCCAATAGAGGCTTTTACAGTTGTATTAGAATATGCCCCGATCTGAAATTCCTTGTTTGAGAAACTTCCAGATAGCATTTGTTGGCCATTAAAGCTTGTAGTATTAGCGATGTTATCTAGTTCTTCTAATAGCCTTTGAATATCGCTTTGCAGTGCTTTTCTAGACTCTAGAGTCTGACCATCTTGAGCAGCTTGGATCGCTTTGGTTTTGATAGTATCTAAGATCTTAATTTGTTCATCCATTGCTTTATCAGCCACTTGTATCATACCAATAGCGTCATTTGCGTTTTTGACCGCTTGTCCTAAGCTCTCGCTTTGACTTCTAAGACTATCAGCAATAGCCATACCAGAAGAATCATCAGCGGCTTTATTGATACGAAGCCCAGAGCTAAGCTTTTCTAGAGAACCCGCCAAGTCTCTATTGTTCTGTATGCCTACTGCGTGTGCGGTAAGTGCTGCTATGTTTGTATTTATCCTAAAACTCATAATCGCATCCTTTGCATTTGTTTTGGTCATTACAAGCAATAGATGTTCCAAAATTATTTTCTAGCAAAAAAACAAAAATGTGTTAAAATTGCCAAAAACATCAAGTTAATTAAAGAGTAACAATGAAAGATCTAATCATCGTAGAATCCCCAGCTAAAGCAAAAACCATCAAAAATTTTTTAGACAGTGGTTTTGAGGTCATTGCTTCAAAAGGTCACATAAGAGATCTTCCAAAATCTAGTTTTGGGATAAAAATAGAAGAAGAGAGTTTTATTCCTGAATATAAAATTGATAAAGATCATAAAGAGATTGTAGAAAAGATTAAAGCTTTGGCAAAAAAAGCAAAAGTTACCTATATCGCTACCGATGAAGATAGAGAGGGTGAGGCAATAGGGTTTCATATCACTCAGGCTATTGGTAAAGATGTGGATACTTTTCCGCGTATTATTTTTCATGAAATAACCAAAACAGCCATACAGAATGCTTTAAAATCTCCAAGAAAAATTGACATGGATAGGGTTAATGCACAACAAGCACGTAGGCTTTTAGATAGGATAGTGGGTTTCAAGCTAAGTGGGCTTATTTCAAGTAAAATAAGTAGAGGACTCAGTGCTGGTAGAGTGCAGAGTGCTGCTTTAAAGATTATTTTAGATAGAGAGAGGGAAATTAGAGCATTTGTGCCTATTGATTATTACAATATTGATGCTGTTTTCGGAAATGGAATACAAGCAGAATTGAGTGTTTATGAGGGCAATAAAATAAAAAAACAAAGTATTACAGATAAAGCCCTTGCTGAAAAAATGCTAAAGGCTCTCAAAGATACTCCTTATAAGGTGGGTGAAATTGCCAAAAAGCCAAAAAAATCTGCCACTCCTCCTCCTTTTATGACTTCTACCTTGCAGCAAAGTGCTTCAAATGTTTTGGGTTATTCTCCCACAAGAACCATGAGTATTGCTCAAAGACTTTATGAAGGCGTTCAAACCAATAATGGAGCAATGGGTATTATCACTTATATGAGAACAGATAGTCTCAATATTGCTAAAGAAGCTCAAGACTCTGCTCGTGAGAAAATACTCAAAGACTTTGGAGAAAAATATATCCCTTCAAAACCAAAACAGTACAGCACCAAGAATAAATCTGCTCAAGAAGCTCACGAAGCTATTCGTCCCACAGATATTTTTTTCACACCAGAACTTGCAAAATCTTATCTCAAACCCGAAGAGCATAAACTTTACACTCTTATCTATAATCGTTTTTTAGCTTCACAGATGGAAGATGCAATTTTTGAAACTCAGAGCATTGTTTTTGTTTGTGGTAAAGGTGAATTCAAAGCAAATGGTCGAAAGCTTATTTTTGATGGATATTATAAACTTTTAGGCGATGAAGATAAGGACAAGTTGCTTCCTGAACTCAAAGTGGGCTCAAATATAACTTTAGAATCCATTCAAAATAATAAGCATACTACAGAACCTCCAGCTAGATATTCTGAGGCTTCATTGATAAAAACCTTAGAAGGCTTGGGTATTGGTAGGCCTAGTACCTATGCTCCTACGGTATCTCTTTTGCAAAATCGTGAATATATTACTGTTGAGAAAAAACAAATCATTCCTCAAGAAAGTGCGTTTAAAGTGATTGAGATGCTAGAGGAGCATTTTAATGAAATTGTGGATTGTAAATTCAGTGCTTCTTTAGAAAATAAACTAGATGAGATAGCTCAAAGCAAAGAGGATTGGCAAAAGGTATTATGGGAATTCTATGAGCCTTTTATAGAAAAAATCTCTCAAGGCAAACTCAATATTACTTCTCAAAAAGTAGTTATTCCCACAGGAGAGTTTTGTCCAAAATGCGGAAAAGAACTTGTAAAAAGAAGTGGGAGATATGGTGAATTTATAGCTTGTAGTGGGTATCCTAAGTGCAAGTATATTAAACCAGATGAAAGCAATAATGACACTGAAGAAATATCTGAAGTTTGTGAAAAATGCGGGAAACCCATGGTGAAAAAATTTGGGAAAAATGGTGAATTTATAGCTTGTAGCGGGTATCCTGATTGCAAGAATACTAAATCTTTAAAAAATTCTTCCAATGCTCCTAAGGCTTTAGATGTAAAATGCCCTGAATGTGGCGGAGATATATTGCTTAGAAGAAGTCGTAGAGGATCTTTTTATGGTTGTGGAAATTATCCGAAGTGTAAATTTATCTGCAATCACGAGCCAATTGATGTAAAATGCCCTGAATGCGGGTATATGATGAGTGATAGAACTTATAGAGGCAAACATATTCACGAATGCATCAAGTGCAAACATAAAGTTGAAGTGAATTGATAAACAAAGTGGTATTTGGGCCTGTTATCTCTAGGAGATTTGGTATCTCTTTAGGTGTTGATTTATCTCCTAGCGGGAAACAGTGCAATTTTGATTGTCTTTATTGTGAATTACTTGGACAAAAAGCACAAGAAAAGATGGAAAAAATTATCACATTAGAGGATCTTATCAAGAGCGTCCATTTGGCACTTTTAGAGAATCCTCAAATTGATGTTTTGACAATCACAGCAAATGGAGAACCCACTCTTTATCCATTTTTGTATGATTTTATGAAGACTATCAAACCTTTTATTCCAAAAGGAGTTTCTACTCTGATCTTAAGCAACGGATCTAGGTTTGGAGTTCCTAGTGTGCAAGATGCTTTAGCATTGTTTGATATAGTGAAATTTTCTTTAGATGGGGCAGATGAAGAGAGCTTTAAACGTGTTGATAGACCTCATAAAAATATCAGTTTAAAGGATTTATTGGCTGGCATTAAGGATTTTTCTTCCAAATATAAAGGCGAATTGGTCGCTGAAGTATTGCTTGTAGATGGAATCAATGATAAGCCTAAAAATATCAATGCCATCGTGGAATTTCTGAAGGATATCAATGTGAGTAGGATTGATTTAGGGAGTGTGGATAGACCCCCTGCTTACAATGTAGAGGCAATTAGTTATGATAAGCTTTCTGAGATAGCTAAAGAATTTAAAGAAATGTTTGTTTCTTTACCTCATAGAAAAAGTTCTCCCACTCAAATGAATCAAAAATATTCTAAGGATGAGATTTTAGAGTTTATTTCTAGAAGGCCTATAAGTTTAGATGAGTGTGAAAGTATTTTTGAGCCCCAGACTTTATTGCTGTTAAAAGAGCTTTATGCACAAGGTGATTTGAAAATAAAGAAGGTTGCTAACCTTCAATTTTATACAATAAAATCTTAACTCTGAAATATAAAAGGTATCAAGCTGATGACAAATAGGATTATCACTCCTGTATTGATTCTTTGCCATTGCCTTTTGAACGCACACATCAGAACATAAATAATGAATCCACTTGCCAATCCTGTAGTGATAGAAGAGCTCAGTGGCATTAAAATAATCGTAAAAAAACTTGCTATACAGACAGGTAGATCAGAAAAATTGATATGCCTGATTTCTGAAAACATCAATGCACCTACTACAATCAAGGTTGGATAAATCGCATAATCAGGAATAGCACTAAATACCGGCAACAAAAACAAAGTGAGAGCAAAAAATATTGCCGTAAAAACAGCAGTGAGTCCAGTTCTACCACCTATTGCAACTCCTGCAGAGCTTTCTAAAAAAGCTGTTGTTGTAGAGACTCCAAACATTGCTCCTGCGGTTGTAGCTATAGCATCAGCTTGAAGAGTTTTTTCAAGTTTTTTATCTTTTCCGCTGACATCTTGAAACATCTTTGCTTTTGCCCCCACACCTGCAAGTGTACCCAAGGAATCAAACAAATCGGTGATAAGTAATGCGATGATTGCAGGTATGAGTGCAACGTTCATTATTCCTATTAGATCAAATTTCATAGCAATACCTGAAATAGAAGATGGAGAGGAAAAGATATTAGATGGCAATGAAGAATCGCCCAATATCCAAGATATTGCTGAACAAAGCAATATTCCAATAATAAAAGCTCCTTGAATCTTGAGTGTGTGTAATAATAGCATCACCACAACTCCAAAAATACCAATTAGAATATGAGGCGAGGAAATATTTCCTAGTGTCATTAATCCTGATGAGGTGATAGTGATAAATCCTAAAGATTTCAATCCTATGGCTGCAATAAATGCTCCAAGACCAGCACATAAAGCAAATCTTAGATCTTTAGGAATGCTTTGCATGATCCAAACCCTGATACGTGTAAAAGAAATAATCATAAAAATGATTCCTGATAAAAATACAGCTCCCAACGCTTGTTCCCAGCTCAGCCCCATTCCCTGAACAAGACCATAGGTGAAGTACGCAACTAGACCCATTCCTACACTCATAGCAACGGGAGTATTCGCCCATAATCCTGTGAGTAATGTTGCTAGTGCTGTCACTAACGAGACTACAGTAATAAGCTCATTTTTTGGCATACCTGCTTCAGAAAGAATTTGCGAACCCACAGGAATAATATAGAGCATTGTTAGAAATATTGTGAATCCTGCTAAAGCTTCTGTTTTAAGTGTTGTATGATTTTGTTTGAGCTGAAAATATTTTTCTAAGAATTTCATTGATTTCTCCATTTTTTCAATAAGTGTTCTTGAAGAGATGCAAGAATTGTAAAATATTTCTTCATAAAACTACATAAAATTATCAAATCAAAGCGAAGGTTTTTGTTATGAAGAAGGATTTGATTTTAAGTCTTGTAAGAAAAATTGTCTTGATATAGCCTTAGGAGTGCAATGAAAAATGCTGTTATCGTCGGCCCTACAACAATTCCCCAGAATCCAAAGGTAGAAATACCAGCTAAAATTGAAAAGAAAATCAAGATTTCACTGATTTGGATAGGGGTTTTTAAAATTTTTTGTTTGATGATGCCGATAATGATAGGCTTGATGATATTATCAATGATAAAACTTATGAAGATGAGTGAATAAAGCCCTATAAATACCCCACCTCCTATATTGCCCAAGTATATCTCATAACCCATTATAGGTATCCATAAGAGAGCTCCACCTATTATGGGTATCAAAGAAGTCAGTCCATAGAGTATGCCAAGCAAGAATCCATCATATCCAAACCACATCACCGCTACCCCAAAAGCAAGTCCTTGAAGCAAAACATTGATAATTGAGGTCAAAAATACAATATGCAAAACACCATTTATCTCTTCAAAAACTGCCTGACTTTCAGATTTTTCAAAAGGCAAAAGTTTGACAACATAGGCATACATTTTGTGGCCATAGTAGAAAAAGAAAAACAAGAACACCACAATAAAACCAGCGTTCATAATAAAATTCAGGCTGTACTTTCCAATGTAGCTACTGAATGTGAGTGCGTAAGTCATCACTGAATCCACAGAGATACTTGCGAAAAATTT
This sequence comes from Helicobacter sp. 13S00482-2, assembly GCF_002272795.1. GTDB lineage: Bacteria > Campylobacterota > Campylobacteria > Campylobacterales > Helicobacteraceae > Helicobacter_J. The sequence goes on along the minus strand of NZ_MLAT01000001.1, from coordinate 3,390 downwards.
ATTTACATTTTTATCTAAAGTTGGAAAATTTGAAAAAATCCCAGAGGTAAAATTTCTTAATTTTTCAATCAAGATTGTGAAGCTATCAGGCTCTAAATGACGTAAAAAATCAATGCTTTGATGAACCACAAAGTATAGCGGTAAAATAAAAAATGCTAAAAGCACCAACACGCATAACATGGATGTAAGAAAATTACTTTTGATATAGTTTTCAAAAAAATGTTTGAGCCAATAACTAGCCACACACAAAAGTGCGGCTATCAAAAGATTCATCAAAAAATCTTGGTATAAATACCCCATCCAATAAAGACTGATAGCAAAGACAATCCAAAAAAAGTATATCGGACGCACTAAATTATCAACATCCCATTAAAATCATTTTCGATTTTAAGCATATCAAGAGCTGCTGCAATCTGACCTCTGTGATGAACCTCGTGAGTGAAAAACGAAAGAATGATTTGATAAGTGGGCTTTTCAAATTTTACACCTGGAAATTCTAGTGTTTCAATTTGTGTAAAATCGGATTTATTTTCAATAAAAGCAATCATAAACTCATCTACTTTAGATCTGTATTCAAACATTTTTTCCATTGTCTTGTATCCTGATTTGAGTTGCATGTGTGCATCGCAATCCATTATAGATTCAATCAGCCTTCCATCAAGCTCTTTTGAAGTATATCGTCCGCATATATGAGCCCCTAGTGCCAAAGCGTGTTCAAAAGTACCTGCTATGGAATTAAAATACAATCCCATATCTTTTTCAAAAACATCTTGATTGCATTTTTTAAGACATTCCATCATTTTTTCGTTTGCAATCTTGTTATACTTTGCTTCTAGTTTTAATACCGCATTCATTTAAAAATCCTTTTATTGTTTTTGTGGCCAATTATACCTTGATTGCTTTAACCATTTTAATTTTGTGCTAAAATCTATGTTGATTATCTATCTGGCGAAGGAAAATGATGATATTACACAAATATTGTGCGAGTGGGAATGATTTTTTGATATTCAGTGCTTTTGAGCATAAAGATAGATCTCAGTTAGCAAAAAAACTTTGCGATAGGCATAATGGGATTGGTGCAGATGGTCTTGTGGTTGTATTGCCTGATTTAAAATATGCGTATCGGTGGGAATTTTATAATTCTGATGGGAGCAGGGCAAAAATGTGCGGAAATGCTAGTAGGTGCGTGTGTTATTATGCTTATGAGAATTCTCTTGCACCTCTTTGCCATACTTTTCTTACAGATGCAGGAGAGATAAAAGCTCATTTCAAAGGCACTATAGAATCTGATGGTATTGGAAAATTTGCCAATATTCAAACCAATCTAGGAAAGTATACCATCATAGATGAGTTCAACATAGAAAGTGCTATTTATCCAGGTAAATGGTATTTTATTGATACAGGAGTGCCTCATTTAGTTCATTTTATTACAAGCTCAAATCAGCTTCCAAAGATTAAAAATCAAACGCTTTGTGATTTACGTAACAAATATGATGCAAATGTGAATATAGCCTATATTGAAGATTCTCAAAAGATTTATCTTAGTACCTATGAAAGAGGGGTAGAGGATATAACTTTAGCTTGTGGAACAGGAATGGCAGCGGTTTTTGCAATGGCACATATTCATCATAGTGTTGCCAAGAAATGCACTCTTGTTCCTCCTAGTGGAGAAAAATTAAATTTAGATATGCAGAGTGATGAAATTTTATTTGAAGGCAAGGTTTGTTCTGTAGGTACCTTTATTGTGAATGAAAGATAAAGATAATTCCATTTGCATATCCCCATAGAACACAGCATAAAAATTCTCCTTTGTTAATATCCCCGATATATTTCTCGCTATAATGCTATATCTAGATATGAAATACTAAAGGATAAAAAATGTTCTCAGATATAGGAAAATTGATACTCAGGTTAAATGTTGGAGGAATGATGATATTTCACGGCATTTATAAAGCGGTCTATGGAGTTGATGGTGTTAGGAGTATGATTGAGGCTATGGGAATGCCAGGATCTGCTGTTTATGGTGTTTATATAGGAGAGATTTTAGCACCTATTATGCTTATCATTGGTTTTCAAGTTAGGATTGCTTCTGTGATACTTATTTTGAATATGCTAGTAGCGATTTTTGTGGTTACAGGCGGGAATATATTTGGAATCAATCAAATGGGTGGATGGATTATTGAACCTCAAGCTTGGTATCTTTTTGGGGCTGTGGCGATCATCTTTTTAGGTTCAGGAAGATTTGCCTTAGATATTAAAAAAGGCCATTAAAAGTTATTAGGGATTTATCCCTAATCCTATAAAATCCCCTGAAATAAATATGAAATTAAATAAATATACAGTCTTATTAGCTCACTCTCGCTACTCCATTCTTCTATAAATTGCCTGTTAGTACATATGTGAATCTAATAACAACTTATCTAAAATAAATACTTAAACAAAAACTCCCTATCATCTACCAGAGTATCGAAAAAATTGCCTCCTGCTTGGATGTGAATATCGCGATCATGCCAAGATATGGAAAAAAGATCTCCACTTTAGGGGATTTAAAAATATTTTTGTCATACACAAAAAGCTCTCTCCTGCTTAGATTGTGAACCATAGTCTTTTGACCAATCAGATTATCAAAGATGGATTCTTCTTATTTAGTAGGAATCTTCACTTCTTTAGAGGCATCATTACTAGGAGAGGTTCTATGAATGTTTGAATCTAGAGGATTTTCTTTTATTTTTAAATCAATATTAGGAGAGATACTAGCTAGGTTTTTTGACTTCATCATGTGGGTTTTCTTCTTTGATTTTGTTTCTGCGTTTGTTGATGAAGGCTCTAGCTCGAATGATTATGTTGATGGAAAATAGTAAATAATAAACTATGAAGGGTGTATAAAAGTAGTAATTAGACATAAACTGAGAACCATCATCTAGGCGTAGAATCCAAATAAAACATAAAAAAAATAAAAAAGCACTCATATAAATCATCAAGCTTATCTCATTGAGATTTATATTTTTAAATCCATATCTAATTTTTATATAGACATAATATAACACAATATAATGGAATAAAATAGAATAGACACTCGTATAATAATCATATATCTTTTCAACAATAATAATAAATAAGCCGACAATAAAAATAACTATAAATACAATTTTATCCACTCTTGAGAATTGATTATCCATATAGAAAAAAATGAAATTGATGATAGGAATTGAAAGTAGTATGAATATGATGCTAAAACTAATAATAATATATACAAATATCATTCTCCTCTCCTTTGTTTCATAACATCTTCTAGAATCTTCACTGTTTCAGGATTTTTGGGTTCATCATGTGGGTTTTCTTCTTTGATTTTGTTTCTGCGTTTTTTGATGAAGGCTCTGAATCGAATGA
>NZ_MLAT01000019.1 GCF_002272795.1 Helicobacter sp. 13S00482-2 | reverse complement strand
AAGAGTGAATAGATCTTTTGAATTATTGAGGATGAGACCTTCTTTATTGACATTGAATTCTTTGAAGTAATTATTAGAGATACCTCTAGGATTAGGAGAAGAGATGTTGATGATAGGAATGTGATTAGGAGATGTATCTAAAGTGGGATTATGAGGAGTGAGGGAGTTATCAATGATGATAGGGGGAGGGATGTTGTTAGGAATATCAGGTTCAGGAATGTTGGATTGAGCAATATTAGATTGAATGTTGTTAGGAATGTTAGATTGAATGTCATTAGGAATGTTATTAGCAATAGGGGGAAGATTATTAGGAATAGATTCAACTGCTAGGAGTGATTGAGAAGATAGGAGTGAAGAAGAGACTAATACAGATATACTTCTTTTTAGAAATGAAGTCAATGAACTTTTCATTTGATGATTCCTAGTTATTAAACTCAACTCAATTCCTCCTAGAAGATAAACTTATACCCAAGCATGAATTGGAGGGGTTTGTAGATGTTGTTATTGATTATGATGCCATACACAGGTATCTTGGCAACAAATTCTATGCGATGATGCTCTGCTAGAAGGATTGAGAGACCTGCACGAGAAAGTATGTATATGTTTCCTGTCGGAAATGTATTGCTCGTATCATCACTTATCGTTCCTTCCACTCCCCCCTCAACTCCACCAAAGAAGCCTAAAGTACTATGAGTATCAAACTTGATGACATCTAGCAATAGATCCAATCCCAATTTTGCTTCAATGATATTAGAAGGATATTGTATGGGAGTATAGATTTGATTGATAAGCGTGGTTCTTCCATATCCTAGTCCTAAAAACCATCTGAAACCCACATAGTTGTTTCTATCAAAATGATGTTCAGTACCTAAGTTGAAATTAAAAAGATAGCCATTGCCTCTGTAGGCATTTTCTGTAAAAGATCCAGGTTTTACAACAACATCCATATATCCAAGAGTAGGCTCTACCTCTACATCCACTCTATCAATACTACTCCCAGCATCAATTCCTAAGAAGAACTTAGCTTGTGCTAAGGTGTTTGCAGAAGTTAGCATCATAAAGGCAAGTAATACAATCCTCTTCATATTGCATTCCTGTTAGTAAAATATTCAACTACTAATCTTTTATCACATTTTAAAATTTTATTCAAATATTCTACTTCTAGTATTCTTAAACTAACTTGATAATATTCTTGAAGGAATGAAACGTTATTTGTCTTTAGGATAGATATTAGGGTTGCTAGGAGTGGTTGGTTTGGGTGATGCAAAAAATGAAGAAGGTTTATGGACACTTCCTGTGGGTCAAATTCAGGTAAAAGCTCATGCAGGGATTTCAATCCTTCTAGCAGAGCATCATAGAATAGAGTTTATTGTAAAGATATCTGTGTATACCTTGACTGACGCAAGTTATGATAGTCCAACTAATGTGCGTTTAAATGATAAAACTTGACATATTGAGTTTATAAAGAATCAAAAATATGATCCAGGGAATGCAAACATTTACGAACCCTTGCAGTTTATGGTTGGATATACGTTTGTGTTTTAAATATACTCAATTCCAACAGGATTTTCAAATCAAAGAGTGGCTAAGAGTCTCTTTTTGTATTATGTCCCTGTTATCAAAATATTGCATTATTAATTCTTGTATTATATTTTAAAACTTTATTTAAATTTTATAAATCCATCAGATTTTTTATATATAAACAAGGTATTGAGAACGAACTAATTTTGATGACTCACGAGTATTAAGCCATATTTTATGAATTTTTGATAACCAAGTGGCTGAGTCTTCTGAAATCTTCTAGCACTTCAAATACTTTTTTGCTTTGTAATATTTCTTTTATCTGCATATAGCCATCTTTTATAGAATCTGCCAAGCCATAAATATATAGACTTGCACCTGCATTTAGGCATACCAAATCATTTTTGACCGAAGGAATATTGTTGAAAATATCTAGAGTGATTTGCATATTTGTCGATACATCTCCGCCCTTTAGCATACTATAAGGGACATAATCAAGACCTATTTCTATGGGAGTAAAATCATAACTTGAGATTTTACCATCTTGAAGTTCGGTGATTTTGGTTGGTGCTGATAGTGAAATTTCATCATATTCATCAAAACCGCTCACCACCATAGCTCGTTTTATTCCTAAAATATTAAGTGCTTCAGCCATTATTTCTGTGTAGTTTTTGTTAAAAACCCCAATAACTTGATGAGTAAGTGCAGATGGATTTGCTAATGGTCCAATTAGATTAAAAGCAGTCTTAAAACCTAGAGATTTTCTAGCATTACTTGCAAATGCAAGTGCAGAATGAAATTTGGTAGCAAATAAAAAAGTGATACCAAGTTTTTCATAGCATTCGATACAGTTTTGTACGCTCATATTGATATTGATACCAAGTTTTTCTAGTAAATCTGCTGATCCTGATTGACTTGTTATTGCTCTATTTCCGTGTTTAATAACCTTTACCCCAGCACTAGCTAATATCAGTGAAGAGGTTGTTGAAACATTGAAGGTTTTGTTTGGGCTTCCTCCAGTTCCTACTATGTCAAGACGTTTTTCTCCTTGAAGTGGTAAGGGAAAAGATATGGTTTTTTTCTTCAATACACTTGCAAATCCTGCAAGTTCTTCGGCTTTAACCCCTTTAATTTCTAATGAGGTGAATAAAGATCCAATTTGTGCATCGCTCATATTCCCTTCTGTGAGCTCATCCATCACATCATAAGCTTCTTGAAAATCCATATCTGATAGCTTGAGAGCTTTTTTTAAATAGATTTTTATAGGTATGCTTTCCCTGCGATAGTGTAGGAAATTCAGTATCATCTTTTCACCTTCAGTGGTTCCTATAGATTCAGGATGAAATTGAAGGCCAGTAAGTTGATAACTTTTATGTTCAACTGCCATTACTTCTCCATCAGGTGTTTTAGCTGAAATTTCAAAAAAATCAGGAATGTCTTCGCTTTTTGCTGCCAAAGAGTGATAGCGGACAATAGGAGTATTCATAGAGATGTTTCTGAAGATGCCTTTTGAATTATGCTCTAATGGCTCTGTTTTGCCTTGAACAATGCGTTTTGCATTCACAATGGGCACATCAAATGCTGCTAGTATTGCTTGATGTCCTAGACAAATTCCCAAAATAGGGTAGATTCCTTTTAGTTCCTGCACAATTTTGATTGAAATTCCTGCCTCTTTTGGAGTTTTAGGACCAGGTCCTATTACAATATACTTGGGATTGATTTGTTTGATTTCTTCAATACTTATTTTATCGTTTCTAAAGACTTTGATAGGATAATTGAATTTGGAAAATACTTGATAGATATTGAAGGTAAAAGAATCATAATTATCAATGAGTAAAATCATAAAAAGCCTTTATATCTGTTGTTTTTGGGTGATAGCCTCTAATAGTGCAAGCATTTTATTTCTTGTTTCTGTGAACTCACTTTCAGGTTCAGAATCATATACAATACCTGCTCCAGATTGGAGATAATAAACTCCATTTTGATAAACCGCACTTCGAATACTGATGGCACTATCAAGGTTTCCATTGCCATCAAAATAACCCACAAGCCCTGAATAAATACCTCTTTTATGGGGCTCTAACTCATAGATAGTTTTTATCGCCTGTATTTTAGGAGCCCCGCTCACTGTTCCTGCTGGAAAAGTAGCATAAATGGCATCTTTTGAAGTGTATCTTTGAGTATCAAGTTTGGCTTTGATTTCAGAAACAATATGCATTACTTTAGAATATTTTTCTATTTTTTTGTATTCCACAACTTCAACGCTTCCAGCAATAGCAATTTTTCCTAGATCATTCCTTCCTAAATCCACAAGCATAAGATGTTCAGCATTTTCTTTTTCATCATTTAAAAGTTCATTTTCAAGCTTATTGTCTTTTGCAATACTTTCTCCCCTAGGACGAGTTCCTGCTATTGGTCTTAAAGTCAAAATCGAGTCCTGGCATTTTACCATCACTTCTGGAGAAGCTCCTAAAATCTTAAAAACATCAAAATCAAAATAAAACATATAAGGACTAGGATTTTTATGCCGCAGATTTCTATATGCTTCAAGCGGAGGGAGATTGGTTTTTATCTGCATACTTTGTGAGGGTACGCATTGAAGTAAATTTCCTGCATGAATCTCTTCTTTGATAGATTTTACAGCCTGAATGTAATATTCTTTTTTATCTTCAGAGAGGATTTGAGTCGGATATTTTTTTTCTAAAAATGGGCTAGGCTTTAACGAATTGAGTTTCTCTGCAATCTCAAAAACTTCAGCTTTTAAATCAAAAACTTGAGTTTCCTTTGCGTAGGAGATACCAAATATATATGCTTCATCATAGAGATGATCAAAAATCAAAAAATCCCTACCAAAAATAAATGCACAATCATAGGTATCAACAATATGGGGTTTTTGGAGATTTATTTCTTCGATTTCTTCAAAAAACTCATAACCCAAATAACCCATTCCTCCTAGTGGCAAGGGAATACCTTCGAGATTTTCAGGTTTATTGGGGGCTAGTTTTCTGAAAAATTCTAACCAATCTAAGAATTTTTTATTTTCATCAATTGTTTTAAGATCTAATTCAAAATCAGATTGTTTTAGGAGGTATTTATTTCCTAGTTTTACTATTGTAAATGCACTCTTTAACATCATAAGAGAATAACGCTCTTTGCCTGTTTCTTGATAAGCGGATTCGAGTAAAACTTTTGCAGAAATATTCTCTAACACCAATAAAGGGGTGAAACTATCAGATATTATTTTTTTCACAACAATTTCTGAAGGTTGTTTGGAATCAAAATCAAACATAAAAGCTCCCATTCATATATAGTTCTAACATTATACAAAAAATCTTTAAGAAGATACGAGATTATAAGGCTAAACAAAAAATGATTGTATATGCAACTAATTTACATTTTGTTGCTATACTTGACATTTGGAATGTAAAATTAATGAAGGTTTTTAGTATTAAAAATAATTAGGAGAATAAATGAGATACGTTAGCGTGTTTGTTTTGGTTGTTTTATCTTTTTCTAATCTGTTTGCAGATGATTTGCTTAGCAGTCAAGACAATGACTCATTAGATTTGAATATAAGAAGTGATTCTAAAGATCCTAGTATCTATTCAGAAGTCCAAAAATTAAGTAGCAAGTCTGCTCATTCCATAGGTCTTCAGGATCTTCTTAAGGGTGCTGACACGAATTATTCGCTTCAGTCCAAAATGTTGACAGTGGAGCAATCTAGAAAAAATCATACTATTGCTCAGGTTAGTTTTCTTCCCACACTTAATTTGGACTACACTCTTCAAAACAACTATAGGGATACTGCTCAGTACAATAACTACAACACACAAACCTTCAATGCTAAATTGAATTTGGATATTTTTAGTGGGTTTAGCACCATTAACACAATCAAGGAAAAATCTGCGACTTATCGCTCTAATGTGGCCGATATGGAATACACTAGAGAAAATATTTATTTGCAGGTTATTCAGCAGTATTATCAGTATTTTGACAATGTATCACAGTTACTTTCACTTCAAAGAAAGCTTGAACAGATAAATTCTGATATTTCTAGGGTTTCTAAACTCTATGAACAAGGTCTTACAACAATTGATGATTTGGAATCTTTGAAATCACAAGGATCATTGAGTGAATATCAGATCTCTGATATGAAGCTTTCTATTGAGCAAAATAAACTGATGCTTGAATATTTGACAAATCTTAGTTTTGATACGCTTAGAAGAGATGATATTGCTACTCCTGCTTATGAAATAAAAGAACGCAAGGATCTAACTTCACTAAAAGAACAAATCAATGCTTCAATATATCAAAATAAGCAACTTAACTATTACCCCACAGTGTCATTTTTTGATACTTACACTTATAATATTGAGTTGCCCAAATATATTGCAGCAAATCCAATCCTAGCCCCCACGTATCCTCAAGGACAAAATATTGCTGGATTGACTGTCAGTTTGAAGCTTTTTGATGACATAGGATTGACATTGCAAAAGCAGTATATGAAATTAGGACAACTTGCTAGTGAGAAAAATCTTTTATATAAACAAGCTGAGCAAAAAAAAGATGAAAAGCTTTATCGAAAATCATTAGAAATAGCTAAGGCAAAGATTGTTTCCTCTGAAGCGAGCTTGAAATCTGCAACGATTTCTTATCAGAATATCAAAAAAAAATATGATGCACAATTGGTTAATTTTACTGACTATTTACAGGCTTTGAGCACAAAGTTTGACGCAGAGGCTACTTACAATTCAAGCTTGAATAATTACGAATTGCAAAAAGCTAATTATATTTTTTATAGCGGCCAAAAAATACAAGACTACATAAAGTAAGGAGAAAAAATGAGATACAAGTTTTTAATAGCAGCTCTTTTGAGCTTTTCGATATTGTGGGGAGATGATGTTTATGCTATTTTTGATGTGCAAGCTGTTAGAGATTCTAATCTTACTTTAGATAGTTCTGGAATAGTTTCACAGATGTTCGTAGATGTCGATAGTGTTGTTAAAAAGAATGATAATTTATTGTCTTTGGCAAACAAAGATAAAATAGCACAAGCTGATTCCATCAAGCAGCAATATCTTTTTGCTAAAAAGCAATATGAACGATATTCTAAAACAGGTAGTGCGGTAGATAAAAATACTATTGATAACTACTACTTCAACTATAAAAAACTAGAAGCAGATTACGCTTATTATACTTCCTTGCTTGATAAAAGTATCTTAAAAGCACCCTTTGATGGTGTCATTGCAGAGAGAAAAATCAATCTTGGAGATGGCGTGAGTGCTAATAGTACGACTTTGTTTCGTTTGGTAAGTCATGAGAAAAAAATTGTCTTACAGTATGATTCTAAATATGTTGATAAGGTTAAAGTCGGGGATGAATTTGAGTATTCTATTGATGGGAATGGGCAAAAAAAAGTCGCTAAAATAACCAAAATCTATCCAACTATTGATGATACTACAAGGAAGGTTACAGCTGAAGCCACTGCTAGTGATGATATGATCCCTGGTCTTTTTGGTGATGGCTATATAAGGAATAAATAATGTATAAATTTGCCATAACTCGTCCAGTTACTACCTTGATGTTTGCCCTTGCAGTCATCTTTTTTGGGATTATGGGTCTGAAAAAAATTCCAACAGCCTTGTTCCCAGATATTGATTTTCCTATTATAATGGTCAGCACCTCTTATCCAGGGGCTAGTGCAGATGTCATAGAAAGTAAGGTTACCGACAAGATAGAAGAAGCTGTAATGGGGATTGATGGGATCAAGAAGGTGACCTCCAATAGTGCTAGAAATATCAGTTTAGTTATCATTGAATTTCAACTAGAAAAGCCTATTGATGAGGCACTCAATGATGTTATCAATAAGGTTTCTTCTGTCAGTTTTGATGATCCAAATATCAATCAACCATCTTTGGATAAGTTTGACACAAATGGACAGGCCATTATTTCGTTATTTGTGAGTAGTGATCAAATACCTATTCCAACTTTAATGAAGCATTCTGAAAATATTATCAAACCAATGCTTCAAAAGATATATGGGGTTGGAGGCGTTCAACTCAATGGTTATCGTGAGCGTCAAATCAGAATTTATGCTGATCCTACTTTGATGAATAAATATGGTATCACCTATACTGATCTTTGGAATACACTTGGAGCGGAAAATCTTGAAGTTGATGGCGGTAGAATTGTGAATGGACAAAGAGATTTCTCTATTCTCACAGATGCTAATAGTTACAAGATTGATCAAGTTGCAAATATAAGGGTTGCAAGCAATGTCAAGCTCAGTGATATTGCTGTGATTGAAGATGGGATTCAAGAAGATACTACTTATGCGGCTTTTGATCAAAAGCCAGGCGTTATTTTTGAAGTTCAAAAAATATCTGGTGCAAATGAAGTTGAAATAGCTGATGGCGTTTATAAAGAACTTCCCCTCATAAAAGCAGCAAGTCCAGGCTATGATATCAGGCCATTTTTGGATACAACGGAGTATATTCGCTCTTCTATTAAAGATATTGAATTTGACTTGATGTTAGGAGGCATACTTGCTGTTTCGGTTGTGTTTGTGTTTTTGAGAAATTTTACTATCACACTTGTTTCTGCTATCAGTATTCCTATATCTGTGATGGGTACATTTGCATTGGTTCAGTTGATGGGGTATTCCCTGAATATGCTCACAATGGTTGCTCTGACCTTATCTATCGGTATTATTATAGATGATGCGATTGTTGTTATTGAAAATATTCACAAAAAGCTTGAATCAGGTATGAGTAAGCGTGAGGCCGCCTATGAAGGGGTGAGAGAAATAGGCTTTGCTATTATCGCAATTTCTGCAATGTTGCTTTCTGTGTTTATTCCTGTGGGCAATATGACGGGGATTGTTGGTAGGTTTTTCCAAAGTTTTGGAGTGACTGTTGCACTTGCTATTGCGATTTCTTATGTGGTGGTTATCACTGTTATTCCTATGGTCAGCTCTTTGATAGTCAATCCAAAACAATCGCGTTTTTATCATTGGAGTGAGCCATTCTTTAAGGGAATGGAAAATCTCTATATGAAAACACTTGAAAAAGTCTTGCACAATAAAATCATAACAATCGTTCTTGTATTTGCTATATTTTTTGGTTCTTTAGTGGTTGCTGGGAAAATAGGAGCAGATTTTATGCTCAAAGAAGATAGAGGACAGTTTTATGTCTGGATTCAAACTAAACCAGGAATTAGCATTTATGATATGCAAAAAAGAACAGTTGATTTTCAAAAAGAAATCCAAAAGCGTCCAGATGTGGATTTTACAACTGTACAAGTTGGATATGGAAAGATAAAAAGTGTATTTAAGTCAAAAATCTATGTCAAATTAAAATCTGAGAAAGAGCGAAAAAAGAGTCAGGTTCAAATCATGAAAGAAGTTAGGGAAACCCTTAATGCAATGCCTGAGGCTAAAATAATGACTGCTATTATTCCATCTGAAGTTCCATTAATCGGAGGAGGCGATAGTTCTTCCTTTCAGGCTTTCATTTTTGCGCCTACACAAAAACTAGTGGATGAGAGCGTGGCAAAATTAAAGAATTTCCTTTTGAATTCTCCAGAACTTAAAGGAAAATTTCAAAATTATCACACTAGTACCTCAGATATGCAACCCCAGTATCAGCTAACTGTCTTGAGACAAAATGCAAATAAATATGGAATCACTGCTCAAGATATAGGCAGGGTAGTGAATGCGGCATTTTCTGGAGAAAATCAAGCTGCATATTTTAAAGAAAATGGAAAAGAATACTATATCACTATCAGGGTACCAGATAACAAGAGGATTTCACTTGAAGATATCAAGCGACTCCAGATTAAAAACAAAGATGGAAAACTGATGTTTTTAGATGGGCTTGTGGATATTAAAGAAGATGTTACTCCTTCTAATATTACTCGTTATGATAGGCAAAGGAGCGTGACAGTATATGGCGATCCCATAAAAGAATCAGGTATCTCGCTTGGAGATATTCTCAACATCGTGAATGAACATTCTTCTGAGTGGTTATCGCCAGGTGCTAGTATTGCTTATGGCGGAGATGCTGATAACTTAGCTGAGACAGGTCAAGCCTTTGGAGTTGCAGTTGCTACGGCATTTATTTTGATTTATTTAATCCTAGCAGCTCTTTATGAATCGCTCTTAGAACCTCTTATTATTATGATTACGATGCCACTAAGTTTTTCAGGTGCATTCTTTGCACTCGGTCTTGTTGGACAACCTTTGAGTATGTTTTCTATGATGGGTCTGATATTGCTCATTGGTATGGTAGGCAAAAATGCTACCTTGTTGATTGATGTCGCCAATGAAAAGCGAAAAGAATCTAATCTTGATGTCTATAAGGCTATCATAATTGCTGGAGAGTCTAGACTTCGTCCGATTCTGATGACTACAATAGCTATGGTTTGTGGAATGTTGCCTTTGGCTCTTGCTACAGGAGATGGATCTGCGATGAAATCACCCATTGGTATTGCTATGACAGGGGGTCTGATTATTTCTATGTTACTAAGCTTATTGATTGTTCCAGTTTTTTATTGTCTTTTGGCACCTATCGATGATCGTATCAAAAGATTATACAAGCCAAAAGAAGGTGATAAGTTTTAAATACTCCTGTTTTTAATCAGGGTATTTTTTCTAAAATTAAGTATAATAAAGCAAATTCTATTTAGAGCAGGAAATGAAAAAAACTTTATCTCTTTTTGCGATTACTCTTCTGGGATGTGCCTATTTGTTTGGTGCTGATGCAGGTTCTTCTTCTGAAGATGATAATCAAAAGAATTTTATTTTTGTTGGTGGAGGTTTTGGAATTTCGCAAGTACTCAAGCTTGTGGATGGAAAGAAAGATGATGGCAGTTCTTATAAGGCTTTTGCGTGGGACATAAGAGGTGGGTATGAGTTTATGCCTTTGAAATATGTCGGTTTGAGAACCTATCTTGATTATATGATGTCCATCAAACCTTCAGGCTTAGATACTCTCACTTCTTCACTTTTTAGTTTTAATTTAGATGTGTTGGCTAATATTTTTAATTATAAGGGCTATGCTCTTGGAGTTTATGGTGGGGTTGGTTTTGGTTATTTTCAACATTCAAATGTTGTTCAAACCACTCCTGAAGACAAGGCTTTTGCAGTAGGTTTTGCAAATTTACTGAATTTTGGCATCAGTGGTACTTTTGATAAGGTTAATTTTGTTGAAATTGGGGCAAAGATACCTTTATCTACTTATGGTCAAGAAACAGGTTCTTATCAAGATAGCTATGTTTTTGTCTCTTACTCTTACTTGTTTTAAGATTTTCATCATCATCATATCTTAATCCTCTTTTAGAGTCTTTTTAGAAGTGCTCTAATTTTAAATAGGAGATAAAATGCCCCATATACCCTTTTCTTTTCTTGATCTTGTTCCAGTGCTAGAAAATGGCTCTATTAAAGATGCTCTTAAAAACTCTCTTTGTATGGCAAAAAAAGCAGAAGAGTTGGGTTTTAAGAGGTTTTGGTTGGCAGAACATCATAATATGGATGGCATTGCTTGTTCTGCCACAGCAGTTCTTATTAGCTATATTGCTTCAAATACAAAAAATATTCGTATAGGATCAGGAGGCATTATGTTGCCAAACCATACTCCTTTGGTGATAGCAGAGCAGTTTGGTTCGCTTCAAGAGATCTATGGAAATCGAATTGATTTAGGTATTGGGAGAGCTAGGGGAGGGAATTATGAGAGTGCATTGCTAGTGAGAAAAGAGAGAATGTTTAGTGATGAGAATTTTTTTGAAGAATTCCAAAGCTTACAAGACTTTTTAAGCGATAAAGAGACTTCAGGCGTAAAAGCTTTTCCTGGACATGATACAAAAGTTCCGCTTTATTTATTAGGTTCAAGTCTTTATAGTGCCCAAATGGCAGGAAAAAAAGGACTACCATATGCTTTTGCTTCGCATTTTGCTCCTAAATATCTTTTAGATGCAATTAAGCTCTATAGAGAAAGTTTCACTCCTTCTGAAGTAATGAAAAAACCTTATGTTATGGTTGCATTACCAAGTGCTTTGGCATCCACTCAAGAAGAAGCTTTATTTTTGGCAACGAGCTCTTATCAAAGAAGCTTATCTCTTTTTAGAGGCGGTAGCATTAAGCTCAAACCTCCCATCGCATTTTTGGATATGGATTGGAATTCAAATGAAAAAATATCTGTTTTAAGTATGCTCTCAAAAATGGTTATAGGTGAGAAAAAGTACGCTAGAGAATTTTTATTTTCCATTATTGATAGCACCCAAGCGGATGAATTAATTTTTACTTGTGATATTTATGATCAAAGCAAAAGGATAAAATCTCTAGAGCTTTTATCACAAATAATGCAAGAATAGAGAGGGCATATCCCTTCTCTATTTCTTTAGGGAATGATCTGGGGGATAACATATGCTATAAACGTAGTCATAATGCCTATTGCTATAACAAATAAAATCGAATATTTTACAGTGAATCTAAAAAGTTCAGATTCTCTACCTACAAGTCCCACTGCCGCACAAGCAACCGCAATACTTTGAGGACTTATCATTTTTCCTACTACGCCACCCACAGAGTTTGCAGCTAAAAACAATACTTCAGGGATATCAAGTTGTCTTGCTGTGAGTTGTTGTAGTGTTCCAAATAGAAGATTTGAGCTTGTATCACTGCCTGTTAAAAATACTCCAATCCATCCAATAATTGGCGAAAAGAATGTGAATGCACTCCCTGTACTAGCAAGTGCTAGTGCAAGAGTTGCAGATATTCCGCTGTAATTTGATATAAAAGCAAACGAAAGCACTAGTCCAATAGTGAGTATAGGAAACTTCATTTCACTCAGAGTCTCTCCAAACACTCCTATCGCATCTTTTGGCTTCACTCTCAATATAAATATACTCAAGAGTGCTGCAATAAAAATTGAGGTTCCTGTAGCATTAACAAGCGGAAGATTAAAAATAACTTTTCCTATAGGACTCTGTTCGCTTACCACAGGAGGGGTTTGTATGATTTGCCCACTGATATTGTGGAATTCAAATGAAAAATTTGTGAATGCTAACATCCCATCAGGTTTGAATAACTCTTTGAATGCAGGTTGTGTCCAAATAAATACAGTAATGATTAGTAACACAAAAGGCATCCAAGCTACAATAACCTTACAAATATGATGCTTATTGTCTGATTTTATCTCTTCGTTTTTATCGGTGCGGAAAATTTTCTTAGGTTGCCAAAATTTTAAAAATATTGTCGTGACTACGATAGATACGATTGCAGAAATAATGCCAGGAAGTTCTGGTCCTAAATTATTTGAAGCTAGGTATTGTGTGATAGAAAAAGAACCCGCTGCAATCAATACAGCAGGGAAAGTTTCTTTAACGCCTTTAAATCCATCCATTAAAAATACAATAAAAAATGGTACAAATAATGTGACTGGTGATAGCATTCTGCCCACCATTGCTGAAATATCTGTAGCTGGAACATCAACCAATCCTGCCATTGCAATGATAGGAATTCCTACCGCACCAAAAGCGACAGGTGCGGTGTTGGCAATCATGCATAATCCAGCTGCATATAAAGGACGCAACCCTAATCCCACAAGTATAGCTGCGGTAATTGCTACAGGCCCTCCATATCCTATGGCACCCTCTAAAAATGCTCCAAAACAAAAGCCAATTAAAATAACCAATATTCTATGATCGGGAGTAATAGAAAGAATACTTTCCCTTAGAATATCAAAATACCCTGACTTTACTGAGAGTTTATATAGAAAAATTGCTGCTACGATAATCCAAGCAATTGGCCATAACCCATATAAAAAACCATATCCAAATGCAGATCCAACCATATCCAAAGGCATATCATAGACAAATACGGCGATAATTGCCGAAAAAATCACAGTGATAAGTCCTGCAATATGACCTTTGAGTTTTAACACTACTAATGAAATAAAAAAAAGCACTATCGGCAAAAGTGCGACAAAAGCACTTAACCAGATGCTATGCAGAGGATCATAAACCTGTGTGTACTCCATATTTTTTCCTTAACTTTGTTGTTGTTTCCCTGAAGTATAGCCAAAAACTCATAGTGCTATTTAATTTTTTGAGATAATAAAAATTATGTCTAATCAAAACTGTGTAATTATGTATCAAAAACACCACCATAAAAATTCATTCAAAGTTCTTGTTGCGGATTTTTTTATTCCTTTTAGGGTATATTTACATCAGATATCTATATAAAAGGAGATAATGTTGAAGGCATATTTTTTTTCAACTTGCTTGGGTGGAGTTTCTTATAGTGATACTTGTGTGAATGCAATCAAACTCCTTCAAAAAGAGGGAGTGGAAGTTATATTTAAAAAGGATCAAACTTGTTGCGGACAGCCAAGCTATAATTCAGGTTATTATGATGAAAGTAGAAGGGTTGCTTTATATAATGTGGATCTTTTTGATGAGGATTATCCCGTTATTCTTCCTAGTGGTTCTTGTGCAGGTATGATGAAGCACGATTATTTAGAGCTTTTTGAAGGACACAAGGAGTATAAAAAAGTAGAGGATTTTTGTTCAAGGGTTTTTGAACTCAGTGAGTTTTTAGATAAAAAATTAGGTGTTAGATATGAAGACAAAGGAGAACCCATTAAGATTACTTGGCATTCTAATTGTCACGCTTTAAGGGTGGCTAAAATCATAGAATCCTCTAAAGCACTTCTAAGAAGCCTTAAAAATGTTGATCTAATTGAGCTTGAGAGAGAGGAAGAATGTTGTGGATTTGGTGGAACATTTAGCATTAAAGAACCTGAAATTTCTAGAGCTATGGTGAATGAAAAGATTGCAGATATCCATTCTAGGAATGTTGATTATTTGGTTGCTGGTGATGCGGGATGTTTGCTCAATATCAGTGGGGCGATGGAAAAAATGGGTTCAAAGGTAAAAACGATTCATTTATATGATTTTTTAGCCAAAAGGATAGGCATATCTGAAAAAGGAGATTTAAAATGAGTGATAGTTCTTTATTTCATTCTAATGAACAGTATGAAGCTACCATTAATAAAAAACTTTCTGATCCGCAGTTAAGAAAAAATCTTAAATCAGTAATGAATACTCTTAAAACCAATAGAAAAAATCTTATTAATGCTAGATACACTGATTGGGAAGGCTTAAGAGAGCTTGGAAAGGCGGTTAAATTGAAAGCACTTTCTCATTTAGATGAGCTTTTGGAGAGATTTGAGAGAAATGCTTTAAAAAATGGTTTTCATATCCATTGGGCGAATAATGCTCAAGAAGCCAATGAAATCATCTATAACTTGGCCAAAGAAAAACAAGTCTCTAAAATATTAAAAGGCAAATCGATGGCGAGTGAAGAGATTCACCTCAATCAATATTTCAAAGAAAAAGGAATCCTTGCTACCGAAACAGATCTTGGAGAGCTTATTATCCAGCTTATTGATGAGCCTCCTGTTCATATTGTTGCTCCAGCTATCCATAAAAATCGTTATCAAATAGGTGAAATTTTTGCGGATAAATTGGGTGCTCCCCTTGAGTCAGAACCTGAAAAACTCAATGCTATTGCAAGAAAACATCTCCGAGAAGAATTTAAAGATTTTAAAATGGGCCTATCAGGAGTCAATTTTGCAATTGCCAATGAAGGTGCGATTTGGCTAGTGGAGAATGAAGGTAATGGTAGAATGAGTACTACTGCCTGTGATTTGCACGTGGCTATTTGTGGAATTGAAAAGGTTATAGAGAGTTTTGAAGATGCCTCAATTTTGGATACTTTGCTTGTTCCTAGTGCTGTAGGTGCATCTATCACTTGTTATAACAATATCATAACAAGCCCTAGAAAAGAAGGCGAACTTGATGGACCAAAAGAGGTTCATATTGTGATGTTAGATAACAATCGATCTAATATCTTAGCTGATGATCATTATTATCGATCTTTGAGTTGCATTCGTTGTGGAACTTGCCTTAATCATTGCCCAGTCTATGATAAAATCGGTGGACACGGCTATTTATCGACTTATCCAGGACCAATTGGAGAGGTTATTTCGCCCCAACTATTTGGATTAGATAATTGTGGCTATATGGTTAATCTCTGTAGTTTATGTGGGAGATGTAGCGAAGTTTGCCCTGTTAAAATACCTCTAGCAGATCTCATCAGAGATCTTAGAAGTGAAAAAGCCAAAGAAGGTAGAGGAGGAGTTAAGGGGAGCTCAAATATCAACCAAAACAAGGCTGAAAAATTTGCTATGAAGATGTTTTCTTCGTTCGCTACAAGTGGGACAAAATGGAGAATAATTCTATGGGGAGCTGGTGTATTTGCACCATTAATGAAACTTTTTCAGCACACTTTGCCTGGATTGAAGAATTGGACATTTCATCGAGCCTTTCCTAAAATCAATTCGGGGCTACATGGTAAAATCAAACACATGGAAGGGGTGATTTATGAGTAAAATAAACATTTTAAAACACGTTAAAAATGCTTTAGAAAAAAAACACATTCAAAAAACCATAGCCCCTCATTTTAAAGATATCTTTAAATATGAGAATACAGATTTGCTTGAAGAGTATAAGCGTGTTCAAATGCTCAACCGTGCAAAGGTATTTGAATGTGAAAAGGAAAATCTAAGCACTCAGATTAAGATGGTTTTAGAAGATATGGGGAGCAAAAAAGTTCTTTATACACTAGATATGCCTTTTGAGATAAATACTCTAGATGAAAAGTTTGAAAAGATTGCTTATGATAAAAATGTAGAGGCAATGCGTGCAGAACTTTTTGGCATTGATACCTCCATAATAAAAGCAGTTTGCGGAATAGCGAATTTAGGAATTATAGGGATTGTTTCTAGCCCTTCTTCTCCTCGTTTGGCATCTTTAATAACTCCGAATTCCTTGATTTTATTGGATAAAAATAGTATCGTTTCTAATCTATTTGAGGGAACAGAGGCACTTAAAAAACAATCAATGGATGGAGTTTTGCCCACCAATATGCTTTTTATTGCTGGTCCTTCTAGGACTGCTGATATAGAACTTCAAACCGTTTTTGGGGTTCATGGACCACAAAATGTAGCTGTTATTTTATATTAAAGGATTTAAATGAAATTGGAAATAGGCGATAAGGCTCCTTTTTTTAAGTTAAAAAATCAAGATGATGTTGAAATTGCTCTTACCGATTTGATTTCAAAAAAAATTGTCCTGTATTTTTACCCCAAAGACAATACGCCTGGATGTACAATACAAGCACTTGATTTTACTGAAATGCTAGATGAGTTTGAAAAAAAAGGTGCAATAGTTGTTGGTATAAGTCCTGATAGCACTACAAGTCATAAAAAATTCATACAAAATAGAGAACTCAAACACATATTGCTTAGTGATATTGATAAGAGTGTGGCGACAAGCTATGGAGTATATGGAAAAAAGATGATGTATGGCAAAGAAGTTTTTGGCATCATCCGTTCTAGTTTTATCATAGGTAAAGATGGCATTATACAGAAGGTATTTTATAATATCAAAGCCAAAGGACACGCCAAGGACATCCTAGATTCTTTATAGAAATGATGATTTTGTTTGATTGTCTTCCAAGTCTTGATTTGTTATAATTTTGTTCAAAGATAAAGGAAGGTTTTAGAATGGATAATGGGATATTTTTATGTTCAATTTCAAATGTCAGTAGTGGTAATTGCAGTGAAGATTGTGGTTATTGTACTCAAAGTTCACATCATCACGCTGATATTGAAAAATATAAATTTAAAGATCCAGATGCAGTTCTTAAAGAAGCTCGATTACTAAAAGAATATGGGGCTTTGGGTTTTTGCTTGGTAACTGCGGGGCGGGGCTTGGATGATAAAAAATGTGATTATATTGCCAAAGTTGCAAAAATGATCAAAGATGATGGATTGGATTTGCATATTATTGCCTGTTGTGGAAGGGCTGATGTAGATTCTTTGGTATATCTGAAAAAAAATGGTGTGGATAGCTATAATCACAATTTAGAAACCTCAAAATCTTTCTTTTCTAATATTTGTACGACTCACCCTTGGAATGAAAGATTTGAAACTTGTGAAAATGCCCTCAGTGCAGGACTTGGATTGTGTAGTGGGGGGATATTTGGATTAGGAGAGAGCTGGGGAGATAGAATAGAGCTTTTAAAAGCTTTGCAGATTCTCTCTCCGCATTCCACGCCGGTTAATTTTTTTATTCAAAATCCCGCTTTGCCTATTAAAGAGAAGACTTTAACTCGTGAAGAAGCTTTAGAATGTGTAGTTTTAGCTAGGGAATTTTTACCAAAGGTGCGATTGATGATTGCAGGGGGTAGAGAGGTCGTTTTTGGCAAAGATCAAAAAGCATTGTTTGAATGTGGTATTGATGCGGTGGTGCTTGGAAATTATTTGACTACCAAAGGGGACAATCCTCAGACAGATATAGAGATGATAAAATCTTATGGGCTTAGTATTGCTAGTGTTTGTCATTGATGAAGGTTGTTGTTATCAGGGATTTTTTTATTACCCTTAAAGATAAAATCAGAGAAATAATAAATTTTCTCACTCATGAACAGGCAATGTTTTACTATGCTTCTTCGCTTAGTTTTTATACTATTTTTGCGATGATTCCCTTGCTTTTGATTCTTTTTTCTATTGTTCTAAAGTTTCCTAATTTTCAAGACAAATTCAATGAATTCAAGACATTGGTGCTTTCAAATATCCTCCCAGATTATACAGGGGTTATCTCTTCATTTTTTGATACTTTTATCCAAAATAGTTCTAGAATTGGAACAATAGGTTTTGTGTATGTTTTATTCACATCATTGATGTTTTTTCGCAACTATGAATTCATCACTTCTAAGGTTTTTAATTCCAAACCTAGAAGATTTTTTGAATCTTTGATTGTTTATTGGGTCATGATGACGCTTTTTCCAGCAGGTATTTCTACATTGATTTATTTCAGTGCCCAAGTGCAAGGAGTTTTCAAAAATGAACAAAATATTAATATTTTTGCTAATTTTCTTGCTTGGTTGGCTACTTGTTTGTTGTTTTTAGTGCTTTTTAGAATCTCTGCAAATAAGCCATTAGATAAAAGAATATTGCTCCTAACTTCCTTTGTGAGTGCGAGTGTATGGTATTTTCTTAAATGGGGTTTTGTGTATTATGTTTCCTATAATAAGACTTATCCGACCCTATATGGATCGGTCTCTGTATTGCTTATTTTGATGCTTTGGGTCTATATTTCTTGGTTGGTATTGCTTTTTGGAATGCGTATTTGCGAAGCCTTGGTGAGTGATTTTGGAAAGAAAAGACAATCTTTAGGGCGTAAATATGAAATTTGATGAGAGTTTATTTAGATGCACTTAAGCATCTAAATAATTACTTTTTGAGTTTTCCAGCAATAATGAAGCGTAGTGCATTGAGTTTAATGAAACCTTGTGCATCTTTTTGATTATAGACATTATCTTCTTCAAAGGTGCTATAAGCCTGACTAAATAGAGAGTTTTTAGATTCTCTGCCTGTAATAATCACATTCCCTTTATAAAGCTTTAGAGAAACCTTTCCTTCTACTTTTTCTTGTGTTTTGTCTATGAGTGCTTGGAGTGCCTCTCTTTCTGGAGAAAACCAATAACCATTATAGATAAGGGAGGCATATTTTGGCATTATCTCATCTTTAAGGTGTGCTTCCTCTCTGTCTAAACAAAGTGATTCTATGGCTCTGTGAGCTTTTAATATAATGCTCCCACCAGGTGTTTCATAGCATCCTCTTGACTTCATTCCCACGTAGCGATTTTCTACAAGATCAAGCCTTCCTATACCGTGTTTTCCACCTAGTTCGTTGAGTTTTTCTAGTAATTTTGCTGGGCTTAAAGTCTGACCATTGATTCCTATGGGATCTCCATTTTTAAATTCTATGGTGATACTTTCAGGTAGATCAGGGGCTTTTAAAGGAGAGGTAGTCCATCGCCACATTTCTTCTTCAGGCTCTATGTTTGGATCTTCTAATATCCTACCTTCATAAGAGATATGCAAGAGGTTTGCATCCATAGAATAGGGGGATTTATTTCCTTTTTTTTCAATACTTATTCCCGATTTACTAGCGTAGTCTAGGAGTTTTTCTCTAGAGTTTAGATCCCATTCTCTCCAAGGTGCGATTACTTTTATATCTGGATTTAGAGCATAAGCACCTAGTTCAAATCTAACTTGATCGTTTCCTTTTCCTGTGGCACCGTGTGCAATAGCATCCGCTCTGACTTCTTTGGCTATTTCTACAAGTTTTTTTGCTATTAATGGACGTGCAATACTTGTTCCTAGAAGATACTCACCCTCATAAATCGTATTTGCCCTAAACATTGGAAACACAAAATCTCGTACAAATTCTTCTCTTAGATCTAAAATAAAAATATTTTCAGGCTTTATACCTAGTTTTTTCGCCTTTTCTCTTGCAGGTTCAACTTCTTCTCCTTGCCCGATATCCGCTGTGAAGGTAATCACTTCACATTGATAGTTTTCTTGTAGCCATTTTAAAATAACAGTCGTGTCAAGTCCGCCCGAATAGGCTAAAACGACTTTTTTAATGTCTTTTCCCATTTCTTTATCTTCCTTTGTCTTATCCGTTGAATACGTGAATTTTATCAAAATTATACAAAAAGAGATATACTCCTTCATTATTTATAAAGAGGTTAAAAATGCAGTTAATTGATTTTGTTGGTATTTCGCTAGTCATTTTTGTTCTAGGACTTGGAGCTTATAAATTTTTTAGAAAGAAAAAATCTTCTTGCGGGTGTGGTTCTAATAAATGCTCAAAGCCTAAACATTACTCATCAAAAGACAAGCAACCTAAGGACAAGTCAATCCATTCCAAAAAATAGACTAACAGGATAGTTTTTACCTATTTTTTTAAGCTCAAGATAAGCATTGATGATGAGAAAATCATTTTTGTTATGAGTAGAGAGCCTTTCTTTAGCTTGTTCTATCATCTCAAGATCTAAGAGTGCATACAGATAAGCTTTTTCACCATTTTCGTCATTATTGGCAAGTTTCTCAAAGAGTTTTATCCACATATCTGGAGATAAAAATGGTTTGGATTCTTTTGCAAGTTTCAAATAGTTGATTTCGGCATATTTAACATCTTTGCATAATTTGGTTATGTTGTCTATCTGAAATGTTGCACGGTTTTGTGAGTATGCTACAAATAATTCTTTGAACATTTCTTTATCAAGAAAATTTTTGGAAAGTTCTAAAGCTTTTTGAATTTCTTTATCATTAGAGTTTTGCACAATTGAAATAAAAGCGTATTTTTTCAGATCATTATTGAGGGATCCTTTTAGGACTTCGAGTGCAAATTTGCTATCTTTTGCTATTTTGTTTTGAATATTTTTGATAAAAAATTCATTATTTTCTGAAAAATCATATTTTTTAGTATCTTGTTCGATGCCATTATTTATCTGTCTATACGTTTCAAAAAGCTTATCTATCTTGCTATAGGAGCTATCTTGAGAATCTAGGTTTGCTTTTAAATCAAATCTAGAGAGCACTTTTGAGAGCAAATCAAAATGATGATTTTTGTAAGTCTCTTTTGAGTAAGTTTTTCTTGTGGTTTGTTCAATAATCTGATGGATAAGCTTCTCAAAATCTTTGTTATTATGGTATTTTGTAAGCAATCCCCTCACCCATTCTCCCAAAAAAAAGATTAAAGAGAGCACAAAAAACACAAGCATAACAATACCCACCCACACAGCAACAGGAAGATTCAAGGATTCTCCTTGATGTGTTGCTGGTAATGCATAGCTTCCAGTATTGAGGCTATAGATGCAGATACTAGTAGCGATGATAAACAAAATAGCGAAAATAATATAGTACTTAAATTTCATTTTTCACCTTAATTTTAGATTTCTCGTGTAATTCACGACATTTTACGCAATATTTTGCGTGAGGTTTGACCTTGAGTCTTTCGATATTAATCTCATCATCACACATTTCACAAATTCCATAAGTTTCATTTTTAATTTTTTGTAATGAACTCATTATATCTTGTAATTCTAACCCGTGTTTTTGGATAATTAAAAAATCAATTTGACCTTGTAGATTTGCTGATACAATATCGCTTTGATCTTTAGGATTGGAGCTATTAAGCTCTTTTAAGGATATATTAGACATATCAATATTTGAGCTGATTTCCCTGATCCTATCTTTGAGGATTTTTTCAAAATATTCAAGAGCTTTTTTTTCCAATGAATCTCCTTATTTGTGGTATGGATGGTTATGGATAATGCTTAAGGCACGATAGATTTGCTCACAAAGAACGATTTTAGCAATTTTGTGGCTAAAAGTAAGCAAACTCAGGCTAATAGAAGTTGTTTTTTTGAGAAATTCTTCTTCAAAGCCATACGCTCCCCCAATAAAAAAATTGATTTTATTATGATTTTTTAATAGTTCTGCAAAAGCAAAAGTATTTTCCATTTTTCCTGCTATATCTAAAGAGATGTTAATATCTGCGTTAAGATGAGGCAATAAAGCTTTTGTATAGGATCTTTGAGCGTGTTTTTGTGATATTTTGTGGGCATTGATGATATCATTATTCATAATATCTTCAATGATTAGGGTTGCCCCAAACTGTTTGCATTGTTTTTGGTAGTGAGAGATAAGGGTTTGCCACTCATCATTTGGCTTAGTGATCGAGTATAGGTTGCATTTCATAATTTGGATTAAGCATACCAATGATATCACTCAGAGTTTTTTTAAGTTCTTTTCTAGCGACCACCATATCAATAAGACCGTGTTCAAGCAAAAACTCTGCAGTCTGAAAGTTTGCAGGAAGATCTGCACCGATAGTTTGTTTGATGACTCTAGCTCCTGCAAAACCTATCATTGCACCAGGTTCTGCTATGATAATATCTCCTAAAAAGGCAAATGAGGCACTCACACCACCAAAAGTAGGATCAGTGAGCAAAGAAATAAAAGGCAATTTAGCTTTGCTTAGTTTATTGAGTGCGGCACTTGTTTTTGCCATTTGCATTAATGAATAGGTCGATTCTTGCATCCGAGCCCCCCCACTTGTAGAAACAATCAATAAAGCTTGTTTTTTGGCAATAGCACGATTGATAGCACGAACGATTTTTTCACCTTCTACAGAGCCTAAGCTTCCGCCCATAAATTCAAAATCAAACACCACAATTTGCAAGGGTTTATGATTGATGGTGGCTTCGCCAGATATGATAGAGCTTGGGCGACCTGTTTTTTCTTTGTATTTTTTGATTCTTTGTTGATAACTTTCTTTATCTACAAATTTTAAAGGGTCAATGGGTTTAAGGTTTTTGTCATACTCTATAAAGCTTCCCTCATCACACAAAAGAGTTATTCTATCTTTGGCGGAGATTCTGAAGTGGTAATTACACTTAGGACACACTTGGGATTGAGAAAAAACTTCTTTATGATACATTAACGCTGAACAGCCAGGACATTTTACCCAGTGCATACTTGCATCTTTTTGTGTCGATTTTTTTTCATCTTTTTTGAGATTTTTTAAAAAATCCGCAAAGCCCATTTTTGATCCTTAAATCGCAATTTTTGTAATCATATCAAAGATTTGCTTATTTCTGCTTACGAGTAAGGCATTCTCTGATTTTTTTATCCATAGATCTTGGCATAAAAATAATCCCGCCTTACAGTCATATTCTCTTATATTTCCAGCAAAAAATACAAAATTTACATCATGTGCAGACCCTAGTGAAAGTGCTATGGCACCGAGTGATCGAAATTTCATTTTTTGCTCATACATCTTCATGCATAAAAGCGGATGAGAATAAGCTCTTTCAAAAATCCCGCATTTTGGTGAATTGTCATTTTTAGGTATTTCTTCGCCTGTATTTAGATTGATATGTTTGGTATGATCTGTATCTCTATAGTGAGCACTTTGAGTGCAAAAGTTAATGACGATAGCTTCTTTTGTCTGTCTATTTTTATCACACAAGGCTATTGAAGCACCATAATAAGGAATATTAGAAAGATAATTATCACTTCCATCTAGGGGATCTAAAATAATGATATCTTCGCCTCTCCCTTTAATATATCCTGATTCTTCAGAATCAATACTTCCTATCTCTAAGAGGTGTTTTATGAAAATTTCTTCACTCAATAAATCAGCACCTAGACTAATATCTCCACCCGCGCCTATATGATGTTTTTGCATATATTCAGGTTTTCTTTGTGCTAGAACTTCTATGATTTGTTTGCTCGATTTTATTGAGGCTTGGATAAAATCACTCAAAAATATCCTTGAACAAAAAATTTAATTGGTGCATTATAGTCATTTTATTTTTAATTAAAACTGATATTTATAGGAGCGTGTTTGCAAGGCTATATTCTAAAAATAATCCCTTTAAAAAATGAAGATATTATCGCTCACATTCTCACTCCCAATAGTATTAAAAGACTTTATAGATTTTATGGAGCAAGACACAGCATCATTCATTTGGGAAAAAAAATAGACTTTGAAGAACAAGAGAACGGAATATTTTTATCAAGGCTTAGAAATGTGATACATCTGGGGTATAGATGGGAGAATGATTTAAATAGAGTTTATGTATGGCAAAGGTTTATTCAAATGCTACATACGCATCTTTTTGATGTCTATGAAATTGATCGTTTTTATTTTGAAATGCTAGAAAGTGGAGCGAAAAAAATCAAGGTGCAAAATCCATTACGAGTGGCTTTAGAAATGTATGCTGAACTCTTAGGTTTTGAGGGGAGAGATGATAAGAGCCAAAGCTGTTTTGTGTGTGGGGGGATATTGGAAAAAAAAATCAGTCTTGGCAGGGCTTTTTTATTGGGGCATCCAAATTGTTTAAAAGGGAATGTTTTTGATATAAAAGACATATTAGATTTCCTTCATAGCAAACAAACATTACACTTAGATGATGATACTGTAGAAAAAATGTGGGGGATTTTATTAAAAGGGATATAAAATCCCAATTAGCGAAGGTTTGTCCGCACTCTTGCTAAATCAAATCCGCCTTGATTTTTGATATAAACTCCTTAAGTTATATATTTTGCGAATATGGATGAATGATTTTTGGATCAGCTAATAAGCACACACTCGTAGGGTCTTTGCCCTCATAGTCTATTTTACTTAAAATATCCCTAGCAATGTTAATTCTAGCGGCTTTTTTATCATTAGAATCCACAATCATCCAGGGAGCGTGAGGGGTATGAGTTCGAGAAAACATCTTTTCAAATGCTTCAGAGTATTCATCCCATAATTGCAAAGATTTAGAGTCAATAGGGCTGAGTTTCCACATTTTTAATGGATCAGTCTTGCGACTTTTGATCCTGCGTTTTTGTTCATCTTGATTGACATTCAGAAAATATTTAAAAAGAATAATGCCACTTGAAATTAGCATTTGTTCAAGATTAGAGACCTGATAAATAAATTGCTTATATTCTTCTGCACTGCAAAAGCCCATCACTTTTTCTACTCCCGCACGGTTATACCAACTTCTATCAAAAAATACGATTTCCCCTCCACTTGGAAGTGTGCTAATGTAACGCATAAAATACCATTGAGATTTTTCTATTTCAGTGGGTTTTTGCAGAGCCACAATTCGGCATCCTCTAGGGTTTAAATGTTCGCTTAAAGCCTTTATACTCCCGCCTTTTCCTGCCCCATCTCTGCCCTCCATAATGATGACTATTTTTTGAGAGGTATTTTTAACCCAGTTTTGGAGCTTGAGCAACTCTACTTGGAGTTTTATCATTTCTTCATTATAAAAAGTTACTCTGATCTTGCCTTGTTTATTGCGAATAGATTTTTGATTTTGTGCACTTTCCGGGCGGATTGTGATGACAGGGTGTTGTTTTGACATTTTCTCTCCTTGGCTTTGTGTTATAATCTATTATATCCTAGTTTTAAAGAAGCGATTATGAAAAAGGAATTGATTTTTTTAGGTATTGAAAATGATTCAGCAATTTTATTGAGTCGTTCTCATATTGAGTGTTTTGATGTAAAAATACACTCGCAAGAAGAGAAGATTTTTCTAGAAGGATCTGAAGTGCCCCAAGCCTTTGAGGCTATTAGGTTAGTTTTTGGGAATAAGGTGATATTCTCAGATGAACTGAATCAATCCATTGTCTCTATCTTAAGAGCAAATAAAAAGAAAATCACCACTATAGAGAGTTGCACAGGTGGTCTTTTGGCCTATCAATTTACTTCTATAGCGGGGGCTTCTGATGTCTATGATGGAGGCATCATTAGTTATGCTAATGATATTAAAAATCAACTCTTAGGAGTAAAAGAAGAAAGTCTTAAAAAATATGGAGCAGTGAGTGAAGTGGTCGTGAATGAGATGTTAGGAGGAGGACTCAAGATGTTCAAAGCTGACTATGCACTCGCTACAAGCGGTGTAGCTGGGCCAACTGGTGGGAGTGTAGCAAAACCCATTGGAACTGTTTTTATAGGTGTGCAAAAATACGGGGAAGCTCCTATTATAGAGAGATATTTATTACAAGGAGATAGAAAACATATTCAAAAAAATAGCACTCAAAAGGCATTAGAAATGTTGGCAAAGATTTTATAAAATTGATTAAGAAGTCTTGACAAAAGGGCATAAATAAAATATAATTTCGCTCTTTTATTAGAAAAGTGTTGTTTGATAATATCTGTTGTTTTGACCCGTTAGCTCAGTTGGTAGAGCAATTCCCTTTTAAGGAATGGGCCGTTGGTTCGAATCCAACACGGGTCACCATTTACAAAAGTAGAAGTGGCCCCTTCATCTAGCGGTTAGGATACCACCCTTTCACGGTGGCTACAGGGGTTCAAGTCCCCTAGGGGTCACCACTTATTCGATGTTTCCCACTCATACTATATTTAAGTTTGGTCGCTTAGCTCAGTTGGTAGAGCGCTACCCTTACAAGGTAGATGTCACAAGTTCGAGCCTTGTAGCGACCACCACTTGAGATCTTTGGAGCGGTAGTTCAGCTGGTTAGAATACCTGCCTGTCACGCAGGGGGTCGCGGGTTCGAGCCCCGTCCGCTCCGCCACTTCACTTCTTTGAATTCATTTTGTAATCTTGATTTTTTTAGGTTGAAATTTTTATGACCCCTTCATCTAGTGGCCAAGGATACCACCCTTTCTAGGTGGGAACGGAAGTTCAAATCTTTCAGGGGTCGCCATTAGGCTTTTACCATTACCATTTCTTTTACCATCTCCAATGTACTCTCTTCATTAAGATCATTGCTCTCAAGTTTGAAGAAAAGCAAGAGCGAGGATGGATTTTTTGATTAACTCCATAGATTCTAACACTTCAGTTAATTCCTTTGCCTTGTTTTGCTTACTCAATAAATCATATAGCATACAACCATTGAATGACAGAGTATTTCATCAACTGCGTTTTATTTACTCAACAAGTCATATAAGAGTCATACCAC
>NZ_MLAT01000018.1 GCF_002272795.1 Helicobacter sp. 13S00482-2 | reverse complement strand
TAGATGCACAAGATAATCCAAAAGAGGTTTTTTCTATCAGATGGAAGCGTGTTTTTAAAACAGTTGAAAGTCTTGAAAAAAATATCAAGAAACAGGTTGAAGTAGAGCAATAGATGGATTTTGATATTTTTTCATCACAAAATATTTTAAAAACTTTCATAATGATGATTGCTTTTTTGGTGGCTATCATTGGACATGAAATTATGCATGGATATGTGGCGTTTCGTTATGGAGATGATACGGCCAAAAAAATGGGTCGTTTGAGTGTGAATCCTATCAGGCATATTGATTTAGTTGGATCAATTATTGTTCCAGGCATCTTGTTTTTTGCTCAAGCTCCTTTTCTCTTTGGTTGGGCAAAGCCTGTTCCTGTAAATATGAATTATATTATTCAAAGATGGGGCTATGAAGCTGGAATCGCAGTGAGTTTGGCAGGAGTAGCTTATAATCTAATTTTGGCTTTAATAGCAAGCACCCTTTTATTTAGTAATCTTATTCCCTCATCAGGATTTTTTGGAGCAATAATTGTTGCTTTTTTAGTGAAGTTAATTATTTATAATGTGGTTCTTGGGATTTTTAATCTTTTTCCTATTCCTCCTCTTGATGGTTCTGCTGCTTTGAGTTTCATTTGTCTTAAATTTGGAATAGAAGGTATTCCAAGATTTTTTAATCAAATTGCCCCTTATGGTTTTATTATCATTATTCTTATATTTTTTACGCCATTATCTGAAATATTCTTTTATCCTATGAATTTTTTGTTACAATTTTTATTGAAATGAGAAGGAAATATTTATGATGTATATTTTAGGTTCAGATCACGCAGGTTTAGGACTTGGAGATTTTGTGAAACATTACTTAGAATCTATAAATGTTGGGGTAATTGATTATCTTCCAAAAGATAACAACCGTGTGGATTATCCTGATTTTGCAAAAAAAGTTTGTAAAGAAGTTCTTGAAAATAAAGGTTCTATGGGTATCCTCATCTGTGGCACTGGACTTGGCATGAGTATTGCAGCTAATCGCTATAAGGGAATACGAGCTACATTGTGCCTAGATGGCTATATGGCAAAAATGGCAAGGGCCCATAATGATGCTAATGTATTATGTTTGGCTGAACGTATCAGCGGAATAGGTGAAGTTGAATCTATTTTAGAGGCTTTTATTTATACTCCTTTTGAAGGTGGTAGGCACACTCAGAGGATTTCAAAAATTGAGGATTTTAATTAGATGGGGGTTTGTAAATGAATTTGGCGTTGCAAGGATTTTTTATCACTGTTTTTATTCTTTTTGTTCTATATATGCTCATAAAAACTTTTTTTTACAAGTCTATCGCAGAAAAAGAACAGAGAAATTCCGCTTCAATGAAACTTACCTTGCAAGAGGCAGAGATCTTGATTCAAAAACATCAACTTCAACTTCAAAGAGCACTTGGAAATATTGAAATACTAGCTCAGGAAATGAATTCTCTTAAAAATGAAGTAAAAACTCTCAAGCAAAGAAATTCTCAATACAGAATTGAGACAGATAAATATAAAAGCAGAATCAAAGATCTTGAACAAAAAATCGAAGCTTTATTATAAAAGGAACAATATGCAAACTATTTCAGAAGAACTTAAAAAACATCTACTTGATTCCATTAGAGCTATCCCTGATTGTCCAAAACCTGGAATTATATTTCGAGATATCACAACGTTAATTAATAATGCCCCATTACTTTTGGAACTCATAGATTCTTTAAAAAAATATTACGCTTGTATGAATCTTGATTTTGTTGCTGGAATTGAGGCAAGAGGTTTTATTTTTGGCGCTATGTTATCTTATGCACTTGGTGTGGGTTTTGTGCCTATTAGAAAAAAAGGTAAATTGCCTTTTAAGACGATGAGTGAAAAATATAGCCTTGAATATGGCTTTGATGAAATTGAGATGCATATTGATGCATTCAGAGGAAAACAAAATGCTAGAGTTTTGCTTGTTGATGATCTTATTGCTACAGGTGGAACAGCTCAAGCTGCTTTTAACTTGATAGAGAGTTTAGGAGGAAAATGTGTAGAGGCTTGTTTTATTTTGAACTTGCCAGATCTTAAGGGGGCTAAAAATTTAAGTGAATTTGTTAAGGTTTCTACCATATTAGACATAGGAAATTAAATGGGTATCGAACATCACATCATTGAGTTATGGGACAATTATGTAGCAGATTGGGGATATTTGATTTTATTTTTTTGGAGCATTTTAGAGGGTGAGCTTGGTTTAATATTTGCTGGTATTGCTTCCCATACAGGCCATATGAATGTGATATTGGCGGTATTTGTCGCAGGAATTGGAGGTTTTGTTGGGGATCAAATTTATTTTTATATTGGCAGGTTCAATAAAGGATATATTCAAAAACATCTCAAAAAACAACGCAGAAAACTAGCTCTAGCACACTTATTGCTTCAAAAATATGGTTGGCCTATTATTTTTGCCCAAAGATACATGTATGGTATGAGAACGATTATTCCTATAAGTATTGGTTTGACTAGATACAGTGCATTTAAATTTGCTATTATCAATCTCATTAGTGCTTGGATTTGGGCGGGAGTCACAATTTTATTGGCTTGGTTTTTAGGAGATCAGATATTAGATATTTTATCTTGGCTCAAAGGCCATCCTTATATTTTTGTGATTTTAATCGTAGGATTCTTGAGCTTTGTGATTTGGTATTTTAATTCACATACAAAAAAAATTGATAAGAAAATTCAAAAAATTCAATCTAAATTAGAAATAAAAAAGGAAAAAATAGATGTTAAAAATTCAATTTAAAAAAACTGATTTTAAAGCCACAAAGGCTGATTTGGGACTTGTTTTTATACCAAAAAAAAATCTCAAACAAAAATGGATAGACTCTAAAAATTTTAAAAATTTTGGTTATGAAGGTGAAGGGATATTTTTAGATCAACAAGCTCATATTCTTTATGTCGGAGTACAAGATCTAAATGTAGATGCACTTAGAGAAGCGAGTTTTCAGGCAGTTAATTTTATCAGAAAAATGCCTTTTAAAAATCTCAAGTTAGGAATTTATGGTGATAATGAGATAATGCAAGGGATTTTTTTGGGACTACTTTTGGGAATGTATGAATTCAATCAATATAAAAGTAAAAAAAATATTCCTACACTCAAAGAGATTTTTATTGTCAATGAGGGAATCACTAAGACTATCCCAAAAAATTTAGAAAAAGATATATCCACAGCAGAGATTTTAGCACAGAGTCTTATTTTAGCTAGAGACGCTATCAATACTCCTCCTGAAGATGCCACTCCTTTATTTTTGGCAGAGTTAGCACAAAAGATTGCTAAAGAAAACAAGCTTACTTGTAAAATCGGGGATGAAAAATTTCTTGCCAAAGAAAAAATGGGAGCATTTTTGGCTGTCAATCGTGCCTCTGTTCATCCTCCAAGACTTATTCACTTGATTTATAAATCCAAAAAACCTAAGGCAAAAGTAGTGCTTGTGGGCAAGGGATTGACATATGATAGTGGGGGTTTGAGTTTAAAACCTGCTGATTATATGGTCACAATGAAAGCAGATAAAAGTGGTGGTTGTGCTGTTCTTGCTATTATGAATGCAGTTGCTAAAATGGAAATAGATATTGAACTTCATGGGATTGTTGGGGCTACAGAAAATATGATTGGTGGAGATGCTTATAAACCTGATGATGTTTTGTTTTCTCGTGAGGGTAAGAGCATTGAAGTGCGCAATACAGATGCAGAAGGCAGGTTGGTTTTAGCTGATTGCTTGAGTTATGCTCAAGATATCAAACCAGATTGTTTGATTGATTTTGCCACGCTTACAGGGGCTTGTGTGGTAGGATTAGGGGAATATACTAGCGGAGTAATGGGGCACAATGAGGAACTAAAAACTCGTTTTGAAAACGCAGCTACAAGGGCAGGAGAATTAGCGACCAAACTTAGTTTTAATAAACATCTAAAAAAATTGATTGATTCTAAGATTGCTGATATTTGCAACGTTGCTTCTTCTAGATATGGTGGTGCTATAAGTGCAGGGATGTTTTTGAGTGAATTTATTCGTGAAGAATATAAAGATAAGTGGTTGCATATAGACATTGCAGGTCCTGCATATGTGGAGCGAGACTGGGATATTAATACCTATGGAGCAAGTGGGGCAGGTGTGAGGGCGTGTGTTCAGTTTTTGCTTGATTTTATTAAAAAGGATTGATATGGGGCTTTCAATAGGCATTGTAGGACTTCCAAATGTTGGCAAATCAAGTACTTTTAATGCACTCACTAAAGCCCAGAATGCACAGTCTGCAAATTATCCTTTTTGCACCATTGAACCAAATAGGGCAGTTGTGAATGTGCCTGATAAGAGACTTTTTGAGTTAGCAAAGATAGTGAATCCTGAGAGAATTCTACATTCGGTTGTGGAATTCGTCGATATTGCTGGACTTGTTAAGGGGGCTTCTAAAGGAGAAGGATTAGGAAATCAATTTTTAGGTAATATTAAGGAGACAGATGTGATATTGCACATCGTTCGTTGTTTTGATGATTCTGATATTACCCACGTAGAGGGCAGGATTGATCCTATTAAGGATGTTGAAATCATCGAATTGGAATTGCTTTTAGCAGACATAGATACTCTTTCTAAGCGTATTGATAAGCTAGAGCGTCAGGCAAAAGCAGATAAAGATGCCAAAGTTATGCTTGAATGTGCCAAAGATCTTTTAGGGCATTTTCATAATAATCAACCCGCTAAAACTTTTGCTGATGTTGATAGTGAGGCTTTTAAAACCCTCAATAAAGAACTTAGATTTTTAAGTTTTAAAGAGGTGATTTATGGGGCAAATGTAGATGAAAATAGTATTTCTACAGGGAATCATTATCTTGAAACACTTAAACAATATGCTCAAGCCCATAATGCTGAAGTGATTATGCTATGTGCAAAACTTGAAGAAGATATGGTAGGAATGGAGGAGTCTGAGCGGAAAGAGTTCTTGGATTCATTAGGTTGTAAGGAAAGCGGTCTTGAACAGATTATTCGTGTGGGTTTTTGCAAACTAGGGCTTATCAGTTATTTCACTGCTGGAGTAAAAGAAGTGAGGGCTTGGACTATCCATAAAGGTGATAGTGCCCCTGTTGCTGCGGGGGTTATTCATAAGGATTTTGAAAAAGGTTTTATTCGTGCAGAAACAATTTCTTATGAAGATTTTATTAAATATGGTGGGGAAGTAAAAGCAAAAGAGGCTGGAGCACTTAGAGTAGAAGGTAAAGATTATATAGTCGCTGATGGCGATGTCATGCATTTTCGTTTTAATGTATAGATTCAAAAAAATCTATATAGAACTCAGTGATATTTGTGGGCTTAATTGTAGTTTTTGTCCCACACCAAAGAACACTCGCAAGATTATGGATGTGGATTTATTTGAAAAAGCTTGTTCTCAAAGTGCCAAGCTCACACAGATAATTACCTTTCATCTTTTGGGCGATCCTTGTATGTTGAAAAATCTACGAGAATATTTAAATATCGCACTTTCTTATAGCTTGGGTGTGGATTTAGTCACAAGTGGAGTTTATTTGCATAAAGATCAGTTTGATATTTTAACGCTTCCTCCTGTTCATCAGCTTTCTATTTCTTTAAATGCAGGTTTTGATGAAAAAAATCAAGCTAGGATTCCAGCAAATTATTTGAAAAATATTTTTGATTTATGTCATTATAAAATTCTTCAAGATACCCCTAGTTTTATTAATCTTAGGCTTCAAGATACTTCTTTAAAAATCCTATCTTGGCTCAAAGATGCGATACTCTCAGAGTTTAAGATTAAAGATGATAATTCTTGCTTTAGATTCAGGCTTGGAAAAAAAGTATTTTTAAATATTACAAAAACTTTTCAATGGCCTACTTTGAAAGATGCTAGTGATGTCAAGGATAAATATTGTCACGGACTTATATCACAAATTGGCATATTATCAAATGGTTTGGTTGTGCCTTGTTGTATCGATGCTAGAGGTCATATTGGGCTTGGTAATTTAAAAGATAGCAATATATTGAATATTATCAACTCTCCTAGAGCTTTAAAAATCCAAGAAGGATTTATAAAAGGAGAGGCAGTAGAAGACTTGTGCAAGACTTGCACATACCCCGCAAAACGCTATTAAAGTTTTATAAAATAAAGCTATGATATGATTAGCTAAAGAAACAAAATAGGAAAGGCTATGGCAATGTCAAATCTATCCCAAGTTGATCAGATTACAAGTTTGCATAAAAATAATGAGCTCCAATTGCTGTGCTTTCGTCTAGAAAAAGATAAAGATCTGTATGCGGTTAATGTTTTCAAGATACGTGAAGTTGTAAAATATCAGGGTCAAATTACAATAGTTAGCCATGAGAATAGTTCGCTCATTGAAGGCTTGATAACTATTCGTGAACTTACCATTCCTTTAATTGATATGAGAAAATGGTTTTATTATGATAGTAGTAATAAATCAAAAGATCTCACCCCCTATAGTGTTAAACGTGAAAAAAATGATGATGATGTGATTATGATCTGTGAGTTTTCTAGATGGACGATCGGAGTTAGGATTTATGAGGCAGATAGAATTTTAAACAAAAGATGGACGGAAATTGAGCAAAGTGCAGGAATTGGCGGGAATGGTGGGAACTCCAAACTAGTGAGTCGTACTAGATATTTTGATGGCAAACTTGTTCAAGTTGTAGATATTGAAAGAATGCTCACAGATGTGTTCCCTTGGATTGAAGAAAAAAAAGAAGAGCTTGATAAAGTCTCAAGATTAAGAAGTGACAAAATTATTCTTTTAGCTGATGATAGTCCTAGTGTTTTAAAGACAATGCAGATCATTCTAGATAAAATTGGTATAGCTCATATTGATTTTATCAATGGACAGAAACTTTTGGATTACTTATATTCGCCAAATACCGATATACAGAATATTGGGATGATTATAACGGATTTAGAAATGCCTGAAGCAAGTGGATTTGAGGTTATAAAACAAGTCAAAAATAATCCTCTAACATCTCATATTCCTGTCGTGGTGAATTCTTCTATGAGTGGGAGCAGTAATGAGGATATGGCTAGGTCGTTGAATGCAGATGATTTTATATCCAAATCTAACCCTATTGAAATAGAAAAATCAATCAGAGAGTTTATCATTGATAGGCAAGAAAGCAAATGAAATATTTTGATATTCCTTCGCCCTGTTATGTGTTGGAGGAAAATAAATTAAAGCATAATTTAAGTATCTTAAATCTAGTTCGATCTGCTTGTGATGTAAAGATACTTTTAGCTCTAAAGGGTTATGCTTTTTGGCATAGCTTTGATATTGCACGTGATTATCTTGATGGTTGCTGTGCAAGTGGTATTTATGAGGCACTCCTTGCATTTGAAGAGTTTGGTGGCAGAGAAATACAAAAGGATATTTGTGTATTCAGTCCTGCTTATAAAGATTCTGAAATAGACTTATTGCTTCCTATTGCGACGCATATTATTTTCAATTCTTTTGAGCAATGGCAAAAATTTAAACACAAAATAAGAATTAAAAACAAGCAATTAGAGTCTTTAGGTTTTTGTAAAATTCAAGTTGGATTGCGTGTGAATCCTCTCTATAGTGAAGTTAAGCCTCCTATTTACAACCCTTGTGTCTCTGGAAGTCGATTGGGTATTGTTCCTAGTGAATTTGAAAAAGGTTTGCAAAGATTTGGGCTTGAAGATATTGATGGATTGCATTTTCATACGCATTGCGAACAAAATTCAGATGCACTTGAGCGAACATTAGAATATTTTGAAAAATATTTTGGTCGTCATATTTCGCAAATGAAATGGATAAATTTTGGTGGAGGTCATCATATTACTCGTATTGATTACGATGTTGATAAGCTCGTATCTATTCTTAAAAACTTCAAAAATAGATATGATGGAATAGATATTTTTTTGGAGCCTGGAGAAGCAGTGGGGTGGCAGAGTGGATTTCTTATTGGTGAAGTTGTGGATATTGTTTATAATCAAATGAATGTCGCCATCTTAGATGTAAGTGCATCAGCTCATATGCCTGATTGCCTTGAAATGCCTTATCGTCCAAATGTAAAAAAGATATCTATTATTAATGGTAACGAAGAGATTGAAGATGACAAAGGTAATGGGGTTGCTGAATATGTCTATCGTTTTGGAGGACCAACTTGTTTGGCAGGGGATATCATAGGAGATTATAGTTTTAACACCCCTTTAAAGATTGGAGATAGAATATTATTTGAAGATATGATGCATTACACTATCGTAAAAAATAATACTTTTAATGGTGTTCCGCTCCCATCCTTAGGAAGCATTAGAGATGATAAATTTTTGCTATTAAAGACGTTTCAATACGCTGATTATAAAAATAGAAATTAAGGCTATATTAAAACGAAAAATAGCTCTGGTTTTGTCTTATTGCCTCATACATAACCGCACCCACGCAGGTTGCTAGATTGATACTTCTTGTAGTTTTCGTCATAGGTATTTTTAGGGTTTGCTGGGGGTATGAATTTAAGATGGCTTCATCAATCCCTGCATCTTCTCTGCCAAAATACAAAAAGCATTCGTCTTTAAAATTTGCCTCATAATAAAGTTTTTTGGCCTTTGTGCTCAAAAAGAAATGATTTTCATCTACGGGGTAATGTTCCCAAAATTCTCCTATATTTTTCCATTCTTTCACATATAGATTTTTCCAATAATCCATTCCAGCACGTTTCAATGATTTTTCATCTATAGAAAATCCTAGAGGATGGATCAGATGCAATCTCGCATTTCCTGCTACGCAAAGCCTACCAATATTTCCTGTATTTTGAGGGATTCTAGGTTCTATGAGTATGATATTTAGCATGGTTTCACTTAGTAGATGGATTTCATTGCGGACATTCTAAGAATAAATCAAAATGTGGATTATTCCTGAGTTCTCGTTTTGTATCTAAATTAATGATTACCTCTTTGGTTTGATTGAGCGATCCTATGAGTTCTTTTTTAACGATGATTTTACAACCTCTAATGTCAAAAAAATCAGGAATTTTTTTCAGCACTATTTGGTATTGTTTTTTTGATATTTTCTTAAGTGGATATTTTTTATGAGGAGCTATGGCAGAATATCTATCAATAGATTTTTGGGCGTATTTATACTCTTGAATTTTTCCATTGATATTAGTGATTTGAGTATAAGAATCTTCAAGAGCAAAGGTTTGCACCTGTTGTGTTGTATTATAGATAATTCCATCCATAAATTTTTGAATTTCATTTGAATGTATCTGTAAAAATAGTTTTCCTGATATTTTACTCACAGAGATTTCATTTTTTTTAGGACTATAAAACTCTTCTTGGATAAACGTTACTTTCTTGGTTTTTTGAGATTTCTCCTCCAAAAATTTTGATTTCTTATCAGGTGTTATGGATTCTTTGGAAATCGCATTTTGCTCAGATGGTTTGTTTTGTGTTGCGTTATTTTCTTGTTTTTTAACATCAGTTTTGGCTGTATTATCTGTAGTGTTTGATGTATTTTCTTGTGTTGTTTGGGATTCATTGGAGTCAGAGGTTTCTTTATTATTTTTCTCTAAACTCTCCCAATTGGTTTGGGATATTTCTGGTGCAAGAGTAGGGGAAGAATGACTTTGTTTTGATTTAGAATCTTGATATGGCACATTCAATACTCTATCAGGGTTTTGTGCTGCTGAAGCATCAGGAACATTTTGTGTTGATGAGTCTTCTATGGGAGTTTCTTTGATGGTAAAATTAATATCCTCTCTTTGACTAGGAGGCATTTTTTTTTCATTCTTTTGCATCTCTTGAGCATAGCTTATAAGTATCAAAGCTAAAAAAACACCTAATAAGACTTTTTTCATACGGAAAACTCCTGTAAATTTTAGGTTTATTGGCTATTATTTCATATCCACACTATAATAAAATTATAAGAAAAATATCATTAAAAGAGAAGCATATTGATGAAAAAAATCGCAATTTTAGGCAAACCAAATGTAGGCAAAAGCTCTTTATTTAATCGTTTAATAAAAGAACGCATTGCTATCACATCTGAAGTTTCAGGTACCACAAGGGATGTGAATAGAAAAATAGCTTCTATTGAGGGCAATGAATTTGAGATTTTTGACACAGGGGGAATTGATGAAAGTACTCTGTTGTTTTCAAAAGTCAAAGAACTCAGTTTAAAGAGTGCCAAAGAAGCTGACATAGTTCTTTATTTGGTAGATGGGAAGCTTATCCCCCAAGATGATGATAAAAAACTTTTCAGACAGATAAGCAAAATCAATAAGAAATGCTTTTTGGTAGTCAATAAAATCGATAATGATAAAGAAAAACAACTTGCCTATGATTTTAATTCTTTTGGCACAAAAGATCTATATTTTATTTCCGTGAGCCATAATCGTGGAGTCAAAACTCTAATTGAGGGGATTTTATTTAAATTAGGATTAGAAGAAAATTTTATTATAAATGAAGATGAACAAGAAGACATTTTGGATTTTATCCAGAATTCACAAGAAGACACACAAGAGAGAGAAGTTTTTGAAAATCAAATTAATGTAGGGATTATAGGTCGAGTAAATGTAGGCAAAAGCTCTTTGCTAAATGCTCTGATCGGGAAAGAAAGAAGTGTTGTTAGCGAGGTGGCTGGAACCACTATTGATCCTGTTGATGAAAAAATAAACATTCAAGATAAGGAGGTTTGTTTTGTAGATACCGCTGGAATCAGACGTAAAAGCAAGATAGAGGGTATTGAAAAATACGCTCTTGATAGGACTCAAAAGATATTGGAAAAAAGTCATATTGCATTGCTTGTATTAGATGTTAGCACTCCTTTTGTTGAGCTTGATGAGAGGATAAGTTCTTTGGTGGATAAATATTCATTGGGGGTTATTGTAGTACTCAATAAATGGGATATAAGACACAGTGAGTATCAAGAGATTATGAGTGAGTTTAAAAGAAAGTTTAGATTCTTAGAATATGCTCCAGTTCTTACCCTTAGTGCGAACACGCATAGACACATCAAAGAACTTAAAGAAAAGATTTTAGAAGTTTATGAGCACTTTTCTTATCGCATCCCTACAAGTGTTTTAAATGAAACGATTTCACAGGCAACCAGAAGACATCTGCTTCCTAGTGATCATGGAAAAATTGTAAAGATTTACTATGCCACGCAATATGATACTTGTCCTCCAAAAATTGCATTAATCATGAATCGTCCGAAATCTTTACATTTTAGCTACAAAAGGTATTTGGTGAATTTTATGAGAGAAAAATTTGGTTTTGTTGGAACCCCTATTATTTTCACCCCAAGAGATAAAAATCAATCAAAAGAAGATGATAGGATTTAAATTGATAGATGATTAAAGAATATGATATGAGATTTTTCACTCCTATTAAAGCAGCAATGATCGCTACTTTTACCTCCGTTGTTTTGGCGGCTATCAAATTTTTTGTAGCCATTAGCACAGGGTCGATAGTTGTTTTGGCAAGTGCAATTGATTCTTTATTGGATATTTGTATGTCCGCATTTAATTATTTTGCCCTAAAAGAAGCAGAAAAACCCGCCAATAAAGATTTTAACTATGGTTTTGCAAAGATTCAATACATCGCCACAACTATTGAAGGCATCGTTATACTTTTTTCAGCAGGGTATATTTTTTATAAATCAATCTTGCATTTAGATTCTAAAATCCCATTAACAGATACTAAAATTGCAATATGGGTGATGATTTTGAGTATTATAGTGGTAGGTGTTTTGATAATATTTTTGAGTAAAATTGCAAAGACAACAAAAAATGAGGTCATCAAAACTGATATTTTGCATTACAAGAGTGATTTGTTCAGTAATGGAGCAATTCTACTTTCCTTAGTGATTATCCAGTTCACTAGTTTTTATTGGATAGATTCTATTTTTGGAATATTGATAGCTCTTTATATTGCTTACAGTAGCTTAGGAATTATAAAATCAGGGGTTTTTATGCTCCTAGATAAAGCTTTAGATGAGCACACTCAAAATGATGTGTTAAAAATCCTCAAAAATAGTCCCATTTTAGGATATAGAAATCTAAAAACTCGTGTTGTTGCAGAGAGAATTTTTGTAGTGGTTGATTTGATTTTTCCGCGAGATATTACCCTATTATCAGCACACCAGATAACCGATGATTTAGAGGTTTGTATTAGAAAAATAGATTTATCAAAAAAATGGGATATTATTGTTCATATGGAGCCTGTAGAATATTTTGAAAATAGTCATTTGAGTTTTATAAAAAAGGAATCGTTTTGAAACATTATGTTGATTTTATTCAGTCAAAAAATATCGAAAAAACCACTATTTATGCACATTTAAGATGTGATGAATCTCAAGCACAAATGCTTCGGTATATGGCACAAGGTTTGATCGAAGGGAATGATGAATTCAACGTTCTTGCTATGATTGGGAATGTTTTTGGTGGTAAGGATGTTGAATTGCTTGAGTTTTTGCCTAAAGTAAAAAATCTCTTAGAGCTTGGTTGGATTGTTCAAGCAGGTTTTATATCAGCAGGGATTAAAGAACTTGCCTTGCTAGAATTACTGAATTCCAATATTGCTTTGAGCCCTAGTTTTCTTAAGCTTTTAGAAGATGGTACTTTGAATTTAGAACTTCCAGAAATCAGTCCCTATGAGGATCATCTTGAATATCTCAAAGATCAATTTTTGCGTATTGATTTACTTCAAAAGCTTGGATATAGTTTTCAAAAATTATCTTCAGCCTCGCTTTCTAGGACGCAACATCGACTCAAACTTTTAGAAGAAAGGATACTTTCCCGTCTTAAAATCACCAAAACACCGATGCAGGTACGACTTCTTATAAAAGAAAATTCCCTCAATCCTAAAGAAGAGATTATCTTTTTTGCTCTTTTAAAAGAAGAGTATTCTGGAGGAGATGAGAATTTACGAGATATGAATAGTCTGATAGACTTGGTGAGCGGAGATGAGTATGAAAGAATTAAAAATCGCTCCTTGCTTGATGAAAAAAGCAATCTAGTGGAAAAAAATTTGGTAGATTATGATGAAATGCTCAGTCCTTTTGGCGGGATAAGCAGGACATTTTTTATTCCTGAAGAAATACTAGAGAAAGTGATGCATCCAAATCGTAAGAAAAAAAAGCCAAAAATCACGCTTCAATCTCTAGTTAAAGAGCAAGAAATTTTTGAGATTTTAGATCCAAAAGTTAGTCTTGATGAGGTTGTATTAGCCCCTAGGACAAAAGAAACTCTTGAAGCCTTGCTAAAACAGGTAGATTCAAGTGTTATTGCACGTTTAAAAGAATGGGGAATCAAAGAAAAAAATAAAGGTATTGATGCACGGATTATTTTTTATGGACCTGCAGGAACAGGTAAAACTATCACTGCTTTAGGGATTGCTAAAAG
This sequence comes from Helicobacter sp. 13S00482-2, assembly GCF_002272795.1. Classification (GTDB taxonomy): domain Bacteria; phylum Campylobacterota; class Campylobacteria; order Campylobacterales; family Helicobacteraceae; genus Helicobacter_J. Next base: position 14,659 of record NZ_MLAT01000018.1, on the reverse strand, counting down.
TTTGAGAAAACCTGTGATTAGCTTTGATTGCTCGAAAATTCTTTCTATGTATGTTGGGGAGTCAGAAAAAAATGTTCGCAAGATCTTTGATGGCTATAAAGATATTGCCAAAAAACTTAAAAATAATCCTATACTTTTGCTAGATGAGGCGGATCAGTTTTTGAGTGTGCGTGTGAGTAGTGGAGGGGGTGCAGAAAAAATGCACAATCAAATGCAAAATATTTTTTTAGAACAGATTGAAAAATTTGAAGGAATTTTAATTGCCACAACAAATCTTTTAGAAACCATAGATTCAGCTTTTTCAAGAAGGTTTAATTATAAAATTGAATTCAAAAAACCATCAGTAGATCAAAGGGTTACTCTTTGGGAAAAATACCTTCCAAAAAATGCCAAATATAGTAAATCGAACACCATCAAATCGCTCGCTTTAGCATTGAGTGAATACTCATTAAGTGGGGGACAAATATCCCTAGTGATTAAAAATACTGCCTATAAAGTAGCTACTAGAAATAATCCAGTGTTTGAAAAAGAGGATTTTATTGAAGAAATAAAAAAAGAACAGAGCGGGAGTTTTGATGGAGAAAAAAATCTAGGATTTAAATCCTAGAGTGTAAAATTCTTATTAATTTTATGTTTAAAGAGATGTTGTTTAATCTAAGCAGATTTAAAAAGGAGATAAAATGAAACGATCAGGATTGAAAATACTAATGCTTTTACCACTGATAGCCACTGTGGGTTTTGGCTTTGATAAAAAACTAAGCAAAGAAAAAGGAGCGATGGGCATTGAATTGCCTACTCAAGAATGGAAGTTACCTGCAGCGATGCAAGAAGATGGGTATATAGATGAGAGTAAAATGCCAAAGAACTCAAAATATACTGAAATGGTTGTTTTGGGTAATAAAATCTTAAATGAAACTTCAAAATATATAGGACCAACTGCCAAGAATCCGAAAATGAGATATGCAGGCAGCAATTTATCTTGTTCTAGCTGTCACGCAGCGGGCGGAACTAAGCAGAACGCATCTGGTTTTGTTGGAATTTGGGGTAGGTTTCCTCAATACACATCTAGAGGTGATAGCATTAGCACTTTAGAAGATAGAATCAATGGTTGTATGCAAAGAAGCCTTAATGGGAAGTCTCTTCCATTAGGATCAAAAGAAATGAAAGCAATGGTTACTTATATGCAATGGCTCTCTCAAGGTATCCCTGTGGGTGCTAAAATAAAAGGTCAAGGACTTATAAAAATGGAGCTTATGGATAGAGCTGCAGATCCCAAAAAAGGAAAGATTGTATTTGAAGAAAAATGTGTCGCTTGTCATCAAGCTGATGGACAAGGCTTGAAAAATGAATCACCAGAAGGTGCCTATTATATATTCCCACCACTATGGGGTAAAGATAGCTTTAATACAGGAGCGGGTATGCATCGTGAGTTAAAGGCGGCTTCATATATTAAAGCCAATATGCCAAAGGGTAACCCTGATTTAACTGATGAACAAGCTTATGATGTTAGTGCTTACATCAATTCACAACCAAGACCTGTGAAAGCTGGACTAGAAAAAGATTTCCCTGATAGAAGAGTCAAGCCTCTAGATGCGGTTACTGGTCCTTATAATGATAATTTTTCTCAAAAACAACATCAATTCGGCCCTTACAAGGAAATGATGAAGTGATTTATAGCATATGAATAGGGTCTATATCTATTTCAAATCCTATTTTTTGTGAGTAGGTGCTGATTTTGTTCAGCACCTTCAATAGTCCTTTATGTGATTTTGAGCGTAAAAAAATATGATAACGATATTTTGAAGCTATTTTTTCTATTCCTGATTTTCCATAACCTACGATATTGATATCATCCTCTAGATTCATCTTACAAATCAATTTATTTAACTCAAAAACAATTTCTTCGGTATTTTTAATCACCTTTTGTTCATTTTTATCAGAAAAATGAAGCATAGCAAGTTTGCGATAAGGAGGATAGAAATCCTTTCGATTTTCAAGTTCAAAGTTCAAGAATTTTTCATAATCCCCGATAAAATTTTTTAAAAATTCGCTATTTCTACTCTGAATAATTACTTTGCCATTTTCTTTTCGCCCACTTCTTCCTGCGATTTGATGGAGCAATGAAATGGAGTATTCACAAGATCTATAATCCCCACCTCTTAAAAGATAATCTATGCCTAAAATGATAGCTAGATTGACCTTGTGATAATCGTGCCCTTTGGCAATCATTTGTGTGCCTATCAGTATGTCAATTTTATTTTTATTGAAATCATTGAGAATATTCTTGAGTTTGTTTTGAGTGCTAGTGTGATCTTTATCAAAGATAGCTATAGATGCCTCAGGGAGAAGTTCTTTGAGTTCGCTGCAGATTTGTGCTGTGCCAATACGCTGAGCACTTAGCTCATGATTTTTACAATTCGGGCATTCTGAGATGATAGGCAATGAATATCCACAGTAATGACAAGAGAGCATTTTTTTATTCAAATGCAAACTCATATCAACACTGCAAAATGGACATTTTATGCTATATCCACATTCTTGACATAAGATAGTTTTGAAATTCCCTCGTGTAGGCAGAAAAATAATCACCTGTTCTTTTTTAGCAAGGGCTATTTTTAGACTTTCTAAGATAATGGGGGTGATTTGTGTAGGTGCATTTTCAAAGAGGATCTCTTTTTTGGTTTGGAAATGCCTTCCTTGCAATCGTATCAAATAATTATTTTTTTTTGCGTTTTCATAGCTATGAACGCTAGGGGTTGCAGATCCCAATAAAACCTTTATTTGATTTTTATTCCCCAAATAAAGGCTAATGTCTCTAGCGTTATATCTGGGTTTTTGTTGTGATTTATAAGCATCATCATGTTCTTCATCAACGATAATGAGCCCTAGATCTGATATTGGCAAAAATAAAGCACTCCTAGCTCCAGCGATGATTTTAATCCTACCTTCTTTGATATTTTCTAAAAGGATGGATTTTTTTTTACCTGAGATTTTGGAGTGCCATATTCCTACTATTTCTCCAAATACTTCTTTGAGTCTTGCTTCAATTTGTGGAGTTAATGAAATTTCGGGCATTAAAAAAATGACACTTTTATCTTGATTGAGCGTTTGTATGATGAGGTGGATATAAATTTCTGTTTTTCCACTCCCTGTATCTCCAAAGAGGAGATTTAGAGGTTTTTTATTGATAGATTCTATTGCTTTTTTTTGAAGTTCATTCAAAGGTTTGGGATAGTATTGTGAGTTTTTTGGGCTACAAGAGGTTGTGTCTTTAGAAAATGGAACAAACAATCCATAAGCTTCCCCATAAGTACAACAATAATACTGTGCAATAAAATCTGCTAAGATAATTTGATTTTTTCCAAAGTAATAAGAGGTGCTTTGGGCTTTTTTACACAAAAAATCAGGTTTTTTACAAGAGTTTAAAACAACTCCTTGTGTGATTTTGTTCTTGATAGATATATCAAGGATATCGCCTTTATGAAAAGTTTCCATAGCCTCATAAGTCAGTACAGGAGAGTTTAGCTTTAATGGAGCTATTTCATAATAATTCATGAAGGAATTTTCTGTAATAAGCTCTTTAATTGATTATTTAGTTCTGAACATTCTTGAACTTTGCTGAGGTATTTTTGTATCAGTTCAATGAGTTTCATATCCTGATTCTCAAAGGTTTTTTTGATCTCATCTGCAGCCTCTTTAGTAAAATTATCAAGACTGAGTTTGAAAATTTTGTCATAGATCCTGATTTCTATGGATTCTTGATTCATTTTTCTAATACTTCTTGGATTTTTTCATACAGATTTCCAACATCCTTGTCTTTGTTTGCAATTTCTTCATAGAGCATGGATATCTGTTTGTCTTTTTCTTCATTTTGTGCCACTAGGGTGGCGATTTTTAATCTTAGCTCTTGATTTTCTATTTCTTGAGTATTTGTTTTTTCTAATAGTAAATCTATTTTTTCACTTAACTTTTCTATCAACGACATTTTAACTCCTAAGACGTCATAACATGTAAGAATTGAAGTATAATTGTAGCTAATAATTCAGAGTTTTAGGAATCATAATGTCAAATTTCATACTCAATTCTAGCTATTCTCCAGCAGGAGATCAACCTCAAGCGATTGATAAAATCTCTCAAAGTATTATAAAAGGCAATCAATATCAAACTCTAATAGGAGTTACAGGAAGTGGTAAAACCTATACAATGGCAAATATCATTGCTAAATTGAATATGCCAACTTTGATTATGAGCCACAATAAAACTTTATGTGCACAGCTTTATAGTGAATTCAAGAGTTTTTTTCCAAAAAATCATATAGAGTATTTTATTTCTCACTTTGATTATTATCAGCCAGAAGCTTATATCCCCCGTAGAGATTTATTTATAGAAAAAGATAGCTCTATTAATGACGACTTAGAAAGATTGCGACTTTCTGCGACCACTTCTCTTTTGGCTTATGATGATGTGATTGTTATCGCAAGTGTTTCAGCAAACTATGGTTTAGGAAATCCTATTGAATATCTTGGGATGATTGAAAAAATTGAAGTTGGAGAAAAGCGTAATTACAAGGAATTTTTACTCAAACTTGTGGATATGGGATATAGCAGAAATGATAATTTTTTTGATAGGGGAAACTTTAGAGCACAAGGAGAGAGTGTGGATATCTTTCCTGCATACAATGAGATTGAATTTATTCGAGTGGAATTTTTTGGAGATGAGATAGAGAGGATAGGGATTTTTGATAGTATTGAGCGTAAGGAAGTTAAAAAATTAGATTCTTATGTATTGTATGCAACAAATCAATTTATAGTGGGGCAAGAACGTTTAAACCTAGCATTGAAAAATATTGAAGAAGAATTAGATGAGCGATTGAGATTTTTTGAGAAAGAAGGGAGGATGGTTGAGCACAGCAGATTAAAAGGGCGAACAGAATTTGATTTGGAGATGATTGCTGCAAGTGGTATTTGTAAGGGGATTGAAAATTATGCTAGACATCTCACAGGAAAAGCACCTGGCGAGACTCCTTATAGTTTGACAGATTATTTTGAGCAAAAAAACAAGCCTTATTTAGTCATCGTAGATGAATCTCACGTAAGTTTGCCACAGTTTGGTGCTATGTATGCAGGTGATATGAGTAGAAAAAGTGTTTTAGTTGAATATGGATTTCGCCTTCCTTCTGCATTAGATAATCGTCCTTTGAAATTTGATGAGTTTATCAATAAGGCTCCCCATTATTTATTCGTATCTGCAACCCCTGCAAATTTAGAACTTGAACTTTCCAAATCCAATATTGCTGAGCAAATTATTCGTCCAACAGGGTTGCTTGATCCTATTTATGAGGTTAGAGATAGTGATACTCAAGTAGAAAATCTCTATGATGAGATTAAAAAGGTAGTGGCAAAAAAAGAACGTGTTTTAATCACAACTTTGACAAAAAAAATGTCAGAGGAGTTGTGCAAATATTACTCTGAACTAGGATTAAAAGTGCAATATATGCACAGTGAAATTGATGCGATAGAGCGCAACCATATTATTAGAAATTTGCGTTTGGGTGAGTTTGATATTCTCGTAGGAATAAACCTCCTAAGAGAGGGACTTGATCTCCCTGAAGTGAGTTTGGTAGCGATTATGGATGCAGATAAAGAAGGTTTTTTGCGTAGCGAAACTAGTTTGATTCAAACGATGGGTAGGGCAGCTAGGAATATCAATGGAAAAGTTCTTTTATATGCCAAAAAAATCACAGGAAGTATGCAAAGGGCTATGGAAATTACAGATTACAGACGCTCCAAGCAAGAAGAATTTAATAAAGCCAACGGTATTACACCCAAATCAGTGGCTCGAAATCTTGAAGAAGAACTCAGATTAGAATCTAGTGCGAATGCAAAGTTGTATGAAAAAGCTCTCAAAAAATCCAAGATACCAAAAGCAGAGAGAGATTCAATTGTTAAAGAGCTAGGCAAAAAAATGTTAGATGCTGCTAAAAGATTAGATTTTGAAGAAGCTGCAAGATTGCGTGATGAGATAGCCAAAATAAGGAGTCTATAAAGAAATAGATTTTCTTGATGAAACCTACAATAGTTCATATATTTTAGGTTTTACTGTTTTATTTATTTTCTTTTTGTATCACGTTTAAAAGTTAGCTAGAAATCTTGAAGAAGAATATTAGGTACAAATTCAAATATCATCATACATAATCAAGTTCTTTTGGTTTTTGCTTTTTTGTGATAAAGCGTTTGGTTTCACGTATTCCATTAGAGGTACCAATCATCAAGAGTTTCGCCTCACTTGCAATGATTGCTTCTCCATCAGGCATAGGAATATATTTGCCATCTTTTTGAGTGATACCAATGATGGATACTTTTGTGATTTCTCTAAAATGAGCTTCCTTGAGTTTATGTAATACTAGCCAACTATATTTAGGAACGATTACCTCTTCAAGATCTAAAGGAGTATCTTTTTTATATACAAAACGTTCTAGTAGATTTTCCATATCAGGACGTATGGCCATTGCACTGATTCTTTGTGCCATCAATTTTGTAGGTGAGACGACGGTATCTGAACCTAGTTTTTTAAGTTTTTCTACATCCTCTTCAGTATCTGCACTTGAAATAATATAATAAGGCCTTCTGCTCAGTTCTTTTTCAAATAATCTCACAGAAACAATCAGGGCAATATTATCTGATGGAGTTTTTGAAAAAGTCACGATTCCTTTAGCACTAGATAGATGAGTTTTTAGCATAGCGATATTTGTATGAGGATCCCCAATGATGTAGTATGGATATTTGTGTTTGAGTGCTTCTTTGTCAAAATCAGGACGATTATCCACTACAACAAAAGGGATTTGAGCATCTCTAAATTGTTTGCTCAACTCGATGGTGTATTCATTGTGATAACAGATCACATAGTGGTTTCGTAATCTTGCAATTTTATTGACCATTTTTTTCTCCTTGATGAGCCTTGTTAAAGTTCCATTGTTGATAATACTGATGATGAATGCGACACTAAAACCAGTGATACCAACACCACTAACAGTTAAAAATGAAGTAAAAAGAATAGATAAGGGACCAAAATTTGATTCATTGAGTGCACCAAACCCTGTATTTGTAAAAGTATAAGAAGCCTGAAAGAATGCTTGAATAAGGCTGTAGTTCTCTAGCCCTAGATAGCCTAGAGTCCCTATAAGAATAAAAACCTGAATCAGTATAAGAGGAAGTCTAAAGGCTTTGAATTGTTCGTATAGTTCAGGCCTTAGATCAATATCGGGCTTGGCGTTACTTCCCCAATGGAGGAGTTTTTTTAATTTCATAAACAAGGCATTGCTATCCTCTATTTGAGTAAGTCTTTAGAGTTCTCACTTAGGATTTTTTCTTCATTGTTCTGAGTGTTGAAGCTGCAACTTTTATTTTAAAAGATGAACCATCTTCAAGTTTGATACGGACACTTCTTAGATTCGGGAGAGATCTTTTTTTGCTTTTGTTGTTTGCGTGGCTAACATTATTGCCTACCATAGGACCTTTACCCGTAAAAAAACATTTCCTTGCCATTATATTACCTTTGATTGTAAAATTTGATTGCGTGATTATACAGAAATAAATTACAAATTCAACTTAAGCCCCTGTAGTGTGCATAGCTATATTTCTTTACTTGGTTGTTTTTGAAGATTTTAGATTTTTTGCTACTTGCACAAATTCTCCAATGCCTTTATCCCAAATCATTCTAGCTATGAGAAGAAAAATAATTTTATTAGAGTTTTTTGGGCGAGGCGAAAAATGCTCTGTATTTACTCCTTCACCTTTAAGAATGAATGTTTTATTTTTTGGAATGATTTTATTTTCCACAAATTCTTTTTCATCATCAGGATTGAGAAACCAAACTTCAGAGGTTCTTAGTAGGGCAGCTTGATACATTCTTGAAACCAAAAATTTTAGAAATTTTTTCTTTATTCCTTCTTGAACAAATACATAGCCAAGCCCTGTAATCATAGCGATATTTGGTATTTTTAGAAGATTGCAAACAAAAGAGCCATAAATTACAGGCTTGATAGTGTAGCTAAAACTCATAGAGGGTTTGAGCTCTTTTAGTATTTTTTTTATCTGAAATAAGGTCTTCATGTCTTTAAGGGGATTGAGGCTTTTGGGATCTAAATCTATAGGGTGGTGATAAAATCCTTCTTGCAGAAGCTTTGCAGTACTTTCATCTTCTGGGGCTAAGATATGGATAGAGAATTCTAGTTTTTTGAGAGTTCTTAAAACTTCTAATCTGAAGTGATGCATTCCAAAGGAGGTATTAGAAATAAAAACAATAGATGATTTTGGCTCTAAGAAGCGCACTTTATCTTGATAAAAATCAATGATATTTTTAACATCAAACTCTCTTTGAACATACTTCCTCCCTTCCATCCCCATTTTTATTTTAGCATCAGCACTTAGATTTAGAAAAAAATCAATAGCGTTTTGCAAGGATTGGATATTTTTGGGTTGGCATAAGATACCATTTGCTCCGACATAGAAATTTCCGTGAGGTTTTTTATCGAAGATAATTTCTTTGCATCCTGGCACGTCAGTAGTGATGATGGGTTTTTCCATCGATAATGCTTCTAGGAGCGAGATCGGGATACCTTCTCTGTAACTAGGAAGAACAATACAGGTTGCATTTGCTATATAATCCCTGACATCATTAGTGGATCCCAAATACGTAAGGATTTTATCTTCTTGCCATCTTTTAATCTGATCTAAAGGAATTGATGATGGATTAGTATCATCAGCTTTTCCCAGAAGACAAAATTCAATATTATTCATTTCTTCTCACTATAGTTTAATTTTTCCAAAACTCAATATGAATAGTGCTATTCTAAAATAAGTTTGCCATTTTTTATGATAGCTAAGAGATTTCACACAAGCCTTAAGATAGGATAAATTTGCCCCATCATCATAGCGATATTCTAGTTCTATAATTGAGAGTAAAATAGTTTGAACCTTGTTTTTGGCATCATAGAAATATGGATTTAAGGTTAATTCATCTTTATTTTCTAATTCATTGAAAAGATCAATAATTCTTTTTAAATTAGCTATTTTTTTATCTCTAGTTTTGATATTTCTAGTAATAGAGGAATTGCTCTCACAATACACATAGAGTTTGTTTCTTATTCCAATAGAGCTTTTTGCTAGTGTGATGAGAGCAAAATTTTGCAAAAGATCTTCAGCCATCACAAGATGTTCATCAATAAAGCTTAAGTTTTTGATAGTTTTAAAAATAAGTTCTCTTTTGTATAATTTTCCACAGATACTCCAAGGTGGGGTAGAGGAGTTAAGAAAAGTTTCTTTTAATACCTGTTCGTTTTTTAGTGTTTTTGTGATGTTTTTAATAGGAGCTTTGCTTAGTTTTTTTGGGAAAAATTTTATTCCAAAAAATACGATATCCACATACTCTTGAATAGCTTTTGTATAGAGGATTTCACAAGTTCTTTTTTCTATATAATCATCCCCATCTAAAAAGAGCATGTATTCTCCTTTTGCAATTTTTGCACCTTCAAATCTAGCACGGAATGTTCCTAAATTTTTAGGATTATGTAAGATATAGATTCTGGGGTCTTTTTGGACATATCCTTGTGCTATGTGGATAGTGCTATCATTTCCGCAATCATCTACGATGATAATTTCTATTTCTTCAAGACTTTGAGAGATGCAAGAATCTAGGGTTCTAGTTATGGATTCTTCAACATTATATGCGGGAATGATGATGGAAATTTTAGGATTTTTCATAAAATCTAGCTTTTATTTTTACTACCATAGAGTTTGGAATGATGGATTTGATGATGTATTTTAGTCCTAATGAAAATAATTTAGGCATACAAAATATGAAAGAGAATTTATTATATTTTTGAGCAATACGAAGATTTTCAAAAAACCCCCTGAAGGGACTTTTTGCTGAAGCTCCACACATGTCATAAATAGCAACAATCTCATCAACTTTATAAAACTGGTGTCCCTGATGATGAATTTTCATAAAAAAATCATTATCCGCACAAATTTTAAAAGAGGTATCAAAATGATGTTGCTTCAGAAGTTCTGTTTTTACAAATACGCTTTGATGACAAAAAGGCATAATATATTTAGATTTTTTCTTAGCAGGAATCCTAAGGTATTTTCCCTCATTTATAAAACTTGTGTCACCATAGATAGCGTCCATCTTATCCTCATTCTTTCTTCTGGGTGTATTTTATCAAAATTTAGAGTGAATTTTTGCCAAAAGTGATTCGTAATTTATTTTTGATTGATTTTGGCAAAATAGATCGTAGATAAAATCTTGGCAATATATAAAAAATATATCTAATGCATAAAAACATTGGATAGAAACGATTGTACTGATAGGTGATTTTCATATCTTCTAAAAGCATTTCAAGGCTTGGCTTAGCTGAAATCCCATCTAGACTAAAAGTAGCGATAATCACATCAATTTTTTTAAACAGATGCCCTGAATTGAATATTTTTGTGAAAAAATCTGTGTCACCAGCAATTTTAAAGCGATTATTGTAGTGGTATTTTTTCATTATGTTTAAATCAATAAAAGCAGATTGATGGACAAAGCGATGGTGGTATTTATGGTTTGCTGATTTTGAATGGATAATTTTTTGATTGAATTTATCATAAAAAAGTTCGCTATCACCATAAATCACGCTATATCCCCCCCCCCCATTTGCTTTTATTGCTTCTTGGTATTTTTCAAAACATTTCGTGATTGTTGAATGCTCATAAAACCTATCTCCACTATTCATGAAATTACACCATTCTCCAGTAGCCATATCGATGCCTTTGTTCATTGCATCGTAGATCCCCCTGTCTTTTTCGCTAATAAATTTAGTAATGGAGTGTTTGAAAACAGAGGACTTGGCATCTATGTAGCTTTGAATAATATTTTTTGTTCCATCTGAGCTATCTCCATCAACAATGATGTATTCTATATCTGGATAGTCTTGGGAGAGCACAGATTCGATTGTTTTGGCAATATTATGCACATCATTATAGACCACGGTGATGATGGATATTTTTGGATACTTATGGTTTTTCATACACAGCTACAACACTATGACCATAGGCATTGGGAGGTATTTGTATAAATCTTTTTCCAAATAGTCCAAATTTATTGATGAATTTGCGCATAACTCCCTTATCAATCATAGGAGTAGGGAGGAATTTTTTTGCCCATTGAATGGATTTATACATATCAATATGTTCAGGTTGAATATTTTCGTGATAAATATCACGGAGTTTGAGATCAAAAATTTTTGCGATATTTTCTAGGCTTTTATCTGAAAATCTACTCGTATGATGAGGTGGCATATTTAAGATTCCATTCACACAATCTTTTAAAAAACTTTCTTCACTTGGCACTGCAATTATCATTGCCCCCCCCCCCCTTAAGATTTTTAGCTTGGATTTTATGAATTCTCTAGGGTTGCTAACGTGTTCTAAAACCTGAAAACTACAAACCACATCAAAAGATTCTGGATATTTGCTAGAGTATTCTTGAATAGATATATTTTCTATGTTCACACCATTTTGGAGAGCTAATTTTTTTGCCTGTGTGCTAAATTCTAATCCCGTGTAATCTTTTGTACAAAGGAATTTTGCAAAAGCTGCTTTGCCGCATCCAACTTCTAGAACCTTATCAGAATCCTTGATAAAATTTTTGGCGTATTGATATTCATTTTTTTCTTCCATATAATACCAAGGAAGTTGGTTTAAAGAATTATAAAAATCATTGTCGCCTGTTGGCATTTGACCTTTTTTATTCAAAAAAAATCTTAAATCGCAACTAGTGCAGTGCATATAATCAACATCGGAGTCAATCAATCTATCCACATTCACACCAAAGGCATTCTCATACAAAAAAACTAAATCCTTTTTTTGTATATTTGTTTTGATTTCACAATGGTTTTCTCCACATAGCGGACAGTATCTTTCATTCATTTATAGAGCCCTTCTTTTTGTCTTATTTTATCACAAAATGATTCTGAACATGTTCATGACAAAAAGATTACATTTTTGGCATAAAATCATCATGCTAGATATAAAAATAAGCTGAAATTGAACTCTTTGTAGGTAGAATCAAAAAATTAGCTTTAATCAAGGATTTGCAAATGAGTATTAACAAACTTGAATTGAATGTTTTTAGATTTGACGCAGATAAAGACTATGGGGCGACTTATGAGAAGTGTACGTTGGAATACCGCAAGGATTTTACATTAAAGAATATCTTGGAGCTTTTACCGCTAAGGAATTTCCAATATGACAAAAATATTTCATTAAAGATTAATGGCATCAGTGTGTTTGATGATGCTAATGTCATCGATTTGGTGAGGCATTTTGGTTCTGAGTGGGTCATAGAGCCTATTTCCACCAAATATGCCTACAAAGATCTGCTCATTGATAAAAAATCAGCGATGAATTTTTATCATAATTTTTTTGCTACGGCCACATTTTTAACCCAAAGCGAAAAAAATGAATTCAATAAATTTATCAATATCAATTTTATTTCTCCTCAGAAAAATCCTGATTATTTTGGAGATGGTTTTTTTCTTTATGTCAAATGGCTACTCTCAAGATATCCAAATGAAGCAAAAAGACTTCTTGAAAGTATTGCTGATATCAAAAATGGAGTAATGAATTTTGTGAGTGTGAAAGATTTTATCTACCCCAAAAATGATCAAATTGATAAGGAGATTTTTGAACTTCAAGCGATGCTAACTCAAATTTCAAGATGCCCAATTAGTGGTAATACTTGGGCTAAACTTGGAAAAGAAATTGAAAGTAGATATATTTTTTCACCCCTTGATAAAATTCAAGATGCTTCTAGGGCGTACGCACTTTTTGATGGGTATGCTAAGGGAGTGAATTTTGAACCTTTATTGATTGCTTCAAGCACTCTTTTAGAGAAAAATAACAAAAAAACTATCAGGATGAAATTTTGTTATGATGGAGGCTATTGGGGAAGGTTTTGTGATCCTCGTAAATTTTTGATTGCTAATGCTTATAATATGGCACTTGCTCACAAAAATAATGCAATTTTGCTTTTTTGTGAGGAAGATGCTTATTGTAATGCTCTTTATGCAAAAAATATACTTGATAAGAGTGCTCAAACAATCCAATCCATCAACGAAGAACTCAAAAAATATGATTTGGTTTATGATTGTGGTATTGAGTTAAAATATCTGAATAAGATGATTATAGATGCGTTTCACATCAATTTTTCTAAAGTTTTCTGCGGATTTAGTACTATTAGCTATAGTGGATCGTTATGTTGTGATGAAAGTGAAATTTGTGTTGAAAGATTTTTTGATAAAATTTCGCTCAAAGGCATTCAAACTATTTTTCAAAAAGAATGCTATTATCATTTGCTAGATATAAATGAACCCTCTTCTTTGGAGCAATCTGCTGTGATAAGATATGAAGGCATTGATTTGGGCATTGATTTTTTATGCACCTTGTCTATGGGAGGTTTTGAGATGTTTGATACTCATGCTAAAAAATCCTCTAGAGTTTATAAAAGAGATTTTGATATTACGCCTGTTTTATTTCTTCCTCAGATAGCACTTCTTGGGATGGGCGAAAAAGATTTGAAAAAAATTGGTTTGCATTTGCATAAAAATAAGGTTAGTTTTATATAATCGTATATGCTCTGCTAATAGATAAGGAATTGCCCGTGAAGATATTCATTAAGATACTGATAGCTTCTTTGATTGCTGGTCTATGGTATCATATGAACGCAGATGATTCTGGCTTTGTCGCAATTGTATTGTTTATTTTTGTGATGTTTGTATTGCTTGTAAAGCCTATTGAGTTTCAATCTCCTACACAAAGGGAGGATTATATTGCTCAGATGAAGAAAAAACGTGAACAAAGATTGGCTATACAAAGCAAACAAAAAGAAGAACAGCTTCGCTTATACAAATCAAATCAAGAGCGTGAAGAGAAAAAAAAGAAAGACTTAGAGCTAAAGCTAAAAAACCGTTAAAGGATATATATGGAAATCATTTTGTTAATCTTAGCAGGTGCTGTTGTGTATTACTTATACATAACGCTTCAAGAATACCTGAAAAATCCCATAACACCGCTCTCAAAAGATTCAAATTCTAAACCTACTAAATTTGAAGATTACGATCTTTCTTTGGATCCTTATGTGAATATTGATCCTCTTATCAAACTTAGAAAAACAGAACAAGGCTTATTTGTAGCATTGGTAGGTAGGTTTTTAAATTCTTCAAAAACCTTTGGAGATTTGGAAGAAAATTTTCCTAAAAAAGCCTTGATAGATTCATTATTAGGCATTATGAGCGAGAATATCAGTGGCTTTGAAGATCCAAAAAATTCTTTGAATGAAATTTTAAAATCTCCAAATGAAGATTCACAAACTCTTTGCAAAATGTTCTTACAAGCCACTTATGGAGAGTATAAGAAATCCTTAAAATTAGTGGAATTTTTGTTTGTTTTAGCATACGTAGATGAAAAACTTGATGAAGAAGAGAAAGATAATATCATTGATATAGCAGCATTTTTAGATCTCAATAATGATGATTTCAATCAAATTTATGATGATTTTGAAAAAGAAAATCTCCTTGAAATAAACATAGATCATACAGATGCACTCAATCTTTTAGATT
>NZ_MLAT01000072.1 GCF_002272795.1 Helicobacter sp. 13S00482-2 | reverse complement strand
ATAATATAATATGATACAATATAATAGAACAGAGTGCCATAGAATAGAATAGAATAACCATCAATATAATAGCTTATTGTTTGTGCAATAGCAACAAATAAGCCAATAATAAAAATAATTATAAATATAACTTTATCTACTCTTGAGAATTGATTATGCATATAGAAAAAAATGAAATTGATGATAGGAATTGAAAGCAGTATCAATGTGATGCCAAAATCAATATAATCAAGCATCACTCTCCTTTCCTTTGTTTCATAACATTTTCTAGAATTTTGACTGTTTCGGGGTTTTTATATTCGCTATGGTTAGCAAATATAATATTCAGAAATCCCCCAAAAGAAGGATGTTTAAATTCTCTGAAAAAAGTTTCTGGCTTGAAATCTTTATTTATCTTTATATTCACAGCATTAGGTTCTCTTGCAAGTTGTTCAGCACTATGATTAAAGTGAAAAAGATAATCACTCGAATGAATAGGGTTATCAAGCCCTCCAGCAAATCCCTGAATAAATTCATCCTTTGCATTATAAACATTATAAAACTCCTTCACATTAGGGCTCATCACATAATCTTTTCTATTGGGTGTGGCGATATTGACTATTATGGGGGTCTTGT
>NZ_MLAT01000017.1 GCF_002272795.1 Helicobacter sp. 13S00482-2 | reverse complement strand
TGCCAATATTGTAATTATATTTCAAATAATAAACATCGCTATAGGTTGAATTTTTAGTGATGTTGAACATATTTGCAAAACTCTGAGTGACTCTACCACAAGCTTTATCTCCACTTAAAAGACATCTCGCATCTCCTGAACTATAGACTTCAGGCCTATTGAGGTTCCCATGATCTGCAGATAAAAGCCTTATATCTGAAGATGATAGAGCTGCTTGTGCGATGTCTGCTGTGAATGGCAATAAAAGCGTAGAAAGCACTAATGAAAATAAAGGGAAAAATGCTTTTTTAGAAGATTTGGGATTCACAGGTCTTGAAGTACCATCAGGGTTAGATCCCTTAGCATTCAAATGAGTCTCAAATTCCTTAATATCCTCAATTCTCTGAGAATGATAAAACTTTGAAGATTCAAAGTCTGTAGAAACTACAAATGGACTGCCATTAGGTCTTGAAGTACCATCAAGGAGAAACCCTTCTCTTTTCTTTTCATCAAGACTAGCTTGAGCAGAACATGCTAAAAAACTATCCCATTCCTTAGCACTGCTATGGTTGTGAAAATCTCCAGAAAATCTAGAACTTTCATTCCTAGACTTCCTAGCATTAGCATCAACTTCACTTGAAATAGTATTGCAATTTAGGTTGCTTTGAAATCTTTCAGTACTAGAAAACTGATTGGTATTACCTGAGTGTGAAGAGGGAGCTTTTAAGAGATCTGAACCCCCCCCCCCAAGAGAATAATTATCACTTACATCGGTATTTTTGGCACTGATGTGCAGTATGGTACGTAAAAAATTCATTGTTGTCATAGGAATCCTTCATCATTTGAGTTGTTGTTGTTGATACATTAAATCCAGTGAAATTATACTGCATTCCAAATAAATAATGTTTAAAACATTCTTAAAAAGTAAGAAAAATCCACAGAACTTGTCATAAAAAAATCCAAAAGTAATCATTCTAAATAAACTTTTCAATCTTACAAATATCGATAAAATGGGAATTTGGAGAGTTGAGAAGACAAAATGATGTATTGAGAAAGAGATAGTTGAATAAAGTGAAAGAATTCTATTCATCAGCAGAAATCTCGCTGATTTTAACTCAATTTCACTCCAAATCCCCTCTGATTTGATTCAAAAGTAAATGAAATCTCTGTTTTTTTCATTTACTTTCATTTACTTGGAATGGAATGTAATAAAAAAATTGATTCTCTTGGAAAATCTAAAATTGGATTATCTTAGAGTATCACAAACAACAAATCTAGATAATGTGAAAATAACAGATCAAAGATACAAATACTACAACGTTACTAAAGATGGATTTGCAATTTTAGTAATGGACTTTATGGCGAAAAAGCTTACAAATGGAAAATTGCTTATATAATCAAGTTTGATCAGGAATTGCTTAGCTCTGTTATTTCAAAAAGCTGTTTGATGATTTTTGGGTGCAACGTTTTTCCAGTATGATGAGGCAAAACCATTCTGATTCTTAATATAAATCCTATTACTACCCTTTTTTCTATCTAATGATAAAGCCGTTTTCTAACAACATTTTTTTTAGCTTGTTTTGGAGTGAGTTTTGGTAATTCAGGCATTTGATAAATCAAGTGCTATGATTGAAGTGGTTTTATTTTGAATATTTAAAATCTCTTCGCTTTCAAGACTTTCTAAATAAAGCTCTCCTGCTTCTTTGATATTTAAAATCACCTCTTCATAAGTATTTCCCTCTGACACACAGCCTTTAAGTTCAGGGATATAAGCAAAATATCCATCTTTATCTTTCTCTATGATTGCATTTAAGATCATTGTGAACCCCCCTTGTTTTAAAAATATAGACTTCATTTCATTTTTGTGGAATTTTAGCAAAATCAGATCTGAGCTTGATTGTAGCAATTTTTGATTCAACAATCAAGATTCTACAATAATTTTGGAGACCTCTTGTGATTTTTTAGCAAGAGGTTATACTACCGTTAATGATTTTAATTTTAACCTCTTTTACTCTCGCTTTTAAGGCAAATTACTCAATCCATCAATAAGGTTTTTATAAAAAGCACAGCCTAAAACATAGGTCAAATCACATGCTTTTCCATAAGCTTGTAAGGATTCTCTGAAATAAGCTGGATTTTTTGAACTTGCATAAAGCATTTCATTAGCAATTCCCTTATTCATATAAGCGAATATATCTAAATGACCATAAGCATAAACAATCACTAATTGATAGATTGGATTATCTGGGTGATTGTGCTTGTATTTAGCACTTTCTTTGATGAGATAATCATAAAAGGTGATTGCTTTATTCATATCTAAAAGTGAATTCTTGTTGATAATGGCATTCAAAAATACTTGATAAGAACTTCTATCATCTCGTTTCAAAGCCAATAAATCGCCTTTTTGAATGAATACTTTAAGTTTTGTATCTATTTTGGATTTTGTCCTAAGTTTTTGTTGCTCTTTGATTTGTTTTGCTTTTGCATCAAGCAATATATTATCACTTATATCTGAGAAGTAATCAACTTTTGATTCAAGGAGATAATCATTGAAAACAAAAAATCCCATATCGCCATCTTCTTGAATATAAAGTGGGTTATTTTTATAAAAATGACCATCTATGAGAATTTCTTTAAGAATCTGATTGGTTTTTAAAGTATATTTTTGTTCTTCAAATGATAAACTACTTTCTAGGACTGGAAATTGCATCAGTTGATAATCAAAATCTTCCTCAGCTTCTTGTTTTGTTTTGGCAGGAGTTTTTATCCCTTCTTGTATTTTTTGTTTTTCTTGCATTGTTTTAGAGAGTTTAACGGGTTTTTCTTCTTCAATTCGTTTTTTCTCTGTGATTTTTCTTGTCTTTGCAATAAAGGCTTTTTGATATACCTGAAATGCTTTGATATAATCAGCAGGAACACCTAAACCCTTCTCATACATTTTAGCTAGCATATAACAAGCTCTTTGAGAATATTTGAGTTGTGATTTTTTTGTCAGAACAGTATCATCATCGTTAGTATATCTTTTGGTTTCAATCTTCTTGTCTTCGCAACCCTTATTGAAGTATTCAAAAGCTTTTTGATAATCTTTGGCTACTCCTTTGCCATTGTAATATCCCCACCCTGCTAAAAAGCACCCATAAGGACTCACAAGTTCATTGGAGTTACACACTTTAGTTGCAATTTCATTGGCTTTTTTATAGTCATTTTTGATTCTTAAACCATTATAGAGTTCATAGGCTCTTCCTAGATCATTTTTTGGAGGTTTCACAGTAGGAGGAACACAACCTACTAAGAGTAAAATTCCTAAACCTGAAAGCATTATTTTAAAGTTCATTTTTATCCTTTTGATTGGGGTTTTAATAATAATTATATCATCAATTGTTATAATTAAACATTACTATTTTAATTTTAATGCTTAAAATAATTTGAAATATAAAATTTTCATGATTGTTTTTGATGAAGATAGTTAGTTTATCTTGAATTTAGTTATTATAAACTGCTGTTATTTTTGAGTGTTGTTCGCTATTTTGGTTTGAGAATTTATATGATAAAAATGATTTTTGCAGACATTACTAAAAACCTGATCTTTTAAAATATTTTTTTCTGTTGATTCGCATATGAAGGCCTGTACAATTTCTTTTTTTATCAAAACAGGCAAATAAGAATCTGTAAGGACACTAAAAATTCCCAAAAAATCACCATTTTTATCAAAATAGGGTTTGCCAAAAACAAATCTTCCCTGATCGTCAAAAGGCAAAGAATAGCCATAGGAAATTTCTTTTGCTAATTTTTGGTTGTAGTGGTTTTCTTCCTTGATAAAATAAGTTCTGCGGACTCCAAAAGTATCGGCTTGTTTAATGATTGGGTAATACAATCCATCTTTAATGAGTTCTTGAGTTGGCTTTTTTGAAAATATATTTTGAGCATACTTATCGTATATGCGTTTATGGTAATAGCTCTCTGCTCTTGTGTTGCAATAATCATCTGTAAAAGCAGTTGTTTCAAGTAATGATAAGCCTTTATTGCTGTCCATAACCTTTAGGCGAAGTTGAGCTATGCAAATCAATGGATCCGCGCTATCATCTTGCATTTTTGCAATAATTTTTTGAGGATAAAGACCCTCATTATAAGTGAGTTCAGAAGATGTCAAATAAAATCCATCTTGAAGTAACAAAGCAAAGCCCTGCTTAAAAGTACCGTTATTGAAATAAACAGTGAGAACAGCAGTGCTATAGATCCATTTGAAAGATTCTAAAGAATCAATACGTATTTCTTTCAGATAATTATCTGAAACAGGGGCATCTTCATCTTCAAGCACATCTTCTGAAGCAAAAGCTAAAGTATGTATCAAAAACATAGATCCAATGGCACAAATCACAAATGAAAGTAATTTTTTATACATACTGATATCCGCTTCCTTGAACTCTTTTTGCTAACTTAATAAACTTCATAGCCTAAAATCGGTAGAATTCAGGTTTTATTTAGCTTATTTCAATACAAGGAAGACGATTATGGAAGAATTGAAAACATATGACATCAATCAAGAAGATCTCAAAAGACTTCAATATGCCATCATATCAACAGAAAAAGGGGATATGGTCATAAAACTATTTCCTGAAGATGCACCCCAAACAGTAACAAATTTTGCAAGTTTGGCAGGAAATGGATTTTATGATGGGTTGATTTTTCATCGGGTTATCAATGATTTTGTTGCACAAGGAGGTTGCCCTTATGGAAGTGGAACTGGAGGACCAGGATATCGCATCAAGTGCGAATTAAGCAACAATCCCAATAAGCATAAAAAAGGATCTATTTCTATGGCTCATGCCGGAAGAGATACAGGCGGGAGTCAATTTTTTCTATGTTTTAAAGAACTTCCTCATCTTGATGGAGAACACACTGTGTTTGGAAGAATCAGCCCATCTGATAAAGAGAGCTTGAAAGTTTTGGATTGTATTGCTCCTAATGATAAAATTATTTCTATCAGGATATTAGAAGACATTTCGGATATATAAAGCCTAACACATATGTTTTTGTATTTAAATATACAAAAACATGGTCTTGCAGATTTGAAAAATAATCATATTTTAATGAATTGGTTTGATTGCATTATTATGATATTATTTTAAGAAATCTTTAAATTGAGAACGGGATCTTATGGACACAAAAAATGATATTGTAGAATATTTTTTTTCATTGGTTTATCCAGAGACTCATTTTGAATTTGATGATACTGCCCAAGATGAAAAATCTCTAATAATTGACATTTCTCATTTAGAAAATAAAGATTTGACAGAGCTTTTTGCAATTATTTTATCCTGCAACAATAGAAATAGAAATATTTTTTTGAATATGCCTTTTTTTGAAAATCTCCTGAAAAAGTTAGGGTTTAAACCAAATCAAAAACATATTCAAACATTACAAATACAAGTCCTAGAGTATATACAAAAACAAGCCAATATCAATCTCATTTATGAAATCTTTGAGCATCTCAATACTCTTAAAATTGGAGGGGTTATTTTATATGAAGAAGAGCAATGTATCAAAACAAGTTTTAAACATCATATCCATCAACTCAATAGCAGACAAAAACTCCAAAAAACTCCAAAAAGAAAAAAACTCAAGACATTTGATATAAAAAGTAGTTGGTTTTATCAAAATATTGAGTACATTGAAAATATACTAGAAGATGCAAAAAAGATCGGTTTTATGCCTATATGGTTAGCAAATTTTGCAGATAATCAGGTAGATACATTAAAACAAGCAAAATTCAATATCTCTATTTGTGGTATTGCAAAATCTGGAAAATCAACCTTGCTAAATGCGATATTATCTCAAAATGTACTAGAAATATCTGCAATTCCTGAATCTACAAACAAAATCCAAGTTTCATATGCAAAAGAACCTAGAGGTGTTGTGAAATTTCTAAACCAAAATGAATGGGAGCGACTTGTCAAAAATCTATATTTTGATGATAATCTAAGCGAACTCATAAGAGAAAATAAAGAATCTTTTCAATCCCTCATTGATTTCTATATCACTCCTAATGGAATGGAATTGGATATGAAAACCGATGATATTAAAAATTACACAAGTAGTAAGCATTATTCAAAGATCTCTTACTTGGTAAAAGAAATCACCATCAACTCTCCAGTAGAACTTCTAAAAAATAACCTCACACTCATCAATACGCCTAATATCAATACAATTTTTAACTACAAAGCACACCAGGTGGAAACCTGTATTTCAAAGAGTATTGCGACTCTTTATCTTATCAATGCTTCCAAGCCTCATTCACAAAAAGATATTGATTTTTTAGCAAATGCAATCAATTATAAAAATTTGGAAAAGATTCTGATAGTATTCACTAGATCTGATTTGGTGAGTCTTCCTGATTTGAAAAATTTAAGCAAAAACATTATCGAGGATATCAAAAAGATTTCTTTGGGGGATATTGAAAAAAACATATCAAAAATAGATTTTATACCAATTGCAAGTACTCTTGCTCTACTCCATCGAACAAATCATTACGATGAAGCACTTTTGCGTGGATATGATATTGAAGATACGGGTATTATTGCACTTGAGGACTATATTGAAAATATTATTTTCAAGCAACCCACTCAATACACACAAAATTTACTCCTAAATACTTGCGAAAATCTTAAACAAATTTTCAAAAAAAATCTTGCCATATTAGAACAATCCTCCTGCAAAAGGAATATAGAAAATCTTAATGAAAAGCTTGAAGATATTAAAATTAAAATATTAGATTTTACCCAGGAAATGACAAAAACCATAGAAGACACCACACAGGAGACAAAAATTAAAATAAAAAACTTAGGTCTGAATCTTAAGGATTATTTATTGGATTATATCAACTACGAAAGTTCTAAAAACAAGTATGTCAATGCCTCTAAGTTAGAAAATATCATCACAGGTAATCTCAAAGATAATCTCAGATACCTCATAGAAAAAACCCAAAATCACTTTGATAAAAGACTTGAGGCCTTTATAGAAAATATACATTTGGTTTATAGCCTGATTGATCCAGATACATTTGAGAGTGAATTGCTAAGATTTTATGAAAACAATCTAAGAGAAATAACAAAATATCAATACACAGAAGGAGATCTGAATCTTTATACCAATGAGCTTAAAAAATATATCAATCATATTTTGCGTGATGGTGCAAAACTAAAAGACATTAAAAATACCATGAATAGGGCATTTGAACTAAGCAATGAAAATATTCTAACTTATTTAGATCAAAAAATTGAATACAAAAAATCAAAATTTTTAGAGAAAATAGATCAAATGATAAAGTCAATGGAATTTTTAATTAAAAATAACTCTACTGCATTTGTTCCTGTAAATACAAAAGAACAGGCCATGCAGACTCAAAAATTAAAAAATATACAAGAAAAAATCTCCCTACATATAGAAGAATTAAGGGAACTTCAATGAGTTGTATTTCAAATTTTATTAAAGAATATCAAAACATCCAAGATTCCCTATTGCCAAAATTTGAGTCAGGCCTAAAGGGCTTAATAAAAGAGATAAGTTATAAACTAACCCAAGATAAATTTTCACCATCTGTTGAACTTAAAAATTTCATAAAAAATATTGACCAAAAATACAAAGAACCTCTGAAGGTTTCAATCTTTGGCACTAAACGCAGTGGGAAATCAACTTTTATTAACACCATCTTACAAAGCCATATCATTCCTAGTGATTCAGCTCATGCAAAAAAAACTTATATCATTGGTTATGGACATACAAAATCTATCATAGCTTATCACAAAGATCGCACTACCACTGGACTCAATACCTTGTCAATAAGCGAACTCTCACAAGAAGAACTTGATAAAATCGTGCATTTTGAGATAAATTTTCCCATTCCCATACTCAAAGATCTAATCATTTACAAGCATCCTGATATTGAACTTAGTGATGAAAAAAATATCAAAAATATAAGCGAAGAAATGAATCAAAGCGATATCATTATATGGATAAATCGCATTGATGATCTTGCAAATATGGAAGAACTCAACATATTCAAACCTTATATTCAAAGAAAAACAGATACCTCTTTATGCATTCTCAGCCATATTGATGTGTTAGAAAAACCTGAAGATATTATCGCTTCACTAAACTTTTTCAAAGAGCATTTCACAGAAGTATTCAGCGATATTTTACCTATATCTCCAATCATTTTATACAAAGAACTCGCTATTGATGAGCAATTATTTGTTCAAAAAGAGCTCCAAAGGCTTTTTCAAAAATACTCGCAAATAAAATCTAAAGCATTCAAAACACATCAACAATCATTAATAAAAATATTTACAGATGCCCAAGAAAACATCGACATATTCTATCAAAATCGATCAGGGATACCAAAAGAGCTTCAAGAACAAAAAACAAACCTGAGTGCAATATTTGAACGTCTCAACCTCCAAATCATCCCAGCAGCAAAAAGACAAAAAGAAGAACTTATCAGGGAAGAACTCACGCTAGTAGTTAATAAGATCAAAAAAAACTATTCCGATATTATTGGTATTTACTCGAAATTTAAAATTCTACTTCAATCAAATATAGAAAATCTCTCCAAAAAAATAGACTCTATTAAAAGCAAAACTATCGAAGAATTAGATTTCTTTTTTGTGAGTTTGGATTTTGATAAAAACAATATCATTGAGAGTATTTTAAAAAATACACATTCATATAAAACACAGATTTTTTTACAAAATCCAAATTTCTTCCAGATACTAAAAGGAAAAAAGAAAACCTTCAAGGCTTATAAGATTGATTCAGAAACAATATATCAGGAACTTCTGAATCAAAAATCAAGACCCTATAGAACCTACAAAGCACTCTATTACAAATTCACAAAATTCACACTAAGCATCAGTGCTATGTTTGAAAATTCCCTTGATGAATTCATAGCAGAGCTGAAAAAATGGCAGACAAAAAACGAGCTTATCAAAAAAAAGGATAATATCTTAAGTGATTTTAATTACAACAATTTACGAATTTTTGCCTCCAAAATCTATGAAAATATTGTTCTGGATTTTATTGAGATTATCACAGAAGCTGATAAGGAACTACAAGTTTTATTTTGCAAAATAAGCACACAACTTCAGGCAAGAAGAGAACTGCTCATCAAGCACACAATGTCTTTGTTGCTTCAACATTTTCATAAAGAACTAAATGAAGCAAGTATGAACAATGCTAAAACATGCATCCCTCCAACAAAAGAGTATCTTGATAAAATAATTGATACAAACTTTTCTATGGAAGAGTTTTTGCAAACTATCAATAAAGATGGGACATTAATAGAAATATTTGAAACATTAAATAAAGAAATAACCAAACTTAGTGATGAAAAATACTACCTGATTGAAAGAAAAATATATGACCTTGATTTGCTCCAAAAAACAATCCTTGAAGTGCATCAAAATATATCTTCGGAGAAAAATAATGCTTGATATAAAAGATTTTCTTCATGAAGCATTGGTATTATTGGGTTTGATTATTGTCTTTTTAATATATTGGTGGAGGCTCAAAGAATGAATGAATTTTTTTCATCAATTGAAAAAATTTTATTTTCTTCCGCTCCATCGGAAAAATTTATCTTTTTTGCCAATTTTTATTCAAATTTTTTGGAAGGAAAGATTCCTTTCAATCATCATTATATACCAAAAAAGCAGATGCATCCCTCTTATGCAGGTTTTTGCAATATCGTTCATCCAACAAAAATATCTCGTCCAAAAAAACTCCATAGCGAACAAAACCTAGCTAAAATCATTCACTCTCTAGCACACATTGAATATAGTGCTATTGATTTGGCATTAGATGCTACTTATAGATTTCAAAATCTTCCTATGCAATACTATAAAGACTGGCTAGAAGTCGCAAATGAAGAAATAAATCACTTTAAATCACTTAGGGGAATTCTAAATGATTTAAATTTTGATTACGGAGATTTTGATGTGCATAATAACCTCTATGAAGCAATGATATTGAGTGATTCTTGTCTTTTTGATCGAATGGGATTGGTTCATAAGGGACTTGAAGCAATGGGATTAGATGCTAATCCTTTTGTAGTTGCAAAAATAAAAACAACTACCCATCCTATCAAATCCAAAATCATTCAAGCTCTTGAAGTTATTCTCAATGATGAAATTTCGCACGTAAGCAAGGGAAACAAATGGTGGAAATATGCCAATACCTCAAATGTACCTTTTGATGTGTTGGTAAAAAAATTTAGAAATTTTTCAATTATAGGGAAAATACCCAATATTAAAGCTCGTCTTCTGGCTGGTTTTACAGAAGATGAAGTCCTGGATATTCTAAATATGTCTCAACATGGAAATAAAGAATGAAAAAAGAGTTCATCTTTTCGGTGTTATTGCTAATTGCTATGGCATTTTGGGGTCTTAGTTGGCCACTATCTAAGATCATGATTGAATATTTATCACCTTATGAAACCGCTTGTATTAGATTTGGACTCGTTGCACTCTCTTTTGTACCTGTGATGATCTACCTGCATATTCCATTTAAAATTCCAAAAGTATCACATAAGGGAGTTTTTCTCACTTCAATTTTTAATGCTTCTTACTCTATTCTCTTTTTTGTTGGCCTATCCTTGGGCGATGCAGGAAGTGCGGGAGTTATTGTAACGACTCTAGCCCCGATACTAGCATCAATCATAGGAGTTTTTATCCATCACAATAGCCTACTCAAGCGTGAAAAAATAGGTCTTTTTTTAGGACTGGTTTCTGGAGTATTTTTGATGGGAATCAATCATCTTTCATCTTTATTTACTTCATTTAACATAATTTTTTTTATTGCAGCTCTTTTGTGGGGCTCTATAACACTTTCATCAAAAAGTGCAACTTCCCACATCAATGCAATTGCCTTAAATTTCTATTCCTCGTTTTTTAGTTTTATAGTCTTTTTTCCATCATTTTTTATCTTTGGTTTTCCTCAAATTCAAAATCTTGGAGGAATATTTTGGTTCTGCATGATTGTTGTAGCATTACTTTCCACGACGTTTGCTACAACCATCTTCTATAAAGGCGTGAATATATTAGGCATCAACAAGGGCGGGAGTTTTACTCTTTTAGTTCCTATTTTTGCGTTATTATTTTCGTGTTTAATACTTGGAGAGATTCCCAAACTCCATACAATTATTGGGGGAGTGATCGCAATAGCTGCAATTTATTTTATAAATCTGTTCAATCCTAATCACTTTAAAAAAAAACAATCACTCTAAGAAATAATTTCATAACTTAAGGTTAGCACGTCGTTATGATATTTTTTTTCAACTAATTCCAACCCATTGATTTTTAAGCATTCAGGCTTAAGAGGTTTTTTTTCACTCATTTCCTTCAAATAAATTCCTCGATAATATTTCGCATAATGACTGATTTTTTTTTGATTTTTAAAAAATTCTATCCGCGTGTGTTTGTTTTTTAAAGGATAGGCTTTGATATAAATTTCTGCTCTCAAGTCAAGTATTTCCTGATTTTCTAGATATTTATCAATCATAGGAGTTAGTTTTTTATAAAGTTCAAAAACTCCAAATCCATCGTGTTTAAAATTTTGATTGTATTTATAAAAAGGCAATTTATCCCCTGCCCTAACCATCCCAAAAAGATTACTAAAAATCAATACATTATCAAAAATATATTTTTGAGCATCTAGGGAAAGTGTTTGAAACCCTAAAGCTTTATAGGCAACTCCTTGATATAAATTGATAGCTTCTTGCGTATTAGTTTTTCCAATATTTAAAGACAAAACCATTTCATCAAGAATAGATTTTGATTTGAGGTTTTTGCTTCCAAAAAGTTTGCAAATAACATTATCATCCTCTTTTAAGATATCTAAGTACCTCAAAAGATTCTCCTTTAAGACATTTACTGGCAAAGGTAATTGGGTTAAAAAATCAAAGTTATCTTGTGTTGAAATGATTTTCGTAAGATTTTTTCCTTCAGAAGGACTGAATAATATTTTCATTTTATGCTCCTTTTGGTATGATTATACTTATTTTCATAGGAGTTTTAATGAACAAACTAACTTCCATTATTCAACTAATCAATGCAATATATCTGTGGTTGATAGGTGCATGCATAGGTGGTATGATAATTTCTGGAGTAGTGGTCGCACCTATTATTTTTAGTGCCTATAGCTATCTTCCTAGCTTGGGTATCACGCAATATGACTCTGGAATTTTAATGACACAGATTTTTATCAAACTAAATTATCTGCTAAATTTTAGTGCCATTATTATCATTGTCTATGAACTATCAATGTTTAAATCCTCCCTTAAGCCCTCTATCATTCTTTTGGGAATCAATATCTTAAGTGTTTTGCTTATCTTTATTTTCACTCTTTACTACACTCCTGCGATTCTTGAAGCACAAAATATGGGTGCTGCCTATACCGCTACACCAGAGTTTGAAAATACCCATATTCAAAGTGAAATGCTTTTTAAAGTCCTACTTGTAACGCTCAGCATTTCTTTTGTGTGGAGGATTGTCCTATTATCGGCAAAATCACCAGTGAAGACATCAACAACTAGATCTCGCAAAAAAACAGTTTGATTGATCTTTATGGGGTAGGTTTTAAGAGGATTTTATTAAAATTCTAAGTTAGACTATGATTAAAATCATAGTCTAATGTGAGTTAGAGTGAGTTCTTTGCACTCTGTACGATTTTAGCAAATGCACTTGGATCGTTCATCGCCATATCTGCAAGGATTTTTCTATCCAAATCAATATTTGCCAACTTTAGTCCGTGCATGAATTTAGAATAGCTTATATCATTTATTCTACAAGCCGCATTGATTCTGACAATCCATAAACTTCTAAAATCTCTTTTCTTTTGCTTTCTATCACGAAAAGCATAATACATACTTCTTTCAAGTTGTTCTTTTGCTTTTCTAAAATGTTTTCTTCTGCCGCTATAAAAGCCTCTAGCAAGTTTTAAAATCTTTTTGTGTCTTCTTCTTCTAACAACACCTGTTTTTACTCTCATATTTTTCTCCTTAACCTAATTAATAATAGGTGCAAGTCTTATAGACCAAACTTTCCCTCTATTTGCAGAGGAGAGCCACTTATGTATCTTTTATGCCTTACAAAGCATAATTTTTACAGAATCAATGTTCGCACTATGAACATATTTGGGTGCATTCAAATTAGCTTTACGCTGAGGACTTTTTTTAGTCAAAATATGACTTTTAAAAGCACTTCCACGTTTTACAAGATTCTTTTTCAACTTGAATCTTTTTGCCGCACCACGATTTGTTTTCATCTTTGGCATTGTTTTCTCCTTTCATAAGATTGATTTTATTGTACTACTTTTTCTTTGGAACAAAGAGCCAAGATACGTATCTACCTTCAGTTTTTGGCTCTTTTTCTGGTGTGGCAATATCTTCCATCATTGCATTAACACGTTCTAAAACAACCAAACCAACTTTAGGATCACTATTTTCACGACCCTTTAAAACGACTTTAAACTTTACGTGTTTGCCTTCTTCGATAAACTCTCTAGCGTGTTTGACTTTGTAATTGATATCGTTTTGAGCAATCTGTGTGGATAATTTTATCTCTTTAATGTCAATTTGTTTTTGTTTTTTCTTCGCCTCTTTGAGTTTTTTTTCAGCTTGATAGCGATACTTCCCATAATCCATTATTTTACATACTGGAGGTGTCGCATTGGGCGAAATCAATACAAGATCTAAACCTCTAGAATTTGCAATCTTTTGAGCCTCTAGTGAGGAGATAACTCCAAAGGTTTCCCCATCATCTCCAACACATCTAACCTCTGCAAAATCAATTTCTTCATTTAACAACAACTCTTCTTTACTCAAAAGCTAACCTCTTTCATTTTAATTTCTACCATATCTAAAAACTCCTTTTCTTGCATCTCGTATTGAGTTTTTGAGCGTCTATCTCTTATAGATAATATTCTTTGCTCAACTTCCTTAGAACCTATAACAGCTATCATAGGAACACGTTGCTTCTCTGCATTCCTTATTTTTTTGCTTAAAGTTTCATTCTTGTCCATCACTTCAGCATACACACCTATATGTAAAAGTTTCTTTCTGATTTCCATCACATAAGGAAGTTGATCTTCAGAAATAGGTATCAAAACAATTTGAGTGGGTGAGATAAAAAATGGAAACTCTCCCCCAAAATGTTCTGTCAAGATGGCAACAAATCTCTCAAAAGAACCCAAAATAGCTCGATGAATCATAACAGGCTGCTGATAGCTATTGTCTTTGTCGGTGTATTGGAGATTAAATCTCTGAGGCAAGTTCATATCAATTTGAACGGTTCCACATTGCCATTTTCTGCCAATAGCATCTGTAATCTTAATATCTATCTTAGGGCCATAAAAAGCCCCGCCTCCAACATCTACCTTATAATCAATCTCATTACTTTGAAGTGCATCTTCCAATGCAGTGGTGGCAACTTGCCAAACCTCATCACTTCCAATAGATTTTGATGGCCTAGTAGAAAGCTCCATTTCATAATTGAATCCAAATGCCCCCATAATCTTACGAGTAAAATCAATGATATTACTCACCTCAGCTTTAATCTGAGAGGGTTGGCAAAATATATGAGCGTCATCTTGAGTGAATTCTCTAACCCTCAAAAGCCCGTGCAACACTCCACTTTTTTCGTGACGATGCACCACCCCATATTCATAAAACCGCAATGGTAAATCCCGATAACTACGTATTGAACTTTGATAAACTTTAATATGCCCCACACAATTCATAGGCTTAATACCATATTCCACATCATCTATGAGGGTAAAATACATATTTTCCTTGTAATTATCATAATGGCCACTAGTTTTCCAAACACTACTTTTGAGTATTTCAGGACCTCTTACGGGCTCGTATTCTCGGATAATGAGTGCTCTAGTGAGTAATTCTTCAATTCTTCTGCGAAGCCTTGCACCCCTAGGAAGCCATATAGGCAAACCAGATCCAATCTCTTCATCAAATCCAAAAAGACCCATCTCAAGACCAAGTTTTCTGTGATCTCTCTTTTTGGCTTCTTCAAGTTGATGAATATAGGCATTCAGAGTTTCTTTATCAGCAAATGCTATACCATAGATTCTAGTAAGCATTTCAGCTTTTTCATCTCCACCCAAATAAGCACCTGCAAGTTTAGTGAGTTTAAAACTGTGCAAAAATTTTGTATTAGGTAGATGTGGGCCACGACACAAATCCTCAAAATCACCTTGTTTATAAATACCAAACTCATCACCTGATATTTTACTCATAACTGCTTGTTTAAGTTCATCATTTGCAAATTTTTCATTCGCTTGTTTTTTACTTAAGATCTGTTTTGTTATTGGGAGAGCTCTTTTTGCAATCTCCTTCATCTTTTTCTCAATAACTATCAAATCCTCTTCGCTAATTTTTGAACTGGTTTTAAAATCATAATAAAACCCTTCATCTACAACTGGTCCGACAAAAAATTTCGCATCTACATAGAGCTCCTTAATGGCTTGTGCCATCAAATGGGCGCAGGAATGCCTAATAATAGACAATGCATCCATAGAATTATCAAAGTAAATTTCTTCACCCTTAATACATTCTTTTTGAGCAGTTTGAGTATCAAAGATTTTATTATCGTATTTTATGCCTATAACTTCGGACATATATGGTCTTACCTTTTAAATATGAAGTTCAGTGATAAATTTAAGATCTCTTAAAGAAGCGTGATTATAACATAAATTGAACAAAATCTTATCAACTTAGCCCAATAAACGCATATATTTTAAAAATTCAATCCATATTTGGCAATCTTATGTTTAAGCATATCCAAATTCATTCCTAGAACCTCCGCACTCTTTATGATATCTCCCTTGCAATCTTTATACACCTCTTTTATCAAATCAATCTCAAGAGCAGCTATTTTAGAAGAGTTTTTTTTAGGACTCCTACTCTCTAAAAATAAATCCTCTTCTTCTATAAAATCACCTTCACTAAGTATTGTGGCTCTCTCCACTACAGATAATAACTCTCTTATATTTCCATACCATTGATATTCTAACATTTTCTTTTTTGCACCCTCTGAAAAATTCTTGGGGGGGAAATTATATTGTTGCAAAACATTTTCAAGCTTCCAGTATGCAAGGGGAAGAATCTCTTCTATTCGGTCTTTAAGTGGGGGAATACAAATAGGCACTGTTTGAAGTCTAAAAAAAAGATCTTCTCGAAATTCTCCATCTTGCACTTTCTGTTTAAGATTTGCATTGGTAGCAGAAATAAATCTCACATCTATTTTGATATTTTTAGCACTTCCAAGTCTTGTGATTTCTTTTTCTTGAATCGCTCTGAGTAGCTTACTTTGAAGGGATAAGGGCATTTCTCCTATTTCATCTAAAAACACACTCCCCCCATTTGCACATTCAAAAAGACCTGCTTTTGACACACTTGCATCTGTAAATGCTCCTTTTTCATAGCCAAAAAGTTCAGATTCTAGCAGATGATCAGGAATGGCTGCCATATTAATAGCTATGAAAGGATTTTGTTTTCTAGGAGAGTGGTTGTGAATAAATTTGGCAAACACCTCTTTTCCCACACCACTTTCACCCAAAAGCAAAACACTGGCATCTGTGAGTGCAACTTTTTGAGCCATTTTAATAACACTCTGCAATGCCTCTGAAGTAGCTATAAATTCATTTACTTGTGTTGATTTATCCAAAGATTTGGGTGAATTTGGTTTTTGTTGATAATTTTTTTGAAATTCAATGAGTTTTTTACTTCGATAAATAGCTTCCAATAAAAGTTCAGGTTCAAATGGTTTTTGAAAAAAATCTTTCACTCCTAGTCGAATTGATTCAATTGCTTTGTTCAAAGTAGCATTCCCTGTAATGACAATAGCCTCATATCGACCATTTAGAACTCTTAAAAACTCAAGCCCGTCCATTTGTGGCATATTGATATCAGTTATAACCAAGTGAAAGCTATCATCAAGTGACTTGAGTGCATCTTTTGGATTTTTAAAGCTTACTATTTCTAGATCTTCATTGCCATCAAAAAACATTTCCAAACTTTTTCGCATATTGATATCATCTTCGACAATAGCAACCTTCATTTCTTCTCCTTATAAACTTCTAATATCAAAAAACCATTATCCAAATAAGCATTAACGGCTCTAGCAGGAAGACTCAATGTTGTTTGAGTGCGAGTTTGCAAGTTGTTAGTAAAGGTATCATCTATGATCTTTACTCCACTTTTATAAAGACATTCAAGCACAGAGTCTTTTTTTAACTCTAAAATAATTTTCAAAGCATAATCTCCATCATCATTCACAAAATCTCCGATATAAGTATCAATGCTACAACGATAATCAAAGGTATATTTACTACTATTGATTCGAGTTTTGATGGGTTCTGAAATGCTATAACGCTCACCTTTAGGAATACCGTTTTTGACATAAAGCTGGTAGGAGATTAAAAATTCTCTCTTTTTAGGTTCTGAAATTATTTCTGTTTGTAGTAGATCTGGGGGTAAAAACGCAGAAGGCAACACCTGAGGTAAAACCCCTTCCAAATAATTACTTTTAACCATCTCCAATGAAGGCAAAGCCAAAAGATTGGAGATTTTACTAAAATCAGAAAATAAATATTTTTGAGGCAAAGATGTAAAAGTTAAAGAATTGCTCTTAGAAGTTTGAAAATCATAAGCACATAAACTCGTAAGCATTATCCCTATAAAAAGTAACTTCTTTAACATAATGTTATACTAGGCCATCCTCACTTTCATCTTCTTCGTCTGTTATTTCTTTAGGACAGCGACTCACATAAGCGACTTTTTCAGTACCTACGTTGATAATCTTCACTCCACTAGTATTTCTTCCAGCTTCTCTGATGGCTTCAATGGCAACACGTATCATTTTTCCACTTGTAGTAAGCACCATTAAATCCATATCCTCATCATTGACATTCACAACACTCACAAGTTTCCCTGTTTTTGAAGTCAATTTCATAACGATAACGCCCTTACCTCCTCGACTTTGGAAACGATATGCACCCGCTAAAGTCTGTTTTCCAATACCTTGCTCACTCACAGTTAGAAGTTTATCGGTATCTGAAGTGATGGTTGTAGCACCAATAACAAAATCTTCATTTGCTTTAAACCGAATACCAGTCACTCCTCTAGAAACCCTTCCAATCTCCCTCACATCATCAACACTAAAACGAATACACATTCCTTGATATGTGGCAATAAATAACTCTTTTACATCTTTATGTACAATCTTTGCAGTTACCAACTCATCTCCATCATCAAGATTGATAGCACGTACGCCCACACTTCTAATATTGCTATACTCACTCAAATTGGTTCGTTTGACGATACCATTTTTGGTAAAAAATACCAAAGATTTATCATTATTAAAGTCAGTTGTTGTTATGGTTGCCATAATTTTTTCATCTGCTGAAAGATTGATAAGATTAACTACAGCCTTGCCTATTGCTGTTCGACCTGCTTCTGGGATTTTATAGACTTTGAGCCAATACAACTGCCCTTTATCAGTTACAAACATAATAGTATCGTGCGTATTTGCAATAAAAAACGATTCAATAAAATCATCATCGTGGGTATTTCCAGATATTTTTCCCTTGCCTCCACGATTTTGTTTTTCATAAGTTTTGAGCTGCACACGTTTAACATACCCACGATGACTCATTGTTACAACGACAGATTCATTAGGTATCAAATCTTCAATATCAATAGCATCATAATCTTCTTCTATTTGTGTTTTTCTAGGCGAACTAAACTTTTCTTTTATCTCTATGAGTTCTTCTTTTATGATTTTTTTGAGTTCATCTTCACTTTTAAGAATCGCATTGAGTCTTTCAATTTGTGCCAACAATTCTTTATATTCTTGTTCAATCTTATCACGTTCTAGCCCTGTGAGACGTTGCAATCTCATCTCTAATATGGCTTTGCTTTGAAGCTCAGAGAGGCCAAATTTTTCCATTAAGCCACTTTTTGCTTCATCGGTATCTTTACTAGCACGAATAAGCTTGATAACCTCATCAATATGATCAAGTGCGATCTTGAGCCCTTCTAAAATATGTGCTCTTGCCTTTGCTTTTTCTAATTCAAAAATTGTTCTACGAATCACAACAGTTTTGCGATGAGATATAAAAAGATTGAGCAATTCAGAAAGGCTGAATATCTTTGGCTCTTTGTTATTGATTGCCAAAAGAATGATTCCAAACGTAGATTCCATCGTAGTAGATTTATACAAATGGTTAAGGACAATCTCACTCATGGCTTCTTTTTTGAGTTCAATAACAACCCTGATACCTTCACGATCAGATTCATCTCTTACTTCTGAAATACCTTCAATGATTTTATCCTTGGCCAATTCACTTATTTGTTCAACAAGCTTTGCTTTATTAGTCTGATAAGGAACCTCATCTATAACGATAACATCTTTTGTCTTTGTTTTTTCAATATGAACTTTTGCCCTTACTTTTATCCTGCCCCTACCTGTCCTATAAGCCTCTATGATTCCTTGTTTTCCAAATATAATTCCACCAGTAGGGAAATCAGGGCCATTCACAAATCCCATCAATTCTTCCAAAGAAGCATCAGGGGTATCAATCACATAAATGAGAGCATCAATGATTTCATCTATTCGGTGCGGGGGTATGGAAGTTGCCATACCAACTGCAATGCCACTTGAACCATTAACAAGAAGGTTTGGAATACGACTAGGTAGAACATCTGGCTCTTTGAGTGTATCATCATAGTTTGGCACAAAATCGACTGTATCCTTATCTATGTCTTTTAATATTTCTTCACTTGCTTGAGTCATCCTGGCTTCTGTATATCTCATTGCCGCAGCATTATCGCCATCAATGGAACCAAAATTTCCTTGTCCATCTACAAGCTCAAGTCTCATTGAAAAATCCTGTGCCATTCTAACAAGTGCATCATATACGGCAGTATCGCCGTGTGGATGATATTTACCGATAACATCCCCTACAATCCTCGCACTTTTCTTATAAGCTACCCTTGAAGTCAATCCAAGCTCACTCATTGCATACAAAATTCTCCTATGCACAGGCTTGAGTCCATCTTTTGCATCAGGCAAGGCACGTCCAATGATGACACTCATTGAATAATCAAGATAACTCTCTTTAACAGAATCATCAATTTTTACATCTACCACGCTTGTATTATCCAACAAATTGTCCATTAACGCTCCATTATTTTCTGATTACTTTTCAAGTATTTTAACTTATTTTTGCTTAATCTCTCAAACACCATACTTATCCCATAGAAAACTTCCCCAAACCCATATCCAAAAAACCAATGCCACAAATTGAGCTGCACTTCCCATATCTTTTGCTTTTTTAGCTAAAGGATGGGATTTTAAACTCGTGAAGTCAATCGCATTTTCAATCGCACTATTGATAAGCTCCACAATAATAGATGTAATAGGAGGCAATATCAAAAGAATCTTTTCATTCCAAGAATCTGCAATAACAAAAGTTCCCAAAATACACAAAACCGCCAAAATGAAGACCTGCCTGAAGGCTGCTTCATCCTTCCAAGCACTCAAAAATCCATCTTTAGAATAAAAAAAGGCATTAAAAAGTCTTTTCAGACCTCCCTTACCTTTTTTATTATTTCTATTTTGTGGCATTAGGAATGACTTGAGTTTTTAAATCATAGTTATTGAAAATTTTAGCAAGTATTTTTTGTTGCGTTCCTTGATGCTCAATATTTAAGAAAATATCCGAAGAGAGATTGAAATAAGATCCCTTTTCTTGCTTAGGAAGAAGTGAGATTTTTACCCCCGAAGCTTGATTTGTAGCCATCTGTTTGAGCCCATCTACAAATCCAAGCACACCATCTTGATAAGGACTACCCAAAACACCTATTGCCCCAAGAACAAAACCGCTAAGATTTTTAAAATTTTCAATAACAAGATTATATTTTCCATCATCAAAACCACTCTCAGGTTGTGCCTGTTCATAGATTGACTGAACAATCGGATACAAGGATTTTTTAAGATTTGTAGAATTTAACCCTAAAGCTATCTCGTCAATGGCAAAAT
The DNA here is from genome assembly GCF_002272795.1 of Helicobacter sp. 13S00482-2. GTDB lineage: Bacteria > Campylobacterota > Campylobacteria > Campylobacterales > Helicobacteraceae > Helicobacter_J. The sequence continues at coordinate 8,047 of NZ_MLAT01000017.1, read as the reverse complement.
CATAACTCTTGATTTTTTCAACAGATTTCTGGCTTGAACCAAAATCTTTGAAATAACTAGTAACTGATTTCAAAGCTGTTTTGTTTATCATTTTCTCATTTTTTATTCTTTGAAGTTGGCTAAACTCATAATTTAGTGCATTGCTTCTGATTTCACAATGTGATTTTATCTGCATTTCACCTGTTTTTTTATCTAGCATTTTATATTTTTGATCACATTTCAATTCATTTGGCTTTAAAATACTATAAAGTCCAAACATATTCGAATCTACATTGCCCTTGATCTCATCATCAAAAACACCCGAAGAAATCTTAGAAATCTCAATTGATGCATTGAGTTCGCTGGTTTGAAAATCATTTAGACGCAAAGCAACTTCACTTAGTTCTATCAATTTTTCTTTCGTATCTCTTTGCATGATTGTAACATTCTTACTAACACACTCATAACCAAGTATTCCTGAACATACAAAAGGTTTAAATTCAATCTGGGTATAGTTATTTTTTTCCATTTCATCACTAAATGCTTGAACAGATTGATTCAAAGTTATCTGTAACTGATGCCTAAAATCAGAACTAATCTTATACCCCACGCCCAACAAAACTACAATAACTAGAGCCCCTAAAATCAAGAAAATATTTAAAACCTTCCTGTTAAACATTGAAATATCCTCGCCTTAAATTTAAATATTGTTTGAATGATTATAGCAGATTATTGGGTGGAATATTCCCTCTCCAAATAAGAGAGGAAATATATTTTTAATGAATATTGATTGTTTTATCCAATACTTGATAACGATAAGGTTTGATATTTTCATCTAGTTTGATCAAATCTTTAGGGGGAGCGACATTTACATCTTTTTCCTCATAGAACCTATCTCCTTTTTTATGATTCCCAACATCAACTTGCCACCTCAACTCTTTGGGTGCAAATTTTTGAATATCTTGAAAAGTCAGATTTGAAGCTTTAAACTTGATGTGATTTTTACTGGCTACTTCTGCTAGTAAAATCTGGCCTCTTCTTGCCATATCAATAGCTTGTAAAAGCATTCTTGAAGCCTCCTGAGGATTATGAAATCCTGCTGAATTCTCTGCGTTTGCAAAATCAGCTCTCATTTGAGATTTGCGATGAAGAATCAGGATCTCTTGAAGTTCTTTTGAAATTTTCCCTTCATCAGGTTTATTATTTGTCTGATACAGACTCAATTTACCAAGCTCTCCACGCACATATTTAATATCCACAATCAAACTCACAATAGCATATTCAGCACTTCTGAGATCAAAAGCAACAGAATTTTGAATATTATAGACCTGATTTCTCAAATAATCCTCACTTTGAGCATGACAACTCTTACAAGAACTATTGATATCATTCAAAGGAGAAGTGATATTATGCTGACTCACCTTCTTAGAACCTTTTCGGGTGTATGGCATATGACAATCAGCACAGCTTACACCATTAGCAGCGTGAATACCACCGCTATACATTTCAGATTCTGGATGTTGGATTTTTAGCATTGGGGCTTTTGTATCCCTATGAATCCAATCATAAGGGAAAACATCCTTATTTTTATCATAATAATCATCTAACATCTCAATTCTAAAGGGTTTGCCCTTTTTCCATTCATTCCAAGGAAAAGTCAATTCAATCCCATCGGCAACGATTTCAATAGGTTTATTTCCATTTCTCCAAATATCGATTTCATCATAGGTCTTTTGTGTTCCATTCCACCATTTAGCATTTGTATCTGCAGAAATACTCTCCCCCATGATCTTCACTTTTTTACCTGTAGGGCGGAAATAATACTCAACGTGGCACTGTGAGCAAACCAACGTTCTCATTTCCTGCCTACTTGCTTTGATTCCTTGAACACTATCAGCTTTATAACCCCTAGCAATCAAAGCATTAATAGCCGCAGGTCGTGTGATTCTTAATCCCATATCATTTGGGTTATGACAATCCGCACACGTAAGCCCCATTCTAGTGCCACCGTGCATTCCTCTATGTTCTATGCTGTCAGCTTTTTGACCATCCATCAAAGGAACATTTTTTATCATTGTCCAATATTGGGTTGTATTAAAAGCACTCCAATCTTCTTTGGCAACATTTTTATAAAGCCAAGGCACCCATCCACTGTGACAATTCATACAAGCAGTAGGCTGACCATTAAACGCCTTCAAACCAGAAGAATTGAGCAAATCTTTATGATTTCTTCCTGTGCTCATTTGATCATTTTGTGCATAAAAATGACCTCGTTCTTCATTAAAATCTACAGCAAAGGCATATCCCGCCCACAATAAAGTCAATTGAGGGTATCTCATCAATTTATTATAAGAAAGATTCCCTCCAAATTCAGTGGGCTTTGGCTCTTGGTTTTGAACACTCAGATACATATCCAAATACTCTGGAAAATTTTTGCCCCAACTATCAAATCTAGGGTCGTTATCACTGAGTTCAATTATGGGGTTTTTACCTACACTTGAAGCCTCATATTTCTTTTGTGTGATGTCCGAATTTAACCAAAAAACCCCTACACCTACCAACACTCCTACTACAATCACAATCCACAATATCTTATTTCTCATTAACTCCTCCTAAAATTAAAATCCACGTGAATGCCCCACGCCCTTATGACAAGATACACATTTCAGAGACTTATCTTGATGAGCATTTTGCAACGTTGGATTCACAACATTTTGCACATAGGGCAAATGGCAGTTGATACAATTTTGCTGAACGATTTCCTCTGTCTTTTTTGTAGCACTAAAATGTGTGGGGAGATCCTTAACAAAAGTAAATGCATATGCGTGTCCCACACCACTTTGAGCCTTCGCTATCCACTTGGAGATAAACTTATGAGGCAAATGACAATCACCACAAGTCGCAACTCTTTTATGTGAACTTTTATTCCAATCAGCATACACTTCGTTCATCACGTGACAATTGTTACAGGCTTGAGAGTTGTTACTAAAATACGAAAAACCTTCCGCATTATAGAAGGTAAAAACCGCCCCTCCTGCAACAACAACCAAAATAAAAACAGCTAAAATAGCTAGGAATAAATCTTTATTTAGCTTCAAAACCTTCCTTTAATTTGGGTTTATGAGAATGATTTTAGTGCTAAAATAAAATCATTTTATTGATGTGGATCAATCCACTTTGAAAGGATTTTCAAAATGACCCATGAAAGTATCTTTTATTCGAGCAAAACTAGCTCTGTATTTAAAAATAAAAATATTGCTTTCATATTAACCTCAAGGCATCAGGGCACAAGTCTTTATCCTTATGAAAGCTTAAACCTTGCTTATCATGTAGGAGATGACAAATCTCATGTGGATAAAAATAGGAAGATAATTCAAAATATCTTTTGCCAGGACAAAGAATTCTTATGGATGGAACAAACACATAGCGATATTATCCTAGATGTAGATAAAAAGCATTACAAAGATGGATTTATAGGAATAGGAGATGCTATGATATGCAATGATAAAGATCGTGCTTGCATGATAATGGTGGCAGATTGCAACCCCATATTAATTTATGATCCAAATATTGAATCTTTCGCCCTTATTCACGCAGGAAGAAAGGGGTTAATGAATTCTATAATTCCTAAAACAATCCATAAAATGATAGCTTCATATGGAGGAAAACCTGAAAATATGATGGTCTTTGTAGGAGCCTCCATCAGGAAATGCTGTTATGAAATCAACAAAGAACTCGCACAATCTTTTAAAAAATCTTACATCAATGAAAATGATTCCAAATTCAAGCTAGATATGATTAAATGGATCCAAGATCAACTTTTCAAATGCCATATTCAAAGGGAAAACATACAAATTTTACCAACTTGTTCTTGTTGCGAAACAAACCTATTTTCTTATCGCAGAGATTGTATCACCGGAAGATTTGGACTTCTTGTGAAATTGCTCTGAATATTTAAATGCAAAAAGTATAATACGTCAAACCCTAGAAGAAGGCATTGAAAATGAATACACGAGAAAACTCCCTGAACAATAATCCAAACCTAAACAAAAAAAATATCCAGATCGTAGAAAAAATCTTAAGCAAAAATGACCTCAAAGCAAACGAATTACGAGAAAAGTATAAAAATGAACACCTATACACTATCAACTTGATGAGCTCTCCTGGAAGTGGCAAAACAACCTTATTGGAGAATTTAGCAGATTTTGATGATTTTAAATTCTGTGTTGTAGAAGGAGATTTACAAACAAATCGTGATGCTGATAGGCTGATTAAAAAAGGGGTTTTTGCCGAGCAAATCACCACAGGAGAAGCTTGTCACCTTGAGGCAAGTATGGTAGAGTTAGCATATGAAAAACTCAAAAAAGAAGGCGCCATTAATAAAGTGGATTATCTTGTGATTGAAAATGTGGGAAATTTAGTTTGTCCAGCTAGTTATGATCTAGGAGCGGCTCTAAATGTGGTATTACTTTCTGTACCAGAAGGTGATGATAAAGTTCTAAAATACCCTACAATGTTTTTATGTGCAGATGTTGTGCTTATCAGTAAATCCGATATGATTGATTACTTTGGTTTTAGAGTTTCCCAAGTACAAGAAGATATGGCAAAACTCAAACCAAATGTGCCGATATTTTTGACAAGTAGCAAGGATAAAAAAAGTCTGGAAAATTTCAAAGATTTTATCATAAACAGCAAAAAACAAGGCTATTATTCCAAACACTCATTTTAAAGGAAGATAAAATGTGTTTAGCTATCCCCTCTAAAGTTATCACAATTGACCAACAAAGCAACACTGCGACACTTGAAACACTTGGAGTAAGGCGTCAAGCAAGTTTAGATCTAATGAATGAAGAAGTCCATATTGGCGAGTATGTTCTGTTGCATATTGGTTATGTGATGAGCAAAATAAATGAACAAGATGCCCTAGAATCTATCAAACTCTATGAACAAATGATAGACTCAATGGAAGATGAATATGTCGATGAAGAATATCGAGTATAAAAAATATGATAATAAACAAATCAAAGAATATTGACGAGACTTTGTTGATTGATTCTTTTAGAGACAAAAAAACCATTCTTGCTTTATCACACATCATAACAAATTTAGCCTCCAAACTACCAAAAAAACTTCATATTATGGAGGTTTGTGGGGGACACACACATACTTTAATGCGTTATGGATTAAACAGATTGCTACCTGAAAATATAGAATTCATACACGGACCAGGTTGCCCTGTATGTATTATGCCTAAAAATAGAATTGATCAAGCATATGATATTGCATCCGCACAAGATACCATCTTGCTCACGCTTGGGGATATGATGAAAGTTCCAGGATCTAAAGGAAGTCTTCAAGATGCTAGAGCTAATGGAAAAGATGTTCGCTTCATCTATTCTCCTTTACAAGCAATAGAAATTGCATCTAAAAATCCAGATAAAAAAGTGATTTATTTTGCTATCGGATTTGAAACCACAACGCCGATGACCGCTTCTTTATTGCAGCGAGTTTTAGATTTAAATATAAAAAATCTTTTTTTTCACATCAATCACGTCTTAGTCCCTCCTCCCCTAAAAACGATTCTCTCGCATAAGGATTGCAAGATCAACGCCTTGATAGCTCCATCCCATGTGAGCGTTATCACAGGTGCAAAAATTTATAAACCTCTTTTAGATAAATATCGCATACCTATTGTTGTGAGCGGTTTTGAACCTGTAGATATGATGGAGAGTATCTTAAAACTTGTATTACAGACAATAGAGCAAAACTATAAGCTTGAAATCCAATATTCACGCATTGTGAATATGGAAGGAAATACAAAAGCACAAAAGATGGTAGAAAAATTTATGATAGCTAGAGAAAATTTTGAGTGGAGAGGACTAGGAAATATTCCTTACTCAGCCCTAAAACTCAAAGAAGAATATACCCATCTTGATGCTGAGATCATATTTGATGATATATTGAATAAAACCCCTATCAAAGACAATAAAGCCTGTCGCTGTGGAGATATTTTAAGAGGAGTTACCAAACCTCCTGATTGCAAAGTATTTGGCAAATCTTGCACACCGCTTAACCCTCTAGGAAGCTGTATGGTAAGCTCAGAGGGTGCTTGTGCTGCCTACTATAAATATGGCGAGTTAAAATCATAAATTCAAATCAATCGCCTTATCAAATGGTTTGGAAATATCAAGGATATTCTTCAAGAACTGTCCTTGTTGCATTTTCCAAAACTCATAATCACACACCACAATCAATCGCTTTTTAATCCTACTAACTGCAACATTTAAAGCGTGTAATGCCTTAAAGTTGTAAGAATCAGTGAGATGATAATGCAACATAACAGGAGAAAATACAACCGTATCAAACTCTTGTCCCTGCGAACCATGAATCGTCCAAACCCTATCTTTAGGGATTCCAACATCAATCATATATTTTCTTTGCTTCACAAATGGAGTGATAATAGCATAATCAGTATTTCCTAGAATACGTGAGAGTTCTAGTGCGTTTCTGGCCTCAGAGCTATTGATATGTTTTTCATCTTTTGCAATCGATCTACTATCAATATAAAAAAGCTCTGTGTGTTCATCAATCCCCTTAAGACCATTTTTATAAATATAAGAATCTAAAATTTTTGCTAAATTATCTCCATAACGATGAGTTTTAGTAAGCTTAGTAACATAAATGTCTTGAAAGACAATTTCCTGATATTGGGTTTTATGGAAAATCTGATGATTTTTACTCAAAGCTTCACTTTTAAGAAATTCCTCCATGCTAAGTGCAGATAAATTCCACAAATTAGCATAAAAGTTATCTCCTACAGAAATATCTTTTTGTGGCATCTCGCAAATAGGGCTTAACTGTTTATGATCTCCTAAAAATGTCAGCGGTGTATTATCCACACATAATGCACAGGCCTTTATAAGAGGAGTGAAAGCACATTCATCAAGAAAAATATGATTAAAATTTATTTCTAATCCCCTATATTTTTTAATAAATCCATCCACGGTCATTCCAACAAGCAAGGATTCTTTGAGTCTATCTTTAGTGTTAATATCAAAATTAAAGAGATTCAAAGAACTAGTCTTTTTCAAAACATTTGGATCGCAAACCTCAATATAATCGTTCAAAAATGAACTTGTAGGCATGCCTAAGCGAAGAATTTTCTCTCGGTTCAATCCTAGTTGATCAAATTTCTTTATAAGGGTTTTTAAAACCTGCTCTAGTGCGTTATTTGTAGGGGCTAAGACACAAACTTTCTTACCAGCATAAATAAAATTTAAAAGAGATTCAAACAAAACAATCTGTGTTTTACCGCTACCTGGAGGCCCCCATACATACGTGATTGGATGGGAAAAAATATTTTCAATCGCAACCCTCTGTTCCAAGGTAGCTTCTTTTGAAATATCAGGCTTTAAAATACCAATCCTATCTGGCAAGAAGATCTCATCGCCTTGCAAAAAGAAATCCTCAACATTTTTAACCAAAAATTTCAAATCACTCAAAATAGCGATTTCTTGCTTTTTGGTTTTTTTGATTTTATCGCATATCCCATCATCAACCTCTAGACACAAAATATTTGATTGTTCATCATAATACTTTGCCCCTACTCCATCTTCTCCGATATAAAAATCACTCTCTCCAATCCTTAAGATCAAGCTCTCAAGATTGAATATTTTGTTCCTCAAAGAAAAATAAATCTCATTTTTAGAAATATTAAAATCCACAATTTTTATGCTATCAAGCCCCCGATCATTTTCAGCCAAAAACTGATAATAGACTTGGCTTGATTTTATTAGAATATCTCTCATTGCTCCAACTCGTTTTTTTGCTATAAAGATACCCTATTTATTCAAAATTTTTAATAATACAAAGACCTGATTTTCTCTTTAACTAAATAATTTTCGCTCAATCCAGCAACAAGGCATTTAATATCCATTTTTATAATCACATTCCTATCATCAACATCTCTTCTCCTAATCCTAGAGGTATCTCTAATAATTACTTCAAAGAATTCAATGTCAATAAAGAAGGTCTCATCCTCAATAATTCAAAAGATCTATTCACTCTT
>NZ_MLAT01000071.1 GCF_002272795.1 Helicobacter sp. 13S00482-2 | reverse complement strand
TTGATGGGAATTACAATGGAGATTCATATGCTTCTCTTAAGGGTAAAGCTTTTGTAGGAAATATGGACATCAGTGCGAATGCTCCTGTTTTTACCTTTAAAAATGGTGCGGTCGCAGAGATTGGGTACTTTAAAAACAAGTTTTTGATTCCAAGTTGGTATTCTTATGGCCTGAATGTCAGAAGCAATGCGAAGGTTCATATCAAAGACTTCAATGTCTCTGTAGCTTCTGGCGTGGTGAATGTAGATGATCATTCGACTTTAAAGATCGACTCTTTTGGATACAATGGTATGGATTTTCTTGCTAGGGTCACCAATGGCTCTACGCTTGAAGTTACGAAGTTTTTTCAAAATAGTGGGACACAAAGTTATTGGAGCTCATGGGGAGCTGCTGATCCCAATGTCAGGAAAGAAATCTATGTGGATAACTCCACCTTAAAAGGGGATTTTACTTTAACCAAGCCTACTGATCAGTCTGGCCAAAACTACAGCTCCGCCAACACCAACTTCCAAATCAAATTCTTCAATAACGCTAAATTTGAAGGCAAATTGATCAACAATGCATCCACTGCCCTAAAGAGTACCGTAGGTGTTAGTGTCTCTAATAGTACCTTACCCACACTTG
>NZ_MLAT01000070.1 GCF_002272795.1 Helicobacter sp. 13S00482-2 | reverse complement strand
TTTGAATCTTCTGATGCATTATCTAGCCCCGCATCTGCTAGATCTACACCTCCAAGCTCCGCACCTTCATTCTTTAAAACCTTGTGTTCTATCAAAACCAAATCACTTGTTTTGAGTCTAGCTCTAGCTGGAGTGTTGTTCCCGCTTAGAGTTCAGGCCTACGATAAAGATTCAGGTAGCTGTGCTAGTACTGATGAGAATTGTGCTCAATACACTGTCAAAACTGATACAACTGGTGTTAAAAACTACGTACAAGTCTATAACATTCCTCCTTATTGGCCTAAGCATGGTGTTTCTTCCTTGCAGAACTTTGAGGGGGCTATCACTAGTGCAACCATAAATGGCTATAACATCAAAGCCCCTGTTCTTAGTTTTAGTACTACTTATCTTAATACAGCTCTTAATACCAAAAATTCTATCATTGATGCACTGGTAGTTGGGAATCCTGACATTACTGCCTATAACACCGTCTTCACTAAAGGCGTGGCACTCACTGGAAATATTGTTACTTCTATAAGTCTTTACAATAAGAGTGTGATGAATGGAGATATCCTGATCAATGCTGAAGCTAGTCGCTATATAACTGTAAATGATGGCTCCACTCTAAATGGAAACATCATCTTAAATACA
>NZ_MLAT01000016.1 GCF_002272795.1 Helicobacter sp. 13S00482-2 | reverse complement strand
GTGATCCAAGAAATATCACTATTGTCATCATATTCCTTAACATTTGATGGAGGAGTTCCTCCACCTATTATCTTTATGATATCTCTTAACTTCACTCATCTGTAATTCTGTGCGATCTGATAGGACTACTCTGACTCTGGCACTAAGGCTTTTTCTAAGTATTGCACTAAGGTTGGATCAAATGTGTTTTTAGGCTTCACTTTATGGGTTCTTTATTAAGGAAATAATGATTACTCAGAAAACTAAGGATATTGCCTCCCAAAAACAAGGCCATCTAAGATCTATGAGATCTCAGAAAATTACAGATAAATAAAGCAATCAACTCGCCATCTAAACCCGTTGAATCATTTTGAATCACCATTCAAAAATGGTTTTAACCTTCTTCAAGCTTGCATAAGGATAAAATTTCTCTTCTTTTTGTATTTCCAAAAGCACTCCCTCTTGATTTGCTTCTTTTATAACTGCTTTAAATTCTTCTTTTGACTCTGTTTTTACCTGAACTTCTTCGCCGATAGAAAGCTTGAAATTTCTAGGGTTTTTTAGAGTTCGTTCTATTCCAGGAGAACTGATTTCAAGTGTGTATTTGCCACTAGTAGGATCATATACATCTAATAGCGGGGATAGTAATTCGCTGACTTCTTGGCATTTATCTAGGGTTGTGTTTCCATCTTTTGCAAGAATGCTTATTCTCAAAATATCAATATCATTTTCTTTTAAAAAGGCAATATCATATAAATAGCACTCCAAAGACTCTATCACATTTTCTATTTTTTCTTCTACTTCTTTACTCAGCATTTTTGTTCTCTTTTTCTTTGGCAATTTGATTGAAAATCTCATCTAGCGTCTTTGTTTTCTGAAGGGTTTCATCAAAACAAAAATTAAATTTAGGGCACTTATACCATCCACTAACACTCAAGACATATTCTCTTAAAATATTTTCTGCTTTTTTTAATCCTTTTAAAACCTGTTTTTGTTCTTCTTTTGAGTAAAAATCAGGACAAATAAATACATCTGCATTATACTTACCCCTTGAACAGATGACCTCCACTACGCTAACGCTATTAACCCTAGTATCACTCAAGCCAGAAATAGCCTCCTGAAGCATTTCTTTTAGAATAGATTGGGTTCGTTGTAGATGGATAGATTTTTCCATTAAAAATTCTCTTTTAAATGACTTGATTCTTTTGAATTTCTTTGTAAGTTTCAAACACATCGCCAACTTGAATATCATTATATTTCTCTAACATAATCCCACATTCATGGCCTTTTGAAACTTCTTTGGCATCATCTTTGAAACGCTTGAGTGATGCGATGGTTCCAGTGTGAATGACCACGCCATTACGTATGAGGCGGATATTAATGCCTCTTTGAATCACACCATCTGTAACCATACAACCAGCGATAGTGCCTACTTTTGAAATCACAAAAGTGTCTCTGACTTCTGCTTGACCAGTATTCTCCTCTTCAATGATAGGAGACATAAGGCCTGAGACTAAAGCTTTCATATCATCAATCAAAGCGTAAATAATGGAATAAGTTTTTATCTCAACACCCATTTCTTTTGCTTTTATCTTCACCGTACCAGTGGGCCTGACATTAAAACCTAAAATAATAGAATTGCTACTAGCACCAGCTAATGAAATATCACTCTCTGTGATTCCGCCCACACCAATTCCAATGATATTGACTTCCACTTCATTATTATTGAGTTTCTCCAAACTTGATTTAATTGCCTCTAGGCTTCCTTGAGTATCTGCTTTGATAATAATAGGAATAGATTTTAGTTGTCCTTTTGCAACCATCTCAGAAAGCTCATCAAAAGAAACTTTGGTTGATTTGCTCAATTCTTTTTGACGTAAATAAGTTGCTTTTTTTTGTGCGTGTTCTTTTGCTATAGCATCACTTTGCACACTCATCAAAATAGATCCAGCACTAGGAACTTCTGAGAGTCCTGTGACAACTGCCACCCCTGAAGGTAGAAGCTCCTGAATATTTCTGCCCCTATCATCAATCAAAGCCCTAACTCTACCAAAAGCAACGCCTGCAAAAATAGGATCTCCTACTTTTAAAGTTCCATTTTGGACAATGATGGTTGCTACAGGCCCTCGTCCTTTTTCTACACTGCCTTCCAATACAACCGCTTTCGCACTGCTAGTGGCATCTGCTTTGAGTTCCATCACTTCTGCTTGGATTAAAACCGTCTCCAAAAGCTCTTCAATGCCAGTACCACTTTTTGCTGAAACGGGAATGAATTCATATTCCCCGCCCCAATCAATTGGATTGAACCCAATTTCTGCACATTCTGCCTTGAGTTTATCGGGATTGGCATTTTCTTTATCCATTTTATTCATTGCAATAATAATCTGAACTCCTGCCTCTTTTGCGTGTTTGAATGCTTCAATGGTTTGCTGTTTCACTCCATCATCAGCAGCGATAACAATGATTACAATATCTGTAACCTGTGCCCCCCTACTCCTCATCTCAGTAAATGCTTCATGTCCAGGAGTGTCAATAAATGAAATCATTTTTCCATTTTTCTCTACCATATAAGCACCAATGTGCTGAGTGATGCCACCTGCTTCCGCACTAGCAACTCGTGCATTTCGTATTTTATCAAGCAAAGAAGTTTTTCCATGATCAACGTGCCCCATAATAGTCACAACTGGTGGGCGTTCGCTCAAAGACTCCGTGGCTAGAACCTCTTGAGTATCCATATACTCTAGTTCTTCTGTTGTGTTCTGAATAGAAACTTCTATTTTAAACTCATCTGCGAGTATCTCAATGGCATCTCTATCTAAAAAATCATTTTTAGTTACCATCATTCCAAGATTAAATAAAACCTTCACAACCTCAGCTAGACTTCTACCAGAAATATCAGCGAACTCATATACACGAATCTCTTCGGGAATACTGATAACGCTTTGAGCAACCTTGAGGGTGGTGTCTTGTTTAGGTGGCTTACGTCTTTTTATACTTCTTTTTATGCTGCCCTCACTCATCCAAGGATTTTTCTTATGAACTTTAATCCTATCTGTGATGGCTTGCTTGACTTGATTTTCTTCTTCTTCATCTCTAATATCTTGTTCGTGCAAGTCAAAAAGCATGATTTCATTTTGCTCATCATCGTATTCATCAATATTACTCAAAGCTCTCTCGCTAAGCAAATCAATCTTTTGTTCTTTATGTTTTTGCTGTACTTTTGGCTTGAGTGGTTTTTTGGATTTTTTGGTTGTTTTATCTTGTTCGCTTTGAATCTCTTTGAGCATTTCTTGAGCAGAAGGGGCATATTGATATTTTTTTGCTGGGACAACAAGATCGCTCTCATCAGAGTTTCCTTTTTTCACAATTCTGATGCCCGTTCTTCTAGCGACACTTGCTTCTGCTGGGATTTCATCTTTTGGAGTTGGGATAACCTCTGTGATAGTTTCCTGAGGTTCTATCACGGTGCTCTCTTCTTTGCTTTGAGTAACTTTTTGCTCTATTTTTTTGGTTGTTTTGGTCTGTTTTTTTGGTTGTTTTGGCTGTGTTTGTTTGTCTTGAGAAGGAGTTTTGCTTGTTTTGGGAATTTTGGGCGAAGCAGGGATATAATTATTGATTCCTGTGGTTATATATTCATATAAATTAGCGGCTTCTTCTTCGCTCAAAGCACTTGAAGCAGCTTTTACATTCAACCCCATTTCCTTGGCTTTTTCTAATATTTCTTTTGGCGTTCTTCCTGCTTCATTTGCTATTTCTGTTAATCTAACTTTTGCCATTTATTTCTAATCTCCTTGATATGCTCTGTGATAATATTCTTGTCTTTTGGGATGTTTTTAAGTCTGATCAGACTTCCTATGATTTTCTCACTGCCAATACACTCCTCACATATATAAAAGCTTCTACCAATCCCATCAAAGAATACTATTTTTGTACCATCTGTCTTCAGTCTTATAAGTTTATTTTGACCAAAACGCTTACGACAACACACGCACATTCTAACAGAATTTTGAGACGAGAACTTTTTAAAATCCATTGATTTTTCCAAAATTATACCAAAATTAAAATCATTCTTCCTCAATCATCACTCCGTGATTGTCAAACCCAAGAACAAAAACCCTAAAATTTGAAAATTTTTTCTCAAAAATACCTGCTAATCTTTGTGCATCATCAGCATAACACATACTAAAAAAAGAAGATCCGCTCCCTGAGAGAGTGCTCATCAAAGCACCATTTTCTAAAGCTATCTTTTGCACAGAAAAAAGAACAGGAAAATGCTTCATTCGTCTATCTTGATGAAATCTATCCCTACTAGCAAGAGCTAAAGCCTCCCATTTTCCTTGTGCAAAAGCCATACTCATCATTGATGCTCTAGAAAGATTGAACACACTATCTGAAACAGAATATTTTCTAGGCAACGTCTGTCTAGAATACTTTGTGGAAATAGATCGATTTGGCACCACCATCACCGCTTTGAATGTATCTGGAATTTCTTGTTTTAGATGATAGACTTTCTTGCGATCCACCATACATACATTAAACCCCCCATAAACAGCTGGAGTGATATTATCAGGATGAGATTCATAAATGAGTGCATTGTTCAAGATATTTTCTTTATCGATTCCTCTTTGTGCAAAATAATAAGCTGAACTAATTGCACCTACAATAACTGCGGAACTGCTACCCATTCCCCTGGAGATAGGAATTTTATTTCTGAATGAAAATCTAAATTCACTATCAGTAACGCCAAGATCAGATAAGACTTTTTTAAATATCTTCACAAACATATTATCTACTAAAAATTTTGGTAATCCTTCGCCTTCTCCAATAATTTGAATACTAGAAAGGCTTGAAGGGGTTATACTGAATCGATTTCTGAAATCAAGGCTGAGCCCTAAACAATCAAAGCCTGGACCTAGATTCGCACTCGTTGCTGGAACACTTATTATCATATATCTTCCAAAATTTTTGCCCCATTATATCCTAAAGAGGGGGCAAAATATACAGAGGAGTATTTTGAGTTCCAAAATCCTTTGGCTCTAAAACAAGAGGTAAAGCGAATCTATCTTCAATTCTTTCTTGAGATTCTTTTATGAGTATGTCTTCTGAAGCGTTTTTGATGAAATATTTATTTCCAAATGCCTTAATAGGGGCTTTTTGATTAAAATAAAAACTATCTGCACAATAGAGCTCAACAGATCTATGTAAATGCAATGTCTGTAAAAAAATATGCGTTAGCTTTAGCGAAGTGAAACTACCTGGACCTCTTGCATAAAAAATTGCCCCTAACTGCAGGGATAGCCTTTCTAAATGCTCAAATACTAACGTAAAAACTTCTAGCAAGGCATCTGAAGTTTTAGCAGAAGAAGAAAAGCTTTTTTGAAGTTCAAAATTTTCATAAATACCACACAGCAAAGGGGAATTCACAGCAACAAGAACCAAATCAGCCTTTTTAAGGTCACTCATAAACTACTGAACCGCTTTGGCAAACTCAAACATTTTTTCAGTATTCTGATCTTCTAATGCAATCACCTCATAGGCATTGCTATCAGAAAGAATCTTTTGAGTAAGGAGTGAATTTAATTTATGACTTCCTGCAAAAGATATATAGCTCCCCATCAATGGCATCCCCAAAATGGCCATATCACCTATCGCATCTAGTATCTTGTGCCTGACAAACTCTTCTTTATATCTGAGACCCTCTTTATTGAGTATGCCATTTTCATCTAACACAATACAATTCCCTAGATTTCCACCCTTTGCAAGGCCTTTTGAACGCAAATAATTTACCTCATGTAAAAATCCAAATGTCCTAGCTCGTGCAATTTCCTCCTTATAGGCCTGTTTTGAAAAGACAAATTTATACTTTTGTTGTTTGATGGCTTGATGTTTAAAATCAATCGTAAAATCAAAAATTGTTTGATTGCTAGGCTCAACCCTTACAAATTTATCTTCATCTCTTATCTCAATAGGCTTTTTGATTTGAATAATCTTTCGCACCTCATCAAGCTCACTCACTCCTGCTTCATCTAAAAGCATACAATAGCTTATTGAGCTACCATCCATAATAGGAATTTCTTCATTATCAACTGAAATTTTGATATTATCAATCCCATAAGCACTGATTGCTGAAAGCAAATGCTCTATAGTAGAGATCCGAACACCATCTTTGCCTATTACAGTTGCCATTGTTGTATCAACGATATTTTCGGCTTTCATAGGAATGCTAACGCCTTTATCACTACGATAAAAGATAATCCCATTATTTGCCTCTAATGGTTCTAAAACCATCTTCACAGGAACACCCTTATGTAAGCCTATACCTATGAGTTCGACTTTTTTTCCTATGGTTCTTTGCCTCATTTTATTTCCTTTATCAATATATTATCGCCATTCTTGGTAATGATTTTTAAAAAATTGTTCGAATTTACTTTTTCTATCATCTCTAGTGAGAAAAATTCACCTTGAAAAACAATATGTCCAGAATTCACATTTCTCAAAATAATATATTCGCCCGAACAAATAATCGTCCCATCACAGTTTCCAAAAATACTAATATTTCCTTCTGCACTTATTTTGGCACCATTATTGACATTTCCAAGTAAAATCAAATCCCTAGAAGATTCTATTTCTTCGCCACTCCTAATATTTTTTTGATAAATTTTGGCTCGAGTATCAATATTTCCGACTTTGAGTACTTCAGTATCTCTGCCCTTAAAATCCACATCAGTGACGATATAAGCTATTTTCATTTCACCCAAAAAATGCTGTAGAGAAGCCCCAATGCTATGCTTAAATACAAACAAGTAATCCTTGAGCAAAACAAAGTTTTTTGTAATGAATTCAATGTATTCTTGAGTTTCTCCCCCACTAAACTCAAAGATTTTAATATTTTTCTGTCTTGTTTTTATCACCTGAACCCTCAATTATATTTTTAGCTTTCATAAAAACATCCGTAATGTTTGCTTTTATCCACTTAGAATCCATCCATTCAATATCCCTGACAGGATTTCCCTGCACAAGCAACCCTAAATGCAGGTGATCGCCAAATGCCCAACCCGTTTGACCTGTAAGTCCTATAGTCGTCCCAGAGGCTATATTTTCACCTGGTTTGAGCAAAAATTTTGACATATGAGAATATAAAGAAGATAATCCAAATCCGTGATAAATAATGGTCGTATTGCCATAAACACCTAAAAGTTCTGTCAATAAAACCTTACCTGAATTTGTCGAAATAATTGGAGCATTCTTTATGCTAGCGATATCAAGACCTAGGTGCAAGGACTTACTAATAACTTTTTTGCCTAAATAATAACTCCGATGATCTCCAAAACTCCCTACCACAACGCTTCCTTTTAAAGGAAGAAAAGCATTAAGAACTATAGGATGAGTCATAGAAGTATAATCAACATCATTTGAAACCTTTGATATCAATGCCTCATCTCTGCCCCTAATTGTTTCGTTGATATAGTTGAACTTATCTTTGCTATTACTAAAACTATCAGGAGCTCTCTCGCCAACAGTGTCAATGAGCTCATTGAGTTTTCCATTGAGAAAATTATCCTTGACTTTAATATTTGAATATCTATATTTAGGGCTTAGATCTTTAATCAGAGGAATAGAAACCCTTTTTTTGTTGTATGCCTTATCTAAAACAGTGATGGTTCCATTAAAAAAAGTATTTTGCACTGGCCAAGCCAAAATAACAGCATAATAACTAGGCTTCATAAAAGGGAAGACTTTAAATTCATTCACGCCATTACTCACACTGATAGATTCAATACTATTATCAATCACTCTAAAAATAAGTAATGCACTCCCTCCATAGCTTATCTTATAAGAATTAGCAATAACACTCACAAAAGGTGCTTGAGTATCAACAGTCAAATCAAGGTTTTTAACAGCCTTATTCCCACTAAAAAAATGCGAATTACTCCAATCAGTAACGGTGATTTGATAATGAATTTTAGTTCCATCAGGAAGTTTGACTTCTGGAGCAGGAAGAACAAAAATCTTCTCTTTTGGTTTTTGCAAAACAGTCACCTCTTTATCTACTACCAAAATACCATCTGAAGTTTTTGCACTGACCTGATAGCTTTTAATGCCACTTGCATCTTTTGCGGCGATCTCTATTTTTTTATCGGGATTCCAATACGCTTGTTCATCTATTTTAATAAATTTATTATCAAGAACCATATAAGCATCAAGGGAAGGAGGATCACTCTCAAAAAAATCTGAAGTATAGACCATATACCCACCTGCAAGAACCCCAACCAAAACCACCAATCTAAACAAAGACTTAAATTTCATTTTTTACCTTATTTTCTAGGATCTGATATTTTACCTTTAATCGCACTGATTGCAACAACAGCAGAATTAGCCAAATACACTTCTGAAGTTCTAGCACCCATTCTGCCAACAAAATTTCTATTTGTAGTGGAAATGCATCTCTCGTTATCTCCTAAAATTCCCATATATCCACCCAAACAAGCTCCGCAAGTTGGATTGCTAATAAGTGCTCCTGCTTCAAGCAAAATATCAATATAGCCAAGTTCGTGAGCTTGTTTATAGATCTTTTGAGTGCCAGGTGTTATTATCAAACGAACATCTGGATGCACTTTATTCCCCTGAAGTATCTCGCTTGCGATTTTTAAATCACTCAAGCGACCATTGGTGCAAGAACCTATAAAAGCCTGATCAATTTTAAGTTCATCTTTGACAACTTCAGTGATTTTTTTACCATTACTAGGCAAAAAAGGATATGCGACTAAAGGCTCTAGCTTATTTGCATCAATTTTCAAGATTTTTGAATACTTAGCATCTTCATCAGAATAATGATATTTTGGCTCAGATCGAAGCTTTCCATTGGTCTTGCAAATATGATTCAAAAAATTCTTTGTGATAGTATCTGCGGCGATAATACCATTTTTAGCTCCTGCTTCAACCGCCATATTGCACAATGAAAAACGATCGTCCATACTTAAATAAGAAATTCCCTCCCCGCAAAATTCAAGACTCTGATACAAAGCACCATCAACTCCAATTTGTCTGATAACCTCTAATATTAAATCTTTTCCATAGACGTGCTCTGTAGGTTCCCCAGTGAATTCAACTTTTATTGATCTAGGGACTTTAAACCAATTTTTACCCGTGATCATAGCATAAGCTAGATCGGTGCTTCCCATACCTGTAGAAAAAGCCCCCAATGCTCCGTGTGTGCAAGTATGAGAATCTGCACCAATAATCACATCACCACTCACAACAAGACCTTTTTCAGGCAATAGTGCATGTTCAATGCCCATATCTCTTTCATCGAAGTAATTTTTCAGTCCAAATTCTTTCACAAAATCACGACTAATCCTAGCTTGATTGGCTGAGGCAATATCTTTTGCGGGTATAAAATGATCCATTACAATACAAAAATTATCTGGCCTAGCCAAAGACTTTGCTCCTGCATTCCTAAATGCCTTGATAGATAAGGGGGTAGTGATGTCATTCCCTATAATCATATCAATATCAATTTGAATAATATCATCAGCATAGACAGATTCATTGCAGTGATCTGAAAAAATTTTTTCAGTGATTGTTTGTCCCATTGCAGAACCCTTTCAATAAATATAATATTAGGCTAGATTTTACTATATTTTTGTTGGTTTTAAAACAAATAAATATAGCTGAATGTCCAAATTGGAGAACGCTTAAACTCTATATCTTTAGAAACAAGCGTTTTACTCTCCCCGCTCTCACTTGTATAGGTTGCAGGACTTTCTAGCCCCAATCTGAGATACGTCCAAGGAATTTTAACTCCTAACTCAATGCGATTTTTTGTATTAACCGTAAAAGAAAGACCCATATTAAAAGTATAATCAACCTGCAATAAGCTATCCCATAATAAATGATCACTGCTATAGCTTGTATCTTTCAGAAGAGATTTAAGCTGATCTTTATTGACATTATCGAGCAAAATCATCGCTCCAAATCCAAGCCCAATGTAACCCCCAACATAGTGTTTATAAGAATGAGTTATAGGAATATCAACCATCAAGTCAAAGTCCATAGATCCTAGCATATAAATAAGTGTGCCGATTTTATCACCTGTTTGAGTATTGGTAGTGTCTCCTGCCATAGGCCCACCAGAAAGCATAGCCTCTCCATAAATTCTAGCCCCAAAATATGGATTAAAAAATTTCTGATAACCAAATTTTCCCCCGAACATATATAAGTTCGTTTGAGTGCAAAGAGGAGATTTCAATACTCCTGTAGTTTCCTTTCTAAGGCTATCTATGGTTGTACTATTTTGATTATAAGAACCGTCAATATAATTATCATACAATGAGCCATAGCCTAGATTTATACCCATAAATAGACCACTTTTTTGATCTGCAATAGCGTATCTTTGAATGATTTTATTCTTTTTTTCAGCCGATGCATAAGGATGATGCGTATTTGCATACGTGGTATTTGGAGAAAAATCTGTAGGGGTGCCACCATTTTTGATAATTTGATCTTTTAATGACTGAATTTCACCTTCTAGGCCTGATAATAACAGTGTGTCTTCAAAAATCATAGGTTCATTTTTAAATTCCATAGAGGTAGCAAAACCCGTATTTAATCCGATTGTCGCCAAAATAAAAATAATTTTTTTCACATCAATACCTCAAAACAAAAAGTTGTAGCTCACAAAATACAAATTCGTGGTTGAGAATTTGAATTTTTGAGAGTCATTTAATTTAATTGGAGGTATCTTCATTTCTACCTCGATGCGACTTTTGAGATTAAGTGTGATCGCCATACCCATATTCACCACAGGCCCAAAATTTCCCAAAGCCGATTTGGTAAGTTTGTCATCATAATGAGTCCAACCCATACCAACCCCTGCAAAAAAACCTATAGAATAACGCTGATCACTATCTAATGGTATATCTGCTATTAAATCTAGATTCACGCTCCCTAGCTGATAAAGTATCTCTTGGAAATCACTTGCCCCCAAGTATTCTGCATAAAATCTAAGTCCAGCAATATAGCTACTCAAATATTTTTGATATCCAATTTTGGCTCCTAAAGCAATTGGATGACCTATATAATTGGCTCTATCAATGCTCATAGTTCCCAAAACACCACCTAAAAATAAACCATTTTTTTGCTTGGCTATTTCGGCCAACTTTGCTCTATTTTGTTGTTCGTAAAGCTGTCCTTTAAGCATATAAACCTGTCTTTTTTGATCTTCAAGTCCATCATCATCTGCCATCAAAAAATCACACAAAATGGCCATTAATAAACAAATTACTATTGATCTTTTAGAAAACATACTGATATCCTGCCATAAATAATGCTCCCATCCAATCAATATCCTTATTGGTAACAAGCTTGAGTTCAAGTTCAAGCCTGTTATGAGAAAAAAATGTTATTCCAAAACCAGCATTCACCATCACTCCAAATTCAGAATTTGCATTGTAATTAGAAGTCATGCTCCCTAATCCTGCACCCATGATTATCCCCGCTGCAAATCCATTAAAAATGGGAACATCTATCATCATATCACCATTAATAAAAATACTAGAAAAATTTAGCATCCCTAATGGCCTTTCTTTTCCAATCGTTCCAATATATTGAATATATACACGCCTACCTACATAATTTGGTAAGAAAATACTCTCAAAAAATGAAGGCAAGAAGGATTGATATCCAAATCTTGCGCCATATGCAAACAAATAATTTCCCTCATCATCATTGGCAACATCATTAGAAAAATACCCTCCGCTAATGCCTAAAAAAAGCCCTGTTTTCTTGTGGGCTTCATCAATATTATTGATAAGTTTTTTGATGTCTTTACTGCTAGTTTTATCATAGAGTTTCATATATTTATAATATGAAGGATCTAAAGAGTTATAATTTACGTCATCTTGAGCATAAACAAACCCTAAAAACAGGCATAACAAAATTCCAATTCGACGCATTTGAGAAACCTTTTAAGCTCTGATTGCAAAGATTTTATCTATTTTTTTATAAAATTTCGTTTTTTATGTAAAGAATTCTATAATAATTTTCTTAAAAAAACTCCGTTGATAATATCTTGTAGAATTTCAATAAAAGGAATAAGCTCATGAAAAGAACGATTCAAGCCTTGCAAGCAAAAAAGAAAATAGAAAAAATTACAGCTATTACCGCCTATGATGCTTTATTTTCGAGTCTATTTGATAACAAAATTGACATGATTTTGGTAGGAGATAGTCTGAATATGAGTTTTTCTGGCAAGGAAGATACCTTGAGTATTGGAATAGATGAGATGATTTATCATACAAAAGCAGTTTGCAGAGGGGTTAAAGAGTCTTTTATTGTGACAGATATGCCATTTGGAAGCTACCAAAATTCAAAAATGGCCATCAAAAATGCTAATAAAATCTACAAAAATACCTCAGCAGATGCGATCAAAATTGAAGGTGACATACGCAGAGCAGAGATTATTTCCAATATAGCAAATGAAGGTATTGCAGTGGTCGCTCATATTGGATTGATGCCACAATTTGCTAGATCTGAAGGAGGATATAAAATCAAGGGTAAAACCACAGAAGAAGGAAAAAGACTTATTGATTGTGCTGTAGAATTAGAAAAAGCAGGGGCTTGTATGATTGTTTTAGAAGGAATGTATTCTAACATCGCGACCACCATCACTCAAGCCTTGCAAATTCCTACTATTGGGATAGGAAGTGGAGTGAATTGCGATGGTCAAATACTAGTTTGGAGCGATATGTTTGGATTTTTTCAAAAATTCAAACCAAAATTTGTTAGAAAATATCTAGATGGTAGTACACTCATTCAAAATTCTCTAGAACAATATGTAAAAGATGTCAAAAGTGGCAATTTTCCATCCATAGAAGAAAGTTATCAGGGGTAAAAGTGGAAAAAATATCTTTAGAAGAAAACAATCGAATCGTGGATATTGAAAAACTTGATTTTGAGCAAAGTGCTGAAAATTCATTACGCCCAACTCTATGGGAAGAATATGTGGGGCAAGAAAAAATAAAAAAAAATCTCAGGGTTTTTATTCAAGCTAGTAAAAAAAGGCAAGAATCCCTTGATCATATTTTATTCTTTGGGCCTCCAGGACTTGGAAAAACAACCCTAAGTCATATCATAGCTAATGAAATGGGGGCAAACATCAAAGTAACTGCAGCTCCTATGATAGAAAAAGCAGGAGATCTTGCAGCAATTATGACCAATTTATGTGAAGGAGATATTTTATTCATTGATGAAATCCATCGCTTGAGTCCAGCTATTGAAGAGATACTTTACCCGGCAATGGAAGACTACAGACTTGATATTATTATCGGTTCAGGACCAGCGGCACAAACACTCAAAATTGATTTGGTCAAATTCACGCTCATTGGTGCAACCACAAGAGCAGGAATGCTTAGCAATCCTCTTAGAGATAGATTTGGGATGAGTTTTAGACTTCAATTCTATGAAACTACAGAACTTGCCATCATTGCACAAAAAGCAAGTATAAAACTTGGGAAACCTCTGAGTGATAATGGAGCAAGAGAAATAGCTAGACGCTCTAGAGGAACCCCTCGAATCACCCTAAGACTTTTACGAAGAGTTCGTGATTTTGCTGAGGTTGCCGAAAAAGAGGAAATTGATCTTGAAATAACAAAATACGCTCTCAATGAGCTTGGAGTGAATGAGTTTGGTTTTGATGAGCTAGATTTGCGTTATCTAAAAATCCTAGCTGAATCTAGAGGAAAACCTATTGGATTAAACACAATATCAGCTGCAATGAGTGAAGATGAAGGTACGATTGAAGATGTTATTGAACCTTACTTACTAGCAAACAGCTATCTTGAGAGAACCGCAAAAGGAAGAATAGCGACTCATAAGACCTATGAGTTGCTCAATGTCAAACCTAAGTAAATAATGACTTATTATCAATCTCAATTGATAAAATCAATAAAAGTGATATAATTTATAGAATTCAAAATTCAAACAAGAGTCAATGAATGAAAAAAATCTTTGTATCTCTTCTTTTTGTCGGCCTAATATTTGGTGAAGAATGGGCGGACTTTCCTTCAGGAATCACTTTAAATAGTGGGGACAATATCACTATAAGAGTTAATGGCATCAAGGGCACTAGATCAAGTGATTTGCATAATAATGGGATTTTTACCTACCAAACCAATGGTTCTAGTTCTTCAACCCTCACTATTGAACCAAATATACCTTTAAGTACTTTCTATAACACTGGAACTATTAATATCCTAAAAAATTCTAATCTGATTTTAAATCTCTCAATACCTTTTATCTTTAATAAGGGTAGTTCTTTCAATGTAGTTAAAAACGCCTCACTTGTAGCAAATGGAACCGAATTAACCTCATATGGAGGAACGATGATCAATCAAGGGCAAAGCACTCTTAATTTTCAAACAATCAATATCAATGCCTCAGGAACTAGAGCCATATTAAATGATGGGGGGGTTCTTAAAGCCAATGTGGATTATTTTTTCAATGGACGCACAGACATAGGAGTTGGTAGCTATGGCATCTTTGAAAACACAAATTCAGGAAATGCCACAATCACCATAAAATCAGGTTATTTTTCAAATTTTGGCTATGTTTATAAAATATTCAGTGGAATTGCAAGTGATCCAAATTTGAGTGCTATCTCAATATTAAAATCAAGCTCTAAGGGAAGCTTATCAATTGATGGGGGAGATGTATTAAATGGAGGAGATGTAGCACAAACTTTTGGTTCTGGCTCAACATACTATGACAGTGGAGCAGGATACATCATTGCTGATAATGGAGAGATTAAAATACAAAAAAATCTCATCAGCGAAGGGGCAGGATCCCACCTATCAAATACAAATACTTCAAATATAGTGCGATCTAAAATACAAGCAATCAATATGGGTGTGATAAATATTGGACTAAATTTTCAAAATAAAAACTATAGCGATATTTATCTGAACAACGCAGGACTTATCAATGTAAGTGGAAACTTTACAAGTCATTCTAATACCAATTTATATTTTAGTGGGAATGCCTCTGAATATGGCCAAATAAATGCAAAAAATATCGATATTACAGGTGCTAATATTTTTCTCTATAAAGGAATGGCACAAACAAATAAACCCTATGTATTCCTTAAGGCGACCAATTCGCTTGTTTATGATCCAACCCTATTAGGAGAAAGAGAGGCAATTTCTGAAGATGGAACCATAAGTTTATTTTATAAACTCCTAGTACAAGATCAAGGGAAAGAACTTCAAGTGATGTTTAAAGAAATACCTCACTCAGATGATGTGAGTGATGTGATCTCTAAAACGGTAGATCTCAATGAAAATGAAAAAAATATTATAGATGGTTTTGATGAAAAAAAACCTATAGATGGTTTTGATATTAAAAATCTAGGTGCTGAACAAATCAAAGGTTTAGCACAAAACATAGAATCAGGGATTCAGATGTTTGTACACAATAGAAATAACCTCTCTAGATTAAGATTTGAAGCTTCTTCATCAGAAATATTCAACAGAATGATAAAATCACACTCTCATCTGAGTTCATACAAATCACTCACTAGATATGCTTTTAATTCTATTGATACAAAAACCACTTATAGAAGCGATACAAACGCCCCATTAGCCTTATCTTTCTCAAAAGAAAATGATTTCTCAAATTCACTATATGCAAGTGTTTTAGGTGGGTATCAAAAAAGTACATCTGGTTATGGTTATGGTTATGGTCTTAATGTGGGATATGACAGATTTGTAAATGAAAATTTATTTTTAGGTACTTATGTGGGGTATAGCAAAAATGACTTGAATCTAGGTGTTCTAAAAATACAATCAGATAACTTTCAAATGGGAATCTATGCACAAACAAATTTTTCTCTTTTTCAAACAGATGTCATATTGAGCTATGATTATTCCAATGCTAAAAGTAGCAAAAATATTTCTGTTTTATCTCAAACCTATTATAACAATTCTAAATACACCACTCATTCTTTCAATGCTTTGGTGCAAACTGGTCTGAAATTTAACTTTGGTAGCAATATGATTAAGCCCTATATAGGCATCACCACAAATATCAATCAAAACACTCCAGCTAATGAAACAGGAGATGTATTAGGGAGTAAATATTTATTTGATACTGAGGTTTGGGTGAAGGGAATATTGGGCATTGAATATGTAAAATACTTCAATAACGGCGGATATTTTTTTATTCGTCCTTCAATACAATATACTTTTTATGATAGTCCTAAAATGACTGAAGTGATTTTTTTAGGCGATACCCTTTATATACCTGTAGCACCAAAAGAACACTTTGGAAATATTCTTGCAGGAGGACAAATACCAATTAATGAGAATTTTTTTATTAATCTCAATTTATCTGTTAGTGAATCTACAAACAAAACTTTCATAAGCTTAGGAAGTGCTTCATTAAAATTCTTATTTTAGATTCTTAAGCTTTTATTAATGGGGGGGGGGGCTAAAATTACAATCTATTTTATATTAAGAAGGATTGTAATGGCATATTTGGATTCAGTAAATGAAAATTTAGTCTATGAGGCCAAGCTTCATTAGATTGTATTTGTGTTCCCGATCCTAGTGACATTGTTTGGATTTATAATTCTTGCAAGTTCAGGGGAAGCTAGTGTTCGTGCTGGTTTTATGGTTATTTTCTTTGGTGTTGTTCTCTTCATATATAAGGCTATATGTGTTTGGACTACAGAATTGGCTATAACAGAAAAATCAGTGGTGGCCAAATGGGGACTTATTAGGAGAGATACTATTGAATTGCGAATCAATAAGGTAGAAAGCGTTCGATTAAAACAAGGCATAGTTGGTAGAATGCTAGGTTTTGGAACAATCATTATCGTGGGAACAGGAAGTTCTTCTGCTCCAATAAAAGGTATCAAGCGACCCATTAGATTCAAAAAAGAATTGATCGCATTGCAAGAAAAAAATAGTCAAAAATGAAAATACTCAAATCAGGCTAGTTTATCTATCCTGATTGTAAAATCTCACAACCTAAATTATCAGATTAAATTTCACAATTCAGATAATGGGAAGTATGTAATAATTCTCATTTGATCTTTAGAGAAAATTGCTTTGAGTTTCTGGATAAATGTGGGCGTGGTGCTATCTTGAATAAAAATCCTGAAAATTCCATAATCTTTTCTACCACTTACTTGTTCTTTTTCACTCAAAAGCATTGAACTTGCTGCATATTGATAACAGGAAAAATAATAAAAATCATCAAATCCATCTTCTAAAAACAGATCCACTAACGTATCTTTATGTTGTTCGCTAATATAAATTTCGATCAATCTCATATCTATTCCCTTAGACTTTAATCTTTTTGGCAAGTGCCCTAAACATGGGTGGTAAAAGTAATAATGTCAGAGCACTTGAAGTCACTAATCCTCCTAAAACAACTATTGCTAGAGGTTTTTGAACCTCTGATCCAACGCCATGAGTAAGCAGCATTGGAACCAAACCCAATCCCGCAATAAATGCCGTCATTAAAACTGGTCTTAATCTTCTTCTAGCTCCAATACGAACAGTTTCTTCTATGCTTTTTCCCTGCTTGATAAGCTCTTTAAAATATCCTATCATCACCACACCATTTAACACTGCAATTCCAAAAAGAGCTATAAAGCCAACACTTGCAGGTACAGAAATATACTCCCCAGATGCAAAAAGAGAAATCAATCCTCCTGTAATGGCAAAAGGAATATTTAACAAAATAAGCAATGCCAAAGGAATGCTTTTGAATGTAAAGAATAAAATAAAAAATATCGCCAAAATGCTTATAGGAATAACTGTAGCGAGTTTAGCATTCGCCCTTTGTTGGTTTTCAAATTGTCCCCCATAGGTAATAAAATAATTTGACGGAAGTTGTATTTTATTGGCAATTTGCATTTTTATTTCATCCACAAAACCACTCAAATCCCTACCCTCAACATTACTTCGTACCACACTTAAACGCCGAGAATTTTCTCGCACAATACTAACTGGTCCATCAACTTCGCTGATATGAGCTATCGAAGTTATAGGGACTGCAAAATTCCTGCTTGAAGCCATTTCAAGACTTTTTAACTTAGTGATATCTGTAGAAATTTCAGGGTTTTGACGAATAATGACAGGGGTTCTGGCATATCCTGTGGGAATATAATCTACTACAATTCCTTCAAGCGAGGATTTCATAAATTTAGCGAACTCATTACTAGTAATGCCTACATTTGCCATTGCGTGACGTTCAGGAGAAACAAAAAGATAATTCACCCCCTCATTAAGTGCTGTGAATACTTCTCTAGAGCCACGTATAGTGCTGATAATATTTGCGATTTGGGTACTGAGCTCATTGAGTTTAGTAATATCATCACCAAATATCTTTATAGCCACATCTCCACGTGCACCAGTAAGCATTTCTGAAATTCTCATATCAATGGGTTGTGTAAAAATAAAACTGATTCCTTTAAAATCACTCAATGAATCAGAAATTTTTGAGATTAGCTCAGATTTTGTTTTCACATTCCATTGTTTTTTGGGTCTAAAAGAAATAAACATATCTGTTTGATTGAGCCCTCCTAAATCTAATCCAAGTTCATCAGATCCTGTTCTTGCCACCATTGTTTTTACTTCTGGAACTTTTTGATGAATTTTTTTCTCTATTTTCAATATCAAGTCTTTTGATTGACTTAAAGAAATAGAAGGAGTTGTCTCTATCGTCAATACCACATCCCCTTCATCTAAAGTCGGCATAAAGGCCTTTCCGACAAAGGGAAAAAGAGAAAAACTTGCGACCAAAAATATCCCTGCCCCTATGAACATTATTTTAGAATGCTTCAAAGAGAAATCAAGCATCGGATTATAGAGATAATAAAAAAATCTTATCAAAAAAGTCTCTTTATGCTGTTTTGTTTTTAAAACGATTGAACTGATCACAGGAATCAATGTTATAGAAAGAATGAGTGAGCCTAAAAGTGCAAATACAATACTCAGAGCCAATGGACGAAACATCTTGCCCTCTAAGCCTTCTAAGGAGATAATAGGAACAAAGAATATAATGATGATGATAATGCCGCTAATAACAGAAACAGATATTTCCTTACACGAACGATAGAGGGCATGAAGTTTGGTCATAGATTTATTTGAACTCAGCCTTTCAAAAGCATTTTCTACTACCACCACTGCAGAATCTACTAAAATACCTATAGCGATTGCAAGTCCTCCTAAGCTCATTAAATTAGCACTTATGCCATTTAATTTCATCAAAATAAATGCCATTGATAGTGCAAGGGGCAGTATAACGCTCACAGCAATAGCTGCCCTCAAATCTCCTAAAAATAAAAATAATGTAATGATTATCAAAATAACTGCCTCAATCAATGCTTTGGAAACCGTATCTATAGCTTTTTTGGTCAGTTCAGAGCGATCATAAAACGGATTGATAGTGATATTTTTCGGTAAGCTAGGCTTGATTTCTTCAAGTTTTTGCTTCACTTGAGTAATAGCGTCTTTTGAATTAGCACCCTTAAGCGATAATACAATCCCTTGTGTTGTTTCCCCCACCCCATCTTTTGTAACAAATCCAAGTCTTGTGCGATAGCTAGAAACAACATTGCAAAAATCACCTATATGTATATAGCCACTTGTAGTAGGAATAGTGATACTTTTAATATCCTCTTCATTAAGAGCGGCACTCTGTATCTTTACCAAAAAACTCTCTCCATCCCTATCTACTCTTCCAGCACCATCATTTTTTAGATTTGCCTTTAAGGTATCTTCAAGCTCTGTAATAGAGATTCCAAGCCTTGCCATATCATTAAAATCAGGCATAACAACAATCGCTCTAGAATATCCGCCCAAAGAATTCACATCTGCAATGCCTTTTATGGTTCGCAATGCAGGACGAATCACAAAATCAAGCAATTGACGCTTCTGCACTTCAGGCAAATCTCCATCAATAGTAAACATAAACATATCTGATAGAGGAGTTACAATCGGCGCAATGCTACCTTCTACTCCATCTGGCAAATCTCCTAAGACCATAGAAAGTTTTTCATTCACCATATTTCTTGCCAAATAAATATCAATCTTATCATCAAAATCAATAACAATATCAGCAATGGCATACTTAGAAGTACTACGCAAGGACTTTTGCCCCTGAAGTCCTAAAACCTCCATCTCTATAGGTTTAACAACTCGATTTTCCATCTCTTCAGGAGACATACCTGGAGATTTCAAAACAATCTTTACCTGCGTAGAAGAAACATCAGGAAAAGCATCAATGGGAATAGAGATAAAACTATAAGTTCCAAAAAACAATAAAACAAATGCACAGATAAGCACCATTACTCTTTGGCGTAATGAAAATTCAATTATTTTTGAGAGCATTATTCATCGCCTATTCTATTGATAATTCCTTTTAACGCAATCAAAGCCCCAAAAGCAATCTTATCTCCAGTTTTTATACCCTCATTGCTGATGAGAAATTCCTTATTTCGTTCTTCAATAATCTTTACAGGTTTTGGCAAAAACCCCTCTTTGGTCTGTAAAAATATTAAATAATCCCTACCATTTTTGATGATAGCCTCTGAAGGAATGGTGATAGAATTTTCAGGTCTAACTCCATTAATATACACATCAATCATCTCCCCGACCTTGAAATTTCCTGATGTAAGGAGTGCTGTTGCTAAAATTGTATTAGAAGCTCGATCAAGCACCACCGAAACAGATTGAATCTTTCCAATTTGGTTGCCCTGTTCATCATAAACTAGTGAATCCTTTTTGACATATTCAGAAACACTTACAGGAAGCTTGATCCTAGCAAGCAAATCATCATCACGAGATATCCGAATATAGGGTGTAAATGCGAGGATTCTTTCACCTGTTTTTTTAGGTGCAACAGAGAGAATACCACTATCTTTGGCGATTACCCTAAAACCGTATTTTCCTTTTGGATTTAGCGTATCTATTCCAAAAAGACTGAATGTGGATTCAATCTGATTTAGTTTTAGTTGCATTTCGTTGCTTGCGAGATAACTAGCTTGATATTCTCTTTTTGAAATCACACCCTTCTCATAGAGTTCCTTATCTTTTTTGGTCACATCTTTAGCAACCTTGAGTTTATTTTGAGTATTTTCAAGCTCAAAGTATAAATTACTCAAATCAATGGAACTGATTTCATCAATGACCTCTCCTTCTTTTACTCTTTCCCCTTCACGTTTGTATAATGCCACTACTATTACTTCAAAACTTGAGCTTTGAGTAATGGAGCTTTTATCGTTAAAATCAATGTAAGCATTAAAAGGCATCCCCTTACCTAAAGTTTTATTATCTATACTCATAACTTTAATGCCAAGTTCTTGAAGTTGTGTGGGAGATATTTTGATCTCATCATAACCCCATACAAACATTAGAAACGACATTATCAATAACCATTTTTTCATCATTTTCTCTCCATAAGACTTCTGCCCAAAGTTTCTTCAAGCAAGGCTTCTGTATTCACATAATCAATCTTGGCATCAGCCATTGTAATAAGTGAATCCATATAAGAATTTTGATAAGCCAAATACTCAAATAGTCCTATTTTTTGCGAATCATACGCAATTTTTCCCATTTCCATCAAAGATTTTTTATTTTGAATATTTTCCTTTTGGATCTCAATATATTGTTGTTTATTTTTAAGTTGCTCAATATAAGATTTTGCTTTGATTTTAATATTACGTTTAGTGACTTCACTCTGCTGCAATGCACCACTTTGAAGTGCCATATATTTTCTTTTTAGATGGGTGTTTTTAGGGGTTAGCGGTAGAGGAATCTGGAGCTTTAATGAAAGATTTGTAGAAGAATTTGCATTTTCTATCCCTGCTCCAATCTCCAACGCACTCAGCCTGTCTCTGTTGGCAAGTTTGGCATTAGTTTGGTAATCTTTTGCCAATAAATCGATGATTTCCACATAAAGAGACTCCTCTAAGATTTTGTCAATAAAATGATTTGGGTTGGCCACATATCCAAAACTAAGTCCAGATATTTCAATCTCAGAATCTAAGGTATCTAAATATGCACCATCTGATAAATCTTTGCCTAGCAAGGTATCAAGTATTTTTTTCAAATCAATAAGCGTTGATTTTACATTTGTTTTGGCAAGTTTTGCCTCTAAATATGAATTTCTAAAATTGATGTAGTCCTTTTTTGACATACTTCCTGCCTCTAGTTTTTGTTTCGCAATATCTAGCTGTGATTGGTAATTATTTTCTCGTTGAATATAAATATTATATTTTTCTTTAGTGATAAAATAGGTCAAATACAAACGCTTAGCTGCTATGAAAGCTAGATTTTTGCTGAGTTCATAAGATTTTTTGTATTGGATAGTTTTTATATTCAGACTTTGACGCAACATTGAGCTCACCCAAGGTAATTTTGGTGTGAGCATTAAAAGTGTTGTTGTTTGAGGTTCATTCCTACCTTGTGAATTTTTCACCACAGATATGTCTGTTTCCACATATGGATAATCCCAAGAAAGTAAGGATTTTTGATTTTCTATCTCGCTTTGATAGAAAGCTTTATTATTGATAAGATCTATAGAATTTCTCTCCACAGCCTTAAGAAATTCTCCCAAACTTATTTGTCTTCCACTCGCAAGGCTCATTGTTGCACATAAAAATAAAAAGACTTTTCTCAAATCCATTATAACCTCAAAATAAGATTTCTTAAAATATTAATTATATTAAACAATATTTTTATCGTTTTTATGTCAAGAATAAAAGGTTTAAAACTTAAATCCTAGCCAAATTCTAGCGATATTATTCTTATATCCACCCCCATCATTAATATTAAAATAACCTACAGAAACATTAATGTGTGAAAAATCTACTCCTGCTAGTGCATTGAACTGATCTTGAAATAACCATTGATGACCGGAATAATAATGACTCAAGCCATATTTAAAACTCAAAAAATATCTTTTTTCCCATTCATATCTAAAAGTAGCATAACCTGTTTTCGCCCCTCCACCATATACAACCGTATTGTATTCTAAGGGATTATTATCTGAATAAATTGGAAGATTGTTTGTAGTGCCCCTGTTGTCATTTTGCAAATATCCTATAGAAAAATGCCAATTCTTAAAATTCAAACTCTGCTCTAATTGCAACAAATAGCCTAGCACTGAGCCCATAGTGCCCTCAACATAACAAGCAAGACCTACATTGTTGGCCATAAAAGGATCTAAACAGGTATTTGGTGATTGCGAACTTGAGCTCACAAAAACATAATGAAATAACGTCCCAAATCTGAAATCCTTATATTCAAAATTCCAATCTGTCTTTATCCCTAATGAATCAAAAAGTGTGTCAAAATAATTATAATAAATATTCAAATTCAAAAAAATATTTGTGTATTTTATATCCAAAAAATAATTGTTTTTAATCTTGTAATTCTCGTATTTTTCATACAAATTTTTAATATATCCAAAATGAACATTTTCTTGTGGATCCCCATAGGCCTGTGCATCAAACCAGCCTGCTTGAATTTTCCAATCTTCAAACCTATCAATACCCACACTTATTCCCTCTATATAATCACCTATCCATTCTAACTTGAGTGGAAATCTCCCTGCTATTAATGCGCCCCAAGAATTTTTATAAGACATATACAAAGTATGCAATATAAAAGTATCGCTGGTATACCTAAAATCTTTTGCCTCATCATTGTTGATGCGGAATGAAATATTATTTTCATTATCACTGACATTTGAATACATATCATTATTTTTAACTTTATGCAAAAGAGCGATGGCACTCCCTCCTATTTTAAAATCAAATCCATATATATCAATTCCAACACTCAAACTTCCAAAAAGATTTGTATATCCACCTCTTAACTTCTGTCCTTCATCACTTCCAAATCCTCCAGAACTAAAAAACCCCACCTGAGCATCAGAAATACCAAAATAATTATCTTCATATGCATTTAATACGCATAGAAAAATACACTCAAATAGACAAAAGCAAAAGAAAAATCTGACTATTTTGAAATTATTTTTTAGCGACAATAGACATGTTTGAGTTAAACATATTATTAAAGGTAAGACCCTTTCAATCTTATACACAAATCCCCTTATCTATTATTTATTCGTGCAATTATATATGATTTTATATTCTAGTGGGCATTTGGAATTAATTTATATTTTTTCAAAAAGATGTTAAAATCCGCAAGTTTAGTTAATCTTAAAATCTTAATTTATTGTAGGGAGTTCTATGAAAAAACCTAAAATTTTATTGCTTGGTGCAGGTTATGCTTGCTTGAGCACCATAAAAAAACTCACACACCAAGATTTTAAAGATGCTCAAGTCACACTCATCAGCAACTGTGACTATCATTATCATGCTGTATTGCTTCATGAAGTAGCCTCTGGGGCAAAAAATCAAAGTGTAAAGCACTCTCTGAAAAATATTTTACCAGGAGAAATAACCTTCATTAAAGACAACATCATGCAGATCAAACCAAGCTTAAATCAGGCAATAGGGGAAAATGGTACTTATGAGTACGATTATTTGGTTGTAGGACTTGGATTTGATTCTGATTCTTTTGGTATAAAAGGCATTGAAGAATACTCCTTCAGTATGACTTCATATGAAAGTGCTATGGATATAAAAAAACATATTGATAAAAAATTTGAAAACTATAAAAATAACAAAGATGTTAATGATCTTAAATTTATAGTCTGTGGAGGAGGATTCAGTGGAGTTGAGTTCGCTGCTTCATTAGCTCAAGAACTAAAGATTAAAGCCAAAAAAACAGATATTCCTAAAGAAAATATCAAAATCTCTTGTATTGAAGCAATGCCACGTATTTTACCAATGTTTGGTGAGATACTAAGCACTCAAGCCTCAAAAAGACTTCAAGCACTTGGAATTGAAGTTCTAGAAAATTCAAAGATACTAGAATGTTTAGAAGATGGTGTGATGATTGAAAAAGAAGGTAAAAATTTAAAAATACACGGCAATACAATTATTTGGAGTGCTGGAGTAAAAGGAAATAAAGTCATACAAAATTCTACAGAGTTCCAAAGCAACCGCAGCAAGATAGAGATTGATGAATACCTGCATCCAAAACAAGCTCTTCCAAATAGGAATAAGATTTTCATTATTGGTGATTGTGGTGCGTTAAAAGATCCTAAAACTGAAAGATTTTATGCCCCTACTGCTCAAATCTCCTGTAAAGAAGGTGATTATGTAGGCGAAATACTCCATTGTATTATCCAAAATGAATCCATAAAAAAAGCCTTTAGTTTCCAATCTGGAGGCAGTGTGTGTTCTCTAGGAAAGGGTTATGGATTAGGAATTTTTATGAATAGAAAAATTTCAGGATTATTTGCTTATGGAGTAAAGCGAATGATTGAAAACCTCTGGAACATTAAACTCAAAGGCATTCTTAGGATCGCTAAGAAAAGCTAAAAACAATCTTTAAAACCATTAGAAATGATTTTTAATTTCTATTCTTGATATTTTTTGAACAATCTGACAGGGTCATTTTTTAAAAAAATATCAAAACCTTATTTTGATGGTGAATGATTTTTGGGATTTTTTGGATGCTTGGTTGCAATTTTTGAACCAATGTTTGTTTTTTATTCTATTTGCTTGAAAAATATTATCAAGAAAATCTACGAACAACTCATATCGCCTAAGGGGATTATCACAATCGTTAAAAGCTGACTTTTTTAGCATTTCTAAAATAACCCCTCAACTCCTATCTATTTCTATAACGGTTTAAACCATCTTAAATGAATCTGCATTCACAAAAAGATTTATCATTTATCCGCTATCTCTGAAATAAAAATCACTTATTCTAGGGTTTTTCCAATAAATAGAAATCATTCTAGCTCTAAATGCTCAAGCGATCTATTGCGTAAGTGTTGTAGAGGAATTTTCAAATACTATAGTAAATTTATAATTTTCATAAATTCATATTTACTACTAGAAAAACCTCATTGATAATAGACAAAGGTGTGGGTATATTATTGCGATATATTTGAGCACTATCAACTTTTTTTAAGTATCACTAAAAAAATTCTTCCCAGATTTTTGGGCTATCAAAATACGAATAAATATGATTAAAAACTTTGTCTTGGACTCTAAAATATATCTCTAAAAATATCTTTTTTGCCATGGTTTTAATATTTTTTCATCTAAAAGATAAGCTGAGTCAGAAATATACCTGTCTTCAAATACAATACAATCCTATAGCATAATCACACGCATTAAAATCAGGATACATTTTTCAGCTGTTAGTGCTTCTATAAGTCATATCCTACATGCTCATAGACAAATAAAAAACAAAATGCATGATCAGGTTTTTCATCCTCAAAAATATTGTATTTCTTTAAGAGTACTTTTACAAAATAATTATCACAAAACGTTTCACTCCCTGTACCAATGAAGTATTTGTAACTCTATAGTAAATTTTAAGATCTAAGGCCTTCTATAACTCTATCTTGATCTTTTTGTGAAAGTCCTACATAAATAGGCAAACATAAAATACGCTTTGAGATGTCCTCAGAAACAGGACAGCTCTGATTTTTAGAATTAAAATCTAAAATATTCAGACTTGGATAAAAATACCTTCTAGGGAAGATATTTTTTTTCTCCAAAATACTCAAGACATTCAAAAGTTTTTCTTGATTTTTAAATATGATTGGAAAATAATGAAAATTATTGTTTGCATTTTTTGAAATTTTTTGTATATGAAAAGAATCCTTAAGTTGCTCATAATAATACATCCAAATTTTCTGACGTTCTTGGAAAATAATATCTATATCTTCAAGCATACAAAGCCCCATTGCTGCGTGGAATTCACTATTTTTTGCATTGATGCCTAGTGAGTCTGGAAAACTATTTGACAATCCAAAATTAATAATTTTTTTTGCTTCTTGTATAAAAGCGTTGTCCGTGGCTATCAAAGCTCCTCCCTCTACACAATGAAATAACTTGGTAGCATGAAAACTAAGCGTTGATATATCTCCATAGTTAAAAATACTATTATTTTTATACTTAACTCCAAAAGCGTGAGCAGCATCATAGATAACCTTAAGATTATGCTTTTTAGCGATTATATCTATAAACTCAACTTCACAAGGATTTCCAAACACGTGTACGGGCAAAATAGCTTCAGTTTTAGGAGTGATGAGTTTCTCTATTTTTTGCTCATCAATGCAAAACGTCTGGGGATTGATATCACAAAATACTGGCTTTAAATTTTCCCACAAAATCGTATTTGTGGTAGCAACAAAAGAAAAAGGTGTGGTGATAACTTCTCCTTTTATGCCCAAAACTTTATAAGCAATCTGAAGTGCCAAAGTTCCATTACTAACCAAGAGTAAATTATCAACTCCTAAATATTCACATAATTTTAGCTCTAACTCCATGCTAAGAGGACCAAAATTTGTTAAATGATTGTTTCTCCAAATCCTATCGAGGTACTTTTTATACTTATTAATATCAGGTAAGTAAGGTTTATTCACATTAATTTTATTCAAGCTAACTCCAACTTTTTAAGGGATATTTTTAAGGATTATACCACCATTTAAGGAATCAACAAACCACCAAAGTTGCCATGACGCCCAATAAGGCATATGCATAAAACTATAGAAATTCGCTATTGGTTACTTCTAAACTGAGCTTGTTTAAAGTTCGGTTAAAACTATCATTTCGACAAAGAATAGGACACTCCGCACAATTAATGGACTCATAAACTTCTCTTATTCTAGCTCCTCGCCATATTTCCTCTAAACTCTGCTCTCTAAGATCTCCTAAAAAATGTTTATCACTTTGTCTAAAGTGTAAACACGCCCAAACTTTAAAATCCGCACTAATAACAGTGGAAAAAAACATCCCATGACATTTATCATAACCACGATAACTCACATCTACCATTTCCTTGTATTTCTGATAACTAGCGACAATTTTAAAATCATTATCTTCGTATTTTTTCTTGAGTTCTTCAAGATAGGGTAATATATCTAATGTATTGCCTGTAAATGGTCTAAACTGTGCAAAATCTGCACCACGCTCCTTTACGAGTTTTACAAAAGACTCCATATCGCCTTGCGTGAGTTCAGAAGTTAGAAATCCTACGCCAAAACTTGTCTTAGAATTGAGCTCTTTTTTTATTTGAGCAAACATAGCAATATTTTCAAGTGTTTTTTCAAAATGATGTGGCTTCATTCCGTGTATTTTTGCATACATTTCAGGGCTTCCAGCATCTAGGCTTATCCTAAAATATTCCAAATTTTCAGCAATGATTCTAGCTTTATTTTCATCTAAACTCATTCCGTGAGAATTAAGCCCGATATTCATTCCAGCTTTTTTTATCAAAAAAATAGCGTATTCAAAATATGGGCTTATAGTGGGTTCGCCACCACCAGAGAGAATGACACCCTTATTGTCTAAACTTTTAAGCCCTTCTACAACGGCCTCAACTTGATCTTTTGTTAATTCGGCATTATTTTCATTATTACCGCAACAACCTGGGCACCGATGATTGCATTTATTGGTAAGATCAAGCTCAGTTACGACCAATGTCTTATGAGAATTGAAAAAATAATCGATCTTGTTTGTGTATCGTAGTATCTTTTCATCTGAATTAAAATTATTTATTTTTTTCATCTATGCTCCATTGAGATTGTTTTTTAGTCTTCTAGTAATTTTAAAAGATACTTCCCATATCCACTCTTTTCAAGTCTTGCCGCTCTTTGTTTTAAAGTTCCTGAATCTATCCAGCCATTATTATAGGCAATTTCCTCTATACAGGCAATTTTATAGCCTTGCCTGTGTTCAATAGTTTGTACAAAACTTCCCGCTTCCAGCAAACTATCGTGAGTTCCTGTATCTAACCAGGCAAAACCTCTACCTAGTATCTCAGCTTTTAGATTATTACTTTGCAAATAAGCAATATTAATATCTGTAATCTCTAATTCTCCCCTAATAGAAGGTTTGAGCGAACTAGCAATATCTACCACAGAATTATCATAAAAATACAGTCCAGTGAGTGCAAGATTGCTCTTTGGTTTTGAAGGTTTTTCAATTATGGCAATAGGTTTAAGCTCTTTTGTAAGCTCAATGATACCAAATCGCTCAGGATCTTTTACCGGATAACCAAAAACAATTGCTCCACCACCTTTTGGATCCAATCTTGCAGATCTTTGAAGTAACTGACTGAATCCCTGCCCATAAAAAATATTATCTCCTAAAACAAGACACACACTATCATTAGCGATAAAATCCTTCCCCAAAATAAAGCTTTCAGCAAGTCCATTTGGTTCAGGTTGAACACAATAACTTATTGACATTCCTAGCCAACTTCCATCAGAAAATATTTCTTGAAACTTGCCAATATCTTTGGGGGTGGAGATGATGAGAACTTCCCGAATCTTTGAAAGCATCAAAACAGAAAGAGGATAATAAATCATTGGCTTGTCATAGATAGGTAGAAGCTGTTTAGATATCGCTAGAGTGCTTGGATAAAGTCTAGTGCCATTTCCCCCAGCCAAAATAATACCCTTCAAACAAACCTCCTAATATCTTTTATTTGAGGATTCTAGCCTAAACTTTTTAATACTTCTCTTAATGCTCATAATACTTTTTGGGAATAAAAATAGTTTGAAATCCCTTGTCATCATCTGATATTATTGATGACAAAGGAGTGATATCATTTAGTCACAATAGTTTTGATTCCATTCCCAGTATAAATGAGTATGCGTTTAGTTTTACCTTTATATTTATCAAGTGCCTTTGTAAAATCTGCCGTACTTTTTATAGAGATATCCTCAATTTGAGAGATGATATCACCTTGAACGAACCCAGCATTCTCTGCGGGAGAATTTTCTGCAACAGAACTCACAATGACGCCATTAATGTCATTTGGAATTTTATTCCTTTGTTTGATCTGAGGCGTTAAAGCTTCAACTCTCAATCCACTAAGCTGTCCTTGCATATTTCCTTTAGGAACACTAATCTCTTTTTTATTCGCATTTTTTCTCTCTGCTAAAACAATAGTGGCTGTATGCTCGACTTTGTCACGAATATATTTGACTACAATTTTTTGATTAGGAGCTAAAGAGCCAATAATATTCTTGAGTTGAGCTGCATCTTTTATCTTTTTTCCATCTACTTCTGTGATCAAATCCCAAACCATCAAACCTGCTTTTTTTGCTGGAGAGTCTTTTTCTAAACTGATTATGATAGCACCTTGTTTATCTTGATAAGCACTTCTAAGATTATTATCAACATCTTGTATGCCTACACCTAGAAAACCTCTTTCAACTTTTCCATTTT
Source organism: Helicobacter sp. 13S00482-2 (assembly GCF_002272795.1). GTDB lineage: Bacteria > Campylobacterota > Campylobacteria > Campylobacterales > Helicobacteraceae > Helicobacter_J. The sequence goes on along the minus strand of NZ_MLAT01000016.1, from coordinate 961 downwards.
TGATAAGCTCTTTTGCAACAGTTTTAACCATATTTGAAGGAATGGCAAAACCAATACCATGGTTACCACCCGTTCTTGAAATGATTGCAGTATTAATTCCAATCAAAGCACCCCTACTATCAATCAAAGCACCACCTGAATTTCCTGGATTAATTGAGGCATCTGTTTGTATGAAATTTTCATAGTTATTAATACCCATACCATTTTTATTAAGAGCTGAAACAATACCTTGTGTAACTGTTTCACCAACACCAAATGGATTCCCTATAGCAAAAACCAAATCTCCAACAAGCAAATCCGAGCTATTAGCAAATTTTATATAGGGTAAATTTTTTTTATCGATACGAATCACGGCCAAATCACCATCTGGATCAGCACCCACCAATGTCGCAGAATATTCCTGTGTGCTTCCAGGCAAAGTAACAGTAATTTTATCCGCACCATCAATCACATGATTATTAGTAATAATATATCCATCTGGAGAGATAATAACACCACTCCCTAATGCACGCTCAACTCTATCTTTTGGTATCTGGCTATACATATCTCCAAAAAATTGCTGAAAAAATGGGTCATTGAACATTGGATTATTAGGTATTTGGTTTTTTATTTTCTTTTGTGTTGAGATATTAACGACCGCTTGTGTTGCTTCTTTTACAGAATTATTATAAGAATAGACCATATTAGGAGCCACATCTGGAGATATTCGTTTACCTACACTTGGAACATCATCAATTGCAAAGGCATTCAAACCTAATGCACCCGCCAAAACGACACTGATTAAAACTTTATATTTCATTTTCAACTCCTCATTTGTATCTAATAGAAGATTCTAAAGCAAAATCATAAATATTTAAAAAACTAAGTATTTTTTTATGTTTTTTAAGATGCGAATTTAAGAGGTCTTTTTTAAAACTTAATAATAACAAAGAACATATCAAAATTCTAATCTATAGGCCTA
>NZ_MLAT01000069.1 GCF_002272795.1 Helicobacter sp. 13S00482-2 | reverse complement strand
TTATGTCAATCTCCATTATATAAAGACCAGGTGTCTGTTAGAGTAATTATTTTATTACTAAATTTCCCTTTCTTGTTTTTTGCCTCAGTTTTTTATCAATTATCAGATATAAAAAAATATTCAAAAAATTATATTTATTTTAATATAAATATAATTCTAATATTAATGATATATATACATAAAATTGGAGGATATTTAATATTTGAATTTTATAGTATTAAAATATTAAATATTATGGATATTATGGATATTATTGTAATTATATCTATAATGATTTGTATAGCTTTAATCTCTTTAAAAGAGTATATATTTACTAATAAATCATTTTATAAATTATTTAATATAGTATTATTTATGTCTTCTGTTCATTTTATTAGTTATATTTCTATATATATTATTTATATTATTAGCATTATATATTTTATTTTAAGATTATTGATAAATTTTAATTATAAATATTTATTATTAAGTATTATATCAATTATATTATTGATATTAAGGTTCTATCATATCTATTTAATAGATGGAATTTATTATTTATTTATTCTACCCATGCCATCAATATTGTTTGTTTTTGCATTTGGAAAACTTTGTATTTCTTGTTTTAAATCCATCAAGAATAAAATCCATAG
>NZ_MLAT01000015.1 GCF_002272795.1 Helicobacter sp. 13S00482-2 | reverse complement strand
CTTATTTACTTTAGTGTTTTGGAATTAAAAATCTTTTTTGTGTTTTTTTAATGTATGTATTTAAAATCTTTTTTTTTAGTGGATAACTTTTTTTTTTTTTTTTTTTTTTTTTTTGTTTTTTTTTTTGTTTTTTTTTTCCCACAGAGGCTCGCCGGTAGTGGGGAAAAACTCCCTAAGAAAAACCTCCCCCCCCCCGCCATATTTTTGAAATGTCGCTAGTTTTTGAATCAATACCGTATGCCCAAGGTGAAGATCAGGAGCGGTTGGATCAAAACCTGCTTTTACGATAAATCTTTCTTTGCTTTGATAAAATTTTTCTACCAAAGAAGCGATATATTCAGATCCTATAAACTCACTACATCCTCTGCTAATCTCCGCCATGGCTTCTTGTGTTTTCTCGCTAAACTCTAACCCAAGATTTGCTTTGTCTTGTTTATCCATCATCAGGCCTCAATTTTGGTATGCATCTTTTAAACTTGAAAATTCTATCATTTTATACTTTCTTATCAAAAAATCTCTAAACGATTTGACATCTTTCATATCCGTTTCAAACAAAATTTCACAATGCGTTGAAAACTGGCTTTTATAACCAACATAAGAGATGCCCATCACATTGCAATTATTATTGGCTAAAGTAGTCAAAAAACTCGCTAAGCTCCCTTTTTTATCTTCAAGTGCAACGATTATTTTGAAGGCGGTTTTTATTTTCTTCACCCATTGCACAAAAACCATCGGAACGCCCATTTCAATTTCATCTTTGAGCTTCTCACATAGTTTATGATGAACAATTGCTTTTTGACCCGATATTATAGCCAAAATCTCATCTCCGTATTTAGGATGACAACAATAGTCAAATAAAACTTCATTTACATTTCGATTGCTACAAATAAGAAAATTTTCTAGTTCTATTTCCTTTAGTTTGAGCATATTCATCTTGATTTTAGCAAAAAAATTTGATTGACTATTAAAGCTTTGTTTGATTTTATTTTTTAGTTCTTGTAAAAATCCCATATCTTTGGTTGCTCTATGGATAGAAGCATCAAGACCTTTGAGGGAAATATAGCGTTCAAATATTTTTCTATCTTTACTAAAAATGGTTGCTAAAATGTTGATAGCACTTTTTTTCTCCACCTCTCTGATCTGATTTTGACGCTGGATTCTCAAATGACTTTTTGCCCTAGAGGTTTTAACAGCATCGATCCAGGTTGATTTTGGGAGACTTTCTGGATCTGATATGATGCGAACAATGTCCCCACTTCTTAGAGTTTGTAAAAGCGAAGCTTTAGCATTATTAATATAAGCCTCTTTTGCATTATCTCCCAATTCACTATGAATAGCATAAGCAAAATCAAGTGCAACTGCTCCAACAGGCAAAGTATAAGTATCCCCAGCAGGAGAAAAAACGACAATATCCTCTTGATACAAATCATTTTTGGCAAGTTCATAAAACTCCTCAATGGTATTGTCTTGATATTGAAGATTATTAAGCCACTCTAAACTTGGTGCTATTCCCCCAGTTTTATATTTCCAATGTGCAGCAATACCATATTCTGCACTTTTATGCATATCAAAAGTACGAATTTGTATCTCATAAATCAAAGATTCATCAAATATTGTGGTATGAATAGTCTGATAACCATTTTCTTTAGGCAAGGCAATATAATCTTTAAATCTAGAAACAATGGGTTTGAAATCTAAATGCACAATCCCTAATACCTTATAACAATCAATAGGATCTTTTACAATAATCCGTACTGCCAATAAATCAAGCACTTCATCAATGCTCACACCCTTTCTTTGCATTTTTAAATAGATTGAATAAGGACGTTTAACCCTACTCTCCACACGAAAATCCGATCCAGAAAGACCATTTTTCAAAAGCATATTAGTCAATTTTTCAGTAAAATCATTAAGTCTAAGAGATAATGACTGCTTATTTTCCTTGATATATTCTTGAATTTTCTCATACTCTTGAGGGAATATATGATAAAAACTTCTATCTTCAAGTTCATTTTTTATCGAAGAAATACCCAACCTGTGTGCAATAGGTGCATATACGACCAAAGTCTCTTCAGAGATACGAATCTGTTTCTCATGAGTTAAAGGCTCCAATGTAAGCATGTTATGAAGCCTATCACTGATTTTTACCACCAATGCTCTAGGATCCTTGATAGCTGCAACAAGCATTTTTCTAAATGAAAGTGCTGAAGTGATAAGTTTTTTACTAGAATGATTCGGATTTAATTCTTCCTTGATTTCAACAATCTTGGTCAATGCATCTACCAATACTGCAACATCTTGCCCAAATTCACTCTTTATGAACTCAATATCACACAATGTATCCTCGACAACATCATGGAGGAGTGCAGAACAAATCATCGATTCATCTCCGCCATAAAAAGCCACGATACAGGAAACACAAATTGGGTGAATCACATAAGGTTCACCACTTTTTCTTTTCTGCCCATCATGATATTCAATAGCAATATTGAGAGCATTCTGTATCTTTGGAGTGATCTTTGTTAGTTCAAAAAGAGTTTGAATTGCCTCTTTTTTAGTTTTGATCTGCCTTAGAGTGTCAAAAAATTCCAACTACGTGCACGCCTATGGGTTTTTTTCATCAACTCTATCAATACTCACTTTGCCTTCAGCAATCTCTAAAAGTGCTATATCTGCAAGTTTAATCTGTTTTAAATCCGTATCTACCAAAGGCTTTGCACCTGCACATAATTGCTTCACTCTAGCAAAAACCAAATTTGAAAGCAAATACCTGTCATCTCCTGTTTTTTCTAATGCTTTTGATACAATCTCTTCTATTCTCAATTTCAATCCTTTTATTATTTTTTTTAGATGCTTAAATTCTACTATCTTACTACAGAACAAATCCCACTAGAATTTTTGATAATTTCTAACAAATTCCCTTTTTTGAACATATTACACACTACAATTGGAAGTTTATTATCCTTTGCTAAAGCAATTGCAGTGTCATCCATCACCTTTATATTATCCTTGAGTGCCTGATCATAGCTAAGCACATCGATTTTTTTAGCATCTGGAAATTTATGAGGGTCTTTATCAAATACACCATCAACCTTAGTCGCTTTTACAATCATATCAGCTCCAATCTCGACAGCACGCAATGTGGCGGCTGTATCAGTGGTAAAAAAGGGATTCCCCGTCCCTGCTCCAAAAATAACGACTCTCCCTTTCTCAAGATGCCTAATAGCCTTACGATAAATATAAGACTCACAAATCTCTTTTATTTCAATTGCACTTTGAACCCGCACATCCATCCCAATATGCTCGAGTGCTTCTTGCATTGCCACAGCGTTAATAACCGTAGCAAGCATTCCCATATAATCCCCACTAGTTCGTCTGATAATTCCTCCAGCAGAGGCACTCACACCTCGAATAATATTACCGCCACCAATAACAATCCCAATCTCTATGTCACCCTCAGAAAGAGTTTTGATTTCATTTGCAATATAACCTAAAATTGAACTATCAATCCCAAAACCATTCTCTCCTGCTAACGCCTCACCTGAAAATTTTACCAAAACACGCTTTTTCTTGGCCTCCATAAAACCTTCCTTTGTTAAATTAATCAATCATACCCATTTAACTCTGTGGAGATTATATTGAATTCTTACTTAATATTTGATTTGTTTTAAAATAGTTTTGAGGGAATCAAAAATATAATCTATGTGATGATGTTCAATCACATAAGGTGGCATAAAATAAATCGTATTTCCTAAAGGTCTCAATAATATGCCTAGTTTTAATCCCGCTTCAAAAACCTCTAACCCTACTCTCCTGTCAGGTAAAAAACCTATCAAATCAAATGCGAATACCATTCCCTTATGCCGGATATTAGCAACAAAATCAAATTCATTTAGATTTTTCATAACAGAAACAATATATTCGCTTAATTTTTTATTTTTTTCAATTATATTTTGATTCTCAAAAATATCAAGCGTAGCATTGGCACAGGCACAAGCTAGGGCATTTCCAGTATAACTATGAGAATGTAAAAATGCCTTTTGCTCTTCATAGGGTGCATAAAATTTCTGATAAATCTGATCACGCATCATTACCACAGATAATGGCATATATCCCGCAGTTATCCCTTTTGACAAACACAAGAAATCAGGCACAACATCGCATTGTTCGTACGCAAATAAACTTCCGCTACGACCAAATCCCACTGCAATTTCATCAAAAATTACATAAATATCTCTTTCTTGGCACATTTGAACTGCTTTTTTAATATAAACAGAAGAATATATGTGCATACCTCCTGCACACTGTATCAAAGGCTCTAAAATAAAAGCAGAAATATTTTCTCCTTCTTGATCTAAGACTTCCTTGAGTTTTGTAAGTGCAAAATCAACCTCTTCATCATTTTTGGGCACAGGAGTAGTGATACATTCAATAAGAATAGGGTTATAAGTTTTTTTATAAAGCTCAACAGAACCTACAGATAAAGCCCCTATAGTCTCTCCGTGATAAGAATTGCTCAAAGAAAGAAATTTAAATCTTTTTTTTCCATCTAGTAAATGAGCATGATAACTCATTTTCAAAGCGACCTCAACTGCAGAAGAACCATTATCTGCATAAAAACATTTATCCAAGCCTTTTGGTGTCAAACCTATCAACCTAGTAGAAAGTTCCACGATCCCCTGATGTGTAAAACCTGCCAAAATAACGTGTTCAAGCGTGTCAATTTGCTCTTTGAGTTTAGAATTGATATAATCATTGCTATGACCAAAAAGATTCACCCACCAACTGCTAACACAATCAATGTATGATTTTCCTTCAAAATCATACAAATAAACCCCTTTACCGCTTTTTATTGGCACGATAGGAAGCTTTTCGTGATCTTTCATTTGTGTGCAAGGATGCCATATGCTCTTGATATCTAAATTCAATATTTCTTTAGTATTCATCAAAATCCCCTTAAATTTGTCTCATATAAGCCTAATTTTAACCATTTTTGGTATAATCCCCAATGAATTATGGTATGGTTTAATCTTGTTCTGAATTAATATTTTTTAATACTTTTTCAAGAGGTAAATTTAAAATTATAGCTAAGGATTTTTCACACAATGATAGAGTGGATGCAAAAACATAGAAAATATCTCGTTATCACAATATGGGTCAGCTCAATAGCTTTTATTGTAGCTGGAGGGATAGGATGGGGTCAGTTTAACCTGAATACATCTTTATTTGGAGACACAGTCATTAAGGTTGGGAATATCAAAATAACCGCTCAACAGTTTGAACAAGCCTACAACAACACGTATCAAACTTACGCTCAAGCAATTGGAGGCAATATTGATCCTGATGAGGCAAAGGCAATAGGATTAGATAAGATGGCCAAACAATTTGCTTCTCAAATTCTTATCAACCAAGCTTTAGTGCAAAATTTTGCACTAGATTTAGGGTTACGTGTGCAAGACTCTGAAGTCATTGATCAAATCACTAAGAGTGAGGCGTTTCAAAATAATGGGCATTTTGATGAAGCAATATATAAGACAACCCTGAAAGAAAACAATTATAGACCTGTAGATTTTGAAAGAAATATCCGCGATATGTTACTCCTGCAAAAAATGACAGATTTATTTCCTGATTCCATTACCCCTTTAGAGTTAGATACAATATCTTCAGCATTCAAGTTGCAAGATAGAATTGAGTTGTCCATATTGACCACGGACACCATTCACCCAAAAATCACCGAATCTGAACTTCAGACCTACTGGGAAAAAAATAAAGCCAACTATAAAACCTCACTTAGCTATGGTATTGAAAATCATTTCATAGACTCAACCTTGCAAGATGTTTCTCCAAAGGAGGTACAGGAATACTACGATCAAAATAAAAGTCTTTATATCAATGAAAAAGGCGAGTTAGAACCATTTGAAAAAATCAAACCTAGAGTCCAAAAAGATGTTCAATTGCATAAAACTCTCTCATTAGCCACAAAGGAATATCTCAATCTCAAAAAAAACAACATCAATAATATAAGCGAGACCATAACAGAACAAAGTAAGCAATACCCCATAGAGATTATGCAAGAACTACAAAAATCTAAGGCGGGACAAACATTAAAACCATTTTTGTATAAAAATGGTTATATGATCTTGAAATTAATTTCAAGAAAAGAACCTGAAATCAAAACCTTTGAACAAGCCAAACAAGAAGCACTATCAGATCTAACACAAACCAAGAAAATTGATCTGTTAAAGCTAGAAGCTCAAAATAAGCTTTCCTCTTTTAAAGGTCAAGATATCGGATTTGTGAATGTTGATTTTGATGGCAAAATACAAGGACTTACAAAGGAAGAGATATCTAAACTGATCAGAGAAATATTTATCAACCAAAAAAAGTCAAATTTTGTTATAATAAACAATAAGGCAATCTTATTTAGGATAAAAGAGCAAAATTTTAAGAGTCCCATAAAGGATAATAACGCAATGGTAACAATGACCACGAATCTAAAAACTCAATATATACAAAAAGTTCTTATTGATTATCTCAGGCAAAAATATACAATAAAAAGATACCAAGATTAGGAGGCGAATTTGACTCATACAGTACTAGGGGTTGATATAGGATCAAGCAAAATCTGCTCCATCATTGCTGAGATAAGGGATGGTATCCCTCAAATAATCGGTTCTGGAATACAAAAATCTCTGGGAGTAAAAAAAGGCGTCATTGTCAATATAGAACAAGCTAGCAAAAGTGTGAAAAGTTCGATAATGGATGCTAAAAGAATGGCTGGGGTTGATAATATTAACAAAGCCATCATATCCATTTCTGGAGCTTACACCAAAAGCATTAATAGTTCAGGAGTCATTAATATTCCTGGTAGTGAAATAAGTATCAAAGAAATAGGACGAGTGCTTGAAACTGCTCTTTATAATGCCTCTATACCTTCTGAATACGAAGTAATACACGTCCTTCCATACAAATTCAAACTTGATGATCAAGACTTCATAGAAGATCCGATGGGAATGAGTGGAACAAGACTTGAAGTTTTTGTACATATCGTAACAGCTCAACGCACGAGTTTGGAAAATCTTAAAAAAACTGTTCGACTCGCAGGAGTTGAAATAGAAAATGTCGTGTTAGCTTCTTATGCTAGTTCAATTGCCGTTTTAGATGATGATGAAAAAGAAATGGGAGTGGCTTGCATTGATATAGGTGGAAACACTTGCGAATTGATGATATATGATGGCAATTCTATGAAATATAATGATTTTCTAGGAGTTGGTTCTCATCACATCACTAGCGATCTAGCAATCGTATTAAATACTTATGTATCTGCAGCTGAAGCAGTTAAAATCAACTATGGCAATTTGAGTCCCATATCAGATGAAAACTCATCTCAAATGATTGAAGTTCCCGCTATTGGAGAGGGTGATAACAAGCATCGTGTTCTTTTAGAAACTGTTCAGAAAGTTATACATTCAAGAGTTGTAGAAACTCTAAGCATTTTAATCAAATCAATCAATCGAAGTGGTCTAAAAGATCAATTAGGAGCGGGAGTCGTCCTAACTGGTGGAATGACAAATATGACAGGTATCGAAGAAATTGCAACAGCTATATTTCCAATTGGAATGCGAGTAAAAATAAAAAAACCTATTGATGTTAGTGGACTTTTTGATGATCTAAAAGATGCATCAAATTCTACCGCCATAGGTCTAATATGGTATGGTGCTGGGAAACATACCAATTATGAGAAAGATTCAGAGAAGAATATTCGCTACAAGAAAGAAAAAATTAACGCTGAACCAATCCCTCAATACGCTCAACAAAGAAGTTTTATTGAAGCAGATCTAACAAATCTAAAAGAACAAGTCGCAAAAGATATGCAAAAGGTTCAAAAAAAAGATATAATTGAAGATATTGATGGTTCCAAAAAGAACACCGTAACCAATTTATTCACACGATTGGCATCGAAGTTATTCTAAGAAAGGCAAAAAATGGCACAAGAAAATATAAAAATAGACATACAAGAAATCCACGCTACAAATGGAGCTAAGATAACTGCTATAGGTGTTGGTGGAGGTGGTTCGAATATGATAGCCCACCTTATGGCAACAGGTGCACATAAAGATATAACCCTCATAGCTGCTAATACAGATATTCAACATTTAGACAACTCTCCAGCTAGAATTAAAATCAAACTTGGTGAAAAATTAACCAAAGGACTAGGTGCAGGTATGCAACCTGAAGTGGGTATGCAAGCAGCTCAAGAAAGCTTTGAAAATATCAAGGAAAGCTTACAGGGTTCTGATATCGTCTTTGTGTCTGCTGGACTTGGCGGGGGAACAGGGACAGGTGCTGCACCTATCATCGCTGCAGCTGCAAAAGAAACAGGGGCATTGACCATCTCCATTGTTACTAAACCTTTCAAAATGGAAGGAAATAAACGTACTAAAATTGCCGAAGAAGGACTCAAAGAACTTAAAAAAAATAGCGATACCATCGTTGTGATTCCTAATGAAAAGTTATTATCCACTATAAGTAAAAATGCAGGTATCAAAGAAAGTTTTAAAGAGGTTGATAATATTTTGGCCAAAGCCGTGAATGGAATATCAGGAGTGATTCTCAATTATGGTGAAAATGATATTAATGTGGATTTTGCCGATCTAAAGACCGTGATGAGTCATAAAGGACTTGCGTTAATGGGAACAGGAGAGGCCAAAGGGGAAAATGCAGCAGCTGAAGCCATAAAAGTCGCTATCAATTCTCCATTATTTGACAACCTTTCTATTAACGGAGCAATGGGCGTTTTGGTAAATTTTGAAATCAATCCCAACTATCCATTGCTTGAGATTAATGAAGCAATGGAATTTGTAGCAGAAGCTGCACACGAAGATGCTTATATTATCTTTGGAACTCAAACAAGCGAGGATATTGCATTAGATTGCGTGAGAATAACCATTATTGCCACAGGTTTTGAAAAAGAAATCATCAATGATATTCAGGCGAATGTAGAGCCCCAAGTTCGTCCTGTGCGAAATATGTCTCTAGATGCTATAACAATATCAAATGCAATATCAAATGGAGACTACTATAACGAAATTGATCTTGATGTGCCAGCGATAATGAGAAATCAAAAAGACTGATCCTGATAGCTGTAATCAAATAACCGAAAACTATGGGATCGAAAAATAATCTCCATTGATGGTGAAGTTTATTTCAAGATATCAAATAGATCTAAAACTAGCATCAAACGAATTGAATTTAAATCACAATCCCTAGAAGATAAATTTCATTTTAAAATATCAAGTTGCCTCTCATATGCGTCTGTTTGAATATCAAGCAGATGTAGCATTGTATGAAACAAATAATCATGATTGAATCCATCGTCTTTGTGTTTAAAAAGCTTATCAAGTTGTGCTTCATAACCTTTTCCAAGCCAAATCAAAGAGGGGATATGCTTTTGAAAATCTGGTGAAAGTGGGTAAGGCAACCCTCCGTGCATATATTGTCCATATTCACCCAAACTCTCCCCATGATCACTTAAATACCACAGTCCTGTAAAAAAATCTTTTTTCTGCTTCAAGGATTGGGTGATATGATAAACAAAATGGTCTGTATAAATAAGAGAATTATCATAAGCATTCACAATCTCTTGATGAGAGCATTTCTGTAGCTCTTTTTCTTTGCATACAGGTGTGTATATTTCAAATTCCTTAGGGTATCTCTGATAATACAACGCTCCATGAGAACCATGCAAATTCACCACAATAAAAGAATCATCTTTTGCATTTTTTATGAGTGTATCAATCTTTTCAAGCATCGCCCCATCAAGTCTTCCATCATTGTAATACGTGATATTTTTAACTCTTGCACAAACTTCCCCTATACAAGTATCTCCATTGTTACTGATCCAATAAGTTTCATACCCTACTCTTTGGGTGATATCTAATAGGTTGTCTGTATATATAGATTGATTTCTTTTTTTATAACTCTGATGAGTATAGTTCGTAAGCATACAAGGGATAGAAATCGCAGTGATAACGCCACAAGAATAAAAATTTGTAAAATTCACTAAAGAGTCTAATTTTTCTGTATAACGATTTGTGTCTCTAGAATAACCATTTAAGGAAAAATTCGCAGCTCGTGCACTCTCCCCAATAACCAGAACAAAGATCTTTTTATGATGATGTGTGGATAATTTTGCATCTAATGCAATATGAGTGAATTCTTTAGGAGTATCAAAAGAATTCAAAACATAATCAATAGTTGAACGAATAGGAGAAATAGGATTTGTCATATAAATAATAGATTTAGAGCTTTTAAATGCAAAAACAATATTGCTACCTTGCCAAACATACATCCCTAATATCGAAAGGATATATACCATAATCAGAATGAATTTTACTCTCACCCCTCTCAGAAAAGAGGTCTTATGCTTAAGTCTCATTACATATAAAATACAAATGGGTAAAAAAACATAGCCTATCAAGGAATAAAACAGTCCTGCACTAAGAAATTCCTTCGCTTCAGATAGATTGGTTTTGAGCAAACTCTCTATTACCATATCATTGATAGAAATATCAAGGGTTTTCATATAGTATTGACTCACTCCAGCGATACAAACAAGGATCCCGATGATCCACTTTGCACTCAGCCTGAAGGTTATCAATTCCATTGCGAGTGCCAAAATAAGCACATAAGTAATGAATGTTACAAAAACAAGAAAATACCCGCCATTATCAATTTCTTCAATAGAATATGAATAAATTTTTAGCCAAAAAGTATCATTATAAAATCCCACAAAAAGAACTGCAAATGCAAGGATAATAGTATGATAAGAAAAAGAATTTGAAAAAACTCTTTTCACTTCTACTCTTCAATGTAATTTTTAAGTTTTCTGCCTACTTTAGGATGTTTAAGTTTTTTGATGGCACTAGATTCTATCTGTCTGACACGTTCCCTTGTTACATTGAGTTCTTTGCCGATTTCTTCTAGTGTTCGATCACTTTCATCATCAAGCAATCCAAAACGCATACGAATAACGGCTTTTTCTCTATCATTAAGTTGATCTAAAACTTCATCAATTTGAACCTTCAAGTCTTCTTTCATAATATAATCCATCGGACCCATTGAGTTTTTATCTTCAACAAAATCCCCAAATTTTCCATCATCATCATTCCCAATAGGAGCTTCTAAGCTGATAGGCTCTTTGGTTATCTTGATAACATTTTTAACTTTATCTACAGGCAGTCCAACTTCTTGAGCGATAACTTCAACATCAGGCTCCTTACCAACTTCTTGGACATATTTACGCATAATTTTATGAATACGATTAATGGTTTCTATCATATGAATAGGAATCCGAATTGTTCTAGCTTGATCTGCGATTGCTCTAGAAATTGCTTGTCTTATCCACCAAGTGGCATAAGTAGAAAATTTAAACCCCTTTTTATATTCAAACTTATCCACCGCCTTCATCAATCCAATATTACCCTCTTGAATGAGATCTAAAAACGGCAATCCCCTATTGGTATATCGTTTTGCAATAGAAACCACCAACCTGAGGTTAGATTTTGCCATTTTATTTTTTGCCTTATCAGAAATAGACTTTCCTCTTTTTATTTGTTCTAAAATTTCTTTGAGTTTTTCTGGTTCAAGATCAAAGCCTCCTTCGCTAGCTTCTTTTGTTTGAAAAAGTTTTTTAAGCTCAACATACACACTGACCATAGTGGCTTCAGGAACAGCTGCAGCAATATCATCTCTAGTCATATTTGTAATATTATCAAGAATTTTTTGATGATTTTCGATAAGAATATCATTAAATAAAGGAAGCTTATATTCTAATCTTTTAAGTTCTCTTTCAAAGCCATCTCCACTTTTAAGCGTATTTTCCATTGCCTTAACAAGCTCATTAATAAGCTTACTTGTAGGTCCTAAATCAAGTAATTTATCTTTTAAGACTTGTTTTTTATGTGCTAGAGTAAGGATATGGAGCAACTCATCATCATCTGGGTTAGGAACGATGTCTAAAACCTTCATCCAATCTTTTTTTGCCTTATCAAGTGCCTTGAAGCTGTCTAAAACCTTATCCACACGTTTTTGATCTTTTTTGCTAGTAGGTTTTTTGTTTTCTCCTTCATCCTCATCTAAACCCTCATCATCTTCCTCTTCATCATCACTCTCTTCATCATCAAAGCTTTTAAAGAGTTCTTTAACTCGTCTTTCTCTATTGATCAATGCATCTTTATAGTCATAAATAAAATCAATCAAATACGGAACTGAACAGATAGCATCTAAAATTGTATTTTCTCCGAGCTCAATTTGTTTGCTTAATTCAATCTCTTCTTCTTTTGTTAGAAGTGCAATTTGTCCCATCTCTCGAAGATACATTCTTACAGGGCTATCACTCCTACTCCATTCTAAGAGCTCTCTTTCTTTCATAAAATCAAATTCATCTTCAAGCTCTTCGTCTAAAACTTTTCGTTTTTCTTCAGCCAGTTTGATTTTATCAGCAGTATTGAGGTTTTTAGCTAGTTCAGATGAAGTTACAAGTATTCTTTTAAATTTACTAGCTGATTCTTTGATTTTTTTTACTTGAGCGGATGTAGGAGCTTTTTGAAGAACTTGTGCTATTTTTTCATAAGAAACAAACCCGCTTTCAGCCTCCTTAAATAGACTTTCTAATTCCTGATTGATTGCCTTTGCTGACATATTTTCCCTTGTAGATTTTAGTATGAAGAGGATTGCGATATTTGAGTGCGTATTATACCGAAATTTTATTTATCTTTCAAAGAATGCTTTGAAATTACCTAAAATTCCACTCTTTTACAAATTCATCAATTTGTTCTCTTTGTATATTTAAACACAAAATTTCTTCCTTCTCACCTAGATTATCTTCTATTTTTCCATTTGGCAAAGCTATAAAACTATCGCCATAAAACTTCCATTTCAGCCCCTCTTGTATGCACTCTCCAATCCGATTGACCCGAACCACTATACAAGAGTTAATAAAAGCTCTAGCTTTGCACAAATCTCTCCATCTCTCATTAGAATCAAACGTACTTGCCGTACATAAAATGACCACATCCACACCTGCTTGTTTAAGCTTGATCCATATCTCATCAAAATGCAATTCAAAACCAAAAAGTACCCCTATTTTAAGCCCATCTTTTTCAAAAATGTAAGGTAATTTAAAACTTTTACTTTTAGGATTTGCAAAAAACTTTTCTTCATTCCAATGTGAGAAAGAAATTAATCGTTGTTGCATATAAAAATCTGTTTTATCTCCATCAATAATGGCAATTTTTTTATAGATCTTTTTTTCATCACCACACACAATGGGTGCAACAATGGTGAGATGATATTTTTTTGCAAGTTTGCTTAGTTGTGTGAGTTTGCTTTGAGCAATTTTATTGAGAAGCTCTTTTGGAGAGTTTTTAAAATCGTGAAAAAAAAAGTTTAAAACATATTCACCAAGAACAACTATCGAACCTTTTTTAATGGTTTTTGCATAAGTAGATAATTTTTCTTCTTTTAATGGGAGAGAGGAGAGTTGAAAAATTGCAAGATTCATTCTTGTTCCTTATTTTGAATATTTTGAGCTTTTAATTCTTGATATTCCAATTTTGCATTCTCTAGCATTCTTTGTGCCAATTCAAGCTCTTTTATCCCATCTCTATATAAGGTTAATCCATCTTTTAGATTTAAATTTTGATTCCCTAGGTTGCTTAAAATTTCCTTGGCTTTTTCTATCCTTGTTTCAAAACTAAGATCGTTCAATATTTCTTCTTTATGCATTATAAATCTCCTTATTAAGTGTGCCCAATTCCTTATCTGCACAAACAGCGGAGGTCATAGCCCCAGAAACATTACTCAATGTCCGTGCCATATCCAAGATGGGATCAATAGCTAATACAATCGCAAGAAGTCCAAAATGATCCCCAAAACCAATCCCTGCAAGCATAATTGAAGCTGCCATCGTAGCCACTCCAGGAATCCCAGCAATCCCTAAAGATCCTAAAATAGCGACCATAACAACCATCACCATAAAACTAAAATCAATCTGCACACCCAAAATATTAGCGATAAACACAGCTGTCATAGCAGGAAAATATCCTGCACAACCATTAAGTCCAACAGTACTACCTAAAGAGGCAGTAAAATTCGCTGTTCCTGCATTCACTCCTAGTTTGTTTATCAAAGTAGAAATACTTAAAGGCAACATCGCAACTGATGATCTAGTTGTGAAAGCCAATAAACAAGTATTTAAAGATTTTTTGAAATAAATCCAAGGATTCAAACCATGCAAAGCAACTAGCAAAAGATTTATAATAAGCATAATAAACATTGCCAAATAAATTAAGATAACAAACAATATGGTATCTCTGATGGCTCCAAAACCATTTGAAATCAAAGTATTACTCATCAAGCATATGACCGCATAGGGCATGAAGCGAATCACAAACAAGGTCATTGACATCATTATCTGATAGCCCATCTCAACAAGATTTTCAAGGGTTTTAGAGATAGCTTGAAATTCCTTTTTTTTTGAAATAGCTCTAGCAGAAAAGCCTATAAAAAATGTAAAAATCACTACTCCAATAATATTATCACTACTCATAGCAAATACTGGATTACTTGGAACAAGCCCTAATAAAACATCTGTAAAGGTTTTAACCTTCCTTATCTCCACTACACCTGCAATAGATTGTAGATTTTGTCCTAACCCGAAATTAACTGCCAAAAAAATTCCCACACTAGCAGCTATTGCTGTTGTGAATAAAAGCCAAAAAATTGATCTACTCAAGAGTGCCTTAAGATTAATACCATTATCAATATGCAAGATAATCCGAATCAACGAAAATAAAATAATCGGAACAACAAGCATCTTGATAAAACCTACAAATACCTTACCAAAAAAACCAAGCCAAGTCTTGATTTCAACTAGCCAAGGAATGTTTTGGATCTGATCTTGAGCAGGATAGTCTGCCATAGCTTGAAGCACAAAGCCAAAAGCAATTCCCATAAAAAGTGAGATAAACATTCGCAAGGAGAAACTAAAATTTTTCTTCTGTAATATCCATAGAAAATAAAAACAGGCAAACAAAACAACCAAAGCAATCCAGGTGATTGGTTCTGAGAGAGCCAAAAAGCTATTTAAAAAAGTTTTATTATTCATTTTGTTGTTTTACTCCAATTAAAAGAGTTGAAATATTCGCACTATAACCTTTGATAAATTTCATCTGAACTCCAAGCTTATTCAATTCTTCTATAAGCATACTTGAAGTCAAAAAACCATCAATAGAATCTGGCAAATATTTATACGCCCTATAGTTTTTTGATAACAGACCACCGATAATTGGTAAGACTTTTTTCGTGTAAAAGCCCATCATCTTATCTAAAAAATTCTCTTTTTCTTTCTTTGTGAATTCCAATATAACAAGAACTCCTCCTTTTTTCAAAACCCTAGCAAATTCACCTAAAGCTTCCTTTATATCGACAACATTTCGAAGGCCATAAGCGATGGAAAGAATATCAACACTTTGTTTCTCTATGTTTGTGAGGTTTTTTGCCTCGCCTAAAAAAAGTTCTACTTTTCTTGATTCTAGTTGATTTTTAAGTTTTTCTCTAGCCACCTCTAACATTCCGTTAGAGGGGTCAATACCAATAATTTTTCCAAAATCTTTTTGAAATTTTTTAGCATTTCTTTCCCAATGCAAAATCATATCTCCTGTTCCGCAAGCAACATCAAGTATCACCGAAGGGCTATCCTCTCCAAAATATTCAAAAGCTTTTTTACAAGCTTCTTTTCTCCAAGCCACATCAATTCCTAGACTCAATATACGATTAGCACTATCATAGGTAGGAGCAATACTATCAAACATTTCAATAATCTGTTTTTGTTTATCCATTTTTTTTCTCATCTATCCAGTTTTTTAAGTCATCTATCTGTTCTTTTGTCCTACGAGTAGATGTCCCTCCAAGACTATCTCGTGCATTCATTGATGTTTTAATATCTAATATTTTTTCAATTCCTACAAGCTTTAAAGAAGTTATTTGAAATATTTCATCTTCACTCAATTCGCTAATATCGACACCTTTTTTCTCAGCAAAAGCCACCACCTCTCCAGTGATATGATGCGCTTCCCTAAATGGCAATTGCTTTTCTCTGACCAAAAAATCAGCTAAATCTGTAGCTGTCAAATGACCTATTTTTGCCATTTTTAGCATATTTTCTGGATAGATTCTCATACTAGCAAGAACTTCTTTTAGTATCTCTAAAGAAATCATTGTGGTTTTAACACTATCAAATACACCTTCTTTATCTTCTTGTGTATCTTTGTTATATGCAAGAGGTAATCCCTTCATAACACTAAGAAGCCCCATAAGATTTCCAAAAACTCTCCCACTTTTTCCACGCAAAAGTTCAGGGACATCAGGATTCTTCTTTTGGGGCATAATAGAACTTCCAGTAGAATACGCATCTGAAATAGAAATGAATTTGAACTCATAGCTACTCCATAACACTAACTCTTCTGAAAATCTAGAGATATGCATTAAAAGCATTGAAATATCATAGAGCATATCTAGTGCAAAATCTCTTTCGCTAACAGTGTCCATAGCATTCAAGGTAGGAGCTTTAAAGCCTAGATCTTTTGCCATCATTTCTCTATCATTGCCATAAGGTGTCCCAGCTAATGCACCAACACCCAATGGTAGAAAGTTATTACGCTCAAAACTGTCTGAAAATCTTTGATAATCTCTCTTTAAGCTCACGCACCAAGCAACCAAATGAAATCCAAAATTAATAGGTTGAGCGTGCTGAAGATGTGTCATTCCAGGCATAATAGTATCAGTATGTTCTTTGGCAACTTCCAAGATAGTATCCATTAGATCTAGTATTTTTAATCTGATTTTACGATTATAATCTAAGACATACATTCTAAAATCAAGTGCAACTTGATCATTTCGACTTCTAGCGGTATGGAGTTTTTTCCCCGCCTCACCAACAAGATCTATAAGAGCACTTTCAATGGCCATATGAATATCTTCATCAACAATCTTGAATTCAAACTCATCTTTTTTAATCCGTTCTGCAATACTCTGTAGTCCATTGATAATGCTTTCATATTCAGATCTTTTTAAAACACCAATACTCAAAAGCATTTTTGCATGAACTTTAGAACCGGCAATATCGTATTCCCAAAGTTCTTGATCAAAAGCAATGGAAGCATTGAAGCTATCTAACAAACTGCTACTATCTTGGGTGAATCTTCCGCCCCATAATTTTGCCATCACTTCTCCTAAAATTTAATCACTGCACAAATAGTAATCACTATCAAACACAACGTAGGTATTTCATTGAATATTCTAAAAAATATACCACTTTTTTCACACCTATCATCTTTAAATCTCTTGAGGTAATAACCACACACAAAATGATAGATCAATAAAAATACCACAAAAAGTAGCTTTAGATGTAGCCAAGCTCCCATTTTAAATAACGTAGGATTGATAGCGATCATCAAAATCCCTGTGATCAGAGTTAAAACCATAGCGGGCTTACCAATAAATGAATAAAGCTTTCTCTCTTGAACTTTTGCAATATCAGTATAGCTTTTATTTGATCTATTTTCGCTATGATAAACAAAGATTCTAGGGAGATAAAAGAGCATTGCCATCCAAGAAACAAAGGCAATGATATGCATTACTTTAATCCACGAATAATATTCACTCAGAATCTCCATACTTAACTCCTGAATTTTAAATCCTGCTCATACTCTTTTAGAAATGAATCCACTTTTGTTGCTGAACCTGATATTTTGATTTTAACCACCTTTTGCAAAAAAGCCTCTTTTTCTAAAATAATTTCAAGTTTTTTTGCTAAATACTCAAGCTGTCCTAAGAGTGAATATTCACATTCCAAATAGCTAGTGCTAAATCTTTCAAATCTCAAAAAAGCTCCCGAATCTTCCCCTAGATGACAACATTCAAGCACACTTTGAGTGTATGCCCTAACAAGCCCACCCACTCCTAGCAAAGTGCCCCCAAAATACCGCACGACAATTGCTACAATATTGATAAGTTCTTTTCCTCTTAAGACATTCAAAATGGGCATTCCAGAGCTTCCCTTAGGCTCTTTATCATCGCTAAACCTTTCATTTAGCTGATCTTTTATCATAGCACGATAAGCATAAACGAAATGAGCGGCTTTGAGGTGGGTTTTTCTAAGCTGATTTAAGGTTTGCTCAAAATCATCAAAAGGAATCAAAAAAGCCAAAAACCTTGAGCCTTTAATGGTGATTTCACAATGCACTTGAGTTAGGATTGTATTCATTGCGGATTTATTGCTTGAAGATATATCTGCATTTTTCCATTATCTAATATCATTGAGGACTTATTTCTAGTAATTGTGAATAGTCCATTAAAATCCCTCATAAACCTAAACTCAAAACTCATCAACTCATCAGGATTGCAAAGCTTCCTAGTAATCCCTGTATTGCCAACCTCAATATGATCATCATCCTTCCAAGCATAACTAGCAAAATAATTATTGCAAGCAGCAAGACCATAAATTCTGTGTTGAGATGGATCAAAAGTCATTGTAGAAATCTCATTTAAACTAGTGAATTCACCTTCAACCAAAGATGGTTTAGTTTGCTTGATATTATCAGAATCATTTTGCATATCATCAGTTGCATTGATATCTGAATCAGAAAGAAGAGTATTTTGTCCAGAAGACAACGCATTTGCAGTGTCATCTTCGTTGCTCATACCATCTGAATTGTTTTGTTCAATCTCTTGTGAAGCTTGAGAATTCTTTGTTGTCTCTGCCTTTAGCGATTGCGGGGAGAGGTATTCCTTGCCTCCGACAATGATTTTTTGTATTTTCCAATTATTCTGAGAGATATTTCCATCAAAAGCATTAAACAATGAACACGAGGTAAAAAATACGCCCACTAAAACCAAACCAAAAAACTTCATTATGACAACCCCATTCGATAAATATAGCTTTGAAATTTAAAAGCAAAAATGATACCCAAATCTTGATAATAAATCCCAAACACTAGCGAATTTTTTTAGGTGTCCAGTCATCATTCAAAATTATTAAAATTATTATAAAAAATAAATTTATTATTAATATAAATCATTAATTAATAATTTTAAGCTAATTATAATAAGATATAAGATTTAATAAATCATCTTAAAATAAAATTAAAATATAATTAATAAATAAAATCTATACTTCTATAATGGCAGTTTCGCTTATCACTAGTGTCTCTTTTGGAATAAAAAAGAAGCAAAGAGTGAGTTTTGATGCGGTCAATCTAGGATCTAGTGCTTTTGATTATAATGATAAAGTATCAGGTTTATTGTCAGGAAAATTATGTCCATCTACAACATTTGATGAAAGTATAATGGGTTTCCCAAATAAAACCCTTTAATATGAACTAAAAGGAGCTTATCAACTCTATGTGACACCCAAATAAGGGTTTTGTATAAGAGCCCACCTCAATATGGGTAGCTACTCAAGACCAAAAAAGATACTTCAGTTCTAGAATTATAGAACAAAGACGATACAAGATGCAGAAAAAAGCGAATTATCCTGGTCTGCGATATGGTATTGATGTGGATTATCTGTATGATTTTTACAACACAAGCAAGGATTCTATCGGGCTTTCCTTTGGTTTTGGTTACGAGTTAGCTAATTATGTAGCTAGAACAACAACTATCGATAATAGAACTACCTCAGTAACGTATAAAACTCACTTTTTGGAAATGGTGCTTATCTCAATCTAGGAGCACATTACTGCATCAAGAACAACGAATTTGAATTTGGTTTGAAACTTCCTTTTAGTTTCACTATCTATGGTTATAGTGGAAGGGGAACTATAAAACAAAGCATACCTTCAAGCACTTCTTCAACCCCAATAGGAGGCTTATGAAGAAGGTGTGTTCATGGGTTTTGCAAGAGTTAAATTCAGCTAGACCTATAGATTTTGAGCCCTCTAATTTAATTAGTAATACTAATTAAATCTCTTCTATGCTATTCTTTGATGATTTCAAGAATCTTAAGAAAACTAAGCCTATCTAATTGCATTCCTGAGGTCATATTTTTGATTGTGATGGTTTTAGATGCATATTCATCTTCCCCAATAACGATCACAAATTCGTGTCCTTTGGAATGTGCGTAGCTGAATTGTTTCTTTAATTTTGTGGCCTCTGGATATACTTCTGTATTCACATTGCTACTACGAAATGACTCTGCAAGAGCGTGTGCATAACTAAAATAAGCTTCATCCATACAAGAAATCAAGATCCTTGCATTTGTAGATTTATCACTCAGCAATCCAAGTTCTTCAAGCCCTGCTAAAAGTCTGTCTATACCAATGGAAGCACCCACTCCACTTAGTTTTTCTTTTGAAAATGTTCTTGTCAGATCATCATATCTCCCACCTGAACAAACACTCCCTAAACTTTTAAGGGAATTCAAAGTAGTCTCATACACAATACCTGTGTAATATCCAAGTCCTCTAGCAATAGAAAAATTAACCCGATAAGTATCCCTATCCATTTGCAAACTTGAGAGGATTTGATACATTTCTTCAAGCTCTTGTATTCCCTTTTTTAACTCCTCATTCCATTCCTTCATTGGCGATATTTCATCAAAAAATTCATCACTAGATCCAATCTGTTTTATGCTTGTTGCCTTAAGTAAGCCTTGTATTTTTTTCTCTGTCATATTAAGCTCTTTTTTAAGCTCAACACACACACCATCTTCGCCAATTTTATCAAGTTTATCAATGACTCTAAGAGTTGTTTGAATATCTTTTTTTTCCACAACCCCAAAATATTTACAAATTCCATTGAGAATTTCTCTATGATTGAGCCAAATAGTGAATTCTTCAATACCTAAAGACTCCATAGAAGAATAAATAACCTCTACAATCTCAGCATCACATACAACAGAATTGCTCCCAATAAAATCAAAATCACATTGAGTGAATTCTCTATATCTTCCCCTCTGTGCCCTCTCTCCACGAAAAACATTACCAATAACATAACGTTTAAAAGGAAGATCAACTTGGTTATGATATTGAGAGATAAATCTAGCCAAAGGCACCGTCTGATCAAAACGAAGTGCAACATCTCTACCACCGTGATCTTTAAAAGCATAGAGCTCTTTTTGAATTTCATCACTACCTTGTTTGATGAGTATTTCAGCATATTCAAGATGAGGAGTCTCAATGGGAACAAATCCAAAGCTTTGAAACACTTTGGAAACCTTTCCTAATAGCTTTTCTTTTGCCATCGCTTCTTTAGGCAATCTGTCTTTAAACCCACTCAATGTTCTAGGTACAACTAGCATTAAAAAACTCTCCGGATTGTTGAATTGCTTGAATTTTATCCTCTTTTGTGTAAAATTCAATTTAAATAAATGTCTATAGGAAACAAATGAGGATTTTACTGAGGTTACCAAACTGGCTAGGAGATGCGATTATGGCAACTGCTGCTATTGAATTACTCAAAGAGCATTTTCCACAAGCTAGTTTTACAATAGTTGGCACACCTATTACTTGTGGAATATTTGATCGTGACAAATCCATAACATCACATTTTATCGATGAAACCAAAAAATCAAAAAGTCGCTTTTTTGCAACCTACAAACTTGCAAAAAAAATTGGTTCTCACGATATAGCCATCACCTTCACTAATAATATATTTTCAGCACTCTTGTTATTTTGGACAAAATCACCCATCAGAATAGGGTATCGCAAAAATTGCCGATCTTTTTTACTCACCTATGCTCCAAAAATTAAAAAAAACACTCATCAAGTGCTCTTATATTCCTTATTGCTCAAAAATATATTGAAGCAATCTGAAGAAGAGATGATAGAAAAAACTCCAAAACTAAAACTGATAACAAATCAAAAATCCAAAAATAGCCACATAAAAATTGGTCTGAGTCCAGGAGCTGCTTTTGGAAGTGCCAAAAGATGGCTAAAAGAATATTTTGCACAGGTAGCTTTTAATTTTATATCAAAGGGCTATGAAGTGATTCTTTTTGGTGATAAAAATGATGTTGAACCCGCTAAAGAAATTATTTTGATGATAGAGAAACTCTCCAACAATCAAGAGATAATGAAAAACATAACAGATTTGAGTGGTAAAACTACCATCAACTCACTCATTGATAATATCAATAATCTAGATCTTTTTATTGCCAATGATAGTGGCCCTATGCATATGGCTAGTGCTCTTGGGGTGCCGTTGATAGCGATATTTGGACCTACAGATGATAGAGGTTCATTTCCTTGGAAACACCCAAATTCGATTATAATGAACAAAAAAATACCCTGTGCTCCGTGCAAAAAAAGAGATTGTCCATTAACTCATCACAACTGTATGAAACTCATCACGCCCACCGAAGTCATCACAAGTGCGAATTCTATTCTCTCAGCAAGGATTTTGAATGAACATTAGCTTTAATGATAGTTCTCCTCTTACAAAATACAAAATATTGAGTAATACCATCACGCCTCGCCCAATCGCCTGGATAAGCACTATTAGCGAGAATGGAGTGTTAAATTTAGCTCCTTTTAGTTTTTTTGGTGTTTTAAGTGCAGATCCTGTGATATTCTCTGTTTGCATCAGTCCCAAAAGTAATGGGGAAATAAAAGACACATTAAAAAATATCTTAAAAAATCAAAAAGCGAGTATTTCAATGATAGAGCAAAACAATCTAAAATCATTACATCAAAGCTCACAAGAACTTCCTTATGAAGTAAGTGAAGCGATAAATTTCAATATTGGTATGCATATCATTCATAGCAACTATCCTCCTATTCCCAAAGAAATAAACGTTGCTTTTATGTGCGAATTTTATGATTTACTCAACATTGGGAAAAACTCACAATCACTGTTACTTGAGGCAAAAGAATGCTTTATTGATGATAAGGTCTATACACAAGATCTGCATTTTATCTTGAAAAATATCGGAAGAGTAGGAAACTACTATCAACTCCCAAATCAATTCATACAAAGCAAAGATTTACTATAAGGCGTCAAATTAAATGATAACTTCCATGGTTGCATCTAGCACGGATTCTATGTATGATATAATTTTTGTCCATAAATAATATTTTTACATACACAGGAGAGAAGATGAAAAAGCTTTTTTTAGCCACTATTTCTGGATTTTTAATCATAACAAATTCTTTTGGAATGGATGCAAAGGAAAAAACTGGCTTTTTTGTGGGGATTGATTTGAATGCGGCGACCTTCAAATATTCAGATGATATACAAAAAAATCTTATGCTTCCATCAAATGAAGCATCTTTGGGGACTCATTATAAAACCTCTTTCAATTATGGAGTTAAAATTGGATATCAATTTTATGGAACTCCACATCACGGATTGCGTCTTGGGGCACATTTAAATATGGGTGATTACTCTTTAAGCATGGAAGATGGTAGCCAAACAACTGCAGGAATATATATTGAGAAAAAAGCAAGTTATTTTGCGTTGAGATATGGAATGGATATGGATTATCTATTTGATTTTTACAACTCTCTGAATACTTCTTTAGGGCTTTCAGCAGGTGTTGGCTATGAATTTGCCAACTATATTAACGGTAAAACAAATATTAATTTTGCAGGCAATGGCAATGGCAATCTTATTTCATTTCAAAATTCACTTTTTGGAAATGGTGCTTATATCAATGTTGGACTCCATTACTATTTCAAAAAACATCAATTTGCTTTTGAGACAAGATTGCCATTTAGTGTGTTTGGCTCTGATAGCTATAGTGCTGATGGAAGCACAAAAGCAATACCAGAAAAAAGCTCATCATTTGTTTATCAAAATGTAAAAATAACAGCAAATGCCTCCTATCATTTTAACTACGCCTATTTATTCTGACCTCGTATCAACGTGGTATTTATAAATGTTTTGTGAAAGCTTTCTAGAATGTGGAGGATGTCAAATATCTCAAGAATATACTATTCAATTTGAGAAAAAACTCCATACCTTCCTAGAACTTTTTCATATCAAAGATCAGGATGTCGAAAAATTTTTGTCTCCTGCTAGTGGTTTTAGGGCTAGAGCTGAATTCAGGTTACATACAGAAAATGATAAAATCTACTTATCAATGAATGCTTATGGCAAAAACCATCGGGTTAAAATCATCTCTTGTCCAATTATCCTACCTCACCTTCAAGACAAACTAAAAATACTGCTTACAATTATCAATAAAAATCCTATCATCAGATATAAACTCTATGGAGTCAGGGTGCTTGGAGGCATATCAGGCGAAACCATCATCACGCTTATTTATCATAAAAAACTAGATCAAGACTTGCAAAAAACGCTTGCTAAACTTACTCAAAAGCTACAATGCTCAATTATAGGTAGGAGCAAGGGAGAGAAAATCACTATTGGTAAAGACTTCATCAATGAAATCTTATGTATTGATAAACAAGAATTTTTCTATATACAACAAGAAGGTAGATTTTCACAACCCAATCCCTATATAAATATTCAAATGATACAATTTGTACTCTCAAAACTCCCTCTTAATATAAAAAGTGACTTGTTAGAAATGTATTGTGGAAGTGGAAATTTCACGATACCACTTTCTAAGAGATTTAGAAAAGTTTTCGCCACTGAAGTTGTCAAATCCGCTATCAAAACACTTGAACAAAATGCCCAAAAAAACCAAATCCATAATATCACCTGTGCACGTTTAAGTGGTGCTGAAACCATAGAAGCTCTAAATAGGGAAAGGGATTTTTTTCGTCTTAGGGAAATCAATCTAAATGAATTCAACTTCTCACATATTCTCTTAGATCCTCCTAGAAGTGGAATTAATGATGCGAATATGCTAACATTCATTCAAAAATTTGATGTCATTATTTATATCTCCTGCAACCCCCTCTCACTCAAAGAAGATTTGAAAATTTTGCAAAAAACGCACAAGATTGAGCATTGCGGGATTTTTGATCAGTTTCCATACACGCATCATCTTGAATGTGGGCTGATTTTAAAGAAATTTTGAACTCTCTAATTCACTTTTCTATCCAAAAATCAGGATTGCCTTTGTAAGAAATATCTTTGGAGTCTGATTCTTCTATAAGTCTTGAGATTTCCTCTGCTGAAAGTAATTTTTCAGTTTCATCTTCAAAATACGAACAATGAACATTAACAGAAAATACCCCTTTAATTTCCTGTAGTTGCTTAAAAATAGAAATCTCTTCGCTAGAATCAATAGCCTCTATTGTAGCGATGATAATACCACTCTCAGACATAGCAACTTCAACCCCATTTATACCATCAATATCTTGGATTATTGAATCTAAATATTCTGGATTGACCTTAAGAATAACACTTGAAATATTCATTTTTTTCCTTCTAAAATCTAAACAATACTGATCGCTCCTTGTGGGCACACACTCACACACAACCCACAAGCATTACAATCATCAAGAACCTCTGGATAAAACATTCCGCTAAATTTAATAAAACCATTGCAGATATCTTTGCACGATAGACAAACCACCTTTGAATAAGCCAAACAAGAAGATATATCAATTTTGGCCTTCCCCACTATTTTATCTTCCATAGCAGGATCTAGAACACCTTTCTTTTCTTCTTGGCACACAAACGCACATTTTCTGCAAAACACACACCCACTATTTGTAAAATCCAAATAAGGAATTCCACCTTCTTTTTTAAAAATAATACCCTCATCGCACACGCCCACACAATACCCCTCGCATTTTGTGCAAGTATGTGTATTTTTTTTCACATAAGGGAGGGATATAAAAGCACGCGTCTTCTTTAAGGCAAAAAAATCCCTTCTTGAGTGCATTTATTTCACACCTTCATTGATAACATCCAATAGATTTGATCTTGTTTTTTCTCTATCACTACGAAATATAGGAGTGAAAGAGTTTTTTACTAATGGTTTTAAATCACTTTGAGGAACATGGCACTGGGTGCAGTTATACCGAGCTTGTGTGATACCATCTTTGATTATTTTGTGATTTCTCAAATCATACATGTGAGATTTAGGAACAGGGGTTGCCCCTACTGATTGTGCGACATCTGCAGAATGACAACTAAGGCACATATTATTATCTTGAGTGATATCAAGCATCCCCTCTGTATTATGAGGTATCAAAGGAGGAGCATTTTCATAAGATCGCTCTATTATTTCTGACTCTCCTGCTGGAGTTTGAGTGTATTGAAAATCTCTAAGTTGAACACTGTTTTCATCTTGCAAAGAAGTTTTTCTAAGCCCCAAAGAATCATCACCGAACCCATCTATTTTTTTACCACCATCTGAACACGCCAAAAAAAATACACACAAGCTGACTAAAGCCAATATTTTGAATTTCATCTTATCCTCCCTTATGCCTTATAAACTTTTACAGCACATTTTTTAAAATCAGTTTGCTTAGAAAGTGGGCAAGTCGCATCTAAACAGACTTTATTGATATACACATTCTCATCAAACCATGGAACATAAACCAAACCTTTTGGAGGTCTATTTCTTCCTCTAATATCAATTCTTGCCTTAACCTTTCCTCTCCTGCTCTCCACCCAAATCACTTCACCTTGTTTGAAATTATTTTTTTGTGCATCATCAGGATTCATATAACATAAAGCCTCTGGCATGGCCTTATAAAGTTCAGGTACCCTCATTGTCATCGTTCCACTATGCCAATGCTCTAGCACTCTTCCTGTACAAAGCCACATCGGATATGCTTCATCGGGCATTTCACAAGGATCCATATAAGGACGGAAAAATATTTTTGCTTTATTATGTATGGATACCTTTGTATCAGTAGGTTTTATTAAATCACCCTGATTCAAAGAAGCTTCTTTGTTACCATAAAAAGCAAACTCTTTTCCATCTCCAAGTTTTTTAACATAAGGATCATATTTGGCATTGAATCTCCATTTTGTTTCCTTGCCATCCACTACTGGCCATCTGAGTCCTCGCACCTGATGATAAATATCAAATTCTGCTAGATCATGGCCATGTCCTACGCCAAACTTTCTATATTCTTCCCAAAGGTATTTCTGCACAAAAAATCCATAGCCCTCAAAAGGTTTCCCATCAGTACCGATAACATTTCGCTCATCTCCAAGAACTTCAGAGTTGATAGCTCCATCTTGCAATAATCTCTCTTTTAGGGTAAAGCTCTTTGCATTTTTGTTTGCAAAAAGCACATCAAAAAGCGTATCATCAGGGCTATAGCCCATTTTTTGTGCTTGATCTAAAACCGATTTAAGCGAGAGTTCTTCATCTTCTCTATCCCAAATATCTTTGATTTTAAAACGTTTAGCAAATTCAAAAATCTGCCAAGTATCACTCATCGCATTCCCTAAAGGAAGAACTTGTTGTTTCCAATGCTGTGTCCTACGCTCTGCATTACCATAAGCACCCCACTTCTCATAAATCATCGCACTAGGCAAAATAAGATCTGCAACTTTTGCAGAAATTCCTGGATAACAATCACTCACAACAATAAAATTATCCATTTCTCTAGCTGCTTTAATCCAATGATTTGCATTAGCAGTATTTTGCCAAGGATTATTCACTGCCACCCATACCCATTTAATCTTTCCATCTTCAATATCCCTCATCATATTCAAATATGGAGAACCAGGCTTTGGATTAATCGTTCCTGCAGGAAGATTCCAAATTTTTTCCGCAATCTCGCGATGTTTTGGATTATTGACCACCATATCCGCTGGAAGTCTATGAGAAAATGTCCCTACCTCTCTAGCAGTCCCACAAGCACTAGGCTGTCCTGTGAGAGAAAATGCTCCATTTCCAGGTTTAGCTTGTTTTCCAAGTAGCATATGAACCATATAGCTCTGTTCATTTACCCAAGAACCTCTTTGATGTTGATTGAATCCCATTGTCCAAAAACTAATCACTTTTCTATTTTTTTCAATATAAAAATTAGCAAGAGCATGAAGTTTTTGTTTAAAATCTTCAATACTTTCATCCTCATTCCCTTTAGCTAGACTTGCTACAAAATCTAACGTATAAGGCTCCAATGCCTTTTTAAAATCAGCAAAAGAAATCTCCCAATGAGCATCTGCTTTAGAAACATTTTCCATTTTCATCTCTTGCCCTGCTTTCATTCCTAAATACTGCAATGCAATGGCTTCATTTTCACTCAAATTTTTCTTGAGTTCTTTTTTGAGGGTCTCTTTTTCTGCATTACTAAAACTTTTATGATCAGGATTGTTTCGCATTCCATAGCCAAT
This sequence comes from Helicobacter sp. 13S00482-2, assembly GCF_002272795.1. Classification (GTDB taxonomy): domain Bacteria; phylum Campylobacterota; class Campylobacteria; order Campylobacterales; family Helicobacteraceae; genus Helicobacter_J. The sequence continues at coordinate 4,149 of NZ_MLAT01000015.1, read as the reverse complement.
ATTCACAACTCCTGTGCTAAAAACACAGTTCTCTTTCACAAAATTCTTGTCTATAGCCTCTGGATGGTTATAGACAATCTCTCTAGCAATATAATTCCAGATAGCTAAGTCTGTGGAGGGCTTAAATACAATTTCAATATCAGCAATATCTGAAGTCCTATTTGTGTAGGTACTCAAATTAATAATCTTCACTTTTGAGGGATTATTGAGCTTTCTATCTGTAACACGACTCCATAAAATCGGATGCATTTCAGCCATGTTTGCACCCCAAGTCACAACCGTATCAGTGAGCTCAATATCATCATAGCAACCTGCAGGCTCATCTATACCAAAAGTTTGCATAAAACCTATGACTGCACTTGCCATACAATGTCTTGCATTGGGATCTAAATTATTACTCCTAAAACCTGCCTTCATTAGCTTCACACACGCATAACCTTCAGGAATAGTATGCTGACCACTTGCCATAAGAGCCACGCCTTTAGGGCCTAACTCATTGTAGGTTTTGCGAAATTGTTTTTCCATTTCATCAAAAGCTCTCTGCCAACTCACAGGAACAAATTTCCCTTTTTTGTCAAACTCGCCCTTAGAATTCACACGCAAAAGCGGCTCTGTAAGCCTATCTTCTCCATACATAATCTTCGCACAAAAATACCCCTTGATGCAATTGAGTCCAGCATTCACAGGAGCATTAACATCTCCTTTAACAGCGATGATTTTTTTATCTTTTGTGGCCACCATAATCCCACATCCAGTACCACAAAACCTACACACAGCCTTATCCCATTTCCAATCTTTTTGGGCAGATTGTGCATTTGCACTGAGTGCTTGAGGTATACTCAATCCTGCACTTGAAGCCGCTGAGGCTATAGCAACGGCTTTGATAAAATCTCTTCTATTAAATTCTTGAGGCATCATCTTCTCCTTTATGCTTTTTAGCATAAAGATTGTATATCTGATAATAAACTCAAAACTTGATATATGTCAAAATCCTACTCACGAACTCTTGGCACGGGTCTAGTGCTTTCCCAAGCCTTCAAGGGAGTGATTTTATTTTCCCTTCTTTTTTGTTCTTCTTGTTTTTCTTGCTGTTCTTTTTGTTTTTTCTGCATGATCTGTTTTTTATCTCCCCCATAATCTTTGAAATGATTATTGTCATAGAAAGTTTTATCTTTAGCTTCTTGTCTTTCATTATAGGGACTGAAATACTTTTTAGGAGTCACTTTTTGAGGTTTTGGAGGCATCGGTCTTAGATTTAGAGATTTATAAGTTCTAGGTGCTTTTTGGCCAAATTTGTAAGAAATTCCAGCTGAAAGTAGCCAATAAGTATTGATATGCCCAAAAAATTCAGTTTTAAAATCTGTGTGAAATTTCAAACTATCATTGAAAAACATCCAATCCACTCCTCCTCCTAAGCCCAATCGATTATCTATTGTTTTATTATCAATATACAAAGGAATATTCGCATCATCTACTAATGTAACATTTCCTCCCAAATTCATATCATTACTATATTCAACCAATCCTCTAAGATTCAAAGCAGAATACAAATAATCATAACGCTTGTTCAATGCCAAACCAAGCTTTGTGATAAGCGTAGGACTAAAATGAAGATGTGCGCTAACATTAGAATGAGATTGTTTATCTTCAAAATTGATATTCTTCCTTCCAAGTATCATTCCAGGAGTGAGAGTAAAATAAGGTTGAATATAGATGCTTTCATCTCTAACTTTCACTTTTTCAATATCGTTTCTGCAGAAAACTTTTTGTATGCACTTTTCGATAGTTTTTGTTCTAGTGTGATAGAAAGGATAAAAATTATACCCCACCTTAGCGCTAAGCAAAAAGATATGATTTCCAAAATCAAGAGGATGATCTGCTTGAATCAGATTGGCATAAATATTACTATAAACATATTTCACATTTGCATCTAAAATCCACCCTTTTTCATTCACATATCCCCCATAAACACCCATACCTAAGGAATTTGAATGTCCCTGAAATCCATCATCTTGTATATTCATTTTGGTATAATCAAGAGAGCCTCCATAAAAATATCTCTCCTGATCATATACTTCTCCTTTATCATAACCTCCTTGAAAGTTATAAAACAGATTTTGAGTGGTTTTAGCCCCATAAGGTTGCTTTGCATAAATCCCTCCTCCATATACCTTTGCCCATAGACCATTAAGAGTGGGGGGATAGATCATATCATCTATGCGTGTATGTGCAGAATCGCCTTCAAGACGAAATATCTGATAAGGAACATAAAGAATATTAGCAAGTGACTTGGCCGTTTGATTAGGAACGTTATCAAAACTCGCTAATATCCATTGTATTCCTCCGCCATTTGGAACCCTCTGTAATATTGGAACATAATCATATAAGCCAATAATCGTAGCAAGTCCCTTAAAATCAGCTCCTGCATCTACATTATTTGCAGAAGCCACAATCATATTTTTGCCACTAGCATCTAAGAAAATCTTGGTAGGATTTTGATAGATTTGGATATATTGTAGCCCTTTAAGAGTTCCTAATTTTATTGTATCTACTTTTCTACTTCCAATATCTGCCATCAATCTAAAAATACCATTTTCTCCACTGAGCATACCATCAATTTTAAGAATTCTAGGCAAAAAAGTATCAAAATTTCTAGGACAATTATCATTAGGACAGTAAATTCCAGGTGCAGTGCTAGAATCGTATTTAAACAAATCTACAATAGAAAAATTCTTCTCATTTAAAGGATCTAAACGCGTAGATGAATCTATAGAAGGATTGGAAATAATAAGATTCCTGATTGTAGAATACTTAGCACTGCCATCAGAAGTAAGATACCATTTAGCACCATTTTCAAGCCTGAGATTGAAATTTGAGGATATACTTCTTGGATCTTGATAAATCTTTCCCATCCAAAATGAACTTGAATTAGTCAGATTCATATAAAAATCAGTGTCATCTCCTACTTTAATATCTCCTTTTAGTTGAATAATATTATTAGGATTAACAACCTCTTTGGTGTTTTGATCTGCATTGACATATATGTTAGATTTTGCAGCATTTTCTGTAAAAAATATTGTTCGAGTAAAAGTTGAATTGAAAATTTTGGAATTATTGACATCAACAAAAAGATTTTTATTGAAGATGAAAGACCCCTCAGGAACACCTGGAGTCGCTCCATTTTCAACAAATACACCTCTACCAATATTTGAGTTATCAGCCACTCTTAATGAAACATTCACATCAAAAATAATATTGCTTTGAAGATAACCTCTACTCGAAGAATTCCTGTAAGTAAATAATCCAAACATAAATGGATCAGGTCCAATGCGTGTGCCATCATAGAAAAAATTAATCTGTCCATCCCCATTAAAACTATATGTAGGACCATTGCCTGTGAAAAATGCGGCCGTAAACCAATCATCCCTTACAATTCCCGAAGCTATCAAGTTGATATTAACAATAGCATTGTTATTTATATAAGTATTTTCTGATGGCATTAACCCAGTACCACCAATTGGAATATTTGTATTATAAAAAATATCACTATCTTTATCATAAACAGTCCCAGATAAAGGCGGATCAAAAATGATAAACATAAAAATAAGGATTAAAATGCGTCCATTCATTCCTCTTTTGCCTTAATTATTGTTGTTAAATACCATGATTCTAAACAAATTGCATTCCATTTATAACATTTGAATAAATATTTAAATATATTTTTTCTATATAGATAATCAATGATAATATTTATTATTTATGGTTCTGAATTGAAATGTTTTTGAAGTGAGGGTATCATTCTTATTCATTCCTCCCCTGGGTCCTATGAAAAATAATTGAATGAGTGGGTATAACGGAATGAATACCAAATGAATGTTAAGATGGTTTAAAGAACACATCACGTTTAGGTGATTGTGTTTGTTTTGTGCTGCTTGTGTAATATCTAAAGTCCAATCCTATGAATCCTATGAACTTGCAAATCTTTTTAGAACTCATGAATCTTTTAGAATCTTTAGATCTTATGAATCTTGTAAAATCCAAATCCTTCTAAAGCAAAAACAAATCAATGAGAAAAACCTCCTCTGTTAGAATCCTATGAATCCTTAGATCTTGCAAATCTTTTAGAACTTTTAAAATCTTTTAGATTAT
>NZ_MLAT01000014.1 GCF_002272795.1 Helicobacter sp. 13S00482-2 | reverse complement strand
GTGATCCAAGAAATATCACTATTGTCATCATATTCCTTAACATTTGATGGAGGAGTTCCTCCACCTATTATCTTTATGATATCTCTTAACTTCACTCATCTGTAATTCTGTGCGATCTGATAGGACTGATTGATGAGAGTGCTAAGGATTTTTTAATCATTGCTCTAAAGTTAAATGAGGTGTGTTTTTAGGCTTTTGAGTATTCATATGCTTTTTGTTTTTATAGATAATATTCTCAGAGTTCTTTTTAGATTTGCCATTTTTTTTGTGTTTATATGGTTTTCTTATCTTCTTGATTTTATTTTTGTGGAATATATATATATTCTTTTTGTATGCAACAAAACACAATGAAGAAAAAAGGGAGGGGGTCGTGTTGTTTGTGTTTATATGACTTTTTGTGATTTTTGCATTTCTATAACGTATAGCAGAATGCTTTCTTTGATTTATCTGTATGTCATGATGCTCAGATGGTGAGTTGATTGCTTTATTTATCTGTAATTTTCTAAGATCTCATAGATCTTAGATGACCTTGTTTTTGGGAGGCAATATCCTTGTTTTTGAGTACTTATTATTTCTTTGCGTTGTTTTTGATGTATCTTATCAATCAACTAGTGCGATGAGTGTGAGGGTATTTGTGTCTCAGTGTTTGTTTTGTGAAATTTCTATCATCATTAGATTTTATAGTTCTAGATTTGCTTTGAAATACTTATCTTATAAAAACTATTAAGCTCTAAGGTCTCCAAATAAAGATCTATAGCCTTCTCAATGGGTTTGCTAATTTTCCCTGTTGTGGCACTCTAATTACTAGCACTTTCGCTAACCTCTAGCTCTTTATAAGTCATACCTAATTCTTTATGTGTAAAAAATCTCTAATTAATCAAAAAGGTTATGCCCTAAAAGCATCTTTTTGATTGTATTGAATTTATGCTCTATTATTAGTAATTCAACCATCTTGATAGAAGATTTTGGCATATTGGATTGTCCATTAGCCCCTCTAGACATAGTGGCTTGTGTAACACACATTTTATTTACCAATTCTTTTTGTGTTATTTCTATTTGTTTGCTATTTGTATTTTTCATCATTTTCATCACTCAATTTTTGTCCCATTTGGGCATCCAACTCCTACTAAAATCTCTGTCCTTAAATAATTCTTTTAATCCTGTTTGAATAAGATTTTTTCTTTAAATGAAGCTTTTGGAGTTCCAAAAACCTATCAACAACTTCTTTGAATTTCAAAGGTTTGTTTTTGAGATCATCAGAATTCTCTCGTTTTATTTTTTCGTTGTACGCCATTTTTTCAGTCCAACCTTCAAATTTTGTCCCTACTTTCAACTCCTGCCTTTGATTGTCTTTTGTAAATCTAATATAATAGGCTATATCTCCATTACTTAGTTTTTTATATCTTACGCCCTGATATTTTGAGCTACTTATATTTTTTTCTGTCCCCAATCTGTCCCCTTTTTTTAATGAAATTAAATGAAAGTAAATGAAATTTTAGGAGTTCAATTGAAAATGATTATATCAAACAAATCTCGTATTTAGGAAAGTTTGGGAGTTAAAATGAAAGTAAATGAAAGTTTAAGAAAAGTGCGTAAAATGCGGTGGCCGGGAGAGAGGGATTCGAACCCCCGGAGGTGTTACCCTCAACGGTTTTCAAGACCGCCGCTTTCAACCGCTCAGCCATCTCCCGATAAACAACATTGTAAAATTTGGAGGCGACACTCGGATTCGAACCGAGGAATCAAGGCTTTGCAGGCCCATGCCTTACCACTTGGCTATGTCGCCCTAATCTTGGTGGTGCCCGGAGCCGGACTTGAACCGGCACGGAAGCAATATCCGAGGGATTTTAAGTCCCTTGTGTCTACCATTCCACCACCCGGGCATTCTAACACTAAAAATAAACTCAAAAAATAACTTAAAACTATAACCAAAGATGTTGCAAGTCATAAAATGAGGCTAAAGTATGGAGCGGGAAACGGGGGTCGAACCCGCGGCCCCAACCTTGGCAAGGTTGTGCTCTACCACTGAGCTATTCCCGCAAAATATATCAGGGGCATAATTCTAGCAACCATTTGAAAAAAAATCAAGACCAAAAGCAAAAAATTGCAAAATTTTATATTACAATAAGCTTTTTGATTCCAAAAATGTAGATCTTTTAAGGAGAAAAATAAGTGAATTTTGAGCCTTACCCATTTGAAAGATTAAGAGAATTGATAGCTGATATACTTCCAAAAAAAAAGCAAATAATCCTTACTATAGGCGAACCACAGTTTCAAACTCCTGATTTTATTCAAGAGGAACTAAAAAATTATGCCCCCGAACTTCGATTTTATCCTAAAAGTTCGGGTGAGGAGTATCTCAAAAAAGCACAAATAGATTTTGTTAAAAATCGTTTTGATGTCTCTTTGGAATCTTCAGAGCTCATATCTACTTTTGGAACTCGTGAAGTGTTATTCAATCTACCACAATTTTTACTTTTTGATAAAGTTCACCCTGTTATAGCTCATCCTAATCCATTTTATCAAATATATGAGGGAGCGAGTGTTGCTTGTAGGGCAAAAACGATTTATATGGATTTATCTGAATCCAATGACTTTAAACCTTTTTTAACACAACAACAGAGAAAACAAGCTGATTTAGTCATATTAAATTCCCCAAATAATCCAACGGGGGCGACCTTAAGCTTAGATGAGCTAAAAGTCTGGGTAAAATGGGCATTAGAAGATGATTTTATACTGCTTAATGATGAGTGCTATAGCGAGATTTATCAGTTTTCTCCTCCTGCTGGGATCTTGCAAGCCTCTTTAGAGGCAGGAAACAAGGAATTTAAAAATATTTTAGCTTTGAATTCAATTTCTAAGCGTTCCTCTGCACCAGGTCTTAGGAGTGGTTTTATTGCTGGAGATAAAAACATACTAGGACAATATCAGAAGTATCGAACTTATCTAGGTTGTGCTATTCCTAATCCTATTCAGAGGGCTTCTAGCAAAGCTTGGGAAGATGTGGTAGTGAGCGAAGAGATTCGGCAAAAATATGTTAAAAATCTTCAAATAGCACAGGAATTATTTCCAAATACCACCATAGAGCCTTATACGTTCTATATGTGGCTAAAAGTCGGTAATGATATTGATTTTACAAAAAAGCTTTATGAGCAAGAAGGCATTTTGGTTTTGCCAGGATCGTTCTTGGGTAGGGGAGGCATAGGCAGAGAATATGTGCGAATCGCTCTTGTGTATGAAGAGGAAATTATTAGAGACTCTCTAGTGATTTTGAGTGATTTTTTGTGTGATTATTTAAAAAAGGGTTTTGATGCTTAAAAAAGATATTTCTAAATTGAAAATTCACTTTATAGGTATTGGGGGAATTGGTATCTCAGGACTTGCGAAATATCTCAAAGCACAAGGGGCACAAATTAGCGGTTCTGATATTGCTGAAGGAAGTGCGATAAGTTATTTACGATCCATAGATGTGCCTATAACTATCCCGCATAGTAAAAATGCTATCAATGATCAAGATCTTGTGATACATTCAGCTATTATTAAGGAAGACAATCCTGAAATTATTGAGGCAAAAAACAAAAATATTCCTGTGTTTTCAAGAAAAGAAGCTTTGGAGTTCATCTTGTGCAATAAACGAGTTTTTAGTATCTGTGGTGCTCATGGCAAAAGCACCACAAGTGCGATGCTAAGTGCTATATTTAGAGATTTTGGTGCGATTATTGGAGCAGATACAAAGGAATATGGTTCAAATGTGCGAGAGATACAAAGTGAGAGCATTGTTTTTGAGGCTGATGAATCTGATAGGAGTTTTTTGAATTCAAATCCTTACTGTGCTATTGTTACTAATGCTGAGCCAGAACATATGGAGAGTTATGATCATAATTTGGAGATTTTTTATGATGCTTATAGAGATTTTTTGGGTTCTGCAAGTAGGTGCTGCATCAACACTGAAGATCCATTTCTTGGGACATTAGATATTAAGGCTAGAAAACTTTCCCCTTCTAAAGATATTAAAAACATCAGCTATATTCTCAAAGATGATGAGCCTTATACTCGTTTTGAGCTTTCAAATTTGGGAGAATTTGAGGTTTGGGGATTTGGGGAGCATACTGCTTGTAATGCCTCTTTGGCTATTTTGGCAGCAATAGATGAGATGGACTTGCAAACCATTAGAGAAAATCTTAGAAACTTCAAAGGCATCAAGAAACGTTTTGATATTATTCAAAAAGGCGACTTAATTATTATTGATGATTACGCTCATCATCCCACAGAGATTGTCGCTACATTGAATTCTGTCAAGACATATGCCACCTTAAAAGGTAAAGATAAAATCGTGGCGATTTGGCAACCACATAAATACTCAAGACTGCTTGATAATCTCGAAGGTTTTCAAGAATGTTTCAACCAGCATTGTGATGAACTTATCATATTGCCTGTTTGGAGGGCGGGAGAGAATCCCACCCCCATTGATATGAATCAACTTTTTGCACATCATCAGCCTATTTTTACAGATAGAATCAAGAAAAATGGCACGAGTATTGAATTTTTTAGGGGTGATGAGGTTATTAAAATTCAGGAAGGCATTGTCGTTGGGCTTGGAGCAGGTGATATAACTTATCAATTAAGGGGGATAAAATAATGTCTGCATTGTTTGGAATTTTTTTAGTATTGTTTCTCACACTTGTGATTTTGTATTTTGTGCTCAGGGATTTTGGAGTCATCACTCCTAAACAAAAACTGATAGGCATTTCAGGATTAGTTGTATTAGGGATTTTTATATTGATATACAGTTATTTTCAGAGTCGCTCAGATAAAAATGACATGATTCTTCAAGCGACTTTTTTAAGAGGTGGTTCGCTTGATTGTGATGATGTGATCGTGAATAAAGAAAATTTCAATCTTGTTACAGGTACGTTGAGCTTTGTTGGGAAGAAAAATGGCCCTATGAATAACATCATCATTCCGCTAGATAAGTGTAAGATTCTTCCCCAGGGGGATGAAGATGAAGAATCCACTAATAGAACTCTTCAAGAGGAGCTTCAGAGAGATTGATGCAAGAGAGTTATGAGGAGATAGTCAAAAAATTAGATCTTGAGGATTTTATAAGTTCTTTTGAAGCGTTTTTTGCACGTCCCAAGCCTATTTATTTGCAAGGTGATAAAGCTGGTTTGGTGCCTTTTATCAAGGAGTTAGAAAATATTGTATTTACGCCACCTCCAAAGGTAAAAAAGCTAGAGAATTCTATCTTGCATCTAAAAAAAATTGGCACGTTAAAACTCGAAGAGATTTTTGAATTTATCAAAATCATCAGATACTTTAGCTACCTGAAGTCCCTAAACAGCATCAGCGAAGATAGATTATTTTATAAATACTTGCAAAACATTAATATTCCACAAGAATTAAAAGAGTTGATAAATATTTTTGATGTTAGTGCTCAAATAAAAAATGGTATTTATGAAGAGTATGATAGCCTCCTATTGTCTATTTCAAGACAAAAAACTCAGATTTCAAAGATTTTAGGCGAGATTCTTCTTTCAAATAAATTAACTCCTTATCTTGTTGATAGGCAGATTCACTATATCAATGGAAATGAAACATTATTACTCAAATCTGGCTTTAATATAGCCATTAAAGGCATCATCATTTCACGTTCTCAAAGTGGGTTTTTTTATCTATTGCCTACTGAGATTCATAATGTCCATCAAAAAATTTCAGAATTAGAGCAAGAGCTTCAAATATGTTTATATGAGATTTGTAAAAAAATTTCTTCAACATTAGGGAAACATATTTTATTCCTCAATTTTATCAATAAAGAGTTTGATAAATTTGATCATCTTCAAGCTAGAATCAATTTTGCTAAAGCCTATAATCTTGAATTTGTAACACATAAAACCACTGATAAAACAATTGTTTTAAAGGATTTTATTCATCCAGCCTTAAAGCAACCAAAGCCTATTAATATTGAGTTTGCATCACAATTATTAATGATTACAGGCGTGAATGCAGGAGGGAAAACAATGCTTTTAAAATCGATTTTAAGCAGTGTTTTTTTAGCCAAGCATTTATTGCCAATGAAAATCAATGCTTATGCTTCTAGGATTCCTAATTTTAAAAATCTTCAAGCTATCATCGCTGATCCTCAAAATAGCAAAAATGATATTTCAACGTTCGCAGGGCGTATGCTAAATTTTTCACAGATTTTAAACACGCAAGATCTTATCATTGCTGTAGATGAGATTGAATTAGGAACAGATGCTGATGAGGCCTCCAGTCTTTATAAGGTATTATTAGAACATTTGCTAGATAAAAATGCCAAAATCATCATCACTACACATCATAAACGACTCGCAGCATTGATGGCAAATGATAGTAGGATACAGATGTGTGCGGCCATTTTTGATGAAGTATTGCAAGTTCCTACATATGGTTTTTTGCACGGAAGTATCGGCAAAAGCTATGCTTTTGAAAGCGCTAAACGATATGGAATTCCTTCAGATCTTATACATAAGGCAAAAAAAATTTATGGAGAGGACAAGGAAAAACTCAATGAGTTGATAGAAAAATCTGCTGCACTAGAAATTGAGTTAGCAAAGAAATCTTCAATTTTAGATCTGAAGATAAAAGAATATGAAAGAAAAAAACAAGAACAACAAGATGTCATAGAGAGTTTGAAAATGCGTTATGCTAAAGAAAAATTTGAGCTTGAAATGACCTATAATCAAGCATTGAATGAAATCAAAGTAGGCATTAAAAACAAAGAAACTAGCGATATGCATCGATCTATCAACAATGCGAATAAGATCTTAAATGCCTTCAAACAAATCACTTCATCAGAACACTTTAAGAGTCAAAAACAATTCAAAGCTGGAGATCATGTCAGATATGGATCACAAGAAGGGATAGTTTTAGCAAAAACAGGTAAAAATAATGAATTGTTGCTTATTGAACTAGATGGGGGGATAAAACTAAAAACCACTCCTGAAAAACTCAAATCCTCTAGGTCTAATTTTTATAAACCTATCCAACAATCTCAAGTACTCAAACAAGATAAAAAGCAAAAAATCGAACTCAATATGGATAAAAATACAAGAAATAGTGTGAATGTGAGTTTAGATTTACACGGATTAAGAAGTGAAGAAGCGATTGATAAGCTTGATAAATTTCTTTCTGATGCTCTTATAGCAGGATTTGATGAGGTGCTTATCTATCATGGAATAGGAACAGGTAAGCTATCTTTTAGCGTCAAAGAGTTTCTCTCCTCTCATCCAAAAGTTGTGGCCTTTTCTGATGCTCCAATACAAATGGGAGGTTTTGGGGCTAAGCTTGTAAAACTGTAATTTGTAAATATAATTTTACCTATATCTTGCTATAAATAGTATTATTAGTGATAACAATAGGGTATTGTTCGGGATAATCGTATATTTGGGACTTATCTATTGTCTAGTTTCAATAATGATACCTTGTAATTATTCCAGATGTGGCCCCTCCCTTTTTTGTTGTGTTATAGAATAATCAAACTGCCCCTAAAAAAGTATTTATGAAATAGTTTTATGTCTTAAATGTTTTGTAAGTTTGCAATTATTAACTTTAATTCTTATAATTCCGTAACATTTAAGGGGTCAATATGAAAATGTTCAATATCATCGGTTTAGTGCTCACGCTCAGTGTTGCTGTTATCGCAAAAGATTCAAAAACCATTATGAGGGTTTATGAAAGTCCAAATTGTGGATGTTGTAAGGATTGGGCGAACTATATTAGGCAAAATGGGATAGAGGTTGAAGAAATAAAAAATTCAGATATTTATGCCATTATGGCCAAATACAAAATTCATTCAGAATTTATCAGTTGTCATAGTGCTATTATTAATGGCTATGTTTTGCAGGGACATATACCTTATGAAGAAATCAAACGATTGTTAAAAGAAAAACCTAAGGATGCTATAGGGTTATTTGTTCCAGGTATGCCTCAAGGGAGTCCAGGAATGGAGCAGGGTTATGATAGTGATATTTATGATGTGATGTTGCTCAAAGACGATGGTAGTTATATAACCTATGCGACTTATAGGGGAAGAAATAAAATATCTGAGTGGTGATAAAATTGTATTTTAAAGATAGAATCCTTGCATGATTAAATTAAAAGGTCAAAAATATGAAATTTTTTAAAGTTAGTATAGAAGTTGATAAAGAGGGTTTCATCCATAATAAATATGGGGGTAATGCAAGTGTAGAGTTTTTGGATAACAATGGTTATCCTGATTTTTCTCCAAAAATAATTTGGGAAGAAGTGATGGGAGCTAAGAGTTATGCTTTAGAGCTTATAGATTATGATTCTGCTCCTGTGGCTGGGAAGATATTCATACATTGGGTTGTGGGAAATATCTCTTCAAACATGCTAAAGGAGAATGCTAGCAGAGAAAATAAAGATATTATTCAAGGTGTGAATAGCTTAACAGAAGGTTTTTTACGTTCAACACTTAGTGAAGAAAAGGCTCTAGATTCAAATCTAAAATCAAGTAAATATATAGGACCTATGCCTCCTAATGGAGATCACCATTATCTTTTTAATGTCTATGCACTTGATATTCCAAAACTTGAACTAAAACCACCTTTTTTTATCAATGACCTGCACGATGCAATTAGAGGCCATATTATCGGACTTGGTCGCTGTGAATTCAAGTACAAGCAATATAAAAAATAATTTATAATAGATTATTTTTATTTATAAATAAAAATTGAATTAATTTAATATTTATATTTTATTTATTTTTTTAAATAAATATGTTAGCATTATTTTATATAGTTACTGTTTTACTGTATAAAAATAGTGATTATAATAGATAAAATATTCAGGAGAAATTTATGAAAAAGATTTTAACAGGAGCTCTGTGTTCTTTAACTCTAGCTAGTTTTGCTTTTGGAGAAAATAGCGGCGTGTTTGTAGGTGTGAGTTATCAATTTGGTCAAACAAATGTGAAGCAAAGCTCATCAGCAACGTTAGGTGGTGCAGATGTTACGTCAATGGCAGGTGGTTTATTGCCTAATTTTAACAAAAAAGCTTACACAAATGGAGCGGGGCTAAAAATTGGATACAAGCAATTTTTTGGTCAATCTAAATGGTTTGGTCTGAGATATTATGCATTTTTAGACTATGGACACACTGATTTTGGAGCAGATATTCTTCCTAGCGAAAAATATCATACTGATATGTTTAGTTATGGAGTAGGGATTGATACTCTATGGAATGTTGTCAATAAAGAAGGTGGAAGTCTTGGTATATTTGCTGGTGTAGGGGTGGGTGCAGATACTTGGATCGCAAATGGAAAGGATTATCAAAATAAATACTTTTCAAATGGAAAGCCTGCTTATGTGAGTTTTCAAACCACAATTGATGCAGGGATAAGAACCAATTTTGCCAAGCATCACGGTCTAGAAGTTGGTGTGAAAGTCCCACTCCTTCAAGATGAAATCTTTAAAGATATAGCTGAGCCCTTTGTTATCAATCCAAAAGCTCCAAAAGCTCAAGTGGATACAAAAACAGATGTGGAACTCAAATATTCTGTGTATGTGAGCTATCTATATACCTTTTGATATTTGACTACTCTATCTTAGAGTAGTCCCCCGTGTTATTCTTGAGGCTTCTTTTTCTTTTTGGTTGAATAAATATTAACAGATTCTACAGCAAGTGAAAACATCATCGCAAAGTAGATATAGCCTTTAGGTATGTGAAAATCAAGTCCATCAGAAATAAGTGCTATTCCTATGAGTATGAGAAACGCAAGTGCTAGGGTTTTTATTGTCGGATAGCTATCCACAAAATTCGAGATACTTTTAGAGGCTATCATCATAATGAGTACAGCAACTATGATGGCGATAATCATCACTTCAAGATGATCTGCCATACCAACTGCAGTGATAACTGAATCAAGCGAAAAAATGATATCTAATAGTGCTATTTGAATAAGAGTGGGAAAAAATTTGAGAGATTTTTTTGAGATTTTTTTTTCATCATCAATGGAATCAAGTTGTGAATGTATCTCGCAGGTACTTTTGTAAATTAAAAATAACCCTCCAGTTATCAAAATTATATCCCTGCCTGATATTTCATTGCCAAAAATAGTAAAAAGTACCTGAGTGAGTTTCATTATCCAAAACAGTGAAGCAAGTAATCCAATACGTGTAATCATTGCCAAAAATAAACCTAGTATTCTTGCTTTATCGCGTTGTTTTTGTGGAAGTTTGCCAACTAAAATAGCGATGAAAATAATATTATCAATCCCAAGTACAATTTCAAGTAATGTGAGCATGGCCAATGCCATTAAGGCATTAGCATCTAAAACCCATTCAAACATTACAGCCAACCTTTTTTCTTGAAGTATATGACAGGCAAAATAGTGGAAATAATCATCACAATAATTGCTAGGGGATAGCCAAACTCCCATTGAAGTTCGGGCATATGTTCAAAGTTCATTCCATAAATAGTCCCAATAAGTGTTGGAGGCATCATTGCCATTGTTGCAACAGTGAAAACTTTGATGATTTTATTTTGTTCGACATTGATCTGACTAGTGAAAAGACTTTGGATATTATCAAGTACATTCATATTTACCGTTGTGAATTCGACAAGTGAATTGATATCTTTAAGGACAATAGTGAGGTTCTTTTTCACATCCATATCAACTTTATCGCTCTTAAGTAAGGCTGTGATGGCACGACGTTTATCAAAAAGTGAATCACGAAGACTCATATTTAGCTCTTGCAAGGTTGATAATTTTGCTAAGATCCCATCGTGGTCAAGGCTGCTTTCATTAAAAACAACATTTTTTCTAAGCCAACTTGTTTCTCTACCTGCACTCTCAAGCATATCAGCATCTTTTTCAACTCTCACCTCAAAAATCTTGCTGATAAGATCAAAGCCATCTTCAAAGTTTTTTGGACTGGCTAAAACACGTTCTTGTATTTCATCAAAAACTCTAAATTCGTTATAACGGATAGTGAATAAAATTCCTTGATAAATAATAAAAGTAACGGTTTGATTATGAAGTTCTAGTTCAGAGCTTCGTATCAAAAAATAAGTATTGATGGTGATACTTGTGCTATCTTCCCAATATCTAGCACTTTGTTCAATTTCTTCACGTTCTTCTTTTGTAGGAATATCAAGCATATATGTTTTGGCAATATAAGAAACTTCTGAAGCACTAGGATGGAGTAAGTCTATCCATAAAATAATCCCATCATCTAAGGAAATTTCCTCAACGCTTTGAAAACTCTCTCTAGCTACAAGAGATTTTTTTTTCATAAATACATTCATCATATAGCGACCTTTGTGCGAATAAAAAACCTTGAGGCTATAGATTTTGTGGAATCTATTTTAATCACAGACTTTAAAAATCCATAGCCTCAACTACGCTGATTTTCCAATTTTTCTCCTTATTTGGCTATTTTTTGTCCAAGACTTCAAATGCGGGGAGTATTTTACCTTCTAAAAGTTCCAAAGAAGCACCACCACCTGTAGAAATAAAACTCATATTATCTCTTTCTCCTGCCTTATCAATAGCATCTGCAGTATCTCCTCCACCAATGAGAGAAAATGCATAAGTATCAGATATTGCACGAGCAATATTAAATGTTCCTCTTGAAAATTGTGATATTTCATAGATTCCAAGAGGGCCATTCCAGATGATAGTCTGACTAGAGTGAATAACCTCTGTGAAAAGTTTTGTAGTTGCTGGCCCCATATCCACTGCCATATATCCCTCAGGAACATCTTGCGCTGGAGTGATTTTGATATTTTTATGCTCTTTAATGTCATCCGTACTCACCACATCAACTGGCAGGTATATTTTCACATTTTTTGTTTTTGCAAGTTTGATAATCTTCAAAGCATCTTCAATAAGGGCATCTTCTGTGAGTGATTTTTGCATATTATAACCGATTGCTTTTAAAAAGGTATTGCTCATTGCACCACCAATAATGATTTTATCTACAACATCAAGAATATTCACAAGTAATTCTAGCTTAGAGCTTACTTTAGCCCCACCAACTATTAATAATACAGGTTCAAGAGGATTAGCTAGAGCTTTTGCAAAAGAATCTATTTCTTTTTTAAGTAAAAGTCCTGCAACTTTTTCTTTCGTGTATTCTGCAATACCATAAGTACTAGCATGGGCACGATGACTAGTTCCAAAAGCATCACTCACATACACATCACACAAATTAGCAAGTTTTTGACTCAAATCTTTAGAGTTTTTTTCTTCACCATCATAAAAACGAATGTTTTCTAAAAGTATCACGCTCCCTTTTGGAAGAGTGTTTTGAAGGATAAGTGCAGAATCAATATTATCAGCAAAAGAAATATTCCTGTCCAAAAGTCTCTCAAGACGCTTGAGAATGTGCTTGAGAGAAAATTCAGGATCTTTATGTTTTGGTCTTCCTAAATGACTCACAAGAATAATAGATTTAGCATTATTGTCAATACAGTAATTGATAGTGGGCAATGCCTCACGCATACGAGTATCATCAGAAATATTAAAATCTTTATCCATTGGGACATTGAAATCCACCCGAATGAGTATCCTTTTGTCTTTTAAATCAATATCGCGAATACTCTTTGTTTGTTGCATTAATGTGATACTAGCTACTTGTTGCATTACTAGCTCCTTTGGGAAGTGAATTGGTGTGCCATTGTATCAAAATTCAACTTTTTATAGAATCTTAAAAATTTCTCTGAGGCGAATTTTTCCAAGTTCCACACCAGGTTGGTCATAAGAGTTGATATTAAATATTCCTCCCACACAAGAAGTGAGAAGCTCAAAATAAATAATGAGTTTGCCTACATTTTCTTCACATAGTTCTTCTAATTCAATATGATCTGTAGGAATCCCTTCGCTTTGTATTGTTTCCATTGTAGCAGTTTGTTGAAGACCTAGTAATTTTGCCAAAGAAGTTCCATTCACAAAGTCTGTAGATTCTAGGTATTCAAAACTCAGATCTGGTATTTTTGGTTCAATGTATTTAGCTTGATGAATACTTAAAAAAGTAATGGTTTTATCCATTAGCCCCTGAGTGATGAGTTGTAAAAAAGAATGCTGATCAATGCTACCAATAAGGCTAATAGGTGTGAGACCTACCTTTTTTCCGTAAATATCAAACTTCCCTAGCGATTCTCCCCACAGCTGAACATACCAAGAGTTAAAATCCTTGAACGCACTTGAGTAGGAAAATAAAATATTGATAGGAAATCTATCTCGATTTTTTGCCAAAAAAATTGCTTTTTTGAGCAAGTGTTCTTCTTTTCGATTGAAAAAGTTGCTCTCAAACTCCCCTGCTCCTTGTAAGAGTCTTTTTGTATCATAACCTAAAAGCATCAAAGGGAGTACTCCAACAGAACTTAGCACAGAGAATCTCCCACCAATATTTTTTGAAATACTCACCACAGGTATTTGCTCTTTTTTGCCTAAGAAATAAAGAGGAGATTCTTCATCAGTGATAAACAAAAGATGGGATTTTGTTTCTGCGTTTTCAAACAAGCTATAACGGTGGATCACATATTTCATCAATGATGAAGTTTCAATGGTTGTTCCAGATTTTGAAATGATAATAAAAAGCGTATCTTGAATGTGAATATTATGCAGTGACTTTTTAACTTCAATTGGATCAGTGTGTTCTAAAAACGCTAATTGAATCTTTTTTCGTGTAGATAAATGAGAGAGCAACCCATCAATAGCTTTTAACCCCAAAGAGCTGCCACCTATACCAATGATAACAATGTTTTTAATGCTATCTAAAAAAGCTTTATGTTCTCGGATATATGCCTCAGAATCCTGAAGGGCTTTTTGCTCAAAAGGAAGCTCATAATAGCCACTTTTTTTATTTTTTCGCTCCAAAAAAATAATATCAAAAACACTATCAAGTGCCTTTTGGTTCGGATTAGCTAAATGCCTTAAATCTGGATTTTTGTCAAAATATTGATTAAAATTTAACATCTGATCTTAATGACTCAAAACCCAAACACTCATATCCACAAGTCTATGGCTATAGCCCATTTCATTATCATACCACGCCAAAACTTTTGCAGTTCTAGATCCAACTACAAGGGTTTTATCAGGCACAAAAACAGCACTATAAGGGCAACCTATAAAATCACTAGAAACGCATTTGTCTTGATCTACAAAGATGAGTCCTTTCATAGAGGTTTCTTGAGCTTTGATAAAGGCTTCATTAATGTCCTCTTTTGTAATATCTTTGAGTAAATTTACATTTAAATCTATCAGGCTCACATCAGGTGTGGGCACACGAATAGAAAATCCATTGAATTTCCCCTCTAGTTCAGGCATCACTAGACCAATAGCTTTTGCCGCACCTGTTGAAGTGGGAATCAAGTTAAGTGCAGCAGCTCTGGCACGACGAATATCTTTGTGTTTTACATCTAGAATATTCTGATCGTTGGTATAGCTATGAATGGTGCTCATCAATCCATTTTCTATACCAAAGTTATCTTGAAGCACTTTTGCTACAGGAGCTAAGCAGTTAGTAGTGCAAGAGGCATTAGAAATAATCTTTTCTCCTTTATAAGAGGAGTGATTAACGCCATAAACAAAAGTGGGAGTGTTTTCTGCAGGGGCAGATATGATTACCTTTTGTACTTTATCCTTGATATGAACAGAAGACTTTTCTAATGAATTGAATTTTCCTGTGCATTCAATAACTCCGGTTGCCCCGTATTTAGAAAAATCTAAATTTTTCGGGTCCCTATCAGAGAGAATTTTGACATTTTTATTGTTTCCAATACGCAGTGTGCTATCATCTATTTTCTCTACATCGTAGCTTCCATGAACTGAATCATATCGTATCAAATGAAGTAAAGTATCAATATCTGCGGTGGTATTGAGTGCCACAAGTTCAATATCATTTCTAATTCCGATGATTCTGCTAGTGCATAATCCTATTCTACCTGTCCCATTGATAGCCACTTTGAAGGGCATTTTCACTCCTTAGAAATAATCTAGTTACTGGAATGATTTTATATGAAAATCCCTTAAAAACTCGAAAATTTTCATCAAAATTTTGCAAAATCCCCTAAAATACTTGATTTTAAAAGAAAATCTATGTACAATAGCCAGGTTTTGAATAAAAACAAAATATCCTAAATGGAGGTTTATTATGAATAAAGCGGAATTTGTCGACTTTGTAAAAGATGCAGGCGATTACTCAACAAAAAAAGATGCAGAAACTGCGGTTAATGCATTTGTTGCAGCAGTAGAAAAAGCACTTTCAAAAAAACAAAGCGTTGAGCTTGTAGGTTTTGGAAAATTTGAAACTGTTCTTCAAAAAGGTAAAACAGGAAAAGTTCCTGGCAGCAGCAAAACTTATAAAACAGCTGATAAAATGGTTCCAAAGTTCAAACCTGGCAAAGGTCTTAAAGATCAAGTTGCTAAAGCAAAAAAATAAGTTTTCTACCGCATTTAGATTTTTTAAATCTGGTGCGGTTTTTTTAATGTTTGTCCCCGTAGCTCAGCTGGATAGAGCGTATGATTCCTAATCATAAGGTCGTGGGTTCGAATCCCGCCGAGGACACCACCGCATTTTCCGCACTTTTCTTAAACTTTCATTTTATTTCATTTTAACTCCCAAACTTTCCTAAATACGAGATTTGTTTGATATAATCATTTTCAATTGAACTCCTAAAATTTCATTTACTTTCATTTAATTTCATTAAAAAAAGGGGACAGATTGGGGACAGAAAAAAATATAAGTAGCTCAAAATATCAGGGCGTAAGATATAAAAAACTAAGTAATGGAGATATAGCCTATTATATTAGATTTACAAAAGACAATCAAAGGCAGGAGTTGAAAGTAGGGACAAAATTTGAAGGTTGGACTGAAAAAATGGCGTACAACGAAAAAATAAAACGAGAGAATTCTGATGATCTCAAAAACAAACCTTTGAAATTCAAAGAAGTTGTTGATAGGTTTTTGGAACTCCAAAAGCTTCATTTAAAGAAAAAATCTTATTCAAACATAAATGGAAGAATCAAGCATTTAGAAGGTTTTAACAATAAAAATATAAACGAAATCACTCAAAAAGATATGAATGACCTTATCATTGAGCTGAGTGAAAGATTGGCTAACAACAGCATCAATCAAGTCATAACTGTTACAAAACAGATTCTAAAGTTCGCTGAAGATGAGTTTAATGCAAAAAATCAGAATTTAAATAAAGTAAGAAGTCTAAAAACTGATGATGCAAGAGAGCGATTTTTAACCAAAGATGAGGTGAAAGCACTTAAGGAGGTTTTGAAGAATCATTATGAGTATCTATTATTTGTAAATCTTTCTTTGTGTACAGGAGCTAGGTTGATGAGTGTTTTGAGTATCAAAAAGAAAGATATTGATCTAAAGAGTCAAACAATCACGCTTAGGGATTTTAAAAATTCATCAAACTATAGAGGTTACCTGAATAAGGAGACCACTGAGCTATTACTCAGAAAATGGGACACACTCAAAGATGAGGATAATGTGATCCAGAAATCTAAAAGGCTCCTCACAGAAAAATTAAGAGATACGCTAAATAACCTCTTTAACCAAAACAATCCTGACAATAAACAAAAAGTCGTTATACACACACTTAGACACACTTTTGCTTCTCATCTTGCCATAAAAGGCGTTAGTATCCAGATTATCCAAAAGCTACTCAACCACAAGGATATAAAAATGACAATGCGTTATTCTCATTTAATGCCTGATAGTGGGAAAGATATTGTAAAAAAACTATGGGAGGAAGAACCTTAATTTCCGATAAATCTAAGGCTTTGAAAACCATCTAATTTCAATCTGATTTTTTTGCTTAAATTCCGATAAAAAATCACAATAAGGTTCCTTAATTTCCGATGAATCTTAACGAAGCATCAACGCTTAATTTCCGAAAAATATCACGTTGTAATGCCAAATAATAAAATCCCAATCAAAGCCTTGTTTATAGATAAATCAAGTATTTTAAATCAAATGAAGTGGATAAATATTTGCATACAAGCCAATCTAAATGTTTTGACTCAAAGTTCTCTTAGTTGAAGCAAAAAATGCATTCAAATTGCTTTGTAGAAATTTGTATTTTTGCATCTAAAAAAGAAGAATTAAATCCAAGAAAATTTTAGATATTTTTTAAGATAAAACAATGAAGAGTTGGGATTGAAATCTCCAATCAAGTTATCTGTCTTTATAGAATCTATTTTGTTTAAGAGATTCAAATCATTTGTGCAAACAAACGCTATTTTGATTTTAAAAGAAGAATGATTTTGATTTCTGCATATTAAAAATTCTCTATTGCCCCCCCCCCCATTTAGGTTCTTCCTAACCCCACCCCCGCCACTGCGGTTACCCGCCCCCAGAAAGTGGAGAGGTGTGGGGTGAAAAAGTTCAGTTCATATTCATATCAATTTTTTATTCAAGAAAAAATCAAAAAAAATAAAAATATTAAGATTTAAAAAATATTGAGTTGTTTGGAGCCCTGAAGGGTTTTGGGTGGATTTATCGTTGTTTATGAAGGGGGGTTAAATCCAAAGGCATTGGTATTAAGGGCTTAAGATTTGCTTGTTGCTATCGATCCTTTAAAGCTATGAGCATAAAATTTAAAGAGCTTATCAGTGAAATTTTTAGGATTTTTTACAACCTCAAAAATAATAAAAATTTAAAAGTAAGACTCTAGGAGGCTTTTATTTATCTTTTAGTGCCACATAATGCTTACGCATAGGGCTTTGGGGCTTGACAAATTTATTTTTTTCCATCTCAAAAATTAAAATTATCCATACGAACTGAGGGGATTTTTCATTTCATATCAAAAAAGTAAATGAAAAAACATTTCATTTTATTTCCTAAAATTTCATTTTATTTCATTTAGATAAAAATATATTAACTATTTACACACCAACCCCCCCAAATCACAGGTTATAATTCTTCAAATTTCAAAAGTGACATCTAAAAAAGAAGTTAAAAAAGAGTTGATTATTTATAATTTCTAGAATTAAAATATAAGGAATACAATGTTTGGGGAAGTTAAAATCTATATTGGCACTATCATAGAGGCCAAAGGCAATCAAGTCAAGGTTGATATTTTAGGTACCCAAACTGACTTTATGACCTATGTCACTGGCTTTAATGCATTCAATCAGCATTGCATTCCTCCTGTACTAGGAGAATCTGTGATGGTAATAAGCTTTTTAAACTCTAATTCCTATCTAGCACTATCGCTTCCTTCTTGCAATACCTCAAATCCTTCTGATACAGAGTCTATCACCTATAATGATGGCACTAAGATTAGCTATAACACAAATACCCATACACTAAAGATTGACTCTAAAGCCTCTATTAATATCACAGCAAAAAACGCCAATATCAAAGCAGAATCTATCAACTTAGGCAATGAAGGCGGTAGCGGGGTGGTAACATCGCAGTGTATCTGTCCTTTTACAGGTTCCCCTCATCAAGGTAGCACAAAAGTAAAGGCGATTTTATGAGTGGCTATCAATTTATAAGTTCTCATCGAAACTTCACAAATAAGGCGATTTTATGAATCAAATTTTCCATCACATTTCCCATCAACGCATTAAGATAAAGGCGATTTTATGAACACGTATCAAATCTCCATCACTGAAAATCTAACCAAAATCTTTAAAACCAAAAAATACTCCTTGCCATTAAATCCCAATTACGGACTCAGCTATGATTTTATCGATAAACCCTTTTCTAAAGAGCTTGAGTCTAGCATCATCGCAGAGATAAAAGAACAAATAGAGCTTTTTGAGCCACGAGTTAAAATCACGAGCATACAAATTCTAAAAGAAGATGCCAATTTAATCATTTTAATCAACACAAATATAAGGATAAGTCTTTGAAAGTGACTACCAAAGAATTAGGCAATATCATCAACATCACGCCAAGACATATCTATAATCTAGAAAAATCCCAAGTGTTCTCCAAAGAAGACAAAGATGTATGGGTGCTAGAAAAGGTAATCCCCGCTTATATCAAATACAAAACAGAAGGTGGCGAAGGCACGAATCTAGCCAAATCAAGAGAGAAGAAAGAAAAATACGAAGCAGAACTAAAAAGGCTTGAATATCTAAAACGTATGGGGCAGCTCATACCCATTGAAGGAGTGGCTAAAGAACTTGAAGACATCGCTATCACTGTTAGTAACAAGCTTTATAGCATTCCACCTAAACTCAAAAGTCGCTATCAATTAGATAGCAAAATTGAATCTATCATTATTAAAGAGATTGAAGATGTCTTAAAAGAACTCAAAGATCCTAGTATCTATGACAAACAAGCACAAGAGATCGCAAAGAAAATAGAATTAGAAAAAACACTGCAAAAGGAGATGAGTGAAGATGAATCCAGAGCGACTAGTTCAAACAATCAAGGACAAGATGATAAATGAAGGCTTTAAAGAGTCAGAGTTTAATATGAAGTTTATAGAGATTATATCCAATGCCATTATTGAGCATATTCAAAAACAAGCCATCGTGCAAGTAAGCACCACAGGAACTGCAAATGCTCAAACTGGCACGGGTAAAATCATATAGCAGGAACGAACTAATGAGTTTTTTTATCTCGTGTTGTAAAAAGCTCATAAGCACACAAAATCAGTGTAAAAACAGTGATGACAACTTGACTTATTATTTTTTTATCCTTTTTTGTAATTTGATTGTTCCATACATCACACATATGCTTCCTATCGCTATAGATATAGGCATTATGCCAAAATCTCCATTGAAGAATAGCAAATGTGCCATTCATAGCATCATTACATTAAAAAACAGGAAGTAAAAATGAGTACCTTTACAACCCCATTAAAAGGCGAGATATTAGATAATGGGAATCTATTAGTAACGGAGGAATTTGATTATTACAGAGAAGCAAATAATGATGAGGTGATAAGAGTCCCATGTGGATTTGAAAGCGATTTTGCCTCCGTACCTTTTGTTTTTAGAATCTTCGTGAGTCCTATCGGGAGGCATAGCAAACCTGCTGTTTTACATGATTATCTATGCGAACGTTATCACTTAGGGGAAGTGAGTAGGGATTATTGTGATGAGGTCTTTAATGAAGCGATGAAAGTCAAAGGTGTGAGGGCTTATCATCGCATTATTTTATTTAGCGGTGTGAGGGTGTATGCGTATTATCTGAGAGTTAAAAATATGATAAAGGAGAGAAGATGAACTACATAGCAAAAGAGGGCGAACGCCTAGATAGTGTCTATTTTAAACACTATGGGGACTTTAATCAAAACCAATATGATGCATTTCTGATGCAAAATCATCATCTGTTGCTTAAAGACTCTCTAGAAGGCGGGGATAGGGTATTGATACTTCAAAGGAAACAAGAAGATGAGAGTATTACAGAGGGACTTTATGGAATCAAACTATAACTATCAAGCTGATGGCTTTAAAATAACCCTCAATGATAAAGACATATCCCATCTGATCTTAGAAATAAACTATGATGAGCACTCTAGCAATGAAGCAGATACCTTTAAATTCAAAATCTTCCCTGCTAGTAAGCCCACTATCAAAGATGAGGTGAAATTTTATATCAATGCAAATTTAATAGGGACTTTTTACATCGCCTCTATTGCTTATGCTTACAAAACTAGCTATGAGCTTACTTGCACGAGCATTAATTTTATTTCAAACTTCAAAGTGAAGAAGAATCGGAGTTTTGATAAGCTGAGCTATAAACAGATTCTAGATTCTATCGCTAAAGAAAACAATCTCACTCCAAAAATTGATTTTGAGCGAATGTGTGAAGTGGTGCATATTGACCAGTTAGATATAAGCGATTCTAGCTTATGTCATCACATCGCTAAAGATTTGAGCTTAAATTTTTGTGTGAAAAACAACACGCTTTTAATGCTAGAAAAAGATTTAAACAAAAAGCCTCTCATCAAAATCAATGCAAATGATTGTGTCTCTTTGAGCATAGAAAGCTATGGCAAGATGTTTTATAAAAGCGTTGAGGTGAGCTATATGGATACTCAAAATAATGAAATCAAAACCATCAAGATAGGCAAAGAAGAGCCCGTGTTTAAAAAATCTATCCACTCTAGCAATGATGAACAAGCTTACAAAAAAGCACAGAGCTATTTTAAATCCATCAATGCCAATAAGAAAAAGGGCAACTTAGAGTTACCAGGAAGACTTATATACGCAGGTTTTAGATTGGAGTTACAAGGAGATAGTGAAACAAGTGGTATCTATGATATTTTAAAAGTCTCTCATAGCATCACTTCAAGCAGTTGGCACACTAGCGTGGAGTTTGGTTAGGAATAAAACTTAAACTTATCTCTTGAGAATGTTTTAAAAACTCTACGAAAGGATCTAAAACATTTTTTGTTTGCAATAAATTCAAATATTCCAAATACCTATCTTTTTTTTCTAATTCTATAAGCGGAGGAATAAGATTATTTTGAATGCATTGAAAACTCATAATAAGTCTTCCTGTCCTTCCATTTCCATCAGAAAAAGGATGTATCTTTTCATACAGTGCGTGAAACTCAGCGATTTGTTTTAAATCCATAGAGTTGCTTTTAAATCTAAATAATAAATTTTCCAAGTCTTGAGATATTTTATTCACAGTAGATAATTTAAGATCTGTTCCGCTTATTTTCACATTATCTGTTCTATACGATCCTATAGGTTTTTTAATAAAATTTGGCATCACCTTATAGGCATTTGAAAAAATCACATAATGCAAATCTTTTATAAAAGAGCTGTCTAATATTTTATCTTTATTGTTTGCCTCCCTGATGACGATATCGTATGCTTGGGCAAAACCAAGTATGATTAATTGCTCATCAATGCTTTTATAAGAAGCGGTTATTCCTTCTTCAAGTAGTTTTTTAGTTTCACCATAAGTGAGAGTTGTACCTTCAATAGCATTGCTATGGTGAGTGATACCAATTCTTAGTACTCTAAAAAGTTCTTCTCTGTGTAGTAAGCTTAAATCGCTCAATTTTGTCATCTCTGTTTCCTTCTTTTTTGCTCAGTATTATTATATTCTAAATGTTTTTCAAATCTCAAAAATTTCACTCTCAAAAATCACGTATAAAATATGTTTTTTCATAAAAAAGTAAATGAAAAAACATTTCATTTACTTTCCTAAAATTTCATTTTATTTCACTCGGATAAATATATATTAACTATTTACACCATCGCCCCCCAAAATCGCAGGTTATAATCCACGTTATTTATATCCAGGAAGGTTCAATGAGTGAAAATCAACTGACTACAAATAATAATAATGAAGAGATAAATTTAGATGTGATTGATAATAAGATCTACGTTTCAAGCTTAGAAATTGCTAGAGTTTTTGAAAAAAGACACGACAATATTATTAAATCCATAGAGTCTTTGCCTAATGATTCTTTTCGACTCCTAAATTTTGAGGTGTCGGAGGAAGTACGTAAAAATGGGATTTTTGAGAAACCAACAAAATACTACAACCTAACCCGCGATGGTTTTTCTTTATTGGTGATGAGTTTCACAGGATCTAAAGCTTATTTTTGGAAAACAGCTTTTATTGATGCTTTTAATAAAATGGAATCCCAGCTCAAAACCCCAAAAATCCCAGAGAACTACATACAAGCCCTTGAACTTGCACTAACTCAAGCTAAAACCATAAACGCACTAGAGTATAAAATCCAAAATGACAAACCCCTTGTAACTTTTGCTAAAACTGTAACTGATGCAAGTAATGCCATCTCTATAGGAGAATTTGCAAAGCTTTTATTTGATGAAAATATCAAGATAGGACAAAACAGACTCTTTAAATATCTAAGAGAAAACAAATACCTCCTTATGAATAATCAACCTTATCAAGAGTATTTAGAAAAAGGATATTTCAAACTCATTGAAAGCACCTATGAAACTTCTTATGGGCAGAGGATAGCTACCAAAACACTCATCACAGGAAAAGGACAAATCTATTTCACTGAAAAACTAAAAAGGGATTTTTAATGAGTGCAGTATCAAATAGTAATACATTAAAGATATTTCAGAATACAGAGTTAGGGCAAGTGAGAGTCATAGGTGATTATCAAAATATGAAAATCCAATATAGCATCAATGGCACTTGGGTGATGTATAGCCAATATTCAAATCTAGGCTATGAGTCCATCAAGCAAGAAGTCTTAGATAATGGCACCATCATTTATAACAGAAGAATCACAGGCATTGGCAGGGAGTTCATCTTGTCGTTATTTGGAGGTGAAAAATGACTTTAAAACAAAGAATACAAGCCATCGATGAAGCTAGAGATGAGATTTTAAATAATCTCAAAGATGGTATTGAAATTTCAGAATACTCTATTGATGGAGTGAATATCAAAAAGCGTTCTCCCATAGAAATGATAGCCGAGTTAGAAAAGCTTAAAAAGACCTATATCAATCAAATATCCACTCCAAATAGTATCCAACTCATCATCAAGTAACCATAATGAAATTATTAGATATATTTAAAAAACCCTCACCAAAAAATCCAAAAGAAGACAAAAAAGTCTATATCGAACGCAACTATGAATCTGATTTTAGGAGTTTAAATCCTAAAGAACTCTATAAAAATGAATTTTTTAAAATCTCTTTAAACACCGATCCTGATTCTGTGTATGTTCGTATCAGAAACCAAGCAAGAGGCTTAGGGAATGCATCAGCTCTCATCTCTAGTTTTTTTGAAACAATGGAATCAGAGATGTATGGAGATATGGGATTTATCTTAGATGTGAATACGGGAAATGATGAGCTAGATAAAAAAGTAGAGGGTCTTTTTGCACACTGGTGTCTATTTTGTGATTTAGAAGAAATCTTTGATTTTAGAGATTTTGAAGAGTTGGCACTCAAGCATTATCTAAGAGATGGAGAGTGCTTTATTCATCTATGTGATACTCAAGATGGATTTAAAATTCAATTCATACCCCCTGAATATATCCCTAGTGATTTTGATAATAACGATGACATTAAAAAAGGCATCGAGTTAAAAAGTAGCGATCCATTCAATGCAAAAGATATTTATAATGATACAGATATAGAATCTAAAGCAAAACAAGAGACTCGCATCATCGAAGCAGGGAAGCTCAATGTTTTTGATTCTAATCTCAAGCTCCACCCATTAACCCCACCTCCTAGCACAGATATGAATACCTTTTTATACTCTTGTGATAGAGACATCGCTAAAGGACTTGGACTCTCTTATGCCACACTCACAGGAGATTTACAAAAATCCAACTATAGCTCCACTAGAGAAGGCAAAACCAACGAAAGACGTATGTTCAGAAGAACACAGCAAAAATTCATCAGGAAAATGCACAACATTGAGTGTTTTTATGATCTAGACTTTAACTACAAAAGAAACAATGCCTTTGTGGTTTCAAAAAATATATAAGGAAATCCTATGAAATACAGAGTTTTATATGACACACAAATAGCAGGGAAATTCCTTGCTAAAGATGAGGTATTGGATTTTAAAAATGGCACTGATGAGGGTTTTATAGCAAGGCTACTTGCTAATAAGGTAATTGAAAAAGCATCTTTAAAACAAGAGCCTAAGGCAACTCAAAAACAAGAGGCACCTATTGAGAACCAAGAAGAGATAAAACAAGATGCCAAAGAAACTAAAAACAACACCAAGAGTTATAAATGATACCTAAAAGCATTCTAAATCGTGATTTATCAGCCATCTTATCAAAAAAAACAGATGGCTTTAAAAAAGATGATTTTATCTTTTATGGACATCTCAAAAAAAATGCTCAAGTTATTTTTGAAGATAGCACTGTGGGGTATCAAACCTCATTGCTCATCACCTGTATTGATGCCCTTAAAGCAGGGCTTAAATTAAGAGATGTGATTTTTGAGTTAGAAACCTCACAAGGCTATAAAGTGAGAGAAATATTAAAAGAATCAAAAGTCCTTAACAGGCTTATTTTGGAAGAAGTCAAATGAAAAAAGAACTTTTAAATACCTTAAAAAATGCCCTCAGTGCATTAGGAGTTTTTAATAATGTGGATTTATATGAAAAGGTTGCTTATAACTCAAGTGATTATCCAGTGTGCATTATTAAGGACTCAGAAGATGCCATTTTTGAAATCTCAAGTGATTGTTGGAAGATAGAAAGCTCTATAGAGATAGGGATTTTAAATGATGATGCAATGGAATATGTTGATTGTGTAAATCACATCTTAGGAGCCATAAAAGCCCTTCCTAATGATGTTTATATCTATCAAGTTGAAAGCATCAGCAAACAAAGCGAATATCTTGAAAGCTTATTTTTACAAACAACTATTTCTCTTAAAGTATCTTATTACACACAAAGGTTCTCCATATGAATACTCCTAATTTCCTAATCCCCTGCGATATAGAGCTAGAAAAAAACATCATCTTAGCATCACTAAGAGAGAAATTACCCAACTATGAACCCCTAAAGGGCGATGATTTTAATATCCTTTTAGATTGTTTTTTATTTAGACTCAATAAATACATCAACTATATCAATTTCACTATTTCACAAAACTATCTTGAATTTAGCACAGGAGAGTATCTAGATGCCCTTGTTAGCCTAGCAGGGATTGTTCGTTTTCAAGGAAGTCCGTTTATTTCAAAGCTAGAAATCATCGCTACTTCTCCTCTTAGCTTAGCTAAAGGCACCAAATTCACTGATAAACAAGGGCACGATGCTTTTTTGAGTGAAGAGTTACATATAGGAGAAGACTTAAAAGCACAGTGTGATATTGTTTTGCAAGAGGGATTGAGTGGGGATTTTGATATTACCGCTTTAGAAATACCCCATATTTATATCAAGGAAATTAAAAAACTCACCCCCTTTATTCAAAAACAAACCAAAGAAAGCGATACAGAACTTAAAAAGCGATTTTTACTCTCTCTTACTCGCCCTAGCACTGCAGGAAGTTTGAAATCCTATCAATATCTAAGCTCTATTGCTGAAGTAGCGAAAGTCAAAATCAAGCATAAAGATTTAGGAGTGGTTGAGGTCATCTACACAAAAAATTCCCCCACAGCACTAAGGGCACTAAAAGACTCCATAGAGCCCAATATCCCCATCACAGATACCATTATCTACACAGAAGCAAAAGAAATACTAGTGGATTTAAATATCACTTTAAAACTCAGATCCATCAGTAATATCGCTTCTATAACATCTGCCATAGATTCTCAAATCAGAGGCCTGTTTGAAACGTTAGAGATAGAAGAAGAGTTAAATATTTCTAAAATCATCGCCGCATCTTTTGTGAGTGAAGATTTGCAAGATGTGCAAATATCAGAGTTGCCCCCGATGATAGAAAATGGGATTTATAAACTTGGTAGTTTGGTTATAGGAGAGAGAAGATGAAAAAGACAGTGGCGGTAGTATCACCACTGCCAAAAACTAAGAACGGCTATTTTAGTTTAAAAAATGCTCTTAATTCCTCTCTGAAGAGAGCGATAAGCACTCCTAAAATAGCAATGACTATACTGAATATATCCATTGCGGACTCCTTGTGTAAAATCCCACCCCTTTCCCAAAAAATTATCCAAAAAAAAACCCATCTCAAAAAGAGATGGGCTATCCCACACAAGGTCTTAGTTTTTTTGCACCGACTACTACTATCGGTTCAGGACAATTATAGCAAAAAATATTCAAAAAAAGGCATCAATGTACCACAATATGCTATGAATGGGGTGCAATATACTATGAATAGGAACATAAAATGAGCTTACTACCTTCTCACTTTAAAGAGCTAAAAATCATTGATGAGGTTATAGGGAGTTTCTTAGAAAACAAGCTAGATTTTAAAGATAGATTTTTCTATAAACCCACTCCTGAAAACGTAAATTTCATCGCTAATACCTTTGATATTAATACCACGAATCTAGATTTAGTAAAAGCTTCTAAACTCTTAGAAACTCCTATGATCTCCAAAGCTAGGCTTGGCACCAAAGAAGCCTTAAAAGAAGGCATATCTAAAATCTTTGGAGAGAGTCTTATACAAACTGCTAAGGAAGACAAAAAACTAAGACCTTTTGAATTTTCTTTAAAAACCTCTATTGATGAAGGTATCAATGAATCAACCCTTCAAGCACTCAAAACCATAGTAGAAGAAATAAAGCCTGTGAGAGACAACCTAGCAGGGCTTGATTTTTCTATGCCCACTTTAAAACAAAATATTTCTCTTCAAACTTCAATTTTATGGAGGCTTTAATGCAAAATATACACTCTATTTTAAACAATCTCACAGGAAAAGAGATACTGCAATCTCTAAAAGAAAAAAACACAAAAGCCTTATTTATAGGCAAAGACAATCCATCTGATGAGGATTTTGAAAACTTTCTTAAAAATCCAAACATCACCTTAGATGATCTAAAGCCTTATGCTTTTATTAGCACAGATATAAGACGTGCGTATTTTGATACTCAAAATTGCCTGTGTTTTGAAATCAATCTAGATTATGACATAGCTTCAGAAAATACCATTTACGCCCTTGCTTTAGTGAATGAGGAGAGTATCTTTACCCTCGCTTTAACCCCTAAGATAAAAAAGCTTCAAGGCATCGGAGGGACTTTTATTGTCAAAACCTCTCTTGAGGGCTTTAGCGGTGAGATGGTTTTCAAAAGCGATAGTTACATTTCAGAAGCTGAGTTTGAGCCCTTTAAGAACTTTGTCAATAACTTTGAGCCTTTATTAGCAGAATTCAAAGCACAAGCTAAAACTAAAATGCTTCTTTTAGATCTAGAGCATTACTTAGATACAGAACTAGAAAACATCAAGCTAGATTTGCAAAAGCAAAATACCATCGGTAAAAAAAGCTATTTTTATCGTAATAGCCTTCCCTCTGATTATATAGGAATGGGAGAAGTGCTTAAAAGAGATGAATATCCCCTTCTTTGGTATCACACACTAGGTTTCGTTGGTAATGATGGCAGGGAGTATTTTCGTATCCCAAGAGCAGGATATTACTCTAAAGGCACCCAAGAGAGTTTTAAAGTAGGCAGTATGCAAAAAAGTGGCCTTCCTAACATACTAGGACAACTCTATGGGGGGTGTGATAATCTCAGTGGTGATGGAGTCTTTAGAAATGAAGGCGGAGGGTATTGGCATTGGAGTGGTGGGAATGGTGAGTACTCACAAAACAGAGTGAGTTTTGATGCAAGTAGGGCTAATTCCATCTATGGTAGGAGTGAAGATGTTGAGGTCAATGCTATCTTTTATCTAGAGGGCATTTATGCAGGGGAAAAACTATCCCCATCAACCAAATAACAAGGAGAAAAAATGGAAAATCTAGAAATTTTAGAAAACAAAATAGATGAGCTAAAGGCTCTAAAAACACTGAGTATTGATAAAAATATCGCTATTTTGAGTGCTTATAATGCGAGTTTAAAACAAGATCTAAACGCGATCGTGCAAAGCACCATAAAAGAGTTAGCCATCAAAAGAATCAGGCTTTTGAAAAAAGTCAATGGTTGGCGTACTATCTTTTATCAAGAAGTCTTTGAAGATGAGAAGGGCAATATCATCAAATATGGCGATGTGATGGTTTCTGGAGGCGATATTAATAGAAGTGGTTCAGGCAGAGGAGTGGCTAGTTTTGGTTTTTCTAGGGTAGGCATTCCAGAAGGCATTGAGATTATTGATCTCATCGGCGGACATGGGAGTTATTTTGCACAGGTTAAAGACTCCAATACGATGTGGGTGTGGGGATATAACGCTCAGGGCTGCTTAGGACTCTCACACACCAATTATGTAACTATTCCTCAAAAAGTTACCTTTCCTAGCAAGATTAAAAAAATAGTGTCTCAAAGTTATGATGGAAGCAATCAATTTACTTTTGTACTCTTAGAAGATGGGAGTCTTTTTGGTAGTGGTTATAATCCAGATGGACAACTTGGCATAGGAAATAACATCAATAGCTCAAGTTTTGTGAGAACTAGCTTATCTAATGTCAAAGACGTATTTGTGGGGAATAACTTTGGAAGTGGCGTTTTTGCGATTAAAAATGATGGGAAGCTTTATGCTTGGGGATTTAATATTAGAGGGTGGCTAGGCTTAGGGCATAGCAATTCTGTGAATACCCCCACTTTGGTAAGCAATGTAGAAAATCCTAAATTCATCTACCACTCAAGCTATAACGATGGTTCTTGGTGGGGAAATGCTTTTATCATCACAAAAGATGGCGATCTTTTAGGAGCGGGATACAATGGACAGTATAATCTAAGTCAAAGTGATACTAACCAAAGAAATACCTTTGTCCCTATCTTGAATGAAAACAACCTGCCCTTAAAAAATATAGTAGATTTTAAAGGCGGGGGCGTTTATGATGTCGCCCTTGCTTTAGATGATAAAGGAAATCTATACTCTTGGGGTTGTGCTGAGATGGGCTTAGGAGATAATAGGAGTGAAAACTCTAGAGCAAAAATCATCGCCAAAAATGTGAAGCAAATTGAAAAACAAGGCTATCGCTATCCTAGTAACTATATTCTTTATAAAGATGGGTCTATGGAGTCTTTTGGTTATAACGCAACCCAAAGTTTAGGAATAGGAAATGCCATTTCCCCTATAAAATCCCTTACAAAAGTAATATTGCCTGCAAAAATCATCGATTTTCATCTGTGTGCTAATTACGAAGCTGAAAGAGCCTTTATCGCTACTGATGGAAACAATCTCTATGCTTGTGGCACGAGCTATGAAGGTAATTTGAACTTCACCACCAATATATTACAACCCCAAATCATCAAATAAGGAGAGAAAATGAATACCTATAAACTACCTACTAGCAAAATAACAGAGGTACAAGGAGAGTACAAGACTATCTATAATAATGGCACTTTTGTATATGTAGAGCCCAAAGAAGATATTGAGCTAAAAGAGCCCTTTATCAAAGAAGAACTTCCAAAAGAGTATCAAGACAAACTAAGAGAAATCCTAGATTATGAAAAAGTAAGAAAAACATTAGAACTCAATAATGCTTGTGATAAGTTGCTTCAAAGCTTTGAATCAAACGCATTAGGAGAAAGCTATATCTATGATGGCAAACAAGAAGACCAAATCAACCTAATGGGTTTAGTTTTAGCTAACATCGATGGCTTTTTTAGATGTGCTAAAAAAACCACGCCACATGATAAGCAAAATATCCCCCATACCAAAGCACAAATCAAACAAGTCTATAGCGATGGCCTAGCTTACAAATCTCAGATGATTTATATCTGCGGGGTTTTAAAAGAGCACCTAAAGAGTTTAAGCACCATAGAAGAAATCAAAGCCCTCAAATGGGAAGATTATCAAAATATCATCAAAGGCTAAATAATGAATCTCTTAGATTTAATGAGAACATATATTTTTGTAGCTTTGATAGGACTATTTGTAGGCTGTCTTTTTGTGCTAAGGACTATCTCTGAAGAAGTCATTGACACGAAATCCAAGATGATTCAATTCATCATCTATGGCGTTGGTAGCTCTATGCTTATCACCTGGATAGGCTATGAAATCTTTGTTTTTTATGGACTTCCTCCTTCACTTGCTTGTTCTATCGGTGGGGGCTTAGGCTTCATAGGAGCAGAGACCATCGCTAGAATCTTCATACGTTTTTTGAAAAAAAAGCTAGATATAAAGGAAGAGGAATGAATAAAATAGCCCTAGAATTCATCAAATCCCACGAAGGCTATCGTGCTCAGAGTTATACAGACACTCGCAGTATCGAAACCATCGGCTATGGCAGAAACCTACAGGCTCACCCTTTAAGCGAAGAAGAGCAAAGAGACATCTTGCTTAATAATAACAAATACAGCAAAAAACAAGCAGAAGCTTGGCTTATAGCCCACCTAGAAATTCTAGAAAAAGAACTCAGTACCTACACCTGGTTTAATAAACTAGATGGTATCAGGCAGGGCATCATCTTGGATATGGCCTATAACTTAGGTATCCCACGCCTTTTGTTGTTTAAAAAAATGATTTTAGCTTTAAATAGTGGGGATTATATAGGGGCATCTAAAGAGATGCTAAATTCTGGCTGGGCGATACAAACCAAAGACAGAGCTGTGAATTTATCAATAGCGATGAGTAACACAGAAAAATTGGCTAAAAAATTTGAGGCATATGCATGAAAGAAATCCTATTTTATATCATAGGTGCCTTCTTGGCTTTTGCACTCTTGCAGGGATATATTCATTACAAAATCACTTCAGGAGTTCAAGCTGAATTAGCCAAAGAACTCCTAAAAACTCAAAATGATGCTATTGCTAAAAAAGCCCTAGATACTAAAAACTACACTGATGTTATTGCTAAAACACAAGAGAAAATCATCACCAAATACAAAACCATAAAACTCAAAGATGAAACCTGTGAGGCTAAACTTAAAGGACTCAAAGATGCGATGGATAGTTATTTTAATACCCCTAATTCTCTTTAGTGCCTGTACGCATTATGAACAAGTGCTTATCCCCACCGTTTGTGAGATACCCAAAAGAGAGAAACCTACAAGCAGTGGGGATATTCTCAAGGATCTAAAATCTATCCTCATGTACTCTGAAAGCATTGAGCAAGATTTGAATTTTTGCAGGGGGGAGTATAGACCTCCATAAGAGAACATAAACAGTTTTTCTGTTTATCTTATTTCATACCCTTATTTGATTTAGGGGCTTGAAATAGGCTTGAGATACTATAAATAGGTCATCTTGGGCTATTTGGATTAGAAAAATAGAAAATAGTTATAAGGGAAAAAAGGAAGCTAAACACCCTAAGGGGTGACGAATCTCTTAGGGTGAATGCGAATCGCACGACTACTTGAGATTAAAGAAGTCTCTAATCTCTTTACTAAAGATACTCACAAGTATCCCTGCGATCGCAAGTAAGGTATTTGAGTCCATTACTATGGTCTCCTTGAATGTTGAGGGTTCCCAACCCGCCCACCACTTTTTGGACAAAAAAAAACCAACCACTCCTAAAGAATGGCTGGTTTTCTCAACATTCAAGGTTCGCATTTTTTTAAAATCGACCTTTATCCAATCCGTCAAGTTGGATAGGGTAGATTATAGCATTTTATTGTAATTATTGTGATTTTTAGACACAAATTATGACAAAGTGCGTATCAATCTAGGGCTTTAGGAACGTAGTTGAGGCTCTGCCTCTAAAAAATCAATACAACAAGGAGTCAAAATGGCATTTAACTTTAACGCACAAGCTTTTAGCGGAGGCAATGTATTTATAGATGGAATAGGTTGTTTGGGGGTACTTAAATCCTTCGAACCTCCTAAAATTGAGCAAGAAACCATAGAGCAAACAGGAAGTATTGGCAAATATGAGCAAGTACTGCCAACATTAAAGCCCTTATCGGCTAAATTTGTTCTCTCTAATGTAGATATGGTGTATTTCAATACCCTCAATGCTTATATCCCCCAAGTGATTTATATCAAATCCAATCTTTCAAGTTCAGGAATGATAAAAAAAGAAACTCAAATTATTGCTACCTTCAATGGAAATATAAAAATCCTGGAATTACCAAAATTTGAAATGAACAAAGAAGCTGAGATGTCTATGGAGATGAATGTGTATATGTTTAGCTATCAAATAGATAAACTCCCTGCAATTCTCTATGATGTGCATAACTCTATTTATGCCATCAATGGTATTGATCAGTATCTAGAAATCAGAAAAAACATCTCTTAATTTCTTAGGAATATGAGTGAGTCAGCTAGAGGAGCACCTATAAAACTGGGTTACTGACAAAGCAACGCTTTGGAATAACCCGATAACTTTAGGAGCGAAGCAGATTTTTAATCTGCGTAGTGATAGCGTTCATCTGAACGCAATATAAAATATAAGGAGCACCTATAAAACTGGGTTACTGACAAAGCAACGCTTTGGAATAACCCGATAACTTTAGGAGCGAAGCAGATTTTTAATCTGCGTAGTGATAGCGTTCATCTGAACGCAATATAAAATATAAGGAGCACCTATAAAACTGGGTTACTGACAAAGCAACGCTTTGGAATAACCCGATAACTTTAGGAGCGAAGCAGATTTTTAATCTGCGTAAAAAACATCTCTTAATTTCTTAGGAATATGAGTGAGTCAGCTAGAGGAGCACCTATAAAACTGGGTTACTGACAAAGCAACGCTTTGGAATAACCCGATAACTTTAGGAGCGAAGCAGATTTTTAATCTGCGTAGTGATAGCGTTCATCTGAACGCAATATAAAATATAAGGAGAACCCATGCCAAGCAAATATGGAATCAACATCGAATTAAAGAACTCAAATACAAGTGATATTTCTATCAAAAGCACAAGAACCATCGCAATTGTTGGAGATGATGTCACTATCAAAAACACAGGACTTAAAACCTACCCCACCATCAAAGAAGCCCTTGAAAATACAGGAGATGGGAGCATCAAAGAAGCCCTAAATGATTTAAAAGCCACAGGGCTAGAATCCACCATCATCACTTCTTCTTTTGTTAAAGATGATAAATCAAGTCAAAGCATACTCAAAGCCATCAATGATTTGATTTTATCTGAGGCTAGTACAGGCTTTAGTCCTAAATTCATCTTAGCCCCTAGTTACAATAGTGATAAAGGCATATGGGAAGCCCTAAAAAATGTATCTATTAAACTAGGAGCTATCTACACCATCGAAGTACCCCAAACAAAAGAAGAAGAGATTTTAAAAGCAATCAAAGATTTTAAAGATAAACGTGCCATCATCACTTATCAAAAAGTAGAACGTCTTGATAAGGTGATAAGACCATTAGGAAACTTCATCATAGGAAACTATGCCAAAGTGATAGCTAGTTCTGAATATGGATTTGCTCAAAGCTTTTCTAATAAAATCATCTCTGGCATCATCTCCATCATCGATAAAGCAGAGTTTATATCTGGAGAATCCTCTGAGGCTGATAGATTAAGAGAAGCGGGTATTACTCTTGTCATCTCTGATGATGGTCTTCGTGCTTGGGGAGGAGAAAGCAGGGATAGTGATTTTAAATCCCTTCACTCTGTACTCATCTTTGATACCATCATAGAATCCATAGTAAAATCCCAAAAACAAGCCATCGACAAACAAGTCAGTGATGTACTCAAAAAGGTCGTAGATGACTTAGAGAGCTTTTATAGAAAGCTAGTAGCAAATAACGTCGCTGTTGGCTTTAAAGTCTCAGTGCCCACAGATCTAAATACCAACGAAAGTTTAGGCGAAGGAAAGATTTATATCAAGCACGAAATCCAAGAGATGCCATTGCTTAAAAATCTAACCAACAAGATCTATAAGGTTAATAGCTATGGAAGCGAACTGGTGAAAGAGTTATAAAAAGGAAGCTAAAACACCCTAAGGGGTGATGAGTCCCTTAGGGTGAAAGGGTATGACGTATGGTTATTTGAGATGCAGGAATTTCCTGATCTCTTCTCTAAAAATGCTAACAAGCACCGAGAGAATAACAACCAAGAGATTAAAGTCCATTTTTAACCTCCTTTTTGAGAGATACCCACTTTCCCACCACTTTTTAACCAAAAAAAAACCAGCTAACCTTAAATAGGGAAGCTGGTTTATTTCTAAAAGGAGGCCGTAATGGACACTCAACCTCTTATTTGGACGTCATACCTTTTTTAAAAGCCATATCTAAGTAATCAGCTTAGACGGGTAGATTATAGCATTTTATTGTAATTATTGTGATTTTTAGACACAAATTATGACAAAGTGCGTATCAATCTATGGCTTTAGGAACGTAGTTGAGGCTTTGCCTTTAAAAGAAGATAGGTTTTTCAAGAAACCTATAAAATTAGAAAACCACACGAATTTAAATCGTGTGCATTATCTTGGCCTTCATAAGAAGGTCAAACAAATAAAACACAACAAAGGAGCTAAAATGCTAACAAAAACATTTAAATTCAGTGATGATAGAGAAATCACACTCAAAGAACCCACAGTACTCCAGCTAGAATCAGCACAAAAGAAATATGGCAAAGATGAATTAGGTATTTCCAAAGCCTTGCTAGTAGATATGAGTGGAGGTGATCTAACCATTGATTCAATCAATAGCTTATCTGTTAGAGAATTCAAGCAGTTATTAGAAAGCGTGAAAGAGTTCATCGGGGTTGATGTATCGGACTAAGAGAGGGCATAGCTTTAATAGGCTATGCCTTGCACTTCAGCCTTAAAGACATCAAAGATATGCAGTTTAGTGAATTTTTACAATACACAAAAATAGCTAGAAAAATAGTTGAGGTGAAGATATGAATGGATTAAAGAAGAGCAATAAATTCAAAGATTTATTTGAAGCTTTTTTTGGGTGGTTAAGGTCAATTGGGGTCAAGAAATATGCCATTGTTATCAGAACTATCAAGCCCACACATTTCCATAAACCCTCTGAGAAAGGTCATAACCAAGAGAGTAAAAATAACACCGAAAAACGTATATACACCAGAAAAACCCATAAAATCACCTCCATAGTGACCACCAGACAAACCAAATATAATCATAGACAAGAAAAGCAAGAAAGCTGGAAAAGGGAGAGCGAAAAACATCAGGATATTGTAAATGTGAATGAAAAATCTTGCTACAGGTCCTTTTTTTCCTTTTTCCTTTTCCATTTTAGCTTCAATTTTCTTTTCCATTTTAGCTTCAAACTTTTCAAAATGCATAAGCCAGTAAGGTTTTTCATTCAACATTTCCTGAGCACGTTTTTCCTCCAATTCTT
>NZ_MLAT01000013.1 GCF_002272795.1 Helicobacter sp. 13S00482-2 | reverse complement strand
CTTACAAGTATCCAAGACATCTTTCATCATCGTTACAAAGAGAGTATTTCTCCAATCATCCCTTTAGATAAACCTATTGAAGGAAATCTTGCTACTTTTGAGATAAAAGATATTCAAGATGGCTTCACACCATCTTTGGAGTATTCCAAAATACTAGCTGCAAAAGACATCGTTAATGGCGGCCTTAAAGATGTTGATTCATTTGTGAGTATGGCTAGAAGATTAAAACAAGAAAATATTTTGAATGCTGATGATATGATAGCGGTGGATTTTTTGGCAAAACAAAGTCCGAAATTGAATTTTGATGAGTTTAATAAAATCATAAAAAATGATTATCTTAGTATGGAAATGAAGGGTCTTATCACAACGCTTGTGCAGAAATTAGAGATGATTGATTATCTTTCAAATGGTTCTATGGCTACTCTTTATTAAAGGCTTATTTCGTATAATTTTTTGCGTTCGCTTGAGCTTCCGATATTCAGTTGTTTGCGATATTTTGTGATAGTTCTTCTTACCATTTTTAATTGAAATTTCTCTTCAATCATTTGGAGTATTTTTACATCACTGAGGGGTTTTTTGTGATTTTCATTTTTGATGATTTCTCCAATAAAATCCTTGATAGAAGCATTAGAAGTGTCCCCATCAATAGCAGTGGTGAAAAAACTTTTTATGGGCAATATGCCCCTTGAGCATTCTAAATATTTATTTGAAATAGCTCTAGAGATGGTGCTAGGAGAATGACCAAATTCATCTGCAATATCTTTTAGACGCATTGGTTTCATCTCTCCTCCCATAAAAAAATCATACTGATATTCTACGATCATCAGGCCAATCTTCCTGATAGTTTGTTTTCTCATATCTAGTGCGTCAATTAAATCTCTAGCTTCTTTTAGTTTTACCTTGAGATATTGCTTTGCATCGGGACTTTTCATTGTTATCATATCAATACTCACACTTGGATAATA
This sequence comes from Helicobacter sp. 13S00482-2, assembly GCF_002272795.1. Taxonomy (GTDB): domain Bacteria; phylum Campylobacterota; class Campylobacteria; order Campylobacterales; family Helicobacteraceae; genus Helicobacter_J. Next base: position 41,554 of record NZ_MLAT01000013.1, on the reverse strand, counting down.
ATCATCATTGATCATCACTTGGATTTCCCCATCTATTTGTTGCACCAATACATCAGGAATTACAAAAGCCTCTTGTTGTGTGAAAGCCAAAGCAGGAGGATTTTTAAAGGTATGGATTACTTTCATAGCCTCAGCATAGTGGGCATTAGAGCTATATTTTTTGTGATTGCTTAAGTCGGTGATGATTTTGACACACAATTCATAGATGCAATCTTCAATCTCTTGTTCCTCTTCAAGTTGAAACAAAAAAGATTCAATCACATCTTTTGCACCCACTCCCTTAGGTTCAAGATAGGCAAATCGTTGCCTGATCTTATTGTATTGTTCAACGCTTATACCAAGATCATTGGCTTGTTTGCTCTCTTGTGCTTCAAAATAACCTTCTTCGTTGATATTATCAATAATATCTTGAGCAATTCTTACTGAGATTTCTGTGGGAAAAAGAGGTGGAACAATCTGTTCATTTAAAATTTCATAAAGACTTTTTTCTTGGATGCTCATTGACTCGATTTTCTCACTCATAGAGTTTTTTAATGGGGTATTTGGATAGGGTTTTTTGAGTTTAGAGCTAAAATCCTCCACAATTGTGCTTTGAATATTGATATAAGGGTTTTCTTTGGCGTATTCACTGATGGTTTGTTCCATTTCTAAGACACTGCTTTGAAGAATGGGAAGCCAACTTTTTAATGTTGTTGATAGTTTTGTTTTGACAGTGATATTTTGACGTAATTTAGCCCCTTGTGCCATTACTATACCTTAAAGTTTTCACCCAAATAGTATTTTTTTACTAATGGATTTTGATATATTTGTTCGCTATCTCCACTAGCAAGTAAAGAACCACTTTTAATCACATAGGCACGATGACAAACCGAAAGTGTTTCTCTAACATTGTGGTCAGTGATGAGCACTCCAATATTTAAAGCCACGAGTTGTTCGATAATTTTTTGTATGTCAATAACTGCAATAGGATCAACCCCTGCAAAAGGTTCATCTAGCAAGATAAACTTAGGATCTTTGATGAGTGCTCTTGCTATTTCAACCCTCCGTCTTTCTCCACCGCTTAAGCTCAAACCTTTTCGATGTCTGATGGGAGATATGTTAAATGCTTCAAGCATTTGTTCTATCTTGTTTTGAGCTTCTTTGGTATTTTTTAGAGTGGTTTCTGATGCTAAAGCTAGATTATCTTCCACAGTTAAATCTTTGAAAATGCTTGATTCTTGAGGAAGGTATCCAATTCCCATATTGGATCGTTTGTGTAAGGGATAGCCTGAAAGATCTGTATCATTTAAAAAAACCTTTCCTCCACTAGGTTTCAATAACCCACATATCATATAAAATGTAGTTGTTTTACCTGCACCATTGGGGCCTAAAAGTCCTACAACTTCACCACTATGAACTTCAATAGATACATCATGCACGATTTTTGTTTTTTTAATTTGTTTGCTCAGGTTTTGAGCTTTGAGTTTATCCATTTTGTATCCTATAGGTTCGATTGGTTTGGAGTTTGAAGATTTCAATCACGCACATATTGTATCCATTAGTTTTCAATATTTTTTCTACGTGTTCATCTCCCCACTCTATAAAATGCACTCCTTTATTTTCAAGCCATTCTAAAAGTCCAAGATTAAAAAGTTCTTCTAGGGAATGATTGTAAAAATCGTAGTGAAATATCTCACCATATTGGTGTTGAATACTAAATGTTGGCGAAGTTACATCTTCATCAGGATAAAAGGACTTCACATATTCTCTCACAAGCGTTGTTTTTCCACTTGCTAAATCTCCTCTTAATAAAAAAATATTATTGCCTTCTTTTACAATATTTTTGATTTCTTCTATGAGTGTATGTAAATTTTTAAGATCTAAACAAAACTCCTTCAATGGTTTTCCTTCTTGTTCTCAATGATAGTTATTTCTGTGATACCTAGATTGATTTTTGCACTTTTTATCAATTCTTTATTTTCTTCTATGAATTTTTGATAAATAGCTTCTTGTGATTCAGGGGGGTTTATAGGTTCTTTTGATGGGAGAGGTTTGATAGCTTCTTGTGATGGGGTAAAGTCTGGGTTGATTGGAGATGTTTGAACATCTGAGGAGTTTCCTTGTTCTCCTGAATTATGCAAGTTTTTTGGGAGGTTTTGGCTTTGAATAGGGTTTATTTTTGTGTAGATTCCAAATATTTCCTGCACAATGTTTTTGATATGGACATAATTTTGCCTGAGTATTTCTTTATCTTCTCCTTGAGCAGAGGACTTCCAATTCAACACATTTTCTTCAAAAGAAATAAATTCAATATTTTTTTCAAAAATCTCCCCAAGTTGCTGACTTCTATCATAGATTTTAGCAATTAGTTTGCCAAATATTGCATTGTTGTTTTCTACAGGAAGAGTATTTGTATTTGAGTTGGGAGTTGGAGTAGATGCTTGTGTATGAATAGGGTTTATCGCTGGTGTATTTGTTTGAATTTTGGGCTTGTCTGAAAAAACACTTGATTCTAATTCTTTGATCATTGAATCAATATCTCTAAGTTTTGTAGCTTCTTGCATTTTTAAACTTAGCAATAATAATACAAAACTCCCATCTGAATTGATGTTGAGTAAATACTTGCTTTCAGCTAAAATACGTAAAAATCTATCCACGATAATGACTGGAAAGTCTTTATTTTTGGAGCTCAGAGCTTCTTTTAAAAACATCATCATTTCATCAATAATCATCTCGCATTCATACTCTTCTAAAAGCAAAAGACTATTTTGAAGTTTTGCTTCATCTTGATGAAAAATTGCCTCAAAAAATGTTTGCAATGTTTGGGGATCAACTACACCTAGCATTTCCGTGATTTTGGTTGTTGTGATGTGCTTGTTGCAAAAGCTTATTGCCTGGTCGGTTATGGTTAAAGTATCTCGCAAACTTCCTGATCCACTTCTTGTGATGATTTCTAGTGCCTGAGGTTCATAAGTGACATTTTCTTTATCTAATATATTTGAAATATGTGTCAGTACAGCTTTATGAGGGATTTTTTTGAATCTAAAATGTTGCGTCCTACTCAAGATTGTGGCAGGGAGTTTGAGTGGATCGGTTGTAGCTAAAATGAATTTAACATATTCAGGAGGTTCTTCTAATGTCTTTAAAAGCGCATTGAAAGCTTCTTTTGTGAGCATATGAACTTCATCGATAATAAAAATTTTATATCTACCATAGCTAGGGCGATACTTGGTATGTTCTATCAGATCTCTGATATCATCAATTTTTCTACTTGAGGCAGCATCCATTTCAATAATATCAAGATGACGATTTTCAAGAGCTGATTTACAATTATCGCACTCCCCACAAGGTGAGCTCGTAGGACCTTTTTCGCACTGCAATGCTCGTGAAAATATCCTTGCTGAACTTGTTTTTCCACTTCCTCTAAGCCCACTGAATAAATAAGCATGTGAGATCCTATTGTGATCTAAGGCTGAAGATAGGGTTTGAGAAACACTTTCTTGTCCAATCAAGTCTGAAAAGCTAGTAGGTCGGTATTTTAGAGCCAAAGCAAGAGCCATTAGGAGCCTTTTGAAAATTTTGTTTAGTAGATTTTATATTATTTTAACTATAAAACAAATCAAAAAATATTTTTTGGGTGATTTTGATGTTCCAAAAATTCTTTTGATTCCTTAAAATGCTAGGTTACTCTTGAATAAAATTTGGGTTGCTGTTAAAATGTGATGTCAAACCATACCACAAATAAGGATAGAAATGAAAATAATGAAGATTTTAGTACTAAGTGTTTTTGTATGTCTGCTGAATGCTGCGAGTTATCCCCCCATCAAGGATACGACCACAGGACTTGCAATGTCAAGTCATATTTTGGCAAACAAAATAGGAAAAGAAGTTTTAGATAATGGTGGGAATGCCATTGATGCGGCGGTGGCCGTAGGCTATGCATTGGCAGTTGTTCATCCAGCAGCGGGGAACATTGGAGGGGGTGGATTTGCTGTTATTCATCTAGCCAATGGAGAAAATATTACTTTAGATTTTAGAGAAAAAGCTCCGATTAAAGCAACAAGAGATATGTACTTGGATAAAAAAGGAAATGTAATTCCTGAGGCTAGTACCATCGGTTATCTTGGTGCTGGAGTTCCTGGAAGTGTAGCTGGAATGAGTGCAATGCTTGAAAAATATGGCACCAAGAAACTCGCTGAATTGATTGCTCCTGCCATAGCCCTAGCTGAAAATGGTTTTGTTATCACTCAAAGACAGAGTGAGACAATGCTTGAAGCAAAGAAGGATTTTGCTAAGTTTTCTTCATCAAGGAAATATTTCTTAAAAAAGGATGGAAGTACCTATAAAGAGGGCGAACTTTTTGTCCAAAAAGATTTGGCAAATACTCTTAAACTCATTCAAAAAGAAGGTTCAAAGGCTTTTTATGAGGGTAAAATAGCTGATCTTATCGCTAAAGATATGGCAAAAAATGGAGGCATCATCACAAAAGAGGATTTGAAAAATTATAATGTGGTTTGGAGAAAGCCTGTGATTGGAAATTATCGTGGTTATGAAATCATATCTATGGCACCTCCAAGTTCTGGAGGAACTCATATTATAGAAATATTAAATGTTATGGAGAATGCAAATATTGAAAAACTAGGCTTTGGTGCAAGTAAAACCATACATATAATGGCAGAAGCAATGCGTCAAGCATATGCAGATAGATCTGTATTCATGGGTGATCCTGATTTTGTAAAAGTTCCTGTAAATCATCTCATTAACAAGGCTTATGCTAAAGAAATTTATGCAAAAATCTCTCCAAATAAGGCTACTGCGAGTTCTAAAATCAATCCAGGATTAAAACAGATTCACGAAGGACATAACACCACGCATTATTCTGTAGCTGATAAGTGGGGCAATGCTGTGAGTGTGACTTATACCATTAATGCTTCTTATGGAAGTGCAGCGGCGGTAGATGGAGCAGGATTTTTACTCAATAATGAAATGGATGATTTTTCTATCAAGCCTGGAACACCTAATCTTTATGGATTGGTAGGAGGAGATGCAAATGCAATAGAGCCCAATAAACGACCTCTTAGCTCTATGTCTCCTACTATCGTATTAAAAGATGGTAAATTGTTTATGGTAGTAGGGAGTCCAGGTGGAGCTAGGATTATCACGACCGTCTTGCAAGTGATTTCAAATGTTATTGATCACAAGATGGATATTTCTGAAGCCATATCAGCACCTAGATTTCATATGCAATGGCTTCCTGATGAGATTAGGATTGAAAAATATGGAATGAGCGAAGATGTAAAAGACAATCTAGAAAAAATGGGTTATAAAATCGTTACAAAACCTGTGATGGGCGATGTGAATGCGATTGTTATTGATTTTAAAAATCACACAATGTATGGTTCGGGCGATCCTAGAAAGGAATTTTAATTTTCTTAGAAAGGTTATGAGATCAGTCCTTTGTTTTTGTAACGTTGTATTTGAGTGGGATTCCCACTCAATCCGCCTGAATGGATAAAAATAATCTCTTTATTTTTAAATATACTTAGATTTTCCTTCACACACATCCAGCCTAAGCAGTCATAAATCAAATCAAATTCAATCCCTAGCTCTAGCCATTCTTCATAGATTTTCCAAAGTCTAATATCAGGTTTTCCAAAAGGAATTTTTGTTTGCAATCCTAATATATTGGGTAGTTTGGAAATTCCTATATTTAACAATAACTCTGTGAGATATTTTTCATTTCCTGCACTAGCTATGGTAAAAACAGAAGGTAAAAAATCACAAAGATAACCCGCACTCGCACCGCTTCCTGAAACATAGAAAAATACAGGATTTTTAAAGTTTTTTGTGTCCTCTTGAAGTTCTAAAGCCAGATCTTTTATGCCGATTTTTGCTAAATCACAAGCACCTCCTTGAGGAATAAAAAGACCATTATAAGTCTGAGCAATTTCTATTGCTCTTTGTTTGAGCGCATCAACATCAGATCGCTTGTTGGGTGGTTTGTAAAACTCAAATTCTGTTCCATTTTTGAGTGCGATTGCATAATTTCCTTGAGGTGCACGCATTAAAAGTTCAGGTAAGGGTGGGGTGATATAAATAAATTTATAATTTTTTAGTTTTGAAATATAAGATAGCGTAAGCATCGCATTGGATTGATTTCCCCCATAACTCACAAGCAGGTTTTTTTGTAAATCTAGTTCTAATAATCCTTTGAATTTTCTAGCTTTATTGCCATTAATAAAGGGATGGAGGAGATCATCACGTTTAATATAAAACTCTCTATCTTGCCAAATGACTCTTTCAATCCTAGAGGGAGTTTTAAAAATATTCATTTGCCCAGACAGAATTCTCCAAACATCTTATCAAACATTTCTGAGATTTCATAAGGTTGAGTGATGTTGCAAATATTTGTAATGGCCTCTGTTATATTATATGAAAACAATTCAAGTTCAAGATTTTTAAATACATCACTTGCATTTTCAAGACTACAGATTGCCTTTTTGATTGCTTGTAGTTGAAATTCTGAGGTCAAAAGTATTTCATCACCTATTTCATCTTTTGCTAAGATTTTAGCAAAAATCTCTTTGAGTGCTAAGGCACATTTTTCGGGGGTTTTTGTGCTGATTTTGATGCCTTCATAAGGGATTTGTATTAATTCTTCTATGTCTTTTAGCTCAAACATAGGGGGCAAATCACTTTTGTTTAATGTGATGATGCAATGTTTATTTTCTTGAGTGTTTAGAAGTCTTATGATTTCCATATCTTCATTATCTAGGATTCTCGATGAATCAAATACTGCTAAAATAATGTCGCTTTGGAAGATAGAGTTGATACTTTTTGTGATTCCTAAGGATTCTATTTCGTCTTGGGTTTTCCTAATCCCAGCAGTGTCAATGATGCGAATGATATTGCCTTCAATGTTAATATTTTCTTCAATAGTATCCCTTGTGGTTCCTGCTATAGGGCTTGTGATGGCTCTATCATAGAGTAAAATAGCATTTAAAACTGAACTCTTGCCCACATTTGGTTTTCCAATGATGCTCATATGATGGCCATCAATGATTCCTTGCCTCATTTTTGAAAATTCATAAACAGACTTGAGTAGATTTTGTATTTTTTGAATTTGAGAGTCAATATTACTGATAATATCCGCAGGAATATCCTCTTCACCATAATCAATCATTACTTCGCTATAAGCAAGAACACGCAAGAGATCTTCTCTCAAGTTATCTACAAATTTTCCTAATTCTCCTTTAAGTTGCTTGGCTAATATTTTTGATGCTTTTTCGCTCGTGGATTGAATGATTTTGGAAAGTGCGTTGATTTGAGAAAAATCAATACGGCCATTTAAAAATGCTCTTTTGCTGAATTCTCCAGGTGCAGCTAAAGTCGCACCTTTTTCTAAGCATACTTGTAAGATCATTTTTGCTGCGATGATTCCACCATGACACTGTATCTCACAGACATCTTCTCGTGTATAGCTAGCGGGGTTTTTAAAATAAATCACGATAACTTCATCAAGTATTTCATCTTTATTGTTATAGACACAACATAAGGTAGCGTATCTGGGAGAAAAATTGGTTTTTTTGGTTATTTCTAAAGCGATTTGAAGGGCTTTTTTACCACTCATTCTAACAATGGCGGTTGCTCCAATGCCTATGGGGGTAGAAATAGCTACAATCGTATTATTTTCATTCATGATTTAATGAAATCATTGACTACAATATAACGTTCATCTTGTGCATTAATTCGGAAGGAAACATATTTGTTTGGAAAAGTCTCTCGAAGTTTTTTGAGTGCAATATAAGCAAGTACGCCATCTAATGGTTTTGTTTGTGCTTTTCCTGTTTGTATTATTGTCGAGATGACATTTTGTAAATAAATATCAATGGCTTCTTCTTGATTTTTTAAAAACTGTGCAATTTCTAGGCGGATGTTATAGCCATATTTAGGTTGAATCCAGTTGAAAAGCAAATAGGATAATGCTTTATAGCGGTATCCTTTTTCACCAATCATGAGTGCAGAATCATCTCCATCTAGAGTAATAAGAATAGTTTGACTATCATAGATTCCAACTTCTATTTTGTTGATTTTATAAGGCATTGAAGCAAACAGCATTTTAACCTCATCTTCAATTTCTTGAGTGATTTCTTGAGGGTCTTGTATTTCTTTAAAGAATGTTTCGTCAATATCGCTTTTGTTCATTTCAAATTGATGGTGAGAAGTTTTTTGAGAATTTGTAGCTAGATGATGATCAAAATAAGAAGGACGAGATTTTTTATGTTCTTCATAATCAAAGTTCTCATCAGTATTTTCTAGAGAATTTTTTTGATTTTGTGTCGCGATAGATGTTTGAGGAGTTATTTCTTTTTTCGGTATATCATCATCTTTATTATTCCCTAGTGCATTTGAGTCTTTTATGATAGTAGCGACAATGATGGCATCTTTTTTACCCATACCAAAAAATCCGCTAGAAGGGGTTTGAATGATTTCATAATCAAGTTCAGTGACAGAACAACCCAGATCTAAAGAGGCTTGGGTTATAGCTTCCTGAAGAGTTTTTGCAACAACTTTTTTCATTTTGTTTTCTCTTTGTGGTTTTTTTCAACTTCAATGTGATGATGTTTGTGCTCTGCAATTTCTAAGGCTTTTTTCCTTTCCATCATGCGATTAATGATAAGTTGTTGGAGAATGGAAAAGATATTATTTACTGTCCAATAAAGCACCAATCCTGCAGGAAATGTGATTAAAAATAATGTGAAGACAACAGGAAGAAGTCTAAAAATCTTCGCTTGTGTAGGATCTGCAATAGTATTAGGAGTGAGTACTTGACTCATATACATTGAAACACCCATTAAAATTGGAAGAACAAAATAAGGATCCATTACAGATAAATCGTGAATCCATAAAATCCATCCTGTACTTTTGAGTTCGACGGCATTATAAAGCACTCGATAGATGGCAAAAAATACAGGAATTTGTAAAATCAAGGGTAGGCATCCACCCATTGGGTTTGCACCGTGTTTTTTGTATAGCTGCATCATCTGAGATTGGAGTTTTTGAGGATCATCTTTGTATTTTGCTTGAAGTTCTTTCATTTTTGGTGCAACTTCTTTTAGCTTTTGCATACTGACCATCCCCTTATAACTCAATGGGAATAAGATAATTCGCACTATTAAGGTGAGCAATATAATAGCCCATCCCCAATTTAAGGTATAGCTATGAAGGAAATTCAAGAGTAAAAATACAGGTTTGGCAAAAAAAGTAATGATTCCGTATTCAACAACATCGGTTAAATTTGGATTGATTTCTTTGAGTTCTTTGTAATTTTTAGGCCCAATATAGCCCTCAAAGTCTGCATTTCCATTGAAGGCTACAAATGGCATTGGATTTTTTGTGCCAATCTCTGAATCAATGATGGCATCAAATCCTTTGGGCGAAGTTGTAAAGAATAAGGAAGTGTAGTATCTATCGACACTTGCTATAAATTTTGCTCCTACATAGGGTTGAGATTTCTCATCTGCTTTTTTATCTTCGACTTTTTCTATCTTATCTTCGCTATCTTTAAGCAAAACCCCGTGAAATGCATATCCATCTGCATCTGCAACAGGTCTTGTGCCACTAGAGATGACGTAAGGAACAGGATTGCTTACTTCAAGTTTGATTTTATATTTTAGATCAGGATAAAAAGTGATGATTTTTCTTATAACAAGGTTATTTAAATTTTGAGTCAAAACCAATGTTTGAGGAGTGGTTGTAAGCTCAATAGAGTCCATTGAAGCCTTATAAGGAACCTCAAAGGCTTGATTGTTTGTAGCAATATCTGAAAATCTCATTTCTAATGGTTTGGGAAGAGTATCTCCCAAAAGAGGTAATTTTGTGATGACTTCTTGAGGCTTTTTAGCAAAACCAAAAAGCCTTTTGATATGATCTATGAACCCCTCTTGTCTAGGGGCAGTAAATTTTTTGTCTTTGAGATAAAATTGTGAGATACGCCCTAATGAATCTATCTGAATTTCAACGTCTTTAGAATTGATCGTTGCGATAATTTTATTTGGATTGAAAATATCTGAATTTAAATTTTGAGTATTAGGGACTGTGCTAAGAGCTATATTTTTGCTAACAAGGCTACTGGGTGCAGCATTTGGCGTTAAGGTTGCTTTTTCCTGAATTGCCTTTTCTATAGGTTGAGCTGGTTTCTGAAAATAGCTATAGACCATAATAAATAAAAACGAAATCGCCACTACTAAAATAATTCTCAAATTGTTATCTTGTTTCACCTTTGCACCTCTATAATGACTTGATAATATAAAATTTGATTTTCTTAGCATGTCCGTTTTGAGTATGTTTCTCAATAGGAACAAGCCAAAAATCAATTTTTTGCGGAGATAAAAAATCTCCTTTTAAAAACCAATTCCCGATAGGATAGTCAATCCCACCTAAAAATAACTGATTGCATCTTAAAATTCTTAGTAAAATCTTATAAAATGCAAAAAGAGGATGGTTAAACTGAATGCTCCAAAGAGCGTATTGTGAGCAAGTTGGATAGTATCGACAGCTTTTTGGTAAAAGTGGAGAGATGTACTTTTGATAGAAAGAAATAAATACTTTTAAAAAAGAAAACATAAAAGGTTTAACATTTTTGTTGGCTACTTTGATTTGATTCTCTTTCAACTCTTGCTCCCATACACAGAAGGAATTGAGGAAAACAATCCCTTTACAGAGGTTAAAAAATCTTGTTGGAAAACCTTATAAGGAATTTCAATGATACCATTTTTTGCGACAAAAACCATTGCATGATTTTTGAAAATTTCTTGATGTTCTCTACACAAAGACCTAACTCTACGCTTAATAAGATTTCTTTTTGTTGCTTTTCCAACTTTTTTAGAAACACTCAGGCCGAGTAAAAAATCATCTTCATTTTCTCTGTTTTGTAATAGGGGTGATCTAGAATCCAACCCTAGAAAATAAAGTGTGAAATACTTTGAGTATCTCCTAGTGCCTTTTTTATACACTAGATCAAATTCTTTTTTGTTTTTCAGAGAATTCACGCTTTAACCGCACTAAATAGCAAGTCTTTTACGTCCCTTTGCTCTTCTGGCACTAATAACTTTTCTACCATTCTTGGTTTTCATTCTAACCCTGAAGCCGTGCGTCCTCTTTCTTGGAGTATTGTGTGGCTGGTATGTACGTTTCATTTGATATGTCCCTTGAGATAAAATAAAGCTCGTATTATATAGTCTTTTTACTTAAATAAACTTTGGAAAAATCCCGAAGTCCCTTAATGATTATCTTTATCTTCAACTAGAATATAGAGCTCCTTGAGGTCATTGATTTGTAAAAGATCAAGAATTTTTACAAAACTATCAAGATTGCTATTTTTATCGCCTTGTAAAACAATCGGAGTGTCTTTAGCATATGAACTTACAGATGCTTTGAGTTCATCAAAACTCACCTGTTTGTCATTTATATAATACTTTCCATCATTGTTAATGGTGATATTAACTTGTTTTTTTTTCATATCCTCTTGATTTCTTGAAGAATTTTGATCTACTTTTGGAATATTGATAGGGAGTTTTGAAGTACTCACAAAAGATGCTGTTGTCAAGACAATGACCAAAAGCACAAGTACAATATCTATGAAAGGAACTAAATTCATTGAATCCATTTTTTTCATCTTATTCCTTAGAATTTGTATCTAAACGCTTAGGAGAAATTTTTGTTTGGGTGGGTGGGTTGTGATAAATATCCCACTTTGTGATGATGATCTCACTTTTGCGTACCAACATATTGTATATGACAATTGAAGGAATAGCTACGATAAGACCCATTCCAGTTGCTTTTAATGCCAGAGCAAGTCCCACCATAATGGCTTTTGTATCTACAAATGAATTAGAGCCTATATCTACGAAGGTAATCATAATCCCTGCTACGGTTCCTAAAAGTCCAACATATGGGGCATTTGAACCGATAGTAGCGATCAGAGTAAGTCTTCTGTGCAAATCGAGTTCAAGTTCCCGTTTATCTAAGTAATCATCAACTCTCAGCGTTGCATAAAACCAAACTCTTTCAATACCTATTGCAATCACGATAATAGATAGAAATCCTAAAAAAATCAAGATTCCATAATCAAGCCATTCTTTCATTGCTAACCTTTGTAGTAATTTTTTAAACTCGCTAGTGCTTCTTTATCGAGTATTTTTTTCTTGATACTCTCTCGCTTATCATGAAGATTTTTACCTTTGACAAGTGCAATTTCAACCTTTGCCTTGTTTTTATTGTTGAAATAAATCTTCAAAGGCACGATACTGAGTCCTTGCAAACTAACTTGCCCAAAGAGTTTGTCAATTTGTTTTTTGTGCAAAAGCAATTTTCTATCACGCTTTTCATTGGGCTTGTAATATGGGTTTGTCGTATCTAGGTATGAAATATGCATTCCAAATAAAAATGCTTCATTCTTTATGATTTTAACAAAACTATCTTTCAGATTTACTCTAGCTTGACGCAAGGCTTTTACTTCTGAACCAAATAAAGAAATCCCCGCCTCTAGTTTTTCTAATATTTCGTAATCAAAAAAAGCTTTTTTATTTCTTGCTATGATCACTTCTTGTCCTTTAATCTAAAAAAACTACTCCCACTACCACTAAAATACCAATCCTTGCCTAAATTTTTTTGTATTTCATTTAATTCTGGATATAGATTTATAGCAGGAAGGAACAAATCATTGAGTTGTTCGCGTTGATATAAAGATAGAATTTGTTTAGTTGAGCTAGATTGAAGGGTTTTTGCAAAATCATACTCTTGTAAGGGGATATTTTTATCGTATTGTGAATATACTTTTTTGGTATCACAGAAAATATTTGGCGTAAAAATTTCAAACACACAAGTTTCTTCTTCATATTTTTGAATCATTTCACCTATTCCTGAAACGTTTGCACCGCTATATCCACTCACAAAAAAACCTACATCAGAGCCTATTTTCATTCCAATGTAATGCAATTGTTTTTGAGTAAGACCAAGATGAAATAACTCATTGATTTTTACTAAGCACATTCCCGCATCAGCACTTCCTCCACCTAGTCCTGCACCTTTTGGGATTTTTTTTTCAACCTCAATATTGAGACATTCAAGCATAGATGATTTGATTTTCTTATGTTCTAAAAACTTTTTAAGTTCTGCAATTGAGCGATAAATGAGATTATCTTGCATTTCGCAGTTAAAATCACCTTTTAGAGAAAACTTTTCTGATGGCTTTATTTCAATTACATCCTTCAAATCTCCAAAAACCAACATAAATCTCGAAGAAATAGTGTGGTAAGAGCCTTGAACTCCTGTGAGTTTTAAAAAAATATTTATTTTTGGAAATACATCAAAAATCAATTTTTATTCTTCAGTGTTTAATATGTTTGCCAATGCTATCTAGAGTATCATTGCTGATATCAACAGAGGCTTTTTTGTTTTCTGAGGCGATAGCTTCTTTTAGTTCAGATCTTAAGATAAGAGTATTTGGAGGAGCTTGAAATCCAAGTTTGACACTTCCTCGATCAATGGATATTACCTTGATAGTAATATTATCCCCAATAACGATACTTTCATCAGGTTTTCTTGATAAAATCAACATTTTTATTTATCCTATTTAGCAGATATTGGACGCTTCCATCTTCTTTTATTTGAATTATAGAGAAAAAATCCTCAAAATTGGCTATATAGATTCCATCTTTTTGATTTTCTAGTAAAAACTTTCTTCCTAGCCATAAATTTTCTCTCACTTGTAAGCTCAAGTCTGAAATAATGGGATATTTCAAAACTTTTAAAGGATCAATAAAACTAGTTTCCCCAGCTTTTGCAACTATATCACCCTCACTGATACGTTCTAGTGATGATAATGCCCCATCAACACCCAATTCTTTTGCTATAATCTCACCGATACTTCTAATATAGGATCCTTCAGAAACACTCGCACGAAAACTTAAATACGGGTGGTTGTAGCACAAAAGCTCTATTTCAAATATTTCCATAATGCTAACGGAGGGTTCTAACATAATCCCCGATCGTGCAAGTTCATAAGATCTTTTACCATTGATTTTCTTAGCACTGTATCTAGGAGGTGTGTATGAAATTTTTCCCTTCAAGGAAGCTAGAATATCTTCAATTTTTTGTTTTTCGATTTTTTTCACCTCCCTAATGCTCACAATGTTTTCCATATCCAAGCTTAAGCTTTTAACCCCTAGCCATAAAGTTGCCTCATAGACTTTAGGATTTTTTTGAATAAAAGAAAAAAGCCTTGTATGGTTTCCAAACCCCACTATCAAGCAGCCTCTAGCAAAAGGGTCAAGCGTCCCAGAATATCCAGCTTTTTTGACATTATAGATTCTCTTGAGTTTGCTTAGAAAAAAATTACTTGAGATTTGAGGGGGTTTGTGGGCAACCATGAGAGCGTCCAAAGTATATCCTTTTTTTAATTTTAATATTTAATAATATTTTTATATTAATAATGAAATAATCTAAGCGTGACAAACATTAGGAGGTCGTATTTGGAAAAAGAACTCATCTTAGCTCCTGGAACTCTTATCACTTCAAAAACTGATTTGAAGGGCAAAATTACTTATTGCAACAAAGATTTTTTGCACTACGCACTTTATGAGGAGCAAGAGCTTTTGAATAAACCTCATAATATCATCAGGCATCCTGATATGCCAAAGGCGGTTTTCAAGCTATTGTGGGATTATATCCAAAATGGAAAAGAGATTTTTGCTTTTGTGAAAAACAAGAATAAATATGGAGATTTTTATTGGGTATTTGCCAACATTACCCCTAGCTATGATTCAGAGAATAAAATTATTGGTTATTACTCTGTGCGGAGAAAACCCAATCAAAAGGCCATAGAGCAAATTTCTGGTATTTATAAGCAAATGCTAGAGGCTGAAAAACTAGGCGGAATGAGTGCTGGAGCGAAGATAATTCAAGATATTTGTGAGAGTTTAGGAAAAAGCTACAACCAAATAGTTCTTGAAATGCAAAAGGATCTAAAATGAATTCAAAGTTCCACTTAGCAGGTATTTGTATTGCTATTATTGGCTTATTTTTTAGTATCTTTTTCCACTCCTTTTTCATATCTGTTTTTATAGTGAGTTTGATGTTTGTGTTGCTTGTGATTTTAGAAATATTTTATTTGATTGCAAAAAACACAAATCAAACAATCGTTAATAAAATTTTATTGATGTCACAATCACTCAAAGAAGGGGATTTTGAAAATCGCATTATTTTGCCAAAGGGTGATAAGGAGCTTGTTTGTATCGCTAATAACATCAATGATCTCACTGATCATCTTGAGGCTTTTTTGCGTGAAATAAAAACTTCTACTAAGTCATCTTCACAAAACGAATTTTATCGCAAGGGAATTTCAGAAGGCCTCAAAGGAACCTTCAAGCTCAATATTGAAAGCATGAATGAGGTCTTAGAAAATATAGAGAAAAACTCTAAAGAGAATATAAAAAATGCTCTTTCAAAATCCTTGATGAGCATCAATCTTAGTTCTCAAAATCAGAATTTGACAAAAATTTCACAAGAACTTGGTAGCGATGTGAATTTGATGGAAGAAGTGCATCAACGTATTGAGAAAATCAAAAACCTTTCTTTTGAGAGTAAAAATGATGTTGATTCAATCACGGATTCCATAAATAATTTGATGACACTGATGGATAGGAGTAATGCTGCTATTTCTAGCTTTGCACAAAAATCTCAAGATATTGGGAATGTGATTGAGCTCATTGTCGATATTGCTACTCAGACGAATCTTTTAGCATTAAATGCAAATATAGAAGCTGCTAGGGCAGGAGATAATGGCAAGGGATTTGCCGTTGTGGCAAATGAAGTTAGGAAATTGGCGGAAAAAACTCAAAAAGCAACCAATGAGATCTCCATCGCCATTCAGACGATGCAACAAGAGGTCGGTAGCATTCAAGCAAGTACTGAGGAAGTTCATCAAATTGCTAGTAGTTCTCAGGAGAAGATTACTGATTTTAATTTAATTTTTGAAAATATGGAACAAAGTAGCAATCAGCTTGCTAATGTGTTTGTTGATTTGTCCAAATATCTGGTTTTGAGCATCACCAAACTTGATCATATTTTGTATAAATCACACATTTATTTAAGTTTAAACCATCAATCTCAAACGCAAAGTTTTGATACCAATCCCATTTCTCCACTTCTTGATAAGCAGGACACAAAAGTCATTTTGAATGATTTTATTTCCCCTGCAGATCTTGAGGGTATCAAAACGGAGTTGAATAAACACTCAAAGAGTGCTATTTCTGCAATTGATAAAGAAATTACTCTTGAAGTTTCTAAAGATATTATTTCAGATGTGCAGATACTTGAAGAGGAAAGCAAGATATTGTTTGAAAAACTTGAAGTTAGTCATTGTTAAAAGGATGGGTATGCAAAAAGTCTTTTATTTTTTCCAAAGCTTTTTTCCTATGGGATATTTTATTTTTCTCTTCTGGTTCAAGCTCTCCAAGGGTTTTGCAATGTCCTAGAGGAATAAAAATTGGATCATACCCAAATCCATTTTTTCCACGAGGGTTGTTAATGATTTCCCCTTCTAATTCTCCTCTTGAAATAAATTCTATATGTTTGCCATTGATATTTCCTATTATAGCTATGCAGGCGACAAATTTGGCTTTTGAGTTTTGGAGGGATTTTTTCTTCATATTTTCTATCACGCATTCTATGTTGGAAATATCAGAAGAATTTCCCAGAATCCCTGATTTTATATTTGCATATCTTGCACTATAAATTCCAGGCTCTCCATCAAGTCCATCTATACACAATCCACTATCATCTGCCATTGCTAGGAAGTTGCTAGAATCATCTATGAGATTAATTAAAGCTTTTGCTTTAATCATCGCATTGCCTTCAAAACTATCTGCATTTTCCTCTACTTTTAAATGCTCAAATTTTGAAGCATCTGCAATGATTGTATAGTCTTTGAAAATACCTTGAATCTCTTTTATTTTGCCTTGATTTGAACTTGCTATGAAAATTTTTATCCTATGCATTTTTGCTCTTTGTTGTTTTTATTTCTAAGAAATCTCTATAAACTTTTTTGGGTTATAATCATACCTAAAAATAATCCCCCATCAAAAAAGGTTTATGTTATGATAAAGGCCACTCTCCCCCTCACAGGTATTGCTGTTCTTAGATTTTTAGGACTTTTTATAGTTCTGCCTGTGATTTCGTTGTATGCAAGCACTTTTAATGCCACTCCTTTAATGCTAGGATTAGCCGTAGGGGGTGCATATTTGACTCAAGTCATATTTCAAACTCCTATTGGAATAGCTAGTGATCGTTATGATAGAAAAAAGGTTGTGATGATAGGACTTTTTGTTTTTATGATAGGTTCGATTATTTGTGCATTAGCTCATAATATTGAGCTTTTGATTATAGGTAGGTTGATTCAAGGTGCTGGAGCTGTAGGGGGAGTTGTGAGTGCTCAGGTGAGTGATTTGGTTAGAGAAGAAAGTAGAACTAAAGCGATGGCGATTATGGGTGGAGGCATCTTTTCAAGCTTTACTATTGCGATGATTTTAGGCCCTGTTATCGGGGCAAACTTTGGTGTGGATTACCTGTTTGCTATCACTGCTTTTTTAACTTTATGTTCAATGATATTGCTTTATACTAAAGTTCCTGACACACCAAAAATTACCTATTCTTTTGAAGGCATTCCAAACTGGCAAGATACTCTGAAGGATAAAAATTTATGGATTATTAATCTGAGCTCTTTTTTAGAAAAAACCTTTATGACTTTGATATTTGTGATTATCCCGCTTGTTTTAGTAAAAGAGTTTGGTTTTGCTGAAGAAAATTTATGGAAGATTTATGCCCCTGGCGCTATCCTTGGAGTTTTGGCTATGGGTCCTGCGAGTATTATCGCAGAGAAATATGGTAAAGCCAAAGTAGTGATGCTCTATGGCGTGTTACTGTTTTTGATCGCTTATGCATGTATTGCTTTTTCTGATTTTAATACTTCATCTCCTAAAACGATATTGTTTATAACTGGAATTATGGTATTTTTCGTAGGTTTTGCAAGCTTGGAGCCTATAATGCAATCTTTAGCAAGTAAGTATGCCAAAGCTCATCAAAGGGGTGCTGCACTTGGTATGTTTACTACTTATGGTTACATAGGTTCTTGTATTGGCGGAATGGCTGGAGGGATACTTTATTATAAGTTAGGAATTGCAGAAATAGGTATGTTGGTGGCTTGTATTTGTGTGATATGGATGGTGATGATTGTATTTTTGAAAAATCCTGCCAAGCAAAAAAATATTTATCTTCTGTTAAGTGAATATGAAAAAGATAAATTTAAAGCATTAGATGAAGTTGAAGGTGTGATTGAGTGGTATGTCAATGAGAGTGAAAAGATTATCATCGTAAAATATGATACTAGCTTTAAAAGCCAAGATCAGATAATGAATTTGGTTCAAAAATTTAAAAAATAATCTTTAAGAGGATAAAATGGACAATAAGCCAAGCAAATATGAAATCAGTAAGAAAATTTTAAATACCGTCGGTAAAACAAACGCAGAATATAATCTGATAAAAGAGGGTGATAGGGTTTTATTGGGTTTGAGTGGAGGGAAAGATTCGATTTTATTAGCCTGTATTTTAGAGAGAATGCACAGACATGCACCTTTTAAGTTTGATTTTAAAGCCATCACCATTCATTATGGGATGGGTGAAAAATTTGAATGGCTCAGTGAGCTTTGTGCTAGAGTGGGTATTCCTCATGAGATCTATCATACAAGTATTGCTGATACTATAAAAGAAAAACGCCGAGAAGGCAGTTCTTATTGTAGTTTTTGCTCTAGAATGCGTCGAGGGGCTTTATATGCTAAAGCTATTGAAGGTGGATATAATAAGGTTGCTGTGGCACATCATTTAGATGATGCTGCGGAGAGTTTTTTTATGAATCTCACTTACAATGGTTCTTTGCGTAGTATGCCACCTATCTATAAGGCAGAAAATGGCTTGGAGGTTATCAGGCCTATCATTCACGTGCGTGAAAGACAAACGATTGATTTTGTAACTTCCCAAAATATCCCCACCGCTCCAGATTGCAATTGTCCAGCTAAGCAACCTGATTCAGATAAACCGCCTATTGCAAGACTTGCGACGAAGAATTTTTTATTAGGGTTAGAAAAGGATAATCCTGAATTTTTCAAATCACTTAAAAGTGCCTTTTCAAATCTTCACGCCGACACTTTTAGCGATAAGAATTATTTGAATCTTTGATTCAATATAAAATCCTATCTAGCAATTTTGCTGTTAGGATTTGAAAAAATTTTAAGGTTTGCTTGGAATCAAATTAATAACAGTTATCTCATAATGAGTGCCAATTCTCATTGGAGGACCCCAAAGGTTTGTGCCTTGGTTGATATATATGCTTTGATTCTTACTTAGTTGATGAAGTCCTTTAATGAATGGCTGATCAAGCAAAACTGCAAAGGAGAATGGAAATATCTGTCCTCCGTGGGTATGTCCTGCAAGAATAAGATCTATGGGTTTATCTTGAGTTTGAGAGATGATTTTTGGTTGATGAGATAAGAATATGGTAGGGATAGTTGTATTGATTCCTTGTAATGCTTTTGTGATATCTGGCTTTAAAAATCCAGCTTTATTTCCCATCAAATCAGCAATTCCCGCTATATTTAAGATGGGTTTTTTATCAATTTCAATTGCCATGTTGTCATTGATTAATATATTCAATCCTATGTCTTTTAGCTCTTTTATGATGTCGTTTATATCGTGATAGTACTCGTGATTTCCTAGCACATAATACACGCCATAACTCGCCTTGAGATTTTTGAGTGCCTGTAAGGCTTTTTTTGCAAATCTGCTTTGAGTATCTACAATATCTCCAGTCAATACAATCACATCAGGATTTTGAGCATTGACTTTATCTACGATCTTTTTTACTTTTTCTTGTGTCATTAGTGTGCTGATGTGCACATCGCTAAGCTGAATTATTTTGAGTGTTCTAGATAGATTTTTAACTGGAATAGTTACAGAATCTAAAATAGGTGATGTTTGCCCCACATAAATACCATAGGCTGTATATAAAACACACACTATGAGCATTGTATTTTGGATCTTTTTTCGTAATTTTTTGAGTGAAAAGAATCGAAGAGGCAAAATGATGAGTTGATAAACAAGTGTGAATATAAAAAAGATAAATCCTATTCCAATTGATAATGCCAATATCGTGTATATCCATATAGGTAAGGGATATTCTTCTAGATAAATGTAGCCTATCACAGCTATTGCATTACAAAAAATTAAGATTTTAAAAATATTTTGAAGCATTTTAGATTTACTTAGCTTGTAAAACAATCCCCAATAAATAATTAGGTGAGCAATCAAAGACGCTCCTAGAGTAATTAAACCAAAGTAAAGATGAATGTTCGAAACAAAGGTGTTTTCCATAACATTGCCTTTCTTGTAAAATTTAGATAAAGCTTGTATTATATCGCAAACTTAAATACTGAGCCTTTTGTTTGAATAAAAGATTATGAGATGAGAATTGTATGGATATTTTATTTGTATGTTTGGGAAATATTTGTAGATCCCCTCTAGCTGAGGGTATAGCTAAATATTATGCCAAGAAATTGAGTCTAAAGCTAAAAATAGATTCCGCAGGAATTTCAAAATGGCATAGTGGAGAAAGTCCCTGCGAAGGCTCCATCAATATTGCTAGGAGACATCATATCGATATTTCAGGTTTGAAAAGTAGGCAAGTAAGCGTGTATGGAGATAGCCATTTTGATCTTTTTATTGGTATGGATAGGGGAAATGTAGCAGATTTGATTGAGCTTGGTTTTGACAAGAAAAGAGTGCGAAAATTAGGTGAATTTGGACTATCAAATGCTGATATTCCTGATCCTTATGGCTATAAAGATGAGGATGGTTTTGAGAGTATTTATAAGATGATAGATATAGGTGTTAGGAATCTCTTTGAAAAGATCAAACAATCAGGAATAATTAAATGAAATATGAGCTGAGCGAGGTCTATTTAAATTTGCATACTTCCATTGATGGTTTAGAAGATAGGCAAAATGATACATAAAATCATAAATTTCCTAGATGATTGGGAGATTATTGAATCTGAAAACATTTCCATTTTAGATAAAAATAAATATACGCTAGATAAAAAAGAGCATTTGAAGTCTTTAGAACTTGAACATTTTGAGAAAGAGGCTGGACATCTGAATGGAGTGATTGATTTTACGATGAAATCTAGTATAAAAAATAAATTTAAGAAAGATAGGGTTTTATTTGGAAAATCACGATCGTATTTAAAAAATTATACAAGACCTAATTTTGATGGCGCTTGTTAAAGATCGATTATGAGCGAGTTATTGAGCGTTAATAGGTGTTTGCAAGCATATCAAAATCAATTTAAAGGATAAAAATATGAGGTTATTTGGAATAAAAAATTGTGGTAGTGTTAAAAAGGCTAGAGATTTTTTAGATTCTAGAGGTATTGTTTATGAGTTTATTGATCTAAAAATTCAAAAGCCAAAAATTGATGAAATAAAAAAATGGGTAGATAAGAAAGGAATTGATATTGTTTTAAATTCCAAAGGAAGTACCTATAAAAATTTAGGTTTAAAAAATCTAGATTTGGATTTGTCTGCTAAAATAAAGAATTGTTATCAAAATCCTATGTTGCTAAAGCGTCCTATTATTGATAATTTTGGTGATGATGAGGTGATTATAGGTTTTGATAATAAAAAATATGAACAAATTTTTAAATGATTGGTGTTGTTATGAAAATATTTTTTACGATTTTTTTAGTCTTATTTTTAGTAGGTTGTGCAAATAAAAATGCACCATTGGCAGATCTTTCGCTCCCACAAGATGCGAATTATTATATTGATCAAGCTAAGGAGTTTGAACTTTCTCCTAAGGTTTTAAAAGAACTCAAAGAGAACTACCTTAAAACTTGGTTTTCCCCTTGGACTACAATGGAAGTTGATAAAGACACGGATAATGTTTTTTGGGTTGGTCCATCTTTGTTAAAAACTCCAGGTTATGGGGAAAACTTGAAAAAAAATACTCTTGAATATACAAGTAAGATTTATGAAGATATGGATATTCCAAATTATCCAAGTGCTTCTATTAAGGCTGTCATCATAACTGATACTAGTGTTCGTGCGGTTCCTACCGATAAGCCCAAGTATAATTCTCCAGAAGGTTACCCTTTTGATAGATGGCAGAATTCTTTGATATTTCAAGGAACCCCAGTTCTGATTACTCACTATGATCTCTCTAGGCAATGGGCACATATTCAGAGTAGTTTTGTGTATGGTTGGGTCAAGGTTAGTGATGTGGCCAAAATGCATCAAAAAGATATTTCTTATCTTCTTTCAATAAAAGACTATGTTGTGCCAGATAAAGATAAGACTCCTCTTTATGATTCAAAAGGGAATTTTATTACCAATGCTAGGGTGGGCGAGATTTTTCCTAATAAGCCTTTAGATAAAGTTTCCACACAAAAAAATTCCAAGACTTCTAAGGCGAAAGAAAATACGCCTAATGATTCAATCAAAGAGGTTTATGTCTACAAAAAGGGTGTAGATGGCTATGCCATTTTAGTTCCAGCAAGCATTGAGGGATTGGCTTTTAGTCCATTTCCAAAAAAAATGGATATGAGTGCGATGGCTTCTATCATCAATTCAATGGTGGGCGAAAGATATGGATGGGGCGGCTTACTAGAAAATAGGGATTGCTCAGCATTCACAAGAGATAGCTTTGCTAATTTTGGTATCTTACTTCCTAGAAATTCCGCTTCACAAGTAAAATATGCCAATAATATGGTGGATTTAAGCAACATGAGCTCAAAGGAAAAGGAACAATACATCATTAATCACGCTACGCCATTTGCTACGATTTTATGGCTCAAAGGTCATATTATGCTTTATATAGGAACCTATAATGGAAAGGCCATGATAGCTCATAGTGCTTGGAGCATTACTACTTCAACTTTATTTTCAAAAACCGAAAATCTATTAGGTGGTGTGGTTATAACAAGCCTTTGGGTAGGCAAAGAAAAAAATGGTATTTTGTTTAAGTCAAAAATGCTTATAGATAGAATACTTGGAATGTCTGATTTGTATGATTATGCTTTGAAAGAACAAGATGTCAAAGGTAACGAGTGAGATTTGTTTTTTTGATTTTTCTATTTTTCAATATGCTTTTAGGTACTGAAAAAATCAATATCGTTGTGAGTGTGATACCCCAGATTTATTTTGTGAAGAAAATTGGGGGAGATTATGTGAATGTAAATGCGATGGTTCCTGATGGACGTAGTCCTGAGACTTATGAACCTTTGCCTTCTGATATGAAGATTATCAAGAATGCTAGAGTTTATTTAGGCGTAGGGATGGAGTTTGAGAAAATTTGGGAAAAACGCTTTAAGGGCGTGAATTCAAAACTTCAAATCATTGATCTTTCAAAGGGATTAAATCTAAGGGAATTCACACACATTCACCCAGATTCTTCACATCATCATTCCAGATATGATCCTCATATTTGGCTATCTGTGGCTTTAGCAAAAGAGCAAGTTAAAAAGATTTCTGAGATTCTCATCGAACTAGATCCTTCAAGAGCATTTATTTATAGTCAAAATCTTCAAAGATTTGAAAAAGAAATAGATCATCTTGATGATGCTATCAAAGCAATATTTGCTATGCCCAATGCACAAAAGTCGTTTGTGGTCTATCATCCTGCCTTTGGTTATTTAGCTAGTGAATATGGTTTGGATGAAATCTCGCTTGAAGTAGATGGAAAATCTCCAAAGATAAAAAAAATGATGACATTAGCTGAGATCATCAGGCAAAAAAATATTCAGGTGATTTATATTCAACCTCAATTTTCAAAAAAACGTGTTTTGGCTTTGGCTAATGATCTTAAACTTAGAGTTTTAGAGCTGAATCCTTTAGCACTAGATTGGGAGCAAAATATGCTATATATTGCTAAAACTATTGCCACACAAGGTCAAAAATAATGGAACTTTTAGAATGCAAAGATCTGTGTTATCGTTATGGGAGTGATTATGTTTTAGAAAACGTCAATTTTTCAGTGATGGAAGATGATTTTTTAGCAGTTATTGGTCCAAATGGCGGAGGAAAGACAACCCTCATTAAGATATTGCTAGGACTTTTGGAGCCCAATAAGGGAAAGATCTTTTATCCCCATAATTCTGTTTTTAATCCTCATAGTCTTATTGGCTATGTCCCACAAGACACTACAATTAATAGTGATTTCCCTATACAGGCTATTGATGTTGTGAAGATGGGATTTCTCAAAAAAAATCTTTTTGGATATAAAGTGAGTAAAAATGAAACAATTCTTGCTTTTGAAATGTTAGATAAATTGGGTGTGAAAGATCTAGCCTACAAGAGAATTTCTGAACTTTCAGGGGGACAAAGACAAAGGGTTTTGATAGCTAGAGCCCTTTGCGGTAGCCCTAAGTTGATTATTTTAGATGAACCAACTTCTAGCATTGATACCAAGACGCAAAGCGAAATTTATAAAATATTAAAATCTTTTAATGCCTTTCATACTATAATTGTGATCAGTCACGACATATCTGTACTTTTAGGATACGCTTCAAGGGTTCTTTATGTGAATAAGGAAGTGATAGTGCATAAAATTCCAAATCTGAACTTAGATACAGATGGGCATATATGTGAGGTTGATTTACTTGATAAATTTGCGATTTGAGGAGTCATAAAAATGGAAAATGAATTTGATGTTGTTATTATTGGCGGAGGGGTTTCTGGGTGTGCAGCTTTTTATACATTGAGCGAATATAGTGATATTAAAAAGATCGCTATTGTTGAAAAATGTCCTCAATTAGCAATGGTTAGCTCGAGTGCAAAAGCAAATTCTCAAACCATTCATGATGGTTCTATTGAAACAAATTACACAGTTCAAAAAGCTAAGAAAGTCAAATTGTCAGCTTATAAAGTAAGACGCTATGCTTTAAATAGAAATCTCCAAAATCAAATCATTTTTGAAAATCAAAAAATGGCTATTGGTGTGGGGGATGAGGAATGTGAATTTATGAGAAAACGCCATCAGGATTTTAAAGAGGTATTTCCTGAATTAGAGTCTTTTGATAAAGGTACCATTAGGAAGATTGAGCCAAAAGTTATTTTACAAGCCAATGGAGAAGACAGACCTGAAAATGTTATTGCATCAGGATTTAAAAAGGATTGGTGTGCGATGAATTTTGGACTTTTGGCTGAAGATTTTGTACGCGAAGGAAAAAGAATCAAGCCTAACAATGAGGTTTTTTTGAACTATAAGGTTCAAAAAATACAACCTCATTCAGGCGGATACACCATCATATCTGATGATTCAAGAGAAATTCATGCAAAATTTGTGTTGGTAGATGCGGGTTCTTATGCATTGCCACTAGCCCAATCAATGGGATATGGACTAGAACTAGGGTGTTTGCCCGTAGCAGGGAGTTTTTATTTCGTGCCCGATTTACTTAGAGGCAAGGTCTATACCGTTCAAAATCCAAAATTGCCATTTGCAGCAGTTCATGGAGATCCCGATGTTGTCATCAAGGGCAAGACTAGACTTGGACCTACAGCTCTTGCAATGCCAAAATTAGAGAGAAATAAACATTTATTTGGTGGGATTAGTTTGGATTTGTTGAAAATGGATTTAAATAGAGAGGTTTTTAAAATCACTTGGGATTTGCTTTCTGATAAAGAGATCCGTGACTATGTTGTTAAAAATGTGATTTTTGAACTTCCTTATGTTGGGAAGAAAAAATTCCTAAAAGATGCTAGGAAAATCATTCCTTCTTTGAGACTTGAAGATTTGAGTTATGCTAGTGGTTTTGGAGAAGTGCGTCCTCAAGTTCTTGATAGAGTAAATAAAAAACTTGAATTGGGTGAGAAAAAAATATCTACCAATAAGGGAATAACCTTTAATATGACCCCTTCCCCTGGTGCGACAAGTTGTTTGCAAAATGCTTTGATAGATGCTAGAGAGATCACTGATTATTTGGGGGCTAGATTTGATTTAGAGAGATTTTATCAGGATTTATCTCCTGAAGAATTGGACTGATAAGAATTACTAAATGAGTGAATTTTTTTCCTATTCTTTTGTTCAGAATGCACTCATTGCCTCTTTTCTCATTAGTATTTGTGCTGGTATTATAGGCTCCATTGTGGTATCTAATAAGACTGTATTTCTTACAGGTGGGGTTGCTCATAGTGCGTTTGGGGGTGTGGGGGTTGCATTGTATTTTGGTTTTAATGCAACATTGGGAGCTTCACTTGCAGGGGTTTTGATGGGATTATTGATGGTATATGCTGTTAATAAATATAAAAATCGCATTGATACATTTATTGCTGCAAGTTGGGCACTTGGTATGGCTATAGGAATTATTTTGATTGATTTAACTCCTGGTTATGGTAGTGATATTACTAGTTATTTGTTTGGCTCTATTATCGCCGTAGCACCTAGCGATATTATTAGTATTGCTGTATTTGATGTGGTTTTACTCATTTTTGTGTTTATGTATTATCAGGAAATTTTGAGCATTTTTTATGATAGTGAATTTTGCACTCTTAAAAAACTCAATGTGCAAATTTTTAATATTATTATTTTTGTGCTTGTTTCATTGGGCGTTGTTATGAGCATGGGTGTGGCTGGACTTATTTTGGTTCTTTCGATTTTGTCCATTCCTGCTTATATTGCGACGATGTTTGTATCTTCTTTAAGATCTCAAATGTTTTTATCGTGGGCACTTTCACTATTATTTATGTGGATAGGTTTTTTTGTTTCTTATGTATATGATTTGAGTATTGGAGCTTGTATCGTTATTGCTTCAGTCTTAGGAATGGCAATTGCGATTTTACTAAAAAAATTATCTTATAAGCTAAAATTATAAAGGAAAAAAATGTCTAATAATAAAGAATATGATTTTTGTTTGAAAATGTCGCGTAGATCTGTAAAAATAGCAGTGATTGTGGGTATAGCCTCTGTTATTTTAATGCTCATTTCTTTATCTGTATTGGTCAGTGAAGCTAGTGCTATAGCAGGCATGAGTAAAGAGATGAAAATCTTAGAGTATCAAGTTAAACATTTAGAAGAAAATTATAAAAGCGTGGTTAAAAAATGAAAAATTACATTAAAATCTTGATTTGTTTTTTCCTCCCCTTATGTATTCATGCATTAGAGCGGCGACCTGCTAGTAATCCTAATTTAGCATTAGGATTTCATCCTTATGGAAGCGTGAACTTTGGTATGGAATATTATACCTACACCGAACCTAGTGTGATGTCTATCTCTGGGGCAATGTATCATTTAAATGGATTATTTGGGGTAAAGTTGAATCCTTTTTTCAAAACAGATGTGCAGATTTATTATTCTCAAGATATTGGTAAGAATGTCTATGATGGGAGTATTCACAATTCTGTTACAAATGAAACCACTCCACTAAGCGTGAGATCGGCTGATTATTATCTAGGTGGTGTAGGAAGATTAGGCTTGGTGCTTGGAGATGGATTTGAAGAAGAATGGGTAACACTTTATACAGGGATAGGTTATCGGTATTTGGATAATGATATTCAAAATCCGCCTGGCCAGTTAGTCGCTTATAGGCGAGAACAGAGTTATCTATATATGCCCTTTGGGCTTGAGGCCAAGTTTTGGCTGAATAACTTCATTAAATTTAAATTAAATGGAGAGCTCAGAGCGTTGTTGATGGGTAGCAATATCACTCATTTTACCGATCTTGGATGGGATAATGATGCGTATTTTACTCAAAAAAATGGCAGTGGTTCGAGGGTCTCATTGGGGGTTGATTTTTTTATCACAAAGAAACAGTCAATCAATGTAGAGGCTTTTTTCGATTATTGGAATATAAAAAAATCAAATCTTCAAGAGGCGAGTAGGGGAGGTAAATTTTTGGGTTATTATGTGGAACCTGATAATAATACTAAGGTATTTGGAGTTCAAATAGGCTATGGTTTTTAATTTTTGGCATCGCACAAAACAATTCCAAATAGCACATTTGTTCCTGTTTTTTCTATGACCTTTTTGGCTTCTTTTATAGTTGTTCCTGTGGTGATGATGTCATCTACGATAAAGACATTTTTAAAATCTTTTTTATAGATAAAGTTTCTAGGATTGTTTTGTCGATATTGAAGGGTTTTTCCTGCATAATGCACGATATTTTTGGCTTTGAGTGCGCCATAGGAAGGCTTGAAGGTATATTTACAGAATTCTTTTAAGATCACAGCACTATGAGAGTAGTAACTTCTGATGCAATCATCAATACCTAGTCCATAAATTTCATTTTTACCCCATAAATGTGCATTGTGGGATTCAAAAAAGTATTCACTTGCCTTTTTTGCTAAGATTTTTAATACTCTACTACCAAAAATGCTATATTTGCTCCCTATGAGCATAGAAACTTCATCATAACGATAAAAACTATACACACTTATACCATCAATCACACGCATTCTAGGTGTGATTTTTATGTTTTCAAGACATTTTTGACAAATCGGATCAAATAAGAAGATAGTGCCTTTTATGGTTTTTAGATCCCAAAATTTAAAACGTGCACAGATGATGCATTTCATATTTTTTGTTGTATGAATTCTTTGATATTTTCTTGAATATGTTCTATTGAATCTGATGCATTGATAATTTTCAGTTCACATCCCAAATCTTTTGTGATTGATTTTATCCTTTTTTGAATATTGAGTAGGTATGTGATACCTCGTTGTTCAATGATATCATTTTGTTTTTGTCCTAGTCGATTTTGAAGTGTATTTTCATCAAGTTCTAACACAATAACCGCATCAGGAGTGATATTTTGGGTTGCAAACAAATTTAGTTCTTTAGCATTTGCTATATCTTTAGCATATGCAATACCTGAGATGAGGCTTCTATCTGATATGATAAGCTTATTTTGATTGGGTTTGATGATTTTTGCAGTGTGTTCTGCCCTGTCAGCTAGAAACAAAAGAAATTCTGTTTTTGAATCTATGTGATTAGTTTTATCAATGCTATGTTCTTTTAAGATCATTTCACGAATTTGTATGCCCAATGAACTCCCGCCAGGTTCTTTAGTGATGATAGCTTCTTTAAAAGTTTCTTTTAAAAGCTTGATTTGCGTGGATTTACCTGAGGTATCAATTCCTTCTAAAGCGATATACATTTATAAACCTTTTATATTGTGTATGTATTCATACACAACTTCAGGTATGAGATGAGATACTTTTCCATTGTGTTGTAAAATACTTCTGATAATTGATGAGCTAATAAAGGCATTTTTTAATGTTGGCATAAAATAAATGGTGTCTAGTTCGTCATTTAATGAAGCATTTGCATATCCCATTTGCAATTCATATTCAAAATCACTCACAACTCTAAGCCCTCTAATAACAAGTTTAGCTCCATTCTCTTTGGCAAAATCGGCTAAAAGATTATCAAAACAAACACATCTGACTTTAGGAATGGCATTAGTCGCTAATTCCATCATTTTTTTACGATCTGAGAGTTCAAACATAGGGGTTTTTGAGCTTGATTTTGCAATAGCAATAATGACCTTATCAAAGAGCTCAACGCTTCGCCTGATGATGTCCAAATGTCCATTTGTTACAGGATCAAAAGTTCCTGGATAGATAGCTACTTTATTCATTCATTCTCCCCATCTGCTATAAAGATTATTAGGTATTCTTAGGCTATCTAGCCATCTACCTATAATAAAGTTTTCCATAGACTCTAGATCTGTTATTTTGGCATAATATGCCATTATCGGAGGAGAGATAATCACACCTAATTTTGAAAGTTTGAGCATATTTTCTAGTGCAATAGCTGAAAGTGGAAGTTCTCTTGGGGTTAAGAGGAGTGTTTTGTTTTCTTTAATTATCACACTTGCAGTTCTTGAAATAAGATCATCAGCAATCCCGCAAGAGATTTTTGCTAACATATCCATACTTGTTGGTACAATAGCCATCATATCGACATTAAAACTTCCTGAAGCAATACTTGCGGAAATCTCATTTGAATTAAAAATGGTCATTTTTCTATCATTTTTTATGAGTTCATTAAGGCTAGATTCTATTTTCTCACCCATTTCTTCTTTGGCAACTATCTTACTGCTTGTAGAGAGAACTACAAAAAGCTCAATTTCTTTGGGAATAGCTTTGATAAAGTTTATTCCAAGCCTAGTGCCACTAGCTCCACTAATCCCCACGACCATTTTCATAATATCTTTCCTTTATTTGTGTCAATAACTTTGACTTTAATGATTTTTTTGGTTTCAGGATTGATGGCATTGATAATATCTCCAAATGCTCCATTTTCTTTTGCTATAAGGGTGGTTTGTAACGTGATTTGTTTGTCTTTTATGAATCCCGTAAAGCTATCGTTTTTCCGTATCAGGATTTTGGATTGGATTTTATCTAGAGTGATAATAGAGTTTGGATTGATATATGATTTTGCACTGATGTGATTGATTTGAGATGAATCAATGGGTATTTGAGCGATTCTATCAAATGCAATGGTTTCTTGTGCGGAATTTTTATCAGTTATATTTTCTGAGGTTTTTATGGTTTCTGTGGCACGATATACGTTGATGGTTGCTTGTAATTGATATTGCAATGGAATTTTTAATAAAGCATCATTTGAATTCACACTCAAAAGTATCATCCCATCTTTTTTGTTCAGATATTTAGAATCCAAATCAATAGACCTTATTTGGTAGCTTTCTATGGGTATATTTGGAGAGATAGAGAAGATAATATTAGAGATATGGATTCCATAGTTTTGATATTTTTTTTCGTAAGCTTTTTGAATATAGTTTTTCATCTCTGCTAGATTATCACCCCCATAAAGATGAGCGAATAAAATAAATAAAAGAAAAATATTTTTCATTTTTATCCTTTTTGAACAAAAGAAGACAATATGTCACGTTCTAGTCCGCCAAAGCTGATTCTTAGTTTGATGTCTGATCCCATTTTTTGAATACCGATAATGCGACCAGAACCAAAAATCTTATGTGAGATTAGATCGCCTTTTTTGAATTCTCCTTCTGCATATGAGGTTGTTTTTTGATCTCCAAGCAAACCCGCTTCTTTTAAAAACCTTGATTTTTCAAGCAAACTTCGTTCTCCTCTGTAAAATCTTGAATCCACATAGGAGATAAATAATTCATCTTTTGCCCTCGTGAAGGCTACATATCCCAATCTACGTTCTTCTTCTATGTCACTCTCATCACGCACTAGCGGAAAAAATCCCTCTTCAAATCCAGTTATAAAAACATATTCAAACTCTAGTCCTTTTGCAGAATGTACACTCATACAAGAAATATAATCTCCATCATCAGGTGTATTTTCACTTGATAATGAGAGATCATTTAGAAAATCTTCTAGAGAATTTTCAGGAGATTGAATGATGTAGTCTTTGAACATCCCATAAAATTCTTCAATGTTATAGAGTCTATCAATAGAATCATTGGAATTATCAGATTCATCCACGATATTGATAGTGGATGTAAATTCATCAATGAATCTCATAGGAGAGATACTTAGAAAATATCCAAAATCATCAATCATAGAGAAAAATTCTTCTAAAGTCTTATGATTTTTAGGGGAGATGATGGATCTTAGCTTATCTTCTTTGAGTGCTTGATAAACTGATATTTTTTCTACTTGAAGAGCCTGAAAGATATTCTCCTGGGTAGTTTTTCCTATGCCTCTTTTGGGTTTATTGATAATCCTAGCTAAAGAAAAATCATCATTTGGATTCACAATCAAACGCAGATAACTCAAAATATCTTTTATTTCAGAACGTTCATAAAAACGTATCGCCCCAATGATTTTATAAGGAATCTCAGCTCTATTGAAACCTGCTTCTATACTTCTAGATAGTGCATTTACTCTAAATAAAACTGCTATTTGGGTAGCACGAATACCTTCTTTTAAAAGTTGTTTGATTTTTTTGGAGATGAGGGCTGCCTCTTGTGTTTCATCCATAGAATGTAAAATTTGTATTTCTTTCCCATCCCCTTTGATGCTTTTAAGCTCTTTGCCCAATCGATTTTTGTTGTGATCAATAAGAGAATTCGCACCTTTAAGTATTTGGGCAGTGGATCGATAGTTTTCTTCAAGCTTGATAATCTTCACATTTTTAAAATTATCTTTAAAATTTAAAATATTCGTAATATCTGCCCCACGCCATCCATAAATACTTTGATCATCATCTCCAACAACACAAAGATTTTGATGAGTGCTACAGAGTTTTCTTAGGAGTTGATATTGTAAACGATTAGTGTCTTGATATTCATCGACCATAATGTATTGATAATGTTTGCTTGTTTGTTCTGCCAAATTGGGGTTCATATCTAGTATTTTATAAGTCAAAACAAGCAAATCATCAAAATCAACCATATTTTTTTCGTTCAGAAATTCTTCATAGAGCTTATAAACTTTTGCAACTTCTTTTTGGTAATCATTTTGAACTGAACCAAAAGCCTCATCAGGAGAGATCAGGAAGTTTTTTAGATTAGAGATATTTGATTCTATATAACCTATAGGCAAGTTGGGTTTGAAGCCTTTAAGTATCTTTTTTTTATCATCACCATCTATAAGCACAAAATTAGTTTTTCGTCCTAGTAAATGGATATTGAATTTTAAAAATAACAGACCAAATTTATGAAACGTGCATAAAAGTGGAGGAGATTGATTGGAAGCATTCTCAATTAAATGAAGTGCTCTTGTACGCATTTCTGTAGCTGCTTTATTGGTAAAAGTAAGGGTGAGGGTTGAGCTAGTGGGGATACCCACTTCATCAATAAGGTATGCTAAACGCGTGGTGAGTGTTTTTGTTTTGCCACTTCCTGCACCAGCTAATATTAACATAGGTCCATCGATATGATTGATGGCTTCTAATTGGGATGGATTGAGGTTTTTTAAATGATTAGAAGTCATTTTTGATAGCTCTTTATTTTTTTAACATCGATAATAAAATCAAAAAATTCTGATTTGAAATCCCCATTAGAGATATAATTGAAATAATTAGAGGCTATATTAAAATTACCCGCTTCTTGATAAAGCAACCCTAGCACATAACGAGTTTCAAGATCGCTTGGAGCATCCATTTTTGAGAGTTGCAACAATAATACAGCATTTTCTGGATGATTTGATCCGATAGCTGCAACTGCTCCTAAAAATTTAGTCTTGGCATCATTTTCTTTGAAATCTTCAATGAGGATATTATAAAGTGCGTAGGCCTTTTCAAATTTGTGCTGATAGATGTTAATGAGTGCCATTGTTTGCATAATACCATTGGGGGTGTCTGTTTGAGAAATCAGTTTTTCTTCCAATATTCTCTCTTGTTTTTCCAATGATCCTGTGATGAATCCTATATATACATACAACTCCCTGCTAAAAGCAGCACCATAATACACACTGCTTAGATCTAGCTTGTCAGATAAGAATAAGTTATGCAATCTAAGGGCAACTTGTTTGAGATTGGTATCATAGTTGTGTGCGAGTTCGTATAAAATATTTGAAACAACATCTCCAGAATAGATTTGTTTGAGATTTGAGAATGAGTTTATAAGGGCATTTTTGTCTTTATTCCTGATACCATAAGCAGCTTCTAGTGCGTAGTAAATAGGGAGTTTTTGGTTGGCTTTTTTGATCCAGTCCATTCCATCATTGATATTTTTTGTAAAATAACCAATAAATGAAGTGAGAAATTCTTTTTCTGTTTTAGAGCTAAAAGGGACATTCTCAAAATCTTGAGCTATTTGATGAGATATTCGACTAGTGTCTTGATATATAAAAGTTCCTGCCATTATTGCAAACAAACCTGAAGTGATATCATAACTATTGAGATGATAAGCTCTTAAAAAATGAGTGTAAGCTTTCTGAAAGTTTCCCATTTGTGCATATACAAGCCCAATATTATAGTGCAATACAGAGTGGTTAGGATTGGATTTT
This sequence comes from Helicobacter sp. 13S00482-2, assembly GCF_002272795.1. Taxonomy (GTDB): domain Bacteria; phylum Campylobacterota; class Campylobacteria; order Campylobacterales; family Helicobacteraceae; genus Helicobacter_J. Next base: position 7,526 of record NZ_MLAT01000013.1, on the reverse strand, counting down.
GCTGAAATCTCTAAATACTTTAAGGCATCTCGAACATTGTTTTTGTTTAATTCAATCAGAGCTTTAGTGATATTTTTATTGATAGTTGAGATTGTGTCACCTTTTATAAACGTATTTTTTGCTTCTTGAATATTTTTGATATCAGAAGATACCCCTGCTTCGCGTATCATTTTTATTGCTTCTTGTGCATCAAAAACCCTAAAAGGAGCATAATAAAAAATAATTTTATAAGGTAATTTTTCTTCTATCTCAAAGCTTCTATTCCAAAATTCTTTTTGGGCTAGATTCACATCAAAAAGCGATCGATTTAAAACTACTTTGATAGGGTAGGTTTGCATTGCTTTTTTGAGATCATCATCTTTGATAGAATCTAGTGCTCCTGCAGCCAATGCAAAATTCCCAGTTTTTAGATCAATGGTTTCTAGTGCTAAAATAGATCCAATATCTTTAGGATTAGCATTGAGATACTTGTATAGATAATTTTTTGCTTTTGAATATTCCCCTGTGCGTGCATACAAAAGCCCTAAGCTTTTATAATCCTTTGGCTCTGCTATTTCTTTTAAAGAAATGAGTGCATTATAGTCATCATTAAATAGTAAAAACATTTTTGCCAATAAGCGATTGTTTTGATTTTTGTAATTTTGTGAATTTGGATTTAAAAGCGGAGATAGGCTTTCAAAATAATATCCATTATAGTATTGCATAAGAGCATATAGATAAGAATAAAAAGGCTTGTGCGAAGAATCTGATATATGCGAATTTGCCAATTTTTTATAGTATTCATAAAGATCAGGGCGTTTCAAATAAAATGATGCAACCATCGCATCTAAAGCACTTATACTTACATTTTCACCAGTAGCAATAGCACCATCAAAAAACTTGATTGCATTTAGATAGTCTTTTTCTCTTAGTTTTATAACCCCAAGATTATGTGAAGCGATAGCTTGTGAGAAGTTAGCAACACTATCAAAGATGTTCAATGCTTCTATCTTATCCCCACCATTATAGAGCATATTAGCCTTTTTGATGAGATTATCCAAGCTTTTATTGCTAATCTCAGATGCTTGTGGTTCTAGCTTAGGGATAGATGGCAAGATTACTTCTTTAGGTTTTATTGAGGCTATTTCTGATGTATCCTTTGTTGCTTTGGATTTTTGGGAATCTTGTTTTAGAAGTAAAATTGAGGCGATAATGATTAAAAATAAAGCAAAACAGCCACCAATAAGTGGAAAAAAAATTTTTTTGTTTTGCTTGATATTTTGATATTTTTCCCTCAGTTGGTTTTTTAACCCCTGACTATTTTTGGCTTCGTTGGATTTGGAATTAAAAATTCCTGAGAGGGTTCCAAAAATCGTTTTTAAAATATTCTTTTTTGTTTCTTTTGGGCTTTGGTTCTCATTAGAAGCCTCATCACCTATTGAGTTTATTTCGGTGGGATTGCTAGGATTTTTTTCTTTAGCCATACATTTCAGCTTTTAAAGATATTTTTTCAATACATTTGGAATGTCTATATCCCCATCTTTTGTTTGGTAATTCTCCATTATCGCTACTAGAGTTCTTCCTACTGCCAAGGAAGATCCATTAAGAGTATGAACCAAAGAGTTTTTATTTTTATCTTTGAATCGAATTTTTGCCCTTCTGGCCTGAAAATCTTGGGTATTAGAAACCGAGCTTATTTCTCGATAGCAATTTTGACCTGGAAGCCATACTTCTATATCTACCGTATTTGAAGCACTAAATCCCAAATCCCCGCTACAGAGTTGCATATAACGATGAGGTAATTCAAGCTCACAAAGCAGATCGCTGGCTGTTTTTAGCATTTTAAGTTGCATTTCTTCGCTATTATCAGGATGGGTAAGGGCGACTAATTCTACCTTGTCAAATTGATGTTGGCGAATCATTCCTCTAGTGTCTCTTCCGGCACTTCCAGCTTCTTTTCTAAAACAAGGCGTTTGTGCTGTGAGCATGATAGGCAACTCTTCAGCGGGTATAATAGTGTCATTGTATAGATTAGTTAGGGTGATTTCTGAAGTGGAGATGAGGTATAGATCATGTCCTTTTGGTTTTTCTCCTGCTGGTGTGTTTAATTCCTCTAAATCCCCACTGACTTTAAACATATCATCTTCGAATTTTGGTAATTGCCCTGTGCCAAAAAGCATATTTTTATTCACAATCACAGGCGTTACCACCATTTCAAATCCAGCTTTTTGGTTGTGATCAAGCATAAAATTTATTAAAGCTCTATTGAGTCTAGCTCCCATACCTCTTAGGACTGAAAACCTACTTTTTGCTAGTTTTGCCCCTGCTTCAAAATCTATCCAATGATTTTTTTGTGCGAGTTCCCAATGTTCTTTGGGAGAAAAATCAAATGTTTTTGGAGAGAGAATTTTTTTTATCTCTACATTGCTAGTTTCATCATCTCCTATGGGTGTTTTATCATCAGGAAGATTAGGGATGCCAAAGAGGATATTTTGGAGATTTTTTTCAATTCTGCCTACTTCATCACTCAAAAGACTTATTTTTTGTTTATTGGATTCTAGTTCATTTTTGAGTATGAGTGTATCTTTGCCTTCTTTTTTATACTCTCCAAAGAGCTTGGAAGTTTTGTTTTGATGAGATTGCAAGGTTTCAAGATCTTGCTTATTTTTTTTGTAAATAGAGGCGGTATCTTTCAGATTCTGGAGTGTTTGGACATCTACCTTTTTTGTTTGTAACTTATTGCTTATGGATTCAAAATCATTCAGTAGAAGCTTTATATCTATCATCGCAACCGCCTTATTTTATTTGAGAATTTGATGCTGGATTCTATCAAATGTATGCTAAAAAACAAGCATTTTTTATTCCTAAGCAATGGATTTCATTTTTAGCTTGGATACAACTTGATTAATTTGAAGTAAAGCTTTAGAATTTTTGTTATACAATAATGAAATTGGGTTATAAAAAATTAGGGTAATCGGAAGGCTCTTAATTATGTTTGGTATGGGTATTTTTGAAATTTTAGTTATTTTGATCGTGGCAGTTATTTTCTTAGGACCTGAGAAACTTCCTCAAGCTATCATAGATATTGTGAAGTTTTTTAAAGCTGTGAAAAAAACTCTCAATGATGCTAAAGATACTTTTGATAAAGAACTCCACATGAGTGAAATCAAGAAAGAAGCACTTGAATATAAGAGTAATTTTGAAAATAGTATTGATAGTATGACCAAAGACATTCAACTCAAAGAAATTGATGATATGTTTGGTAAATACAAGGAAGAAAATAATCCAAAAAAACCCATCAAAACACCAAAGATACCAGCTCCAGATGCAGCTCTTTCTTATGAAGAAAATCAACCTAAAAAACGTGGCAGAAAACCAAAAAATGAGCAATCTTCAGATGAATCTCTTGTTGTTAGTGAAAAAAAATCTACCAAAACTGCGACTAAAAAAGCCTCAAAACCTCCCAAAGAAACTGATACATTTCAAAAAAGAGTCATTACCCCAAAATCAACCAAAAGCGTTGGGTTTAAAAAATCAAAGAAAACAGACAAGGGAGATGAATAGATGTTTGAAGATTTAAAACCTCATATCCAAGATCTCCGTAATAGGTTAATGGTCTGTGTCGCTAGTGTTTTGGTGGCCTTTCTAGTTTGCTTTAGCTTCTGGAAGCATATTTTTGAATGGATAAAAGCACCTTTAAATGCAGCTTTTAGTTCTAAAGAAGTAAGTGGTATGCTCATTCAAATATCACCTGCAGAAGGTGTCATTGCAGCTATGAAGGTTAGTTTTTTTGCTGCTCTTTTGATTTCAATGCCGATTATTTTTTGGCAATTATGGCTGTTTGTCGCACCTGGATTATACAAGAATGAAAAAAAGGTCGTACTGCCTTTTGTAATTTTTGGAACATTGATGTTTTTAGGTGGTGCGGCATTTGCCTATTATGTGGTTTTTCCTATTACTATCAAGTTTATTTTGATGTTTGGAAATGAAGAATTTCAAGCAAATATTTCTGTTTCAAGCTATATCACATTTTTTACTCGAGTTGTGATCGGTTTTGGGGTTGCGTTTGAATTGCCTGTTTTAGCATATTTTTTAGCAAAAATTGGATTGATTACAGATGCGACTTTGAAGGAGTATTTTAAATATGCGATTGTGATTATTTTTATTTTAGCAGCCATTATCACTCCTCCAGATGTTATTTCTCAGCTCTTTATGGCACTTCCTTTGATTGGCCTTTATCTACTTTCAATCTTGATAGCAAAGATTGTAAATCCAGCACCAAAAGAAGATAAGCAAGAGGAATAAAAAGATATAAATAAATGCACGAAGATTTTTCACTACACAGTTATGATTATTTTTTACCCAAAGAACTCATAGCTGATTATCCTGCCATTCCTAAAGAAAGTGCAAAATTGATGGTTTATGATAGAAAAAATGATGAGATTTTTCATAGTGATTTTTATCATATTTTTGATTTTATTCCCAAAGAGTCCTTGATAGTCCTTAATGATACAAAAGTAATAAAAGCTAGAATTTATGGACGCAAAAAAAGTGGTGGAAATATTGAGTTGTTATACCATCAAGAAATAGGCCAAAATAGCTATTTGGTTCAAATTAAAGGTAAAGTAAAAGAGGGCACTCATATAAGCCTTGTAAATGGATATGAAAGTGTCATAGAAGAGACTAGAGATGATGGCTATCGGATTGTGAAGTTCTTTTATCAAGGAAGTGAGCTCAATCTCAAGGGTGTTTTAGAGATGCTAGATAAAATCGGACACACTCCCTTGCCTCCTTATATCAAGCGTCCTGATGAAAAGCTTGATATATCTGAATATCAGAGTGTGTTTGCTAAAAATTTAGGGGCAGTGGCAGCTCCAACTGCCTCATTGCATTTTTCGCCCACAGCCTTGCAGAGATTAAAAAAAGAGTTTTCACATTGTTTTCTCACCCTCCATGTTGGAGCAGGGACATTTAGTGCAGTAGAAGCGCAGGATATAAGATCGCATCAAATACATAGTGAACGACTTGTACTCTCTCCCATGAGTATGGAAAAAATAGACAATGCTAAGTCTATTTTATGTGTGGGTACAACAGCGCTTAGAAGTGTAGAATACTATGCTAGATTGAAAAATATCAACAAAGAAAAAACCTTATATTCAGAGTGTGATGTGTTTTTGCATCCAGGCAATAAAGTCATAAAAGCAAATCATCTTTTGACAAATTTTCATTTGCCTAAATCAAGTCTCATAATGCTTGTTAGTTCGATGATTGGAGTGCAAAAATGCAAAGAGCTTTATGAAATTGCCATTGAAAATAAATATAGATTTTATTCTTATGGTGATGGAATGTTGATTTTATGAGATCAGATAAAATTCAGGAGGAATTTTCCTTAGATATCAAGACCATAGAGCATTTTGAAACATACGCTGAAGTTTTATTGCATTGGAATAAAACTCATAATTTGAGCGGTATAAATAGCGTTAATGAAGTATATACAAATATCTATGATTCTATATATCCGTTAAAATTCATTCAAGATTTTGCATCTTGTATTGACATTGGTAGTGGTTCAGGGTTTCCAGCACTTCCCTTAGCTATTTGCAAACCTGAATGTGAGTTTATTTTGGTTGAGCCAAGATTGAAGCGAGCAAGTTTTTTAAAAAATCTTATCATTGAACTTGGATTAAAGGGTATTGATGTTCAAAAGTGTTTGATAGAGGATTTAGAGTTTCATAAAAAGGTGGATTTAATCACCTCAAGAGCAGTGATGCAAAGCAAGGAACTCATAAAAAACTCTAAGAGGTTTTTGAAAAAAAATGGGCATTATTTATTTTATAAAGGTGAGCATTTGGAATCTGAGATAGATGCTTTGGAAAATGAGTGTTTTTATCGAGAAAAGAGAATTTATTTTTATAGAAAGGAAATCTGATGCGATTTTTGATTGTATTACTTGTGATTGCACTTATAGTGTGGTTTTTCTTCTTTAGGAAGTCTCCTATAGATAAGAAGAAATATCCCAAAAATTCTCAAGAGGAAACTATGGTTGAGTGTTGTAGATGTGGCACTTATGTCTCTTCTAAGGAGGCCATTATGGTTGGTAAAAAGTATTTTTGTTCAAAAAAATGCCTGGATTAAAAGGAAAATAAAATGATCATATTTGGATATGAGGGTATTCCTTATCCTAGATTAATAAAGATTCACGCAATTGAAGATGTGCAACGAATTCACAGTAGTTATCTCGTGTGGTTTGAGGCTAAAGATGATGATCGTTATGCGCTTTCTCATCATTGTTTTGAAAACAATGTGAAATATGCTATCAAGGTAGAGAATATTATAGACTTTATTTTTTATGCTTCGCTTGGAGCTAGCTATGTAATACTTGATAAATCCCCAGAGATCTATCAAAAAATCGCTGAAACTTATTTGTTTGATATGAAAATACTCTATGTGATTGAGGATAAAGTCGAAATAGAGGCATTGGCAAAATTAGGCATTGATGGGGTTGTTTTTAGAGATATTTTAGGATAATTTAGCTACAATCACGGCTTCGGGGAGATGTCCGAGTGGTTGAAGGAGCACGCCTGGAACGCGTGTAAGGTGCAAGCCTTCAAGGGTTCGAATCCCTTTCTCTCCGCCACCGCATTTTACGCACTTTTCTTAAACTTTCATTTTATTTCATTTTAACTCCCAAACTTTCCTAAATACGAGATTTGTTTGATATAATCATTTTCAATTGAACTCCTAAAATTTCATTTACTTTCATTTAATTTCATTAAAAAAAGGGGACAGATTGGGGACAGAAAAAAATATAAGTAGCTCAAAATATCAGGGCGTAAGATATAAAAAACTAAGTAATGGAGATATAGCCTATTATATTAGATTTACAAAAGACAATCAAAGGCAGGAGTTGAAAGTAGGGACAAAATTTGAAGGTTGGACTGAAAAAATGGCGTACAACGAAAAAATAAAACGAGAGAATTCTGATGATCCCAAAAACAAACCTTTGAAATTCAAAGAAGTTGTTGATAGGTTTTTGGAACTCCAAAAGCTTCATTTAAAGAAAAAATCTTATTCAAACATAAATGGAAGAATCAAGCATTTAGAACCAATTGGCGAGAAAATGGTAGATAAGATTGCCCAAAAAGATTTAAATGACATTATGATAGCCTTGAGCGAAAAATTAGCCAATAAAACCATAAATCAGGTAATTGCATATGCAAAATCCATTTTAAAATTTGCCCAAGTAGAATACGGCATCACCATTCAAAATTTTGACAATTCAAGAAAAATTTGAATGCAATTTGATATGAAACAATTGCATCTTATTCTTGTTGCTTGATAGTCATTTCAATAGATACGTCTTACTCCATCATCATAAGTGATTAGATTGATTGCTTATACTTGGGTAGTCTTGAAACTTATAAAGAGTCTTAAGAAGTTTAGCATCTCTGAATAAAATATTCCTTTGTTGTATGTATTTCTAAACTCTTGTTTATATTGAAAGAATGTCTTGAGTTTTGAAATCTTTAGACTTTGAAATCTTCAAT
>NZ_MLAT01000068.1 GCF_002272795.1 Helicobacter sp. 13S00482-2 | reverse complement strand
TTGATGGGAATTACAATGGAGATTCATATGCTTCTCTTAAGGGTAAAGCTTTTGTAGGAAATATGGACATCAGTGCGAATGCTCCTGTTTTTACCTTTAAAAATGGTGCGGTCGCAGAGATTGGGTATTTTAAAAACAAGTATTTGCTTCCAACTTGGTATTCTTATGGTCTGAATGTCAGAAGCAATGCGAAGGTTCATATCAAAGACTTCAATGTCTCTGTAGCTTCTGGTGTGGTGAATGTAGATGATCATGGGTATTTAAAGATAGATTCTCTTGGATACAATGGTATGGGTTTTCTTGCTAGGGTCACCAATGGATCTGTTTTAGAAATCACCAAATTTCAACAAAATGACGGGACACAAAGTTTTTGGAATTGGGGACCTGCTGATCCCAATGTCAGGAAAGAAATCTATGTGGATAACTCTACGTTAAAAGGGGATTTTACTTTAACCAAGCCTACTGATCAGTCTGGCCAAAACTACAGCTCCGCCAACACCAACTTCCAGATCAAATTCTTCAATAACGCTAAATTTGAAGGCAGATTGATCAACAACGCATCCACTGCCCTAAAGAGTACCGTAGGTGTTAGTGTCTCTAATAGTACCTTACCCACACTTGATTACACCCAGAATGGATCTGATAAGACCACTCCTACCTTCTCTATCGTGAATAATTCTGATG
>NZ_MLAT01000012.1 GCF_002272795.1 Helicobacter sp. 13S00482-2 | reverse complement strand
CATTTAAGGTGGATTTATTTCTAAAGGTCACGTTGGTGAGGGCATGATTGGCAGTGCCATTTGTAGTTGTGATAGCTGAAGTGCCATCAATGATGTCTCCATTCATGGTAGAAGCATTGAAGTTAAAGGACGCCCCGATGGAGTCGTTTCCAACGTTTGCTGGTACCCCTGAATAATTATGATACAGACTACCATTTAAGGTGCTTTTTGTAAAACTAAGACCTTCTCCTGATCCAAAATTTGATTTTATCCAAAGAATGCCTCCATTGATGGTGGAGTTATTAATATAAGAGGAACTAAGGAGTGTTCCATAGTAGTTCAAGATCGCCATCTTCGTGGTAAGTTCTTTGCCAAGAGGAGAATCAATGGCACTTATTTTAACATCCCTACCATTCCAGATGCTATCAGAGATTTTCAGTTCAGAGGTATTATACGCATCAGAGTCAAAATGTCCATTGATAGTGGAGTTATTGGTTGCTGTTACGTAGATATTCGCACCACTAGAGAACATAGCGATGGAATCTTGGTCATCAAGTTTCCCTATGGTGCTATTATTTAATACGAGATTGGCACCACCCCCACCAGTGGAGATAAGCTTATGAATATAAGATCCATTATTTAAAGTGATATTTTTTACATTCGTTCCTCCCATCACATTGATGTTGTTCATTGAGGAGTTGTTATTTAATGTGATATTGGTCTTAGTGGCTTGGGTATAGACATCAACGTTGAGATTTGAGCTATTTAGCGTAACATTATCAGTTCCGTGCAAGAAGGTGAAATTGGTGATTTGATTGCTAGTAGGATTGATTTTGGATCTAGTGAAAGTAAAATTTATCACCGAGGCTGCATTTCCTCCGATGTCTTTGAAAGATCCATTCCAGATAGCATCAGTAAATTTAACATCAAGTGTGCCCCCTGTATTTAAGATGATGTTTCCATCTAAAGTGGGGGTGGATTTGGTATTATATTTATTATCAAAATAAACACTATTAGTAGTTCCACCATTGATATTGACATCTCCTTTCATTGAGCTAGAATAAAAGTTCAAAGCGTTGGTATCTCCTCCTGTGATATTGACATCTCCATCAACAGAACTTTTTTGAAAATCGAATTGACCTAAACTCCCACTGATGAGTGAAGTGATTTTAGAATCTTCGATGTATGAAATTAGACTTGAGCTATCTTTCTTAAACAGTAAGACTGGAGCGTTGATAGAGTAGCCTTGCATTTGGAGATTGGTGATGTAACCTCTAAAGTTCTGCAAGGGGCTGACTGTTGAAGCATTTTTGACTTTGATGTGATCATACGGTTTAACAAGACCGACTCTTGTGTAGTGCAAAGCAGATCCATCATCATCAGTGATGAATCCAAGATGACCACAATTCTTATCAGTAGGACAAGCACCTGTATCAAAGGTAACAGCTTGCATCCTAAGAGGAAAAAACACTCCAGCTAGAGTTAGACTTAAAACAAGTGATTTGGTTTTAAAAAATGAGAAGAGAGTATGGTTTGGGAAATTTTGAGACTTTGGAAATGGATGATGGGATTTTTTAGAGATGAGTTTTTCTGATGCCCCCCCCCCCATTGCGTTTTAAAAGCAAAAAATTGTCATTGTTCATAAGATGTCCTTTTTAGATTGTTGTTTGACTCGGAGGTATTATATCTCATAAAATTCAATATTTGGTACAATAATTTTTAATTTTTATAAAGAGTTTTACTATAGCATATCTGATTTGCCCTATATGAGTGCTATAACGCAAGTTTAATGTATATAGTATTGTTTATTTTATTTGTGATTTTATTACTTGTATTTTTTGTGCGAAGGGCTTGTGGTTGGTAGCTATCTTTGTCATCTATGAGATGGGACTCAATGTGATGATATATTTTGATGTATTAAATTTCTCAGGGTTTTTGTAAGGCATATGAAAATAAAGATGCAAAAAGGGATGTTTGTATTGGTGAAAAAAATACTTGAAACTAGGAGAATTAAAGTGAAGATTAAGGAGTATAATTTCGCCTAAAATTTAAATAAAGGCTTTTATTATGGCGACAATAAATATCTTGGAATATAGGCTTAAGCCTTTTGTATTGGAAACAAAAAAGATTATGGAGGAGTATCTACAAAAAACACAAGTGGATGTGAGTGATTATTCTTTTGCTGCGAACTATATATGGCTCTCACGAACAAGTGGTTTTTATGAAATCATTGATGATACATTTTGTTTGTTTGTGATGACAGGAGGGGAGCTTTCTATGTTGCTCCCACCTCTTGGAAATTCAAGAAATTCTTATAATGCTATTTTTAAATGCTTTGAGATCATGAATGAAAATAATTCCTCAAATTATTACTCTAAGATTGAGTATGTTTGTGATGAACTTTTGGAAGGTTTTATTACTTATAGCAATGAAGGGGAGGTGATTTTTTCATCATTGGAAAATTATGTGATTGAAAAAAAGCTTGTGGATTATATCTATAAGACAGATGATCTCATCGAGCTCAAAGGCAATGCCTATCATGTGAAGAGAAATGAAATCAATAAGTTTAAAAAGGCGTACCCTGATTTTAAGATAGAAACTCTAGATCCTGATATTCATACAATCCCTATCAATAACCTCTTCAATAAATGGGTGAGTGATCGTATCAAGTATATGCCTAAAGAGGAAGTAGATAACTTTATGGATGGGATTTATCAAGAACGTCTTGCGGTTAAAAGGGTATTGCAAGATTATCAAGCACTTGGATTGGTTGGACTTGTTATTTATATTGGAGATGAGCTCAAAGGTTTTACAGTTGGCGAACAGGTTAGGGAAGATACTGCGAGTGTATTGATCGAAAAGACTGATTTTGAGGTTTTGGGTTGTGCACAGTTCATATTTAGAGAATTTTGCAAGGTCTTGAAGGATAAGTATAATACTGAATATTTAAATGTCGGAGATGATATGGGATTTGAAAATCTCAAAAAGGTAAAGATGTCCTATCGACCTGAAAAATTGGTTCCAAAATACACTATTTATCAAAAATAATGATTACAAAAGCTAAAAAAGAGGACATAAGAGAACTTTATAGACTTGAGGAGGCTCTTTTTACTCCTGAAGAAGGAAGATTCACTCGCTCGGTTTTAGATTATCACTTTAGGCTGGATAATCGTATATTTGTGCTTTGGGAAGATGGATATATTGCAGGATATATTCTGGTGATAATGTATGCTAAAAGTGCTAGGATATACTCTCTTGCCATAGATTGTAGATATCAGGGCAGGGGATATGGAAAGCGACTTTGTGAGTATGCTATAGGGTTGGCTTTAAAGAAGTCCAAAAAATCTATCTCTTTAGAGGTTCGATCAAGCAATAAAAAGGCAATTGCCTTGTATGCTTCATTGGGTTTTAAGGTTTGGAAAATCTTGCCATTGTATTATGGTAATGAAGATGGTATCAAAATGAGAAAACAGTTCAAAAATGAGAAAACAGCTCATATGTTAAAGAGAAAATATCAGGATTTGTAGATTTTGTTGTTTCAGCAATACTTCTGCATTTTTACTCTAAAATGCGGGTATATTTTAAAAAAAAGAGGTTATGATGAAGTTGATTTTATTTATATTATTGTCAATAGGTTTTGTTTCTATCGCAAATGCAAAGGAGGTTTTGGATATAAAAAATCTTCATGTGAATCCTAAAAATATTAGTCAGTATGATGCTAGATATTTTAGTTTGAAAAAGAGTGATTATGATTTTGCCACTACACTTGAACGCGCCAAAGATCTCATCAAAAAGCAAAAAATCAAACTTTTTGCTATCTTGGATCATTCAAAAGCTGCTAGTGAATTTGATAAAACGCTTCCTCCTACGGTTGTGATTGTTTTTGGAAATCCAGCTGTGGGAACAAATGTGATGAATGCACATCCTAATATCGCTATTGAGTTACCTATGAAGGTGTTGATATATCAAAGAGATAAAGATGTTTTTGTGGGATATTTAAGGCTTGATTTTTATCCAAAAGGTTTGGGTTTTGGTGCTGATGATTCTTTTATAAAAGCCACGCAAGAAGCTTATGAAAAATTCACTGATGCCATCACTAAAATGCATTAGAAATATCGATAATTCTGCTATTGAAGTGAGAGGATTTGGCATCATAAAATACCTGTAAAATCACTAGATACAACAGCTAAAAGTGCTAAATTTGGCTAAATAGGTAAAAATGCAGGTGTTAAAATAAATATATTGGTAAGGATACTAAATCTATCTAGATGGAATATTAAAAAGCTTGAAGATGGAAAGTCTAATACAATAGGGTTGTTTATTTTAAGCACTAAGGGCTTGGCGTTATTGCCTTGATGGTGTGAAATTTTGCTTTAGGTATTGCTATTTTGATTTTATGGAGGTGGGTTATTTGGATTGATATTTTTGGATTTTGATGTAAAGTTCCAAAAAATCCAAAAACTAAGTTAATTTTAGTTAAGACTTAGATAGAATTCAAAGCATATCAAACTATGAATTTTCAAAAAAGGAATCTGATGGCGATGGATGAAAAAAAGCAAAAAGCAATTGAGTTAGCACTCAAACAAATCGACAAGACATTTGGAAAAGGTGCCTTAGTGAGATTGGGTGATAAACAGATAGAAAAAATTGATGCTATTTCGACAGGTTCATTAGGGCTAGATATGGCACTTGGAATTGGTGGAATCCCTAAAGGTAGAATAATCGAAATTTATGGACCTGAATCTAGTGGGAAAACCACGCTTAGTCTTCAGATTATTGCTGAATGTCAAAAAAATGGGGGTATTTGTGCATTTATTGATGCAGAACATGCTTTAGATGTTTATTATGCTAAAAAACTTGGGGTGGATACAGAAAATTTACTTGTCTCTCAGCCTGATAATGGTGAACAGGCTTTAGAGATTCTTGAGACACTCACTCGAAGTGGGGCTATTGATCTTGTGGTCATCGACTCTGTGGCTGCACTTACTCCAAGAGCAGAAATAGAAGGTGAAATGGGCGATACTCACGTGGGATTACAAGCAAGACTGATGAGCCAAGCGTTGAGAAAAATAACAGCTATTTTGCATAAGATGAATACGACTTTAATTTTTATCAATCAGATTCGTATGAAAATAGGTCAGATGGGTTATGGTAGTCCAGAGACTACTACTGGGGGGAATGCGTTGAAGTTTTATGCGAGTGTTCGTATCGATATTAGGCGTGTTGCTACCTTGAAACAAAATGAACAGCAAATAGGAAATCGTGCAAAAGCAAAAGTTGTGAAAAATAAAGTCGCACCACCTTTTAGAGAGGCTGAGTTTGATATTATGTTTGGAGAAGGAATCAGCCGTGAGGGTGAGATTATTGATTATGGTATCAAGCTTGATATTGTCGATAAAAGCGGTTCTTGGCTTAGTTATGGGGATAGAAAACTAGGGCAGGGGCGTGAAAACGCTAAAGCTTTGCTCAAAGAAGATAAGGCTCTAGCTACTGAGATTATCTCAAAAATAAAAGAACAGATCGGTTCTACAGAAGAAATTATGCCTCTTCCTGATGAACCTCTTGATGAAATGTCTGAATAAGGAGTTCTAAATGGTTTATATAGAAAATATTTATTCTAGAGAAGTTATTGACAGTAGAGGGAATCCAACTATCAAGGCTAGTGTTGTTTTAAGTGATGGCACTATTGAGTCTGCTATCGTGCCTAGTGGTGCAAGTACAGGAAAAAGAGAAGCTTTGGAGTTGCGTGATGGGGATAAGTCTCGTTATTTGGGTAAAGGTGTTTTGAAGGCTTGTGAGAATATAGATACTGTGATTGCAGATGCACTTATTAATAGCACTCCTTTTGATCAGGGGCACATTGATGGGTTGCTTAAAAGCGTTGATGGTACAAATAATTATTCAAATCTTGGAGCCAATGCAGTATTGGGGGTTTCAATGGCAATAGCTAGAGCTGCAGCCACTTCTTTGGGTATGCCACTTTATCGCTATATTGGAGGTTGTAATGCCATTACAATGCCAGTTCCTATGCTTAATATCATCAATGGTGGTGCCCACGCTGATAATACGGTAGATTTTCAAGAGTATATGATTGTTCCTTTTGGGTTTGATACTTTCAAGGATTCTTTGAGAGCTAGTGCGGAGGTTTATCAGCATCTTAAGAGTATCTTAAAGGATACTAAGCATATCACAAGCATAGGAGATGAAGGTGGTTTTGCCCCAAATCTTAAGGATAATACTGAGCCGATAGAGATTATCTTGAAAGCGATTGAAAAAGCAGGATATAAGCCTGGTGAAGAAATATCTATTGCCTTAGATGTTGCTAGTAGTGAGTTAGTGCAAAAAGATGGCTTGTATAATCTAGCTGGAGAGGGGAGAAAAATCAGCTCTCATGAGCTTGTTTCTTATTATGAAGAACTTGTAAGGAAATATCCTATCGTGTCAATTGAGGATGGACTAAGCGAGGATGATTGGGATGGTTGGAAATATCTGACGGAGCGATTGGGGGATAAGATACAGTTGGTTGGAGATGATTTGTTTGTAACCAATAAAGATATTTTAAGACATGGCATTGATCAAAATATTGCCAATGCCATACTCATCAAGCCCAATCAAATCGGAACAGTGAGTGAAACCATGCAGACTGTTGCACTTGCACAAAGAAATAATTATAGATGCGTTATGAGTCACAGAAGTGGGGAGAGTGAAGATGCGTTTATAGCTGATTTTGCGATTGCATTAAATACAGGAGAAATCAAAACTGGCTCAACTGCGAGAAGCGAACGTATAGCAAAATATAATCGTTTGTTGCAGATAGAGTCTGAAGTTGCTTATACTGAGTATGTTGGCAAGGAACTTTTTAAAAATAAATGATAGATAGCAATGATAAGAATGCTTATGCCAAATTTGCAAGGTTAGTTTATGTTAATCGTGCCATTATTATTAGTTTTCTTGTGTTGATGGGATTTGGTGCTTATATGGCATATCTGCTTTTTGGGACGAATTCACTTGAAGTCCTACTTCAGGTGAGAAATAAACGAGATTCGCTTGAAGATGTTGTACATACATTGCAGTATAAAAATTCCAAACTTCAAAAACAACTTTTTGAACTCAAAGGATTGGAACCGTGAAAAAAATTATTGCTATATTTTTTATTTTTTGCATTCTTGTTGGTAGAGAAAACCCTTTTGAATCTGTTGTTAATCCGAAAAATAGCTCTGAAAATGAGATTCAAGATTCAAAAAAATATTTTGAAGCATTTGATTTCAAATTGCCTACTACTGCGAGAATTTTAAAAGGGGTGAGTGTTATCTATCAAAACATTGATGGTTCTATTGAGACAAAAACTTTTGATATTGATAGGAGTATAGATTGGCATTATCCTTTGAGTTTTAGTCAAAAAAGTGCTTTTGTTTCGGAAGAGACAAATTATTACACCATCAAACCATTTGAATTCTTTATTCAAAATGATAAGCTTTATATTCATACCACTGAGAATATTCAGCGTAGTTTTATTCTTCCCACTCCTTATCGAATTGTTATTGATATAGATAGAAAAAATCCTAATGTCAATCAAAGTATCGATATTGCAAAAAAATATTACAGCAAAATTTCTGTAGGTACGCACGAAAATTTTTATCGTATTGTCATTACCTTAGATGGTCAGTATAGATACAAGATAGATAAAGAAGATCAATATTATATTGTTAGTGTAAAGTAAGTGAATAATATTGTAATTATAGGTTTTATGGGGAGTGGAAAAAGTTTTGTAGGTAGGGAACTTGCAAAGCATACACACAGGTTTTTTATTGATAGTGATGTACTTATTAGCAATCAGGAAGATTGCAGTATTTCAGATATATTTAGCTTAAAGGGAGAAAAATACTTTCGTGAGCTAGAAGGGGACTTTATAAAATGGGCACAAGGAAGTCTTTTTAATGCCATCATTGCTACAGGTGGGGGAATGCCAATATTCAATCCACTCTCAGGGCTTGGAAAGGTAATCTATCTGGAAATAGACTTTGATGCAATTCTTAAGCGTTTAGATCCTGAGCAGATTGCCAAAAGACCTTTGTTTCAGAATCTATGTGAGGCTAGATACTTGTATGAAGAACGGAAAAGTATTTATGAAAGAGTTTCGGACAAGATTATCAATGCCAATGCTCCTATAGAAGAAATCATTAAAAATATCTTGAATTGAGTGTCACTTAAAAGCTATGAGTGATATGCATCATCAAGTGACTTCTGTCTGAAAAATTTTCAGTTTTAAGAGGAGCTGTGGATCCGATTTGATAACCTTGATGCGTATTCACTTGCATATATTCTAGTTTGAATCCAGCATTGATTTTTTTATTAAAATCATAGTCTAGATATAATGCTAAGCTTTGTTCATCTGCCCTTGGAGAACTTGTGAGACGACCTAAAATTTTCCAATTCAGTTTATCTAATGTTTGCCCAACATATAAAAATCCACTCAAGGCATCCTTTCCGACCATATTTGAAAGCGAAGGGCCAAAATCATATACACTTCCTGTCCAAATATTATATGTTATAGGATCTCCATATACTCCAATCCTACCATTTGCATTTCCAAAATTTTTATAGATCATGGCTCCAAAGTTATAATTGTCATAATAAAGCTGTTCTCGTATGAATAGACTTTGTGCATTTTTTCCAAGCACTTCATTGAATGCTATTACATCTAATGTGCTAGATGAAGTATTTGAATAAAATGGAAAAAGCATTACAATTGTTGTTTTTGATCTAAAACCAACATTTTTAAAATCGGGATTTGTATCATAAGTGATATTGAATCCAGGAGCATTCATGCTATTTGGAATATAGTAATAATAAGGCGATATGCTCAGTCCATATTTGGAAAATTCAATCCCACCAGATACTAGGGGTTCTCCTTGTGTATAAAAACGTCCATAATCCCAAAACCAATCATTATATGCTGAAGCCCTAGCATCAGAGAACATTCCCCAGATCTTAAAATTTTCGTATTTTCCATAGAACTCACCCCCTTGATTAAAGGCGGTGAACCAGTCTTGAGCACTTGTTTCATATCTTCCAAGTTTCAAACCAAAAAATCCTTCATAATCGTAGTTAATGTATGCATTATGAACCATAAAGAATCTTGGAGATTGGACTTCTAATCCACTATGTCCTGCCCAATATCCTATGTATTGAGTCCCAAAATCATAAGGATAGCCTTGTCCTTGACCTTGATGAATAGTGGAATCATAAACGAGTGCATTGAGCATTCCGCCAACAACAATATCTAAACCTTGTGTGATATTTTTGAATTCAAAATTCATTTCACCAAGTATGCTTGTATAGCTATCTGTAGGATATATATTGTTTGTAGGATCGTATTTTCTACCATCAAAGCCAATTTTTGAAAAGGCACTTGCACTGCCTGTGAGATCAAAGTCAAAGCCATAAAATGAAGTGATAAACATCCCACAAAAAAATGCTGTCTTTAAAATCTTCCTCATATATATATTTTCCTTTAAAATGAATATCAAAAGCTGTGTTTTATGTATGTAGATATATAACTTCTATCTTCTCTAATATCTTGCTTGAGATAGGTTTGATAAACTTCATAACCCTTCTTGGTAATATCATCAAAATATGTAAGATTGATACCTATGCTTAGTTTATTGGGAAAAAGATAGTCCATATTGATAGAAAAACTCTCTTCATTGCTTCTAGGACTTATGGTATAACGATTGAGCATATTGATGTTGAAATTTTGATATTGAAGTCCATAAAAAAAGATATTATTGAATGCATCACTTGCAAATATTGCGTTGTTTGCCGTTCCTCTATCATAGATAGTGCTATCATTTAAATCTATTCCTATAGGATTACCCCAACCCCCTACAAATTCATTGGGGTTCCCAAAATTTTTGTATATCTGAAATCCAAAATGATGTCTTAAAGAGTTTTTGGAGATTTTAAAAAGCTGTTTTAAATACACGCTTTCGCCACCTTTTTCTACTAGCCTTCCTTCATATCCATATAAATATGGATTTTTTGGATTCACAGATGGTGAAAATACTGATCTATCTCCATTGTCATAAACAGAAAATCTATTTTGTGCTCCAAGTGTGTGATGCACGAACATTGGTAAAAAATCAGTTTGGAACTCTATGGGAACATCTCCAATAAAAAAAGTCACATTATAGACAAAATGTAAAGCTGTCATCACATATAGATTTGGTTGAGATTGCACATAAGGAGTGAAACTCATATGAGAATTTTTGATTTTTATTCCAGCTGCAATGGTAGGAATAGGGCTTGAATTCAAGAATTTAAAATCTTTGAGCCATTTGCCCCCTAGGGAAGATTTTTTTTCAGTTATAACTCCCCAAAAATCATTACTCCATTCACCAAAATTGGCCTTTAAATGAATTTCTCCACCTTCTTGATTCCCTGTGAGCCAATCTGTATTTTTAAATAAGAATCTTCCAATCTTGAAACTAAAAAAATCATTTTCATATCCTATATAGATATTAGAAAAAAAATAATCTTTCGTGTTTTTTCCACTGGCTTTTTCTTTGCCATTTTTGCCTAGATAATAGCCAAAATATTTATAGCCAAGTCCATCGGGATTTACTAGATTGCCCAATGTATCCCTATCTCGTTCTGTAGAATCATAAACTAGCCCACCAAAAGCAAACCCAATACCCATATCAAAATTACTATCAGTATGAAATTTCACATTGGGTGTGGCATAAAGAATTGAAAAACTATCTGTGGGATATCGACCCATAGCCTTATCAATACTCACGTGGTTGAATCCGATTTTAGAATAATTGGCCACATCTCCAGAAAAAGTGTAATCAAATCCAAATCCCAACTCAAATATAAAAAAAAGTAAGATTAAAAATTTCTTAAGAAGCATTTTTATCATATTCCCCGCTAGTTTGATTGAAATCTTGGAATTGTATCACAAACTTCCTTTAACACTAAAATCATCATCAATCAAGCCTCTATACTATGCATAAATGCTTGTTTAAATTCATTTTGGATTGGCTTTTTGTCAATCCATCTTGAATCTAGGACTACAAAAAAGACAAACTTTGGTATCAAAATAAAAAACAACCCCATATAAAACTCTACAAGTTAATGCTCCCACTTAGATTGATCGTGGTTTGCTGCATGAGAAAGATGATGAAAACATTCAAGATGTTGAATGTTTTCATGAGGCTTACAAGTAAGTAAGGCTAGGGGATATAGCTGAATCTTTCAAGGGATTTAAAATCACAAAAGCTGATTTTAATTGATGGATTTCCTTGTGCTATATACGCTAAATATAATTTTGTGATAAGAGGGTATTTTGCATTATTTTTAAACAAACAACAGAGACATCCAAGTCTATTGAATATTGGTGATATGGTATTTGTGTGTTTTGGAGAAATAAGGTGGGATATTGGAAAATATGCTACATCTATAGGAGATAAATAACTTGCATAGGTGATGATAATGCATTTTTTTCTCCGAGAGAAAATCTCAATCCTATTTTTATAAGCTATTGCCTTAATATGGGAGGTTTTAGGCAGATTGATGCATTAAGGACAAGGAAGATTGATTATGCATATACATTCAAAAGATTTAAACAATGTACGCATATTCCTCCCTTTTCTTCCTGAACAAAAGACCATTGCATCAGTACTCACTTGCTTTAGACTCAGCAATACAAGCATTACAAAAAATCACTTTTCTGTAAAGAGTTGCAGAAAAAGCCCTGATCCAAAGTTCGTTTTTATGGTTTTCATGAGATTTGCAAGGAACTAAGGCTAGGGGAGAGATATGGGTGAAATCTATATAGGATTATCTGGAAAAATAAAAGAGGATTTTGGTTTTGATTTGCCATTTATAACTTATATGAATATTCTTTTACTATCCAAGATTTCAAAAGATTGTATGGATTATGTAACGTTTAATCTAGGTGAAAACAAAATATCCTCAAGCATGATGATATATTTTCACTACATCATCTCAAACGCCTCAAGAGGTTGGAATATTATCGGTATTGTTATTTCAGCAAGAGGCGCAAACATATCTAAGTAATTTTTATTTTGGTTTTAGATTGCATAACCTTGAGAGCTTACTGCGTGTTTTGTGGCTTTTTGGTTGCGTTAAAATCATATACGATTGTTTTTATTTATTTTAGCTCAAGGTGCTATCAGATTTAATTTATCAAAAAATAACCCAATGAAATTTAATATCAATATCCCAGAGACCAAAGAGAAAAAGCCATTGCAGAGATTCTATCTATTTTAGATGAGGGTATTTCACTCCTTTAAATAAAAGCTTATTATTTAAAGAGTAAAAAAGATGCTTGATAGGGGAGTGATTGAGTGTTAAGAGGGGCTTGAAGCTAAAGAAGGTGCAATCTTAAGAATTTTCAATATTGAACCTCTTCTTTTTTTAACATTTCTATTAGTTCTGTTTCATTGATTGATTCTACCATCAAGGTATTTGCCTTTTCAAGCTTACTCCCAGCATTTTCTCCATAGATGAGCAGATCTGTTTTTTTACTCACGCTTGAAGTCATTTTCGCTCCCAATGATTCAAGTAAAGCACTGATTTCTTCTCTAGGTTTGCTTAAAGTCCCAGTAAGTACGATAGTTTTGTTTGTGAATGCTGAGATATGAGAAATACTTTTCTCAGGCTCGATGGGATCTATGATTTCAAAGAGTTTTTTTATGAGCTCTTTATTGACGATACCAAAATCAACGATAGAGTTTGCCATTTCATTTCCAAGACCATCAATCTTGCTGATTTCTTCTGCTGGAATTTCAAAAATTTTACGCCCAAAGCTGATAGCTAGTTTTTTGCTTGCACCTTCTCCGATGTGTTCAATCCCAAGAGAGTTTAAAAGTCTCCATAGCTGGATATTTTTGGTTCCCTTGATGGACTCAATGAGATTTTTGGCCTTTTTTTCTTGCCACCCTTCAAGGCAAATCAAATCCTCCACCCCTATATGATAGAGATCCAAAATATTTGAAATGATTTTTTTTTCAAATAATTGATCCACTATTTTTTGACCCAAACCTTCTATGTTTAAGGCTTTTCTGGAAGCAAAATATACGATAGATTCTTTTACTCTTGCCTTGCAGGATAGATTTTGACAGCGTATAAAAATCTCTTCAACTAATACCTCACTTCCGCATTCTGGGCAGTGTGTTGGTTTGTTAATATCAATTTGCTTGCCATCTCTAAGCTCGATTATAGGCTTGATGATTTTAGGGATTACATCTCCACTGCGAATAATGATGACTGTATCATTTATCTTGATATCTTTTCTTTGTATCTCTGAATAGTTGTGCAACGTCGCCCTAGATATCATAGCTCCTTCTATCTCCACAGGCTCTAGTTCTGCCACAGGTGTGATAACTCCACTTCTACCTACTTGTGGTTTTATGGCCAGAATTTTAGATGTTTTTTCTATCGCAGGGAATTTATACGCACACGCAAATCTAGGAGATTTGATGGTAAAACCCATTTGTTTTTGAGATTGCAGTGAATCCACCATGATAACCATTCCATCTAGCATTATGGAATAATCTTGTCGTTTTTTTATTAGATCTTCATAGAGTGCTTGAATTTCAGCTTCATTTTTGCATAGGGTTATAAAAGGCGTTCTATAAAAACCATAATTTAAAATAGTGTTTAAAAGCTCATAGAAACTACCTGTTTCAAATTCATTTTTGCCCATACCCCAAGGGACGAATTTTAATTTTCTTTTTGCCGTGATTTTTGGATCAAGTTGTCTTAAACTTCCTGCGGCTGCATTTCTGGGATTTGCAAAAATATTTTCATTATTGTTAAGTCTTTCTTTGTTGATTTTTTCGAAATCTTCTCTTGTGATGACAACTTCCCCTCTTATCTCGATGGGTTTTTTATAAGGAATCTCAAGCGGAATGGATTGAATGGTTTTCGCATTTTGTGTTACAAGTTCTCCTTGTATCCCATCTCCTCTTGTGGCAGCACTCTGTAATATACCATCATCATAATATAGATTTAAAGATGCTCCATCAAATTTGGGAGAACAGGTGAAATTAGCTTGTGGATAGTTTTTGTAGATTCTATTTACCCATTCTTCTAGTTTTGTGGCATCAAATACATCATCTAAACTCCACATTCTCTGAATGTGTTTGTATTTCTCAAACCCCTCTAAGAGTTTATTTCCAACTCTTTGGGTGGGTGATGTTGAGATGATTTGATTAGGATTTTTTTCTTCGTAATCTTTGAGCTGGTGATAGAGAATATCATATTGTTCATCTGTTGCTATAGGATCATCAAGTACGTAGTAATGATAAGCCATTTTTTTGAGTAAATCGGTGTTTTTTTGGTAACTTTCAAAATCTTCTATCATATTGATACCTCATTTTTGATGAAATCAATCTATTTTTGGGTAATATTATAGCACTGATTTGACTTGTTTGGTTTGGATAATTAAACCAAAAGTTTATTAAAATTCAAGGAATTATCTTGATAAGTGATATTGATAGAACTACTTCGCTACATCTAAACAATGAAGTCCAATTTTTATGTTTCACTCTTGATAAAGACAATCATTCAGAGTTGTATGCAATGAATGTGTTTAAAATTCGTGAGATTATTTATTATAACGGAGACTTCACAGAGACTGTGGGCGAAAATGATGGGATGATGATAGGATTTTTGACTGTTAGAGGGGAATCTATACCGCTTATAGATATGAGGCGTTGGCTACACTACAGTTCTCAGGAACCAAAACGGGATTTAAGACCTTATTCTATTGATTCACAAAAGAGTCTTGTGGTGATCTGCAATTTTTCAAACTATACTGTAGGTATTAAAATTCTGAGTGTGAAGCGTATCATTCAAAGAAATTGGTCAGAAGTGAGCGTTGGTAGTGAATATGGTCTTGATGGCAGTAGCAAGGTCACTGCTACAACAAAATATGATGATGGTTCTGTTATTCAAATACTAGATGTGGAGAGAATGATCGCTGATGTTTTTCCTATGTTTGATAATTTTTCAAATCTGAACTTGCAATCTTTAGAGATAATCCATAGCGATAAAATTATTTTACTCGCTGAAGACTCAAAATCAGCTGCCAAATCTTTACAAAAAATCATTGAAAAATTAGGACTCAAATATTTCACATTTCCAAATGGAAAAATGCTTTTGGATTATGTGTTTTCAGAAGCTTCAATTGATCATATTGGGGCAATCATTACAGATCTTGAAATGCCAGTAATATCGGGTTTTGAGGTACTAAAATCTATCAAAGAGAACCCACAAACTAAGGATATTGCGGTGATTGTGAATTCTTCAATGAGTAGTGATTCTAATAAGCAAATGGCACATACTTTACACGCAGATGGTTTTATCACTAAATCAAATGGGGATGAAATAGAAGAGTTGTTACGAAAATTTTTGGCACATTAAATTAAATAATTTAGAAAGGAAGAGAATGCGGACACATTTATGCACTGACTTGGATGAAAAAGATATTGGCAAAGAAGTTGTTTTGTGTGGTTGGTGTAATACTTATAGAGATCACGGAGGAGTTGTTTTTATTGATCTTCGGGATAAAAGTGGATTGATACAGCTTGTTTCTGATCCAGCAACTCCAGCACATTCTATAGCAACAAATGTGCGTGATGAATATGTTCTTATTGCTAAAGGAAAGATTAGATCAAGGGGGGAAGGGCTCAGCAATCCAAAATTAAAAACAGGTAAAATTGAAGTTATTTTGAGTGATTTGATTATTGAAAATAAAAGCCTAACTCCTCCTATAGCTATTGGTGATGAAAGCGTGAATGAAGACTTGAGGCTTAAGTACAGATATTTGGATTTACGTTCTAAGAAATCATATGATGTATTCAAAACTCGTAGTGATGTGGCTATGACCACTAGGAACACACTGACAAAGATGGGTTTTATGGAAGTAGAAACACCCATACTGTCAAAAGCCACTCCTGAAGGAGCGAGAGATTATTTGATTCCAAGCAGGGTAAATGATGGGAAGTTTTTTGCGTTACCACAAAGTCCTCAACTTTATAAACAGCTTTTGATGATGAGTGGATTTGATAGATACTTTCAGATCGCAAAATGTTTTCGAGATGAAGATTTGAGAGCAGATAGACAACCAGAATTCACTCAAATTGATGTTGAGATGAGTTTTTGTTCTCAAGAAGAAGTGATGGAGGTGGCAGAAAATCTCATCAGGGATATTTTTAAGGTTGCTTCCATAGATGTGCAAATTCCTTTTAAACGCATGAAGTATTCTCACGCAATGGAATCTTATGGTTCAGATAAGCCTGATTTAAGATTTGATATGCCTTTAGTTGAGGTTGCTGATTTATTTGTTGATTCTAGCAATGAAATATTCAAAAGTATCGCTTTAGATACAAATAAAAATCGTTTTAAGGCATTGAAAGTTGATGGAGGGGATGAATTTTTTACTCGTAAAACTTTGGGAGAAGCTGAGGAATTTGTTCGAAAGTTTGGCGCCAAGGGTTTGGCTTATATTCAAATCAAAGAAGATGGCGCAAAAGGTCCATTAGTGAAATTCATATCTGAAGAAAATCTAAGAAAACTAATACAGAGACTTGAAGTAAAAGTTGGAGATATTATTTTTTTTGGTGCAGGAGATAAAAAAAATGTATGGGATTACATGGGGAGGCTACGTCTGAAAATTGGTAAAGATATGAAGCTTTATCAAGAAAATGACTTTAAATTTTTATGGGTTGTGGATTTTCCTATGTTTGAAAAAACTGATGGACGTGCTTATGCTCTTCATCATCCTTTTACGATGCCAAAGAATTTAGATAAAGAAGATATTGAAGAAATAGAATCAATCGCTTATGATGTTGTTTTAAACGGCGTTGAGCTTGGTGGTGGGAGCATCAGGATACATAAAGAAGAAATACAAGAAAAGGTATTTAATATTTTAGGAATTTCACAATCAGAAGCCAGAGATAAATTTGGATTTTTACTTGATGCATTGAGTTTTGGAGCACCACCACATGGAGGATTTGCTATGGGACTTGATAGGATAGTAATGTTATTAACGAATTCTAGTAGTATTAGAGATGTTATCGCATTTCCTAAAACTCAAAAAGCGACTTGTCCTCTTAGCGATGCACCAAGTAGTATAGATGAGGAACAATTAAGAGAACTTCATATTCGCTTAAGAAACCCAAGTGTCAAAAACTAAAGTATTTCAAAAGGAGAAAAAATGAAAAAGTTATTTTTAATTATCGGGGCTCCAGGAAGTGGGAAAACCACCGATGCAGAATTGATAGCAAAAAATTGTAGCGATAAAATTGCACATTATTCTACAGGAGATCTTTTAAGAGCAGAGGTAGCAAGTGGTAGCGAACAAGGAAAACTGATAGAAAGTTTTACTAGCAAGGGTAACTTGGTTCCCCTAGATATAGTAGTTAGCACCATTATTGCAGCTATCAAAAGCACCACTAAAGAGGTCATTCTTATTGATGGCTACCCAAGAAGCGTTGAACAAATGGAAGCACTTGATAATGAATTAAAATCTCAAAGTGATGTTTCTTTGGTGAGCGTTATTGAGGTGAATGTTAGCGAGAGCGTAGCTCGTGATAGGGTTTTAGGAAGGGCAAGAGGAGCTGATGATAATGTGGAAGTTTTCAATAATCGAATGAAAGTTTATACAGATCCATTAAAAGAAATTCAAGAGTTTTATGTCCAAAAAAATATACTCAAAAAAATCAATGGTGAGCGAAGCATTCAAGAGATTGTAAGCGAAATGCAAACATTTATTCAATCAAAAATATAAGGAGTGAAAATGAATATATCAAAAATACCATTTGGAGAAAACCCTGATAAGGTAAATGCTATTATAGAGATTCCCTATGGATCTAATATTAAGTATGAAGTAGATAAAGATAGTGGTGCAGTGGTTGTAGATCGGGTGATGTATAGTGCAATGTTCTATCCAGCTAATTATGGTTTTGTGCCTAACACGCTTAGTGAAGATGGAGATCCAGCTGATATTTTAGTGTTAAATGAATATCCACTTCAAGCTGGAAGTGTCATTAAGGTTCGTTTGATTGGTGTTCTTGTTATGGAAGATGAAAGCGGTATGGATGAAAAGCTTTTGGCTGTTCCTTTGAGTAAAATTGATCCTAGATATGATGATATTAAAACATTAGCCGATTTACCAAAGATCACTTTAGATAGAATCAAAAATTTCTTTGAAACTTACAAGATGCTTGAACCAAACAAATGGGTAAAAGTAAAAGATTTTCAAGATAAAGCACAAGCACAAGCCATATTAGAGAAAGCTATCAAAGCAGTCAAATAAGAGATACAAGCCCTCCTTATGGAGAGTTTGTGAAAATATATTTTAAGATTTTAGAAGTTGCATGAACTCCGATCTGGTTTTAGAATCGCTTTTAAATAGCCCACGTATAGCACTGGTATTAATTTTTGCATTTTGTTTCTGAACTCCTCGCATACTCATACATAAATGCTTCGCTTCGCACACTACCATCACACCTTTTGGTTTTAAAACTTCCATAATTGTGTCCGCTATTTGCGTTGTGAGTCGTTCTTGTATTTGAAGTCTTCTTGAGTAGATCTCTATTAATTTCACCAAACCACTGATTCCAGCTACATTTTTATCTGGTATGTATCCCACACTTATATGACCAAAGAATGGAAGGATATGATGCTCACACATTGAATAAAATTCAATATGTTTTATCATCACCATCTCATCACAAGCACCTTGTCTAAACACATCTCCAAGTGCAGTTTTTGGATCCTGCGTGTAACCGCTGTATAGAAAATCCCAAGACTCTTGAATTCTTGAAGGCGTATTTATAAGTCCTTCTCTATTTGCATCTTCACCAATTTTATTAAAAAAATAATTGAAATAATCTTGAGTCATCTATCTACCTAGTAATGATTTTATTCTGTTTTGAATGCTTGGATGGGTGCTGAAAGTTTCAGAAGTATTAAAAATATAGGCAGCCTTTCGAGTTGGGTTTGTATCTACTTCAGAGTAATCGGTACTAGCATAATCAGCACTGATTTTTTGTAATGCTCTTATCATGGGCCTGGCATCATTCATGATATAAGCAGCTCCACTATCTGCCATATATTCTCTACTTCGACTCAGGTACATTTGTAAGATAAGAGTAAAAATAGGCAAAATAAATTGCAAGATTAATAAGATTGTTCTAGCGGTATTAGCACCTTTTTCGCGATTTGATCCTAAAAATATCCACACAATAGAATTAGTAACTAAAAGCATGATATTACTCAATATACCCACACACATTGTGAGTCTTATATCTCCATGTCTGATGTGGCTAAGTTCGTGTGCCATCACTGCTTTAATTTCTTCATATTCAAGTTTTTTTATCAACGAAATAGTCAGTGCAATCAAAGAGTTATTCTCATTCCATCCGCTTGCAAATGCATTGATATATGGAGCATCTATGATATAGAGCTTAGGAATAAAAGTACTTCCTGATTCCCTAATGATATCTTTTAAAATACCATATATCCGTCGTTCTGTTTGATTCATTACTTTTGATGGATCTACTAGTTTGTATTCACTGCCATTAAGCACGATCTGTGTAAAATTCATGACGCAAATACAGATAATCAAGATAGCCGCTATAAGCATACATAGTGTGACAACTGGTATAATCTGAAATGTTAAGAGTTCTTTTAATGCTAAAAGGAAAGATGGGGCATTGATACGAACAATATCTACAAGTAGGCCAATAAAAACAAAGATCACAACATAGGTCATCAAAACGGCAGTTGTTTTGAGATGATTGCGAAATATGATTCTTTGAAAATTCATTTAGTTGCCTTTGAGTCAGATTAAATCCTCTTCATTATTGCAAAAGAATTTTAATCAATCTTAACATTTTGATGAGCAATCTCTTCAATAAGTGTTGTAGCATAGCTACCTTTTGGGAGAAAAAATTCAAGCTCTAACCAAGCATTTTCTTGAATGTAGTTGTATTTTAGGTTTTCTACCCATATCCATCCAAAACGCCTTGCACCTGGTGATTTTATGAGTTTGTCATCAAAACAAGATTCAATTTCTCTAGCTATTGAACTTGCATTTAAGACTTTTTCTCCGCTGAGCAAACCTGTGGGAGTGATGGTTTTGTTGTAAAAACGAGAAATGTCATTTTGTATTTCCAGTTCAAATGCCTTTCCATGCGGGTAATGGTGCATAATATCACCTTCAAAAAGCCTAAAAAAGAAAGGTTGATTTTTGATAGCTTTGATTTTTGCAATATCAAGTATTTTTAAACTCTGTATGCTTGAATGATTTTCAGATATATCAAACAAATTTTGCATTTGGAGTGCTTGAAGGATTTCCTGAGGCTCAAAACTATCGAAAATTTTACTGATTTTGAGGCGAAAACTAAGCCACTGATTAAACAAAAAGCTTTGATAAGCTGAAATGAGAAAATCATTCATTTTTCTATTTTTGAGTTTTAGTTCGCCTTGAATGATTTTTTTTCCCTCTAGAAAATTATCACCATCTTTTCCAAACCTCTGATATCCAAAGTAATTGGGTAGGCCATTTTTTTCGATTACCTTCAGGACAGAGTTTATTTTTTCAAAAATATTTGGAGTGATTTTTTTCAAACGAATGAAAAAGTTATTGCCCTTCAAATGTCCTATTTTTAATTTATTGTTGTGATAAGTGCTAGAGAGGATTTTGATATTTTTTGCTTCTAAAAGTGAAAGTTTAGAATCAAGATTTTGAGTGAATTTTTTATTGATAGAAATATATTGAGAGGTCATCGCATTTTTATCTTTTAATCCGCTATATCCAATTTCATTTGATTTGATTCCCAATATTGCGGAAAATATTTTTATCATTTCTAGAGTATTCAGGCCTTTTTTACGAACATTAAGGATGTGATGTTCTCCATCATTACTAAAATCATAAAGAGGTACTTCTCTGACGATAAAATCTCTTGGATTTTGTGAAAAGTAAAAATCAATGGGTGAGTGATTGAGTGAATAGATTTTATTCATTAAATAACAGAACGCTTGATAAAAGGAGATAGGTTTGTGAGGACTTCATAGGGAATGGTATCAAATATCTGTGCTATCGAACGTGCATCATCAAAGACGCAAACCCTTTGATTGCTCCCTTCACAAGAAAAACAATCCATCGAAGTTACTGGCAATATTGTGTAACCTTCAGCAGTTTTAACAGGAGCTTTATTCCCATTTATACGAAATAAGCCATCCCCATAACCCACATCATAAGTGCTAATAATCATATCTTTTTGTAATAAGGTTTTACCGCCATAGCCAATTTTGGTTCCTTTTTTTAATGATTGTTCGCAAATCTTATCAGCCCAAAGAGAGGCTACTGGAGAGAGTTTTTTACTCAATGGAATATCAAAAATATTGCCTAGATAGCCATATGCAGCAATTCCTATTCTTACCAAATCGTCTTCTATTTTTTCACTTCTAAGTGCCCCTGATGAACTAAGAGAATGAAATCTTGGGAGTTTAAAGCTTAATTTTTTGGATAAATATATGACTTCCTCTTTAACTTCTGAAAAAATCTTTTGAGCGTCTTGGAATGACTCATCTGTGGTATCTCCATAACCATTGTGTGTAAATACTCCCAAAAGAGTGAGTTTTCTTAAGAGTATCTTTTCGATAAACTCCTGTAGCTTTTCTCTAGGAATTCCATTGCGATTCATTCCTGTATTTACTTTGAGTTCCACACAGCGAGAGGGTTCTAGTAATTGGATGCCTTCCATTGAGTTAATAGAAGCGTGGATATTCCGTGGAGAAGTGCTACAGACCTGTCCATACAGAACAGTTATATGCTCAAATAAATGGATTACTTTTAACGCTTCAGCCTCATTTTTAACAAAGACATTCTTGATGCCATAAGCACAACCTAGTGTAGCAATTTCTTGGAGTCCATGGCCATATGCATTATCTTTTATTACTAAAGCCAATTTATTTTTATCACCGATGTGTTGTGCAATGACATCAAGATTATTTTTGAATTTTGTTGAGTTTATAAGTATTTCAGACATATTTGGTAGGGGGGGGGACCCCCATTGGACTATTTTTTTGAAGGAAGCTTACTAATATAATCAGCAAGAACTTCAATATCTGCTTCAGAAACATTTTTCATTTGGCTATACATAATTGCTTTTGCACCACCATTATCAGCCGTTCCAGCTTTGTAACCTTTGAGATCTTTCAGTAGTTTATCTTTTGATAAACCAGCGATAGTGACCCCACCTTTTGCTCCTGGAGCTACCTTTTGCCCATTTGCACCATGGCAAGCCATACATTTTTTAAATGCAGCGGGAGCTTGAGCAGCCATTGCTACGCTCATAGCACCTAGTAGTGTTAGAATGAGAAGTTTGTTCATCGTGTTTCCTTTTGTTTATCTCAAATTACCTGAAATCAAGCAACTTTCCTAATATTCTACAAGTTTTAAGCTTAGATAATCCTAATGCAAAAATAATAACACCTTAATGTCGTAATATTTATTGAAAATTTAATAATAAATATTTAAGGATATATTTTATTCATTTGATATTTTTGAGTTTTTTTGTGTCAATAATTTTTAGTAAAGTCGCTTCAAATAAGGTATATATTAGATTTTTTAGGTATAATGTGGCCTCATTTTCATTATAGCAATTGAAATGAAATAAGCTCACACACGTCAGTTCTCAAAAGGTTGCGGTTTTTTACCGTTTAATGGGCGTGGAGGCAGAAACTGATTAATCAAAACAAGGAGAATACAATGGTAACAATGAAAGATTTGCTTGAATGTGGTGTTCATTTTGGACATCAGACCCGAAGATGGAATCCAAAAATGAAGCGTTTTATTTTTGGAGTTAGGAAGAATATCCATATTATTGATTTACAAAAAACACTTAGGTATTTTCGATACACTTATAATATCGTTAGAGATGCTACTGCAGAAGGAAAAACGATTATGTTTGTTGGTACAAAAAAACAAGCCAATGAAACTCTTAAAGAATATGCAGAAAAAACTCAAGTTCCATACGTAAATTATAGATGGTTGGGCGGAATGCTAACAAACTTTAGCACCATAAAAAAATCCGTTAGAAAGCTTGAAATCATAGAGGAAATGGAAGCTAGTGGTCAGATTGATCTGCTTACAAAAAAAGAAAAACTTATGATTTTGAGAAAAAAAGAAAAGCTCGATAAATATCTAGGTGGTGTTAGGCATATGAAAAAAGCCCCAGATATGATTTTTGTTATTGATGTTGTAAAAGAGAAAATCGCTGTTGCAGAAGCTAGAAGACTTGGAATACCTGTTGTAGCACCTTTGGATACAAATTGCGATCCTGATGTGGTCGATTATCCAATTCCTGGAAATGATGATGCAATTCGTTCCATACAATTATTTTGTAAAGAGATGAGTGAAGCTATCATTGAAGGTAGAGAAATTGCAGGAAAAGATGAAATTCTTGAAGAAGTTCAAGAAAATGAACCTGCTTCAGATGAAGAAAAACAAGAACTTTTTGAGGAAGTTACTGCTGAACTCGCAAAAGAAATGACAGAAGGAGAATAAATGGCAGAAATCAATGCGCAACTTGTAAAACAACTACGAGAAATGACTGATGCTGGAATGATGGACTGCAAAAAAGCACTCGTAGAAACAGATGGAGATATTAACAAAGCTGTGGAGTACCTTAGGGAAAAAGGACTTAGCAAGGCTGCAAAAAAAGCTGATAGAATCGCCTCTGAAGGGGTTGTATCTATCAAAATTGCTCCTGATTTTTCCAAAGCTGTGATGATTGAGATTAATAGCGAAACTGACTTTGTCGCTAAGAATGATGGATTCAAAGACCTTGTAGAAAAAACTTCAAATCTCGCAAAAGATATGCCAACATTTAGTTTAGAGACTTTAGAGAAAAGTTCTATAGATGGGATGGGATATGGAGAATATCTAAAAACACAAATTGCTAAAATTGGTGAAAATATCGTTGTGAGAAGGATAGCTGGAATCAAGGCTACGGATAATCAAATTGTAAATGGGTATGTTCATTCTAATGGTAGAGTAGGGGTTCTTATTTCTGTTAGCTATAAAGATAAAAAAAATCTTCAAGCTTGTGCAGAATTTGTCCGAAATATCTGTATGCATGCAGCCGCTATGAAGCCTCAAGTCCTTGATTATAAGTCTTTTGATTTGGATTTTATCCAAAAAGAAAAGGTTGCTCTTATAGCAGAGATAGAAAAAGAAAATGAGGAACTCAAAAGACTTGGTAAGCCTTTAAAACATATTCCTGAATATATCAGTAGAGTTGAAATAACTGATACTGTTTTAAAAAATCAAGAAAATACCATCAAAGAAGATCTTAAAAAACAAAATAAACCAGAGGCTATTTGGGATAGGATTATACCCGGTCAGATGGAGAGATTTATAGCTGATAATACTTTAATAGATCAGAGAATGACACTCTTAGGACAATTTTTTGTAATGGATGATAAGAAAACTATCACACAGGTTATTGAGCACAAATCTAAAGAACTTGGCGATGAAATCAAAATTCTTGAATATATTAGGTTTGAATTAGGGGAAGGTATAGAGAAGAAAGTAGAAAACTTTGCAGAAGAAGTTATGGCACAGATGAAATAACTTTTTATCCACACACGATCATTATTATGGAATCATATCTTTGATTCCATAATAATCAATACCAAATTTCAACATAAAATTCACATAAGCCACAAGGCGATCTCATCAGCGATAAAGAAGTCCTTCGCTACCAATCTTTGAATCTTCTTTTGATTATAAAATTCTTCATTCAAATAACATTTATTTTCTTCAAGCAAGATCTTTATTTTTTCTTTTTTATTTTTTAACATTTCAATATCCACTCCTATCTCAGAACGCAGACCTAAAAATATTGCTTCAGTTTTTAAGTCTTCTTCACTCAGATATTCTATGTCTTTTTTTAGCGTATTGTTAATGTATTTTTGTATATTTCTTTGAGGATAATATCTCCTAAAGCCTTTTCTTCCAACAGCTCCAGCACCACATCCTATATATTCCTCACCTCTCCAATAAGCTAGATTATGTTTTACTTTGTAGCCTTTTGAATAGTTTGAAACCTCATAAATAGAGAATCCATAATCCACCAATGCTTCCTTTATTTCTTGAAAAAAAGATTTTTTTTGAGGATTTTTGTCATATATTTGTGCTAATTTGGAGTCCTTTTCGATACTTAAGCTATATGCAGATAGATGGTTGATGGGTAATTTAGAACTCATTTGTATTTCTTTAAAGATTCTATCTTTAGTGTCTTGAGGAGTGTCATAGATGAGATCTATACTGATATTTTCAATCCCACTTTGATAAATCACTTCCATACATTTATGAATATCCGCATACTTGTGTTCACGTTGCAAAAATAAAAGTTTGTCTTCAAAAAAACTTTGAACCCCTACGCTCATTCGATTCACTCCAAAACTTTTCATATCCTCACACCATTTTTTGGTAATGAGATCAGGATTTGCTTCTGTGGTGATTTCACAATTTTCTGATAATTTTGAATATTTATGGATGGATTCAAAAATCTCTCCATAAAGTTTAGAATCAATGCTATTAGGAGTCCCACCACCAAAAAATATGGAGTCAATTGTTTTTGTGTTTTGTTTGAGTGAATCAATGATATCTCTCTTGAGTGCCTTCATATATTCAATTTTATGATGATCTTCTTTGTCATAAGAGTTAAACGTGCAGTAACCACATTTACTACTGCAAAATGGAATGTGAATGTAAAGTATCATAGTTTCAAAGCTTCCAATTTTTTATTAAGAAAGTATTAACGATTTTAGCATTAATATTGCAGTTGTAATTTTATCAAAAAAGGAAGTAAAATGAAAAAATCATTGTTGGCGATTGGAATTTTCGGTTTAATGACACTAGGATTACAGGCAGATCCTGCAACTATTATCAAGACAAAATGTCAGGTTTGTCATGGTGCTAGTATGGAAAAACAAGCATTGGGAAAAAGTAAAATTGTCAATACTCTAAGCACAGAAAAAATAAAAACAGACTTAATGGGATATAAAGCTGGTAAGTTGAATCAGTATGGACTTGGAGCTACTATGTGGGGACAAATCAAACCATTAAGCGATGCTGATATTGATGCACTTGCAAAATATATCCCAACTCTTAAAAAATAACTCTTGGGGATTTTTCCCCAACATTATTCAAAAATTACTTCTAAAAAACCACTCTAAAGCAATTATTTAATATAATGTGTGTCATATTTTCAAAACTGGAGCGATTTATGCGAATCAAAAAAAGCTACAGACCCAATGTAGCTGCGGTGATTTTGTCTTCAAACTATCCCAACAAATGCGAATTTTTTATTGCTCAACGCAGTGACATCAAAGGAGCTTGGCAGTTCCCTCAGGGTGGAATTGATGAGGATGAAACTCCATTATCGGCACTTTATAGAGAACTCAAAGAAGAAATAGGAACAGATGAAATAGAGATTATTGCTGAATGTCCAACTTGGATAAAATATGACTTTCCTTCCACGCTTAGCAAAAAGCTTTATCCTTTTGATGGACAAAGACAGAAGTACTTTCTTGTGAGATTAAAAAATGATTCAAGTATTAATATTCAAACAGATATTCCAGAGTTTGATGAATATCAGTTTGTAGGTTATGATGAATTATTTGAGAGGGTAACACATTTTAAAAAACAAGTCTATAAACAGGTTATTGATTATTTTAAAAAAGAAGGGTATCTATAATGTTGATTGTTCAGAAATATGGTGGCACAAGTATGGGGGATTGCGAACGAATTCAAAATGTTGCCGATCGCGTACTTCAGACAAAGAAGTCAGGAAATTCTTTGGTTGTGGTTGTTTCGGCTATGAGTGGTCAAACAGATACGCTTATAGGCTATACCAAGCATTTTTCTAAGTTCCCAGTTGAGAGAGAAGTTGATATGGTCTTGAGCAGTGGAGAGCGCATCACTAGCGCCCTTTTAGCAATTGCAATAAATGCAATGGGACAAAAATGCATTTCTCTTAGCGGAAGAGGTGCAGGAATTATCACTGATGATATCCACACAAAAGCTAGAATTGAATATATAGATACTCAAAAAATTACCGATTTACTCAAACAAGACTATATTGTAGTCGTTTCTGGTTTTCAGGGGGTTACAAAAAAAGGAGAAGTCACTACGTTAGGAAGAGGGGGTAGTGATTTATCAGCGGTCGCATTAGCAGGTGCTTTAAATGCTGATTTGTGTGAAATATATACAGATGTTGATGGGGTTTATACAACCGATCCTAGAATTGAAAAAAATGCTAAGAAGATAAATAAAATCAGTTATGATGAAATGTTGGAACTTGCTTCTATGGGAGCTAAAGTTTTATTAAATAGATCTGTAGAATTAGCAAAAAAATGGAATGTTCCTCTTGTCACAAGAAGTTCTTTTACTCACGATGAAGGCACATTAATCACTATGGAGGAGAATATTATGGAAAAACCAATTGTAAGTGGCATTGCACTTGATAAAAATCAGGCAAGAGTAAGTATCGCTAATGTTCAAGATAGACCTGGAATAGCTGCAGAAATTTTCGGATCTCTTGCTGATAATAAAATCAATGTTGATATGATTGTCCAGACTATCGGTAGAGATGGCAAGACAGATATTGATTTTACTATTTCAGAAACCGAAACAGATTTGACCAAAAAAGTGTTGGAAAAGTTTTTGAGTAATGTTGAATCTATTGATTATGATTGTGATATCGCAAAAGTATCAATTGTTGGAGTGGGAATGAAGTCTCATTCAGGAGTTGCAAGTGCTGCTTTTAAGGCTTTGGCAAAAGAAAATATCAATATTATGATGATAAGCACTAGTGAGATTAAGGTTTCTATGATTATCAATATAAAATACTCTGAACTTGCAGTTAGAACACTTCATTCTGTATATGAGTTAGACAAATGATAACTCCTGTTGAAATATCAGATTGGATGCTTAAGGCGATTAGAGAAGAAGGTGAAAGTCTTGCAAGAATGAGTGGATGGCTGGAAATGGAACGCTATCAGTGGGTTTCTATGACTTCTAGGACTATTAGTCACATTTTAAATGGGGGAACCGTCCTTGTATGTACTGATGAAGAAAGACAATGGTTTGGAAAATACATTGTCTCCTCTATTAATCGCTTAGGTGGGAAGTCAAGACCTATTTTACCAATATTTGATTCTAATGAATTGTTGCCCAAAACATTGACATTTAAGGAAACCTCGTTAATTAACGATGTGCTAGATATTTCTTATAAAGATTATATGTTTTGGTATATCGGAAAAACCAGTACACCATTAGCAAATCTAGCTTTTAGTAAGGAGAATGGATTTTTTTGGATTTTTGATGATTCTATTCAAGATGGATTGACACTAAGTTCTCTTGATACAATGATAGATTATAGATTGATCCAGCTTTTTAGGATCTTTGAAAAAACTCTTTTTGATGCTTTATTTGGAAAAATCATATTGGAATAGAGGAAAAATGGAACAAGTTTATAATGGAATGATTGTGCTAAACAATAATATCACACAAGAAACCATAAACCAAAGCAAGGATATTCCTCCGCAGTTTTTACGTCTTTTTGAACGTGATGAATTTAAGATAGAAGATTCTCATGAGGTTATTAATGAGGCTTATATTGCCTCTGAAGATACAAAAACTATTGTTATCGCAGCAAACTCTTACAATCATTTTGCACAAAATGCATTATTAAAAGTCCTTGAAGAGCCTCCTAGCAAAACTCGTTTTGTTTTGATTGCGAGAAATAAGACCTCTATTTTGCCAACTATCAGATCAAGATTACAAATTCACGATCATAGGAATCCAAAAGTTTTTGAGGAACTTGATTTGGACATTAAAAATCTTTCATTAAAGAGTATTTATGTTTTTTTGAAGTCATTAGATAGTGCCTCAAATCCTTCAAGAGATACCACTAAAGAAAGAATTCAGTCTTTGCTCTTTATGATAAAAAACTCCAATATAAAGCTTGATGATGGCGATCTAAAGAGTTTTGATGAAGCCTTAGAAGTAAATCAAAATTATCAAAAAGATTCTTATATTTTTCTCCCACTCTTGTTGATGATATTACGAAATCTAAAGGCAAAAAATGCAAAAAAATAACCTCACATCTATCAAAAGAATCAATCCTCAAGTGCTTTGCGAATATCTAAAAAAAATAAATACTGACGAAGCAGGAAGTAATATTATGATGAAAAAAGGAGAGATTTTTAGTTTTTATATCACTTCTCTTTCTTTACCAGCTACCAATATACTTAAACAAGAGGCATTGAGTGTTGGA
Organism: Helicobacter sp. 13S00482-2; assembly: GCF_002272795.1. Taxonomy (GTDB): domain Bacteria; phylum Campylobacterota; class Campylobacteria; order Campylobacterales; family Helicobacteraceae; genus Helicobacter_J. Next base: position 20,897 of record NZ_MLAT01000012.1, on the reverse strand, counting down.
GGGGATTTTGCTACTCCTTATGAATGCATTTTAGGCAAAGAAAGCCATTATGATGGCGTATTGATTGCCACAAAATCACAGCTAGAAAGAATAATTAAAAAATGTAAAATCCAGCCTTTTGGTCTTAAAGAAATTGCAAAATCAATATCAGAACATCTAAAGCATGGAACTAGCATTTCATCAGAAAATAAAGCCTCTTCAGCAATTATGGCTATTATCAATATCACCCCAGATAGTTTTTTTGCTCCTAGCAGACATAGCACACAAGGATGTATTGATAAAATTCATTATCTCATTGACAAAGGTATTAGCCTCATTGATATAGGTGCTGCTAGTTCTAGACCAGGTAGTGATTTGATAGATCCACAAGAAGAGATAGATCGAATAAAAGAAATAGCCAAGTATATTAAAAATCAAAATTTAAATCAAAAAGCTATCTTTAGTATTGATACCTATAATGCTTCTACTGCAGATTTTGCACTTTTTCACGGGTTTAAGATTATCAATGACGTAAGTGGATTTGCCGATCTTGATATGGCAAAAATTGCTGCAAAATATGGTGCAAAAGTTATTTTAATGCACACTAAAGGTACACCCAAGAATATGCAAGAATTAACGGATTATGAAAATTTATTTTCGCATATAGATCATTTTTTTGCAGAAAAAATTGAATATCTCAAATCATATGGGATTGAAGATATTATTTTAGATATCGGTATTGGATTTGCCAAAGAAACTTTAGATAATCTAGCTCTTATAAACCATCTCAAGCATTTCAAACATTTTGGATATCCACTACTTGTTGGTGCAAGTAGAAAAAGTGTAGTAGGTGCTATTATCGATAAACCTCCCCTTGAGAGACTTAATGGTACGCTTGCGTTACATCTACTTGCCTTTCAAAATGGAGCAGATATTTTGCGTGTGCATGATGTGGATGAACATATTGATGTATTAAAAATTTATCAAGCCCTCAAGAGTGCTAATGTCTAAAAGTAATATACCTTCTGCAAGGTCGATGAAAGTTTATCTATCTAATAATGGGCATACTCAAATTGAACTCGATCATCTCTCTAATTCAGAACTTTTTGAACTTTACAAAAAAGAAAGTTTGGAGTCCATATATCTTTTCCAATCAGATCTAGACAAAAAAATATGCATAGCTACTGCAGAAGGCCTGAAGCATTATGAAATTGAGGATAAACTCAAAACAAAGATCAAAAAAATTGGAAGAGATATATCCAAGGTGTATGATATGATTGATGAATATATTGATGAATATACTTACGATCAGTTTTTAGAGATTTTTCGATCTTATCTTAGTGTTCCAGCTCCAAAGATAGAAAAAATCTTAAAGGTTAAATACAGGCAACTTCAAGAAGTTTGGCTAGAAAAGTTAAAAATTAGATTTGCTTCTCTTCCTGATGAAGAAAGAATCCAATTGATGCATTATTATGAAAAAAATAGAGACAATATCAAGAAGCTAAAACAAATCTACCATTTTTCAGAAGATGAGTATTATGTGGGTGATATTCAACGAATTTCAGAATCTAAGCTCAGCATAATAAAAAATTTTATGCCTGAATTGATGGAAGAAAACTATAAAGCTTACTATGATGAAACGCCTGAAAAAATAAATCTGATTCAAGAAGTTTTAAAACTAACACACTCTTATCCTAGAAGTTACCTCAAGCGACTTTCGATCTCTAAATTACTTTTTTTAAAAAATGAGATTATTGAGCAAGACAAAAGAGATATCATCAATAAAAAACTTTTTAATAAACATATCAAAGCACTTGAAGAAGCAATGAACTCTCCAAATGATAATGATTTTTCAAAAGCTGCTTTGAATGTTATCACTGAGCTTGATGGTGATAATTTACATCGAGTGGTCAATTATTTAACAAATAAAAATAAAACATTTTTAAATAAATTCAATGCATCTATAAAGACATATCAGAATATTTTAAAAAATAAATTTATATGATATTAATCAAATTTGATATAGAATATATTTACTAACTTTTTAGCAGTGAATTCATGTTCCTTAATCAATATCAAATGATTTTAAATTTATTTCAGCTAGAATAGTCAAAAAACCAAAAAGAAGAAGGAGAAAATAATGTATTCTCAGAAAATTCAAAACCTATCAGAATCTGCCACCATTGCCATTAGCACGCTAGCTTCTGAACTAAAGGCAAAAGGTAGGGATATTCTCAGTTTTTCTGCTGGAGAACCTGATTTTGACACACCCCAAGTTATAAAAGATGAAGCCATCAGAGCACTGAACTCAGGTTTTACAAAATACACAGCTGTTGCAGGAATTTTAGAGTTAAGGGAAGCTATAGTAAAAAAACTTAAAAAAGACAATGGGCTTTCTTATACCCCTAGACAAGTTTTGGTTAGCAATGGTGCCAAACAATCTCTGTTTAACATTTTTCAAGCACTTATAGATAATGGAGATGAGGTTATTATTCCTGCTCCATATTGGGTTACTTATCCAGAGTTGGTGGTCTATAGTGGTGGCAAACCTGTTTTTATCTCCACAGACGAGAGCACTCATTTTAAAATCACCGCAAAACAGCTCAAAAACACCATCACACCAAAGACAAAAATCCTCGTACTTACCACTCCCTCTAATCCTACGGGGATGGTCTATACAAAAGCCGAACTCACTGAGATTGCAGAGGTATTAAAAGATACCAAGATTTGGGTTGTGAGTGATGAGATGTACGAAAAGCTAGTTTATGGTGTGGATTTCACGTCTGTGGCTTCTATTAGTGATGATATGATGAAACGCACTATAACCGTTAATGGTCTCAGCAAGGCTGTTGCTATGACGGGTTGGAGGATGGGTTATCTTGCTAGCGTGGATGATAAACTTATCAAAATGATGGATAACTTGCAAAGTCAATGCACTTCCAATATCAATTCAATTACTCAAAAGGCTTCTATCATGGCTTTAAATGGTGATGCTGATAATGACATTGAGATGATGCGAGATGCATTTGAGAAACGTAGAGATTTGGGCTGTGAACTCATCAATAATATTGGTGGCTTGAGTGTTCAAAAACCTCAAGGGGCATTTTATTTATTTATTAACATTAAGGGGGTTAATAAGTTTGGCGGAGATTCGATGAAGTTTTGTAGCGAACTTTTATCAAAAGAAGGAGCAGCTCTAGTCCCAGGTAGTGCTTTTGGTATGGAGGGCTATGTTCGATTTTCTTTTGCCTGCTCAGCTGAACAAATCATAGAAGGAATGAAAAGAATAGAGAGGTTTGTGAGAGGGTGAGATTCTCCCCTCTTATTTTTCTAAAATTATTAACCATGTCGTAAGGCTTTTTTCAGACTCTCTGATGTTTTTAAGTTATAAACATTTACAAATAGATATATATATTAGCTTGTTTTTGAGATTATTTTGATTTTAAAATTTCAGTAACGCTACTCCCTAAAATAGTGTTCATTTCTTGACTTTTATTAATCGTCTTCTAGGTGTATTTCATTTTTTTATTCCATTTTTCATTTATGCTATTCAAACAGTTTCTAATACTCTTTTTAAATCTTTTTTGACATCAAGCATATCTTCAATCACAGACTCATTGTTGATTTTTTTGACCTGAATGATAAAGTCCATTCCACGAATGAAAAATCCAACAAGTCTTTAGGGAGTCCATATCTTTCTTAGAATCTATTTTTATATTCTTTATAAAACTCTGCGGTTAATTCATTGTTTTTGGGCACTAGAAAAAAAATATCTGTGTTGGGTGAAATAAAGATCCTGCTACCTTCTTTAATCGTGATGATAGGTTTGATACGTACTTGTTCTCTTAAGATCTGAGAAATAATATTAGAAATATCACCTCTCATGAAATTGAACATTTGTGTTGTTTGATAGCTTTCTAAAAAATTCCCTCCACTTTTGTTATTGAATTTAGAAGAAATACCTGGTAATAATCCATTAGAGAGGATAGAGATCTTCCTATCCAGAAGCTAAATCAAGTTCAATGCCTAGATTAAGTCTATATTTAGTTATTTTTAGAGATAATCCCACCTTAAGAAGTTTTGAGTAGGGGATAGATCCGAAAGAGCTTAAATTTTACAGGAGTTCGTTATGAAAATTTTGTTAATGGTTTTTTTTGGTGTGATTGGATTTGCTTTTGCTAGCGAAGTGACTGGCATGGATATGATAAAATCCTATTCTGTGGCAGGTGCTGTGATTGGATTAGGAATAGCTGCACTTGGTGGTGCTATCGGTATGGGACATGCTGCGGCTGCTACCATTTCAGGAACCGCTAGAAATCCTGGCATTGGTGGAAAACTTTTGACTACGATGTTCATTGCTCTTGCTATGATTGAAGCTCAGGTTATTTATACCCTTGTTTTTGCAATTATAGCTATTTATGGAAATCCTTTTATAGGATAATATGCTCGCCTCCATTTTTGGAGGCTTGTGCGCTGGTGGTGGAACTGGTAGACACGCCATCTTGAGGGGGTGGTGAGGCAACTCGTGCGAGTTCAAGTCTCGCTCAGCGCACCATAGTAAAATGCCGGAGTGGTGAAACTGGTAGACGCGCTAGACTCAAAATCTAGTAGGGGTAACTCTGTGTCGGTTCAAGTCCGACCTTCGGCACCATCACAACTTTCCTTTTCTATTCAATCATAGTGTATTATCTCCTATTGATTACCCCAAATCTCATAAACAACAACCCTGATTAACTATTTTCTAATATTTTCATTGCATTTCATAGTATATTGCAACCCATTCATAGTATATTGTAGTCAATAAAAAATGGTTACAAAAACGGAGACAAAAATGGCTATAATTTTATAGCCTCTTGTTTTGTAACCACTTTATTACATCTAGTTCAAACTAAAGGGGTTTGTGAGTTGTTTGATTTTATAAAAAAGGTTATCAATGACAGAACTTGAAATTAAAAATGCTAAACCAAAAGAAAAAGATTATTTCTTATCAGATATAAAAGGATTGCGATTATTGGTTCATCATTTAGGTTATAAATATTGGCAATACAGATACACTCATCAAAAACGAAGAAAATTAATCAATCTGGGTTCTTATCCTCACGTTTCATTGTTACAAGCAAGAAAAAAAGCTTTAGAATATCAAGAACTTATTTTGAATCATTGACCCTTAATCCATACTATTTATATTTATTAACATTTTTCAACTTCTTAGAGCGTTAAATTAAAGATTTCTCCATCTTCTTTCTCTGTGGATCTATCAAATATCATGATTAAAATCAATCATTCCCAAAAAAACTATTGCTTAAATGTAAGTATTTTTCATAAATAATAATTATCAATAAAATAAAATTAAAAATTTAATTAATAAAAATAATAAGTGATATTTTTGATAATTTGGCATTTTTTAAGGTTCATTTACTATCGAGTTTAAAAAATTGTGTTATACTCTCCACTGAAAAATGACATTATTTAGATCGAAAGAGGAATAATCTCAAGGAGTCCCTATGAAAAAAATCATCAAAAATACCATAGCTTTGAATTATGGTGTGAAAAATTTTGGGTTTAGCCCCCCCCCCCATCTCTATTACCTAAAAAATTCTTCTAAGAAGCTAGATGAATTCTAAAAAGATCTAATTTTAAAAATTAAACAATACCCCCGTTAGCACCCGATTAAGTTGTAGTTGTTGTCATAGGAATGGGGAGGGGGGTAGTATGCTAGAAAAGAGTGCCTTAAAATCTTGAAGTTATATTTGAATTTCTATAAAATATTTTATATTCATTCAAATCAAAATCAGTATTTTAAGAACGCTATCCATTCAAAATAATCTAAGTGCCCAAGTAGATTAAAGGCCTTAAAAAATTCATTCAATCTTCTCTTGACATTATTTGGAAACTTGAATGAAGATGGGATTATATACTATAAAAATTTAAAATGCAATATTTCCTTAAATCCAAAAATAAAAATGCATCAAATATAAGATCTAAGATTTTCTATACGTGCACGAGATAACCAAAAAGAATAGAGGAGATTCTTTAAAATAATTTGCTTGAAAATACACTCATAACTTTAGTTAGGGGGTTGCAAAGTCTTTTATTTGCTTTTTTAAATAGACCTGATTTATGATAAAATATAGATTCAAATTTTTATAAATATTGGTATCTTTATAAAACCAGATTCTGATTTTATAAATCTTATCTATCTACTATGTATTTTGATTTTTTGAAAATATGATTAGGCTTAGCACAAAAGATACAGTTAAGAATTTGTCTTAAAGTTCAGATTTTATCGTCCCCCCCCCCCTTTTTTTTTCATACATCTAAAAAATTTTAATTAGTTTCACAGTTTGTCTGTTTAGGATTATCATGAAGGAGCGGAATTCGTATCTGCTTTATCTATAGAATTTAAGAAACCCAAATGGCGGAAGATTGATTTTTGAAAATCAGTTTGTAAAAAAAAACTGGCAGAAAATCTAGATAAAAGGAGAGGGATATTTTTTAAAAAGTTTTATCTTCAATTTTTGAATTTTAAAATTCCTAGATTTTTAAATCTAAGATAAGTATTTTTTTGCACATTTTATTTTTTTTAGCTCCAAAATCTATTTGGTGGATTTTTTGGATTTTCTAAATCATTTTATATGGATATGGAAAAAGAAATATTGATTGGGTTTATTATTTGTATTTATTTTTATCAAGACTGAACGCTTGTTTCTGATTGTGCTATAATACCCTCAGGTTTTATTCTTGAAAGTAAAGATTGGTGCGAATGATAAAAATACTGAATACTTCAGATTCTGCTTTTCCTCACGCTTTTTCCGATATTTTAAATCGTGGGAAGCTTGATATTAAAAATGTAGTCACACTCGTGCAGAGTATTTTAGATGATGTTGCTTCTAGGGGATTACAGGCTTTAAAAGAGAATATATTTAAATTTGATAAATGGGAACCTCAGAACCTAGATGATATTTGTATATTCCCACAAGAGTTTCAAGAAGCTTATGAGCGATTGGACTATAAGGCAAAGTCGGCATTACATAGTGCGTATGACAGAATTTATTCTTTTCATCTAAAGCAAAAACCAAAAACCTGGCTTGATTTAGAAGAGAATGGAATTATTCTGGGGCAGAAAGTGACTCCTGTTGATAGAGCTGGTCTTTATATACCTGGTGGAAAAGCTATATATCCAAGCTCTTTATTAATGAATGCAATACCTGCAGTTGTAGCAGGTGTAAAAGATATTATTGTGTGTAATCCTACTCCATTAAATCATACCAATGACATTCTCCTAGCTACAGCACATTTGTGTGGGATAAAAAATATATATAAAGTTGGTGGAGCGAGTGCTATTGGACTGATGGCTTATGGTATTGAGGGTATAGAAAAGGTTGATGTGATAACAGGTCCCGGAAATATTTTTGTTGCGAGTGCAAAAAAACTTGTATTTGGTGAAGTCAATATTGATATGATCGCAGGTCCAAGTGAAATAGGTATCATTGCTGATGAAAATGCAAATCCAAAATACATTGCCCATGATCTACTCTCCCAAGCAGAACACGATGAAATGGCGAGTTCTATATTAATCACTACAAGCGAAAAGCTTGTCAAAGAAGTTTTGGACTATATATCGGTAGTTTTATTAGATCTTACTCGCAAGGATATCGCAAAAGAAAGTATTATTAATCGTGGAGCTATTATTATAGCTAAGGATATGGATGAGTGTATTTCTTTGAGCAATAAGCTTGCCTTTGAACATTTAGAGATTTTAACTCAAAACCCCTTTGAATTTTTGCCTAGTATCAAGCACGCTGGTGCAATTTTTTTAGGAGAGAATACTCCAGAACCTATTGGGGATTATCTTGCAGGACCCAATCATACTCTTCCTACAGGTGGGAGTGCAAAATTTTTCTCTCCCTTAGGAACAGAAAATTTTATGAAACGAAGTTCTATTATTAGTTTTTCAAAACAAGCCCTTGATGAATTAGGAGAAAAATGTTCTATATTGGCTGATTTAGAGGGTCTTGATGCACATAAAAAGGCAATTTTAGTTAGAAAAAAGGAGATTAAATAATGTGGGAAGAGTTTGATAATTTAGAAGTTTTACAAGGAAACCCCCTAGAAAAATGGAAGGATATTATTTTTAACGCTAGCAAGACATTATCAAGTTTAGAGCTTGATAGATTACTTGAATTGCAAGCGATTTATGAGATTATCCTTGAGGATCATTCTCTTGATGGAAAACTTAGAGAGTTTTATGTAAAATTAGACGATGACTTGCAGCTGCAAGAGAGACTTAAACATCAAAAAATTAATATTGCAATTGAATCAATGGCAAAGATACTAAGCGAAAATGAATAAAATCTTTATTTTCATTACTTTGAGTGTTTTGCTTTTTGCTAAAGCTCCTATTTGGAACACAAGTGAAAATATTATTTTAAAAAAAGATGAAGTGTATTCTGGAATACTTTATCAAGGTTATCTCAAAAAGCCACTTTTTTTTAGATGGACGCTGTATAAGAACAAAGGACTTGTTGTTTATTTGAATTATGATAAATTTCCTTATCAGTTTATTTTATACCGTGATTATCAAAGAGAGAGTTTTAAGCTTGAGTTGTCTCAAAAAGATGTTGGAAATGATTTTTCATACCTCTATCTTTCGTTTAAAGATTTTGATGAAAAAAAGAATACAGCTTCATTATGGTTGGGTGTATCTGGGGATGCACGATTTTTTCATAAAGATTAGGGGTATTTGATGTTAGAGAAAATCACTCAAAGGATAGAAAGTTTTATTTCTGAGATAGGCAATCCTCGTATAAAAGCACTTTCTTCAAGGATAACTTCGGGAAAAATGCTTAGAAGTAAGCTTGTTTTGGCGATATGTCCCAATCATCCAGATGTTGTGGATTTGTGTGCAATTATTGAGATGATTCAAAGTGCTTCTTTGCTCCATGATGATGTAATTGATGAATCATATATCAGGCGAGGAAATCCTTCTGTGAATGCTGTTTTTGGAAATAAGAATTCCATAATGCTCGGAGATGTTTTTTACTCTAAAGCATTTTTTGAACTTACCAAGATGGATAATAGAATTGCTAAAAGTATTTCTAATGCGGTTGTCGAGCTCTCAAGAGGCGAGATTGATGATGTGTTTATGGGAGAGGAATTTAATACAGATAAGGGAAAATATTTTGAAATGCTCCAGGATAAAACAGCTTCTTTAATCTCTGCAAGTGCTGAGTCAGCAGCTATTTTGGCAAACTTAAATCATCAAAAATACAAAGCCTATGGTAGTAATCTTGGGGTTGCCTTTCAGATCATAGATGATTTACTTGATGTCACTCAAGAATCAATGACTCTTGGAAAACCTTCGATGAATGATTTTAAAGAGGGTAAAACCACACTCCCTTATATTTATCTTTATGAAGCACTTCCTAAAGATGAAAAAAAGATTTTGATTTCATATTTTAAACAAGATAAACCAGAGATAAGAACGTGGTTAAAAGAGCGTTTTGAGAAATATCATATTATTTCTTTAGTTCAATCAGAGGCCAAAAGATATGCGAATTTAGCGATTTCTTCAATTAAGGATGAAAATAATAAGACTCTTGAAGAGATTGTTCAAAATATGATAAACAGGGAGTTTTGATGGATTTAGAGGCGGGATATTTAGCAATTAGTTTTTCACATAAAAACACCGAAATAACAATGAGAGAGAAGCTTTCATTCGCATCTCCGGAGTCGATTAAAAGTTTTTTGCAAACCCTGAAAACTCAAGACAATCATCTCAAGGAAATGATCCTGCTTTCTACTTGCAATCGCTTTGAAATGTATGCTTATACAGACGATCCTGAAAGTACAAGAGATTCTATTATTTCATTGCTTGCAAAAATAAGAGATATCAATGTAAATTTATTGAAGGAAATAGCAGATGTTTTTATTAATCAAGGGGCTGTGCATCATTTGTTTTGCGTTGCAAGCAGTCTAGACAGTATTGTAGTTGGAGAAACCCAAATAGGTGGCCAATTAAAAAGTGCTTATAAACTTTGTTTTGATAGCGGGTTTTGTGGGAAAAATCTTACAAGATTGATTCATTTTGCATTTAAATGTGCTGCACAAGTTCGTAATTGTACGCAAATATCCCAAAATGCTGTTTCCATAGCTTCTATAGCTGTTAAAGAAGCAAATGCTTTGTTTGAAAAAACTAATATCAAAAATAAAATTGCTATTGTGGTTGGTGTTGGGGATATGGGTATCTTAGCAAGCAAGCATTTGCTCCATTTAGGGTATAAAATATTGCTATTAAATCGAAATAAACAAAATGCTTTGAATCTTTTAAATGAACTTAATGCAGAGTATAGGGGTATGGTCGAAGTTCGTGATTTTTCTCTATTATCCACGCTTATTAATGAGTATCCTCTTTTGTTTTGTGCCACCTCTGCGCCTCATCATATTATTCAAAACTCTATGATAAAAACTGTAGATTTTCAACGTTTTTGGTTTGATCTAGCTGTGCCTAGAGATATTGAAAATCCTAATATGGACGATATATCTGTTTTTTCTGTAGATGATTTACAACAGGTTGCTTCTGAGAATCTTATTAATAGAAGAAAAAACACCACAAAGGCGTATGAAATTGTAGGAATTTCTACTTTAGAGTTTTTTAGATGGCTTCAAACATTAGGAGTGGACCCTCTTATTAAGACGATTAGAAAACTTGCAAAGGAAGCGTCTATAAAAGAACTTGATAGAGCCATAAAAAAAGGTTTTATTCCTAGTGAATATCAGGACAATATTGAAAAAGTACTTCATAATGCATTTAATGTATTTTTGCATAAACCTACGATTAATATCAAAAATTTTGCAGACAAAGAAGATGCTGATCCTATCATAGAGGCAATGAAAGCGGTTTTTGATATTGATGATGAAGTCATGCTTATCAATCGTTATAAATGTGAATATGATATGACCTTAAACTAAGGATAAGAAGAATGTTATTTTCAAAAGTGTTTATTCCCACTACAAAAGAAACCCCAAAAGATGCCGTATTAAAAAGTCATCAATTTTTGGTTCAAGGAGGATATATTCATCAAATTGGAAGTGGTATTTATAATTTTTTACCGCTTGGAAAAAAAGTATTAGATAAAATTTCCAAAGTCATTAGAGATGAAATGAATCTTTCTGGTGCACAGGAACTTTTGATGGGATTTGTTACTCCCGCAGAGTTATGGAAAAAAAGCGGACGATATGAAAAATATGGCAATGAACTTTTAAGATTCAAAGACAGAAAAGAAAATGAATTTATACTCGGACCAACACACGAAGAAAGCATAACAGAGATTGTAAAATCTTATGTCAAAAGCTACAAACAACTTCCACTCAATCTTTATCAAATTCATACAAAATTTCGCGATGAACTCAGACCTAGGTTTGGCTTGATGAGGGGTCGGGAATTTGTAATGAAAGATTCTTATAGCTTTCATTCTACCAAAGAGGATCTAGATAGAGAGTTTAATCAGATGGAGCAGGTTTATCGAAATATTTTTGAGATACTTGGGCTTGATTTTAGAGTTGTGCAGGCTGATAGTGGAGCTATTGGTGGGAGTGGGAGCAAAGAGTTTATGGTATTGGCAGAATCTGGAGAAGATACCATCGTGATGTGTTCTAAGTGTGATTATGCATCTAATATCGAAGCAGCAAAACGTTCAAAACTCACGTGCGATGCGATTCCCCCTAAAGCAAAATTTGCAAAATTTCACACTCCAAATATTAATACTATCGAAAAACTTGCACAGTTTTTTAAGATAGATGAATTTTTTACACTCAAAGCCATAGTAAAAAAAGCCATTTTTGATTCAGAAGCAAACAAACCTGATGAATTGGTTTATTTCTTTTTGCGTGGAGAAGATGAACTTGAAATCACCAAGGCATTAAATGTTCTTAATAAAGACGGTGCAAATGTTTTGGAGTTGGCAGATGTTGATGCTATTGAACTCGTTAAATGTGGATTGAATCCAGGTTTTATTGGCCCTTATGCACTTAAAAATATTACAAATGCAAGTTATATCATCTTTGATATTGATCTAGAAAATGCCGAAGATTTGATATGTGGATCAAATGAGCAAGATTATCATTTTGTGGGAGTTGATTTAAGTTTGTTTGAATCTTTAACTTATGAAGATATAGCAAAGGTTAAAGAAGGCGACAGATGTCCTTGTTGTGAAGGAATTCTTGAATATAAAAAAGGTATAGAGGTTGGACATATTTTTAAACTTGGACAACGTTATTCAAAACCCTTGAATGCTAGTTTTTTAGACAAAGATGGGAAGAGTTGTTTTTTTGAAATGGGATGTTATGGGATTGGTGTGTCACGTCTTCTTCCTGCTATATTGGAACAAAAATCCGATGATAAGGGTTGTATATGGACATTATCTAGTGCACCTTTTCATTTGAGTATTATTGTTTCAAATACAAAAGATGAGAAACAGTTTCAGTACGCTTATAAAATTTATGAGGAATTAAAAAAAATAGGATTGGATGTTCTTTTTGATGATAGAGATATTAGATTTGGAGTAAAAATGGCAGATTTCGAATTGATAGGTTCCTTATATGGAATTATTGTTGGTAAAAATTTTCAGGATGGAAAGATTGAGTTAGTGTATCGAGAAACCTTACAAAAAGAAGAATTGGATTGTGAAGATTTAACAGCTCAAATCATTCAAAAATTTCAATATACAAGAAGAGATTAATATGCGATTTTTTTATCTTATTATGATCGGTTATATTTTTATCGAGGTTGTTTGTACTACTGCTTATATAGCTGAATTTGGTGCCTGGATGTTTTTCTTAGAATTTGTCATTACATCTTTGTTGAGCATGTTTATTATGTTTTTATCTAGGGGTGATATTTTGGAAGGTTTTAAAAGATTTACTCGAGGAGAAATATCTTTGATAGATTTTTTAGGAGGTAACTTTGCTCGTATTTTTGGAGCTTTTCTGCTTTTGTTCCCAGGTATTTTTGCTGATTTTTTAGGGATTATTTTGGAGATATACGCTTTTTTTGTTTTAAAGATTGCCAAAAGAAATCTTGGTAATTCTTTTTTTAAAGATAGCGAAAATCATTCTAGTGATTTTGGAAATTTCAAGCAATCTATGTGGAATTATCAAGAAAATTCAAATCAAGAAATCATAGAAGTGGAGATTGTGCAAGAACAAAAAAATCTTCGATAGGGGGAATGATGAGTAAGCTTATTATTGGTTCAAGAGGAAGTGTATTAGCGTTATGGCAGGCGGAGTATATACAAAAACGACTTGAAAAGGAGTTGGGAATATTAAGCGATATTCAGATCGTAAAAACAAAAGGGGATAAAATATTAGATGTCCCGCTATCGAAAATTGGAGGTAAGGGACTTTTTACAAAGGAGCTTGAAGAACTTTTACTTAAGGATAAAATTGATCTAGCAGTTCATTCGTTAAAAGATGTCCCTGTTGATTTTGTAGAAGGATTAGGACTTGCTTGTATTACTGAGAGAGAAGATGTCAGAGATTGTTTTTTGAGTCAAAAATATTCTAGTTTGGAAGACTTACCAATAGGTTCTAAAGTGGGGACAACTTCCCTAAGACGTTCAATGCAATTAAAATTTTTAAGAGATGATTTGGATACACAGAGTTTGCGTGGAAATGTTCAGACCCGATTAAAGAGATTAAGAGATGGGGAGTTTGATGCGATTATTTTGGCAAAAGCAGGTGTGAATCGCTTGAATATTGATGAAAAACAAGTGAAATATATAGTTTCATTATCTGAACAAATAATGATACCTGCAATGGGGCAGGGAGCTTTGGGAATTGAGATGAAAGAAAACCATCATATGTATGACCAAATAAAAAAACTCTCTCATCATTACACTAGTGTATGTGCTGAGGCAGAAAGAACCTTCATAAGAATGCTAGAAGGTGGATGTCAGGTTCCTATTGGTGTGAATGCAAAAATTCAAAATAAAGGGATTGTTATAAACGCAATACTTGGACTTCCTGATGGGAGCGAAATACTCAAACATAGTATTGAAGGAGAAGTTTCAGATAGCAATTTTTTGGCAAAGCAATTAGCTGAATATTTTATACAAAATAATGCAAGAGAATTATTGCTAAAAGCAAAAGATATGGTTTTGGGCGAATAAATGCAATTAAATGGCCTTTATGCAATCAGTGATGAAAAGCTTACTCCTTATGAAAAAATTTTTGATATGCTCAATCTAGCAATTTTAGGAGGTGTGAGGGTATTCCAGTTGCGAGATAAAAATCATAGCGATAATGCAATATTTGATATATCTAAGAGTTTATGCGAACTCTGCACGCAAAAAGATGTTTTGTTTGTAATGAATGATAGAATTGAACTTGCCATTGCGATAAATGCTCCCGCTCTTCATATAGGAGGGGAAGATTGTGATTTAAAAATAGCTAGAAGAAGATTTAGTGGAAAAATTGGAGTTTCTTGTTATGATTCTTTAAAATTCGCACGAAAAGCACAAGCACAAGGTGCTGATTATGTAGCCTTCGGTGCGTTTTTCCCTTCTGCTACCAAGCCTAGTGCTAAGCAAATTCCTTTGGATATTTTACAAAAAGCAAAAGAAGAGTTAGAGATTCCTATCTGTGCCATCGGGGGGATTTCGCCTGAAAATGTATTTCATCTGAAAAATGCTGATATGATAGCTGTTATTGGGGGATTATGGAAAAATGATATACAAAAAAATGCGAAAGAGTTATTGAAAAAATGGCAAAGGGATGAACCCTTTACCAAATGAAGTTATCTTGTTTTTGGATTCGCTTCATTTACTCTGATTGTTCGACCCATAAAGTCTGTTTCATTCAAAGAACTGATAGCCTTGAGAGCTTGATCGTCTTCCATTTCTACGAAGCCAAAGCCCTTAGCTCTGTCAGTTTCTCTGTCGCTAATTAACTTCACAGAAACTACATTGCCATACTTGCTAAAGAGTTCTTTAACATCCTCATTGGTCGCATTATAAGCGAGATTTCCTACATAAATACTTTTCAATTCATTCTCCGTTATACTAAAAATTAGAGGTAAAACCTCAACCGAACTCGATCTTTAATGTGTAGGCAGAGAAAATCAGAGATCTTAGAAATACCAAAAAACTCAAACTTACAAACTAAAGTATGATATGTTAAGCTAGTTAAGCTTAAAAAGAATTAAATCTTAGATTATTCATTTCTTAAAACAGACAACGCATTTACTTCAGAAGCTTTCTTTGCTGGATAATAGGAAGAGGCACATACAATAAGAACTGCCCCAATGATGGTTGAAAAAAAATCTATCAAAGACAGATCAATAGGGAGTTTAGTTATTCCATAGACATCTGCAGGGAGTGAAATAATAGGAAATGTAGATAAAACATAAAGAACCAGCATTGATAGTATCACTCCAAAAATGATTCCACTTATTCCAATAAGATTTCCCAACCAAAAAAATGTTTTTCTAATTTCGTTAGAACTTGCACCTAAACTTAAAAGCAGTGCAATTTCTTTTCGTCTGTTCATGACGACCATCAAAAGGGAACTGATAATATTTAAGGAGGCCATCAAAATAATTAACATCAATACGATAAATAAAACTCTTTTTTCTAACGCCATTGCAGAAAAGAAATTTCCATTTTGTTGCCACCAACCTTCAACTGCCACCCCATTATTTTGTGTATTCAAGAGAAATTCTTTGATTTTGGCGATATCTTGCATCGGATGTTTTGAGTATATATGTATTCCATTATAGATACCAGCAGGAACATTTTTTATCGCAGCAATCGCAGAGATATTTGCATACAGGTAACTAGTATCATAGGCTTTTAGTCCTGAACTAAAAAAACCCTTCACATCAAATCTTTTCATTGTCGGAGAAAAAGTCAGACCAGTGGGCTCAAGTTTTGTAAAAAATAAACTGATTTTGCTGTTTTTTTGTGCCATCAGTATTTCTTTGAGTCCTTCGCCTATGATCAGAGAAAATTTATCTTGATAAAAATCTGAAATTTTTATGCCTTTGATTGCCTGTGCTAATATTTCATTGATTTTAGCCTCTCTTTGAATATCTACTCCAAAAACAATTCCAGCAGACATAACGCCATTGTGTCTTGTCACAGATTCAATTTTTAAATAAGGACTAAAAAGTAAATGAGGAAATTTTTCCTCTAATGCATCTAATATGTCTTCAGAGACACCCTTAGGAGTGGTCGCAAATAAAGTTAGAGGATAATTCATCACAAAGAGTTTTTTTTCAAACTCCTTGCTCATTCCATTCATTATTGCCATCGCAACAATCAACACCATTACACCCACGCCCACACCTAAAAATGCCAAAATAGCTGTGATAGATATAAATGGTTGAGCTTTGTCAAAACGTAAGTAACGTTTGAGTAAAAACTTTATCAAAATTGTCTTGCTAAGCATTCTGAGCCAATAAGCCTTTTTTTGGACCACTTTTACCGTGGCATTGTTTATATTTTTTACCACTACCACATGGACAAGAATCATTTCTAGATATTTTTTTTGGATTAATATCAAGCTCTATGTCTTCAAGATTATAATTCAATTCCTTTTGGGATTCCTCAAGTTCTTCTATGATTTTTTGGGTTCCATCTTGAGCTTGTTTGCTATCTTCGGGAGTAAATTGTATGATATGAAGTGTTTTGATTGCTTCAGTTTTAATTGATTCAATCAGTTCTATGAAAAGATTGTAACTTTCTTTTTTGTATTCAACAAGAGGATCTTTTTGATTATAGCCTCTGAGTCCTATACCTGTTTTTAGATTGTCCATCGTATAGAGATGTTCTCTCCAATTATTATCAAGCACCTGTAAATAGATAATTCTTTCTATTTCATTTTTTTGCTCATCTGCTAGGAGAGACATTTTTTCTTTGTATTCTTTTGAAAGTTTTTCTAATATGTATTCATAAATTTTATCTTGATTTAAATCTTCTAGAACATTTTTGCTTAACTGTGAGCCAAATTCTTCTTTTATGATAGATATTACTCCCTCTATATCCATATCATCACCTTCAAAACTCTTCACTTTTTGAAGAGATTGCATAATTGCACTTTGGCGGTTTTCTTCAATGCGTTCGCTCATATTGTATTGCGTATCTAATAGCTCATTTCTAAATTTATAAACAGTTTTTCTTTGTTCGTTGGCAACATCATCATATTCTAAGAGATGTTTTCTGGATTCAAAATGTAAATTTTCCACTTTTTTCTGTGCACCCTCTACAGAACGAGTGACTAGCCCTGATTCTATATGTTCACCATTTTTTAGTCCCAATCTTTCCATTATTCCTTTGATTTTATCGCTACCAAATATCCGAAGAAGGGGATCTTCTAGACTTAAATAAAATTGACTTATGCCAGGGTCGCCTTGTCTTCCACTCCTTCCTCTTAGTTGATTATCAATCCTGCGACTCTCGTGTCGCTCTGTCCCGATAATGTATAATCCACCTAGTTGTTTGATTTCTTCTTCAAGTTTTATATCTACACCACGCCCAGCCATATTTGTAGCGATAGTTACTGCTCCTTTTTTTCCCGCATCTTTGATGATTTCAGCTTCCCTTGTATGTTGTTTTGCATTAAGGACAGTATGAGGGATACGTTCTTTTTGTAAAAGTGCGTGAAGAGCTTCACTTTTTTCAATGCTGGCAGTTCCCACTAATACAGGCTGACCTTTTGAATAAAGCTCTTTGATTTTATTGATAACCGCTTCAAATTTTTCTTGCTCACTTTTATAAATAAGATCGTTAAGGTCTTTTCTTTTGATGGGAACATTTGTAGGAATAGAAACAACTTCTAAATTATAAATTTGGAGAAATTCGCTCGCTTCTGTTTGTGCTGTTCCTGTCATACCAGAGAGCTTTTCATAGAGTCTAAAATAATTTTGAAATGTGATATCAGCTAACGTCTGACTCTCTTCTTTTATTTTTACCTTTTCTTTTGCTTCTAGGGCTTGATGGAGACCTTCACTGAATCTACGACCTTCGCTCAGGCGTCCTGTAAACTCATCCACTATGATAACCTCATCTTCTTGGACGACATAATCTTTGTCCTTTGCAAATAGATGATTTGCTTTTAAAGCTTGATCCAAGTGATGTGATAGTGCGGCATTTTCTATACTATATAAATTTTCAATCCCAAAGAACTCTTCGGCTTTTTTGATACCTTTTTCATTAATGAGGATGACTCGATTTTTTTCATCAATAGTAAAATCTTCATTAACTTTAAGTTTTTTTGCTACTTGATCGGCACTCTCATAGTTTTCCATTTTGCGATTGACTGGACCTGATATAATGAGTGGTGTCCTTGCCTCATCTATCAAGATGGAATCTACTTCATCAATGATTGCAAAAGAATGTTCTTTTTGAACTTTTTGATCAAGAGAGTATTTCATATTATCACGTAAATAATCAAATCCAAATTCATTATTTGTGCCATATATGATATTGTTAGAATAAACCTGCAGTCTTTGTTCATCATCTTTGACTTCAGCTGTTATCACTCCTATGGTATAGCCTAAAAAATTATATAAGGGCTCCATTTCGTTTGCATCTCTGTTGGCTAGATAATCATTTACAGTAACAACATGAACGCTTTTACCAGTCATTGCATTTAATGCAACAGCTAGAGTAGCCACAAGAGTTTTTCCTTCTCCTGTCTTCATCTCGGCTATTTTGCCATCATTTAAAACCATACCGCCGATGAGCTGGACATCAAAATGTCTCATATTTAATATTCTTTTAGAGGCTTCTCTGGTGATTGCAAAACTATCCTCTAAAACATCATCAAGAGTTTTTTTACCTTCTTGCAGGGCAATTTTGAGATGATTGAATGCACCTTGTAAATTTTCATCGCTCATCGTTTGGTATTTTGGTTCTAGCGCATTGATTGAATTAACCCGTTTTTGGTATTTTTTTATAAGCTTATCGTTCCTAGTCCCTATGATCTTTCCTATCAGTTTTTGTATCATTTGATAACCTTCGATTTTTTTGAGTAATTTTATTTTAACATAGTTAGGGTAAAATTGGTTTAAAAAAAATATTGCTATTAGGGATATGAATGTACTTTATGAGAGTTTTGTTTTTGTTTTTTCTTTTGTGCGTGAGTGCTAATTCCGATGATCTAGACAAAGATATAAAAACCTTTCGAGCTCAGTTTATTCAAAATGTTCGTGGTGATAGTTCGGTAAAAGCTTCCTATGAAGGTATTATAGAAGCAAAAGCACCTGGTTTTGCAAAATGGATATATTTTAAGCCGTTAAAAAAAGAAATTTATATTGATGGAAGGGATGTGGTTGTTTATGAACCTAATCTGTTTCAAGCTACCATCACGCATTTAAAACAGGAGACTGATTTTATTTCCATACTTAAAAAGGCTGTGATTTCAAAAGATGGAAGGTATTGCTCCAAAGTTGGAGATACTTCATATATGCTCACTTTTAAGGATAAGAAACCCTATTTATTGGAATTTGTAGATGAGTTTGGAAATGCCACAGAGATAAAATTTAGCAATGTCCTTATCAATGCAACTATAGATGATAAAGATTTTATTTTTGTCCCTAGCGATGACATTGATGTTATCTATCAGAAATAGCTATTTTTAAAAATTTTTCAGTATAATTAGGAGGTTTTTTGGGGTTGATTTGGCTTCGACAGGAGCTATATCGCTTGAGTTGCATACCAGCTGTACGCTGTAAAACTACAAACAACAATAAACGCAAATAATACAAATTACGCTCCAGCTTACGCAAAAATCGCGTGAGTTTAACTTAACTCTTAGGAGCTGATCAGGTTAGTCATACTAGCTAGCTTTTCTGATCATCAAAATTGCTAGTTGCCCTTCTGAGATGCCAGGTTCATAAGGAAAGATTTTGGTTGCTTGTGTGTTATGTTTTGGGAATTGAACAAACATACAAAAAGAATTTTCAATTCTGCCTAAGTATGTAGACGCTCTTGATAGGTATGGTTTTTGGACTGGGGTTCGATTCCCCACAGCTCCACCATTACAACTTTCCATTTCATATTCAATCATAGTATATTATCTCCTATTGATTACCCCAAATCTCATAAATAACAACGCTGATTAACTATTTTCTAATATTTTCATTGCATTTCATAGTATATTGCATACTAATCATAGTATATTGTAGTCAATAAAAAATGGTTACAAAAACGGACACAAAAATGGCTATAATTTTATAGCTTCTTTTTTTGTAACCACTTTTATAGTTGATCCCCAAATTAAAGAAGTCTTGTGTTGTTTTGATTTTTTAAAAAGGCTAGAAATGACAGAACTTGAAATTAAAAATGCTAAACCAAAAGAAAAAGACTATTTTTTATCAGATATAAAAGGATTGCGATTATTAGTTCATCATTTAGGTTATAAGTATTGGCAATACAGATACACTCATCAGAAACGAAGAAAAATCATCAATTTAGGTTCTTATCCTCAAATTTCATTATTACAAGCAAGAAAAAAAGCCTTAGAATATCAAGAACTTATTTTTAATAATCAAGACCCTCAATTTATCAAAAAACAAGAAGAGATGCTTTTAACATTTGATACACAAGCTCAAATTCATAACATTTATGAGGAATGGTTTTTAAGGAAAAGTGAAAAACTACAAAAAGGTGCAATACAAAGAATTAAAAGATTCTTTGAAGGGTTTTTTCTCCCTTATTTTTCAAAATATGATAAGGATAGAAGCATTATTTCTTCTTTGAATATCAATGATGTTACTCATCGAGATGTCATCGATATTGTTATTAAATTTGAAAAAACAAGCAGTCCTGATTCAGCCAGAAGAGCATTTTGGCTTATTAGGGACTTTTGGAGATATGCCTTTAATATAGGTTTATTAAAAGCTAATCCTCTATCTGATA
>NZ_MLAT01000067.1 GCF_002272795.1 Helicobacter sp. 13S00482-2 | reverse complement strand
AAAACCTTCTTCTTCAAATCCTGATTTTCTCAAACAATGTGGAGTTGTAGGATCTGAGTTACCTAGCGGGTTTGAATCATCGTTTGGATCTAGAGTTTTAAGATCTAAGTCGTTTAGATCTGATTTTGCTAAGTTTGATTCTTCTGATGCATTATCTAGCCCCGCATCTTCTGAGTTTGAAGTTTCAAGCCCTACTGCATCTTTTAGATTCTCTCCGTATTCAGGATCTGAAGTTTCTGAGTTTGGATCTTCTAGATCTGAATTACCTAGCGGATTTGATTCTTCTGATGCAACTTCTGAGTTTGGAGTTTCAAGCCCTACATCTTCTAGATTTGGAGTTTCTAGCCCCGCATCTTCAAGATCTGATTTTTACAAATCTGATGCATCTTCAAGATCTACATCTGCTAGCTCTGATTTTGCTAGATTTGATTCTTCAAGATCTGCATCTTCAAGATCTGATTTTGCTAAGTTTGATTCTTCAAGATCTGCAAATTCAAGATCTGATTTTTACAAATCTGATGCATTATCTAGATCTACATCTTCAAGCCCTGCATCTTCAAGATCTGATTTTGCTAAGTTTGAATCTTCTGATGCATTATCTAGCCCCGCATCTGCTAGATCTACACCTCCAAGCTCCGCACCTTCATTCTTTAAAACCTTGTGTTCTATCAAAACCAAATCACTTGTTTTGAGTCTAGCTCTAG
>NZ_MLAT01000011.1 GCF_002272795.1 Helicobacter sp. 13S00482-2 | reverse complement strand
ATTCCAAAAACAAAAAGCGAGGAATATGTGATAGAGGTTTGAAATATCAAAATAGATCTATTTGTCTAAATAATTTGTTCTAAAATACCTTTTTCTAGCATTGATAGAGACAATAAATAATCATTATTCAATACTAGTTCAAATCCAATTTACTAGCAAATTTTTTATCATTAATAAAACCTTTTATCGACCAACTGTTGCAGTTATCAGACACATACTCTTTTAAGGTCTTAACAAAATCTACAATAATTTTTCAAAGCCAATTTATTCAAAATCTTATCCTTAAGCTCTTGTCGCAAGTTTGCTGATGGCTTCTGTGTTGAGATCATCCATATGAGTTTTTAGAACTTTTGAATACATATCTACTAAACGGTTGGTTTCAATCAAATTGCTCATCTCAATGACTGCATTCACATTGCTTTTTTCGATATAGTGCTGGTAGAGTGCATTGGGGGCGATGAGATTTTCTCTTTCATTGATTTTGTCTTTTGGATATTCATACAGATTTTTGCCTACTTTCTTTAAATATTTTGGATTTGCAAAGCTAACGATGGCAATTGCTCCTGCGGCTAATGGTTCAGCTAGATTTTCATTTGCGGTATCTCTAAAATACAAATTACCATTTTTATCTGCTTCTACCTCCATACTTTGAGGAATCATAATCCCACCTTCATTATCCAAGCCAACTCTGCTCAAGACCTCATAACCTTCTTTAGTGCTAAGTGTTCCATCTGTGCTAATTGTAAAGCTCCCATCACGTGTGTATCTCACACCATTTGGTGTTTGAATTGCAAAATAAGCATTTTCTTTATCAAGAGCAAAATCTAAAGGATTGTCTGTTTTGCTCATTGATCCAATACTTTTATCTGTGTATTCTTCTGAAATAATAGGCACTCTATCAAGATTTCTATTGATATATTTAGCGGCTTCACGAGTTTGATTTTTGAGCGGAAGAGTTTCTTGATAAGTTTGATAAAGTCTCAAAAAGTCTCCTATGACAACATCATCACGCTTGAAAGAATTTGTGTTGAGATTAGCAAGATTATTTGAAATAATATCAAGTCTATTGAACTGCGTGACCATACCGCCAGTAGCCGAATAATATCCACTTTGCATTTGAAACCTTTTTATTTTATCATTTTAATAACTTGAAAAGTTAGAATCTTAAATACCTAGAACGCAATGTTCTTCTATTTGGTCAATACTAGCAAATTTTATTCCTTATATTTTGTAGATGATATTTGTTATCATTTTAAAGATAGAATAAAACCATTTTTCAGGTAAATCTAAAATCAGGACAAAGAGGGTAAATGCAACAAACAATCCAATCATTCCAGGATTCTTATCAGACTTGGGGATATTTATTTTTATTTGTTTATTGTATGGGCAGTGGATATGTGGGCATTGTTGCCGCTGGCATACTTAGTTCTTTAGGTAGTATGGATATAGGAACTTCAATTATTGTGGCTTTTTTGGGTAATACTTTTGGGAGTAGCATTTTAGCACTTCTAGGGAGATATCAAAAAAATGACATTTTGAAATATTTTGTCAAACATCGTAGAAAAGTTGCCCTCGTTCATATATGGATGAAAAAATATGGAATTTGGCTAATATTTTTTAATAAATATATCTATGGAGTCAAGACGATTGTGCCAATTGCTATTGGCGTGAGCAAGTATAAAATAAGTCGTTTTTTGATTTTAAATGCGTTATCTTGTTTGATTTGGGCACTATTAATAGGAATACTTTCATTTTTTGCTAGTGAATTTGTGAAGAGAATTTTCTCTTATATCGGAGATAAGCCCTATTTGATGCCAGTCATTTTTCTTGTAATTTTAGGTTTTGTGTGGATTTTTCTCAAAAAAATCAGCAAAAAACAAAAGAGAATTTAATTAGGTTTTTATATAAAGTTTTTGATGTATAATAATCCACTGAAAATAAATTATAAAGGACAATAAATGAAAAAAGTAGGAATCTTTTATGGAAGTGATAGTGGCAATACACAGACAATTTGTGAGAAGATTGCCGATAAACTTGGTAAGGAAAATACAGAATTAATTGATGTTGCAAAGGCCTCTAAAGATCAGCTTTTAGGGTTTGATAATTTGATTTTGGCTAGTTCTACTTATGGTAGTGGCGATCTTCAAACAGATTGGGAAGATTTTATCGGATCTTTGGATGAAGCAGACTTTTCGGGCAAAACGGTTGCACTTGTAGGACTTGGCGATCAGGATACTTATAGTGATACATTTTGTGATGCGTTGTATCATTTGTATGATAAAGCAAAGGGTGGCAAATTGATAGGTCAAACATCTACAGATGGCTATACTTTTGATGATTCAAAGGGTGTTGATGGTGGGAAGTTCGTTGGACTAGCCATTGATGAAGATAATCAAGATGATATGACTGATAGTCGTATTGATGCTTGGGTTTCTCAAATTAAATCAAATTTTGCTTGATTGTTGCGACCCTCTATTTTATTACATAAAATTTTGAAGTGTGTTGGCCTTGGCCATCCACGCTTTAAGATCTTCCCATTTTTCTTCCTCTATCAGCTTTTTTCCTAGCATTATCTCTTTCTTGAATATCTCCAATGATTTTAATACATTTTCTTTGTTTTGCTTAAAGATGTCTTTCCACATAATAGGGGAACTTTTTGATATTCTACTCATATCTTTGAATCCTCCACCAATGAGTGCGAGTATGGTTTGAGGATCTTCTTGAGAGAGTACTGCATTAGCTAAAGCATAGCTAATAATATGGGGCAAATGGCTTATAAGTGCGATGTGCCAATCGTGTTCTTTGGAATCCATTTTAATAATTTGCATTCCAATGGATACAAAAATTTCTTTGGCATAAGCTACTTGAAATTCACCACTGTCTTGGATATCTGTAAGAATAATAATTTTATTTTTAAATAAATCTTTAAGAGCCGCTTTTGGGCCAAAAAATTCTGTTCCACTCATCGGATGAGCACCGATAAAATTTTTACGAATATTGCTCGGCACAGATAAGGCGATTTTTTCTTTGGCACCGCCTAAATCTATGATGGTTGTGTGCGGGGATATATTATCAAATGTTTGAAGCGTTGTTATGACACCATCTAGGGGAATGGCTAGAAAAATGACATCGCATTCTTGAATGTCTTTGAGTTCAATACATTCATCAACAAGACCCAAAGACAATGCCTGTTGATTATGTAAAGGGTTAATATCATAGCCCAAGATGGTTTTAAACATCTTTGTTTCTCTTAGAGCCAACCCCATTGATCCACCAATAAGACCTAGACCAATAATTCCAGCTTGCATCTTCTATCCTTAAAGTATATAAGAGAATTATAGCCTATATATGAAATTATTAAATCCAGCCTTTTTTACGAAAATTTCTAAGTTCATTTGTGAATGCGTTCATTTCTGCAGGAACCCCAAGAGATATTCTATTCCATTGACTCAAAGGTGAGAATTCTCTACCGACGATAATATGTTTGTCTTCCATTCGTTTTTGAAAGGTTTTAAGATTGCCTTTTATTTGATAAAACATAAAATTAGCTTGAGAAGGAAGATATTTGATTTTTAGTTCATCAAGCGTATCACTCAGGATCTTTCTTGAGGTGGCATTCGCCTGAATACTTCTTTTAGCAAATTCTTTATCTTCTAATGAGGCATTAGCAGCCACAGCAGCCAATGCGTTTATATTATCCAACTCTACGAATGCTCGTATTTTTTTAATGGTCTTAGGAGATCCCACCCCATAACCAATTCGCAATCCTGCCAAAGCATACATTTTAGAAAAAGTTTTTGTAACAAGAATATTCTCTTGTTTTAAAGGTATCCATTTTATAGCACTCTGAAATCTTTTGTCATCTACATATTCACCATAAGCTTCATCAAAGATAAAGAATACTCTATCTTTTGGAGCCTCTTTTATCCATTTATCAATATATTTTGCTGGAGTGATTAGTCCAGTAGGATTGTTTGGGTTGCAAATATAAACGATAGAAAATCCTTTGAAAGCTTCTGCATTTTCTTTCATTTTAGGAATATCTATACCCATTTTTGAGTCAAATGGAATTTTAGTGATAGTTATATTGAAAGGCTTAGCGTAAAGCTCTGCAAATTCGAAGGTGAGCTCGGGTATGAGTAATTGAACAGGAACATTGGTATTTTTTTGTTCTGTGATAAGCGCTTGAATTGCAGCTTGAATTGTTTCTGAAGAACCATTACCTAGAGTAATATTATCTTGAGTGAGTTTGAACATACTTGCGATTTTATCCATTAATTCCATTCTTGGAGAATGTGAGGAATAACGCAAATATCTGAAAGCCTTTGGAAGGCGTTGTATAATCGCATTGTGAGCTTTTTTTGACATCCCCAAAGAGTTTTCATTTGAATTTAAAATTAAGGGATTCTCCTTTAAAGGTTTGAATATTTCGCTTGGATTAGTTTTGGCATATACGGATTTTCCTAGTCCTCCTAATAAAAGTCCTCCAAATAAGATCGTAGATGTTTTCATTAGATCTCGTCTGTGAAATGTTGATTCGCTATCTTGTTTAATATTTTTCATACAGGCATCCTTTATTTTTTAGATTTAGATATATGCTACTACTGATGTATTTTTTTCAATGCAAAAAGCGAATTGAATTTATAGGAAATTTTTTAAAAGTATTAAAACGTGACATTCACAGAAATGAGAGGATTCATACTAGAATGTAAAAAATGTGAATAAACCAAGATTGGCATTAGTCTGAAAAAAATAGTAAAATCAAAAGAAATAAAATTTGCAAATACAAAGGAAGCAATAGGCGTATCGCTTCAGATAAGTACTTTTTTAAGCACGTCTTCAATTCTATCAACGCCAATGATTTCTATTTCCTTTTTTACTTCTTCAGGTATATCTTTAAGATCTCTTGCGTAGTTTTTCTGGGGTATGAGAGCTGTTTTGATACCCGCTTTGTGTGCGGCGATAAGTTTTTCTTTGAGTCCTCCAATGGGTAAAATATTGCCCGTGAGTGTGAGTTCTCCAGTCATTGCTACATCAGATCTTGTTTTTTTCTCACACAAGATAGAAGCAATGACACTTGCCATAGCAATTCCAGCACTCGGGCCATCTTTTGGTGTTGCCCCCTCAGGAACATGCAAATGAATATCATATAGATTATAAATTTGGGTTTCCTCCTCAGGCTTTTTAGTTTTTTTAGATTTTATTGGAGGGATTTTTATTATTTTTGAATCTATCAATACCTTTACCACTGAAAAAGCAATTCTAGCAGATTCTTTCATGACATCTCCTAGACTTCCTGTAAGAGTGAGTAGCCCCTTACCTTTTATTTTAATGGCTTCTATTTTGAGAACATCTCCTCCTACACTTGTCCAGGCTA
Organism: Helicobacter sp. 13S00482-2; assembly: GCF_002272795.1. Taxonomy (GTDB): domain Bacteria; phylum Campylobacterota; class Campylobacteria; order Campylobacterales; family Helicobacteraceae; genus Helicobacter_J. Next base: position 48,587 of record NZ_MLAT01000011.1, on the reverse strand, counting down.
AACCATTTATGATGCCAATTTTATTTTCTTTATCCACATTATCAATCTCAAATACTATTTTATCAAGATATTCAGGTAAATTTTTTGGGGTGATGATGGTTTTTTTAACTTCATTTTTACTTTCTAAAATTTTTTTCGCACATTTACGCATAATGGTTGCGATATTTCGCCTTAAATTTCGCACTCCAGCTTCTCGAGTATATTTTTCTATGATAAGTCTGATGGCTTCTTGAGTGAAAGAAATTTCGTCAGTTTTCAAGGCGTGTTTTTTAAGTTCTTGAGGAATCAGATATTTTTTTGTAATTTCTTCTTTTTCTTGAGGTGTGTAGCTTGAAACGCTTATGAATTCCATCCTATCTCTCAACGGGGTTGGTATATTGAAAATATCATTTGCTGTGGCAATAAAAATAACTTGCGAGAGATCAATGTTGAAATTGGTATAGTAATCTCTAAAAGAGACATTTTGTTCAGGATCTAAAATTTCTAACAACACACTTGTAGGATCCCCTCGCATACTTCTTCCTACTTTGTCAATTTCATCTAAAACCATCACAGGGTTCATTTCTTTTGCCTCAATAAGACCTTGAATGATTCTTCCTGGCATAGCTCCTAGGTAAGTACGTCTGTGTCCACGTAATTCATTCACATCTTCAAGTCCCCCTAATGCAACTCTGACCAAAGGTCGTTTGATGGCCTTAGCGATTGAATTTGCTAAGCTTGTTTTTCCCACACCAGGAGGACCATAAAAGCATAAAATAGTTCCTTTTCCTTCAGTATTTGTCTTATCTCTGAGAGCAAGAAGTTCTCTGATGGCAAAATATTCCACGATACGTTCTTTTGGCTTTTCTAGCGAATAATGATCTGAATCAAGCTGTTTTTGAACATTCTTGATGGATAGTTTTTTCTTCCCAACTTTTCCAAATGGAATTTCAAGAACCCACTCAATGTAGTTTTGAATAATATTGGCATCAGCACTGTCTTGATGCATTCTGCTCAGGCGATCTATTTGCTTTTTTACTTCTTTGTAGGCATCTTCATGCATAAAAGGTTTTATTTTTTCAAGTTTTTCAAAGTATTGGTCAATTTCTTCATCTCGCTGTTTATCTACACCAAGTTCTTTTTGAATTTGTTTGAGTTGTTCTTTGAGAAAATACTCCTTATTAATCTGCTCTATCTTGTTATGAACTTTGCTTTTAATTTCTTTCTGGAGTTTTTGGGTTTGAGTTTCTTCTATCACGAGATCTATTAACAACAATAATCTTTCTTCGGTGTCATTGCTTGAAAAAAGCTTATAGGATTGATCTTTTTTTAGACGAAGTGCTGAAGCGATGAGATCAACGATGCGATTAGGGTCATCGTTTTCATCTACAGCCTTGAGCAAATCAGGTGGAAAGAAATGGCTGATATTTGCTAAGGCAATGACTTTTTCACGTAAAATAGCCATAATTGCGTTGATTTTTTCAGGTTCATAATCCTTGTAAATGATAACATCCACAAGTGCTTGTAGTGGATTTTCATCTTGTATAGAAATAATTTTACCTTTTGTGATGCCCTGAAAAAGGAGTTTTACTCTCCCATCAGGAAGGGCAACCTTTCTCATTAAACTGCCGATAACACCCACATCATAAAAACTATTTTTAGATTTTTTCTGTTCTTCAGAGCTTTTTGCACAGCTTACAAATACTAAATCGTTTTGCTCTAGAGCTTTATTGGCAGCTTTGATGTTGGCTTCATCGGTGATAAAAATAGGTGTGATCATAAATGGATACATAAAGGCTTCATCTTCTATAATGACCGGGATTACGCTGGGAAAACTCCCATAGTTACTTATTTGCATTGATTTCCTTACCAATTAAATATAAAAACATACCAGGGGATATGAGAGGGTTTTGGATGTGTTTGTTTATCGAGTTCTTCATCAATTCTATCCAAGTATTTTTCTAAAGCTTCTTTTTTGTGTTGTTTTTTATATACATTTGCAATGGCTTTGTTGAGTTCATTTTGACCCAAGACGAATTTTACTTGCATATATTCAACATACGGAATATAACGGCTATTAGGGTATTTATTTATAAAGTCATCTAAAGCTTGGGTGGTGTCTGTAATAAATTCTTGATCTTTGCTCTGATTTTTAAAAGCATAATAATGTGCTTGTAATTTTAAAAACGCTATATAATCAGCATTTTGTATGGTTCCGTATCTTTTGAGATATTCGTCAAAATAGAATTCTGCTAGAATGTATTCTTCTTGACTCATATGGGCTTGTCCTAAAATAAACATTGCCTCTGGAAGTAAAGGAGAGTTGATATGTTCGCTTTGAAGTGATGAGTAATAATTATCCGCACCTTCAAGATTTCCAAATTTTATTTCCTTTAAAATACCTTGATACCAATACATAGCAGGTTTATTGTATTCGTTGTTTGTTTTTGCACAGCCTATAAATATCACGATTGGCAAGATTAAAGATATAATTTTCGTATAGTTCATAAAACTCCTAATACCTAGTTTTGTTGTGAATGTTTTAAAATACGCATATTATATCTTATATCTTTCTAATGATTTTAAAAATTCCTATTAATAAAGTTGATTTTTAGTTTGAAATTTAGGTAGAATGTGGAGAATTAATGGTAAGATTTCCCTAGGTAATTGAATATAAACAAGTCAAATATGAGGTTTAGCGAATGGTTTTTGATGTAAAATCGCCAATTTTGGGATTTGAAAAAGTCACAAAAATGAAATTAGAAAAGATAGATGATATTTTCATCCGTTTGAGTAATGCAGATGATGAGGTGCCTGTTTTTACTCTTATTAATCCTTTTGTGTTGAGAGAATACGAATTTGATGTGCCTATTGCATTGAAGCTTTTACTTGATCTTGATAATAGTAAAAATGTATTCACAGCAAATATAATGGTTATTCAGACTCCTATCCAAAATTCCACTATTAATTTTTTAGCTCCTGTTGTTTTTAATTTTGACAATCATACGATGGGTCAAGTTGTATTAGATAGTCTAAAATATCCTCAATATGGACTAGCAGAATCTATTTCCAATTACTATCAGCCAGAAGAGAAATAGTCTTTTCCTGGTTTTACTATACTTTATTTTTCTACCTTAGAGTCTTTAATTGTTTTTATTTTTTGGTTATTTTCTTGTTGAGAGATCTGGTTTATGATGAAACCAAGATAATTTTAAGGAGTTCATAGTGAGTAAGACTTTACTTTTTGTGGGTTATGGAAGTATGGCAAAGGCGATTGCTTATGGTATTTCTCATAGTGATTTAAGAAATAAATATAAACTTGAAATTGCTGGTAGGGATCTAAAAAAAGCTCAAGCTTTCATTAAAGACAATCATCTTGAAGATATTGCTAGTACTTGTCTTGAAAGTTCTGTGATTGATGTGAATAAAAAGATTGTTATATTATGTGTTAAGCCTTATGCTTTAGGGAATTTTCAATATAAGGGAAATGCAAGCTCAGTTTACAGCGTGATGGCTGGAGTGGATATTGTAATGCTTAAAGAACATATTCGTTCAGATAATTATGCAAAAGTGATGCCTAATGTTGGGGCTAGATACCAAAAATCTTCAACGGCGGTCTGTATTGAAGGAAATATCAAAGAAGAAGCTAGTGAGATTTTATCAAGTTTTGGAAAGGTTGTGTTTGTAGATTCTGAAGCTTTGGTAGATGCTTCTATAGCCACAGGCGGAAGCTCTCCGGCATTCTTGGCACTTATTGCACAAGCTCTAATAGATGCGGGAGTGAGAGAGGGCATCAGAAGAGATGATGCTTTAGCTTTAGTGCGTGCAACTTTTGAGGGCTTTGCTCATCTTTTACTTGAACAAACCCCCGATGAAATCATTTCTTCTATTACGAGTCCAGGTGGAACAACAATAGAAGGACTTTGCGTGTTGGAAGATAGAGCAGTGAGAGGGGCTATTATCTCAGCTTGTCATCAGGCGGTTGCAAAATCAAAGAAGAAACATTAGCCTCTTCTTTCATCTTTATCCATCGCTCCATAAGCGAATTTAACATACACAGATAGACCTAATAAAAGCATTGAAACCGCTCCAATGAGATAGACAGCATAAATAATTTTATCAGGTTCGCTGATGGTAAATTTAAATACCAACATCAGTGCTTCAATTGCCAAAGCAATAACAATCGAGCCTAAGAAGCGAATCATTGTCTTATGGATGGCTCGGTGGTTATCCCCACTATTTTTTCCCAAAACTTCTTCTTCAAATATAGCCTTTACTAAATCAAATATTGCAAGGGCAAGAGTGAGTAAGATAGTTGATTCAAACACTTCTTTGATGTCAAAACTCCTAAAATGAATACCCGCTGTCCAAAAACTTGCAATACCCTTAATAAAGAGCAAGATGGATATTAAAGTTAGCATTGTGGAGAGACAAAAGTACATCAGTATGCTGAAGTTAGAAAAAATATCATAAAATCTACTTGGCGAACTGATATTTATTGCTTCCTGAAGGGGTATATCAATGCAAACGATAAAAAGTAATTCATTTTGATGATTATAAACAGGATAAGAAGAAGTGACTACAAGTTTTCCATCAGATCTTGTTGGATATGGGTTGGTGATGATGCATTTTTGTTCTTTGATCGCTTCATAATAGTAGGCTTTATCAGAAAAATTTCCCCCATCATTTTCATGCATCGTTGGATTATTTGAAATATTATTACCTACTTGATTACCCCTAGAGTCCAAAATATAAATACAATCAAATGCGTGAATTTCATTTTGGATTTTCTTTACTGCACTTATAATGGACTCTAGTGTTGTTCCAGGCATATAGTTTTTGATGTTTTGGGTAAAAAGATAGCAAATATATGCTCTGAGTTCATATCGAATCCTAGAATATGTTACGATGTCTTTTGAGAGCATTTTTTTCCTTGATTTTATTGTTGGGCACATTTTACTATATTCAGAGAGTTTTTATTATAAACCTAAAAATAAATCAGTTTTAAAGATTTTATCTTAAAAACTGATTTATAATTTCAAATCAAAAAATTAGGAATGTCTATGTTGTATTATTTATACTCAGATTTTGGTATCAATGTTTTTCAATACCTAACCTTTAGAGCTGGAGTGAGTTTTTTTCTTGCATTTTTTTTGTGTTCTTTTATGATGCCTTATTTTATCAATTGGGCTAAGGCAAAAAAAGCAAATCAGCCTATCTCTACCTTTGTTCCTGCTCATCAAGGGAAAGTGAATACTCCTACGATGGGTGGTATGGTGTTTTTGTTATCCACCGTGATCGCATCAGTTTTGAGCGTTAAACTCAATAATAATTATGTCATTTTGGGTTTGATTGTTTTGATTGTGTTTGGTTTGATTGGAGCAAGAGATGATTATATGAAAATCAGTGCAAAGAAAAATAGTGGGATGAGTGCTAGATTGAAATTCACACTCCTCTTTATTGTTGCAGCTCTAATTTCGAGTGCTTTAAGTTTCAATGGATTGGATTCAAGCTTGTATGTACCATTCATGAAGAAGCCTCTGTTTTATTTGGGAGATTATCCAGGTTTGGCAATAATGTTTTGGACTTTAGTATTTTTAGCCACTACTAATGCTGTGAATATTACTGATGGGCTTGATGGACTTGCTACTGTTCCTAGTATTTGTGCATTGTTGTCTTTGTCTGTGTTTGTATATATTGCAGGGAATGCAGAGTTATCTAGATATCTTTTGTGGCCTAGGGTTGTTGATGCAGGAGAATTATTTATTGTTTCGATGGCTTTAATTGGATCGCTTTTTGGTTTTCTGTGGTATAACTGCCATCCAGCGCAGGTTTTTATGGGTGATAGTGGAAGTTTGGGAATAGGGGGATTCATCGCTTATATGGCTATTGTTTCAAACAATGAAGTATTGCTTATTCTTATTGGTTCTATTTTTGTGATAGAAACACTTTCAGTTATTCTTCAAATAGGAAGCTATAAAACACGTAAAAAACGAATTTTTCTAATGGCACCTATCCATCATCATTTTGAGGCTAAAGGTTGGGCAGAAAATAAGATTATTGTGAGATTTTGGGTGATTGCGATTTTAAGTAATATTATCGCACTGATGAGTATCAAGATAAGGTAGGCTTCATGAAAGATATTTCAATCTTTGGATATGGAGTTACAACAAAACCAATCATTGAGTTTTTGGCCAAACAGGGTCAAAAATGTGTTGTTTTTGACGATAAATTTTCTGGTCAATCTTATGATGATTTTGGAAATTTACTTTTACCCTCTAGTGCTTTTGAATCTCAAAAATCTAAACTTGAAATCTTAAGTCCAGGTATCCCGCCTTATCATCAGTTGATTTTAAAGGCAAAAAACATTATCAGTGAGTATGATTATTTTTATTCTTTATTTGATGAAGACTTCTCTCCATTAACTGTATGGATTAGTGGGACAAATGGAAAAACCACTACAACAGAAATGCTCACTCTTTTACTTGGTTCTCATGGGGCAAAAAGTGGTGGGAATATTGGTGTTCCTCTTGCAGAACTTTTTGTAAATAGAGCTACTTTATGGGTATTAGAGAGTAGTTCTTTTAGTATGCATTACACTCAAAAAGCACATCCAAAATTATATTTATTGTTGCCAGTTAGAGAGGATCACATCAGTTGGCACGGAAGTTTTCAGGCCTACATAAGTGACAAACTTAAACCATTAAAATTGATGGAATCTGAAAGTTTTGCAATCATTCCAAAAGAATTTTCTCAAACCCAAGAGGTTAAAAACTACAAAGGAAAAATAGTCTTATATGAAGATTCTAAAAGTTTAGCCTTAGAACTAGGAATACAAATCGGAGATATTCATTTTACAGAACCTTTTTTGCTTGATAGTATTTTGGCATTATATGCTAGTAAGTTGTTATTTGGAGAGACAGATATAAAAACACTGAATACGTTTAAAGTTGGAAAACATCGCATAGAAGAGTTTGAAGATTTTAAATCTCGTCTATGGGTTGATGACAGCAAGGGAACAAATGTGGATGCAACTTTAGAAGCGATTAAGCGCTATAGCAATAAGAAGATTTTTTTGATATTAGGTGGTGATGATAAAGGCACTGATCAAAGTCCAATTTTTGAACTTATCAGATCTCTTGATGTTGAGGTTTTTGCAATCGGAAGCAATCAAGAAAAACTTTTTATCTTGAGTAAAAATTATGGTGTCAAAGTCCATAGATGTGCTGATTTAAAAAATGCAGTTTGTACAATCAAAAAGGTTTTAAAAATGGGCGATGTTGCCTTGCTTTCACCTGCCGCATCTAGCTTAGATCAGTTTAGTTCCTACAAACAAAGGGGCGAACTTTTCAAACAATACGCATTAGAAAAAAATAAAGGGCTGTAATGAAAAATATTATTCTTGCATTAGTTTTTGTGTTTTGTTGTGGTTTTTTGCCTAATACTCTAAAGGCAAATGAGGGTCCTGATTTTGTAGATTTGTATGTCATGCTCAATCAGATTGAGCATATCAATTCTACTCTTGATGCCTATAAAAATAATCCTCAGAAAGCTCAAGCATATAATCAACAAAAGACAACTTTGATGAGGGAACTTACTTTAAAAATAAATGACTCTAAAGAAAAGATAGGTATAGATATTGTTCAAAATAATCAAATGCAAGAAAAAATTAAACTTGATATTGAAAAAAATACTCATATGAATGATACTTATTCATTGGCCTTAAATAAAATCTCATTAGATTCATTGATTTTAGATCAACAGATGTATGATTTGCTCCAAAAATTACGCAAAAATCTAGGATTTTTTAGTCAAAAAGAAGATATTACAAACATTCTTTCTGATGCTTTGATGCGTTTTGATGAGAGATTAGATGTGAAATTTTTGATCCCTGATAATTTTAATAGTAGCCAAAAACAAAATCTTCAACATCAGTTTAATAGCTACAGAACCAAGCTTGAAACTTATGTCGAAGTACTGAACTATTTTCAGAAACATTCTGAGGATATGCTTCCTAAAAATGAAATAATGAACATTGGAATGGAAAAGATTTTGCAGAAAATAGATGATTATATTCCAATCAATACACATAATTTTATTTTGGCAAAGATTGTTTTATCTTTATTGACATTATTAGTTTTGCTTGCTTGTAGAAAGATTGTTGCAAGAATTGTGCTTAAAGTGGTTGATTTTTTCGTGAAATTCACTAGACATAATGAAGAAATTCAAAGCAAGATTCGCAATGATATCACGACTCCTATTTCCTGGTTTTTGCTTTTTTGGAGTATTGATATTTCTTTAGATATTTTGTATTACCCCAGTATTGTGTCCCCAAAACTTCAAGTCTGGTTTGGTGTGGTATATATTGTTTTATTTGCTTGGTTTGTGATTTCGCTTCTGAAGGGTTATGGAGGAGCATTTATTTCAAGCATTGCTCAAAAAAGTTCTGATGGATTCAGAAAAGAAGTCATTAATTTGATTTTAAAAATTATCTATTTCATTGTGGTTGTATTTGCTCTTTTGGCTATTTTGAAACATTTAGGATTCAATATTTCTACAATCGTAGCTTCTTTGGGAATAGGAGGACTTGCGGTCGCTCTAGCAGTCAAAGACTTACTAGCGAATTTTTTTGCATCTGTGATGTTGTTGTTTGATAATTCTTTTTCACAAGGGGATTGGATTGTGTGTGCAGATATTGAGGGTACGGTAGTAGAAATAGGGCTAAGACGCACTACGGTTAGAACTTTTGATAATGCTTTATTGTTTGTTCCTAATTCGGAACTTGCAAATAAGGCGATCAGAAACTGGAATCGTAGAAAAGTTGGTAGAAGAATAAAAATGAACATAGGTCTTACTTATGATTCTCCACGTGAAAAATTAGAAAAATGTGTTGCTCAAATCAGAGAATTGCTTGCTAACAATCCTTACATATCTAAATCTACCGATGAACGTGGTGCTATAGAATATCAAGCCGCATTCAAAAAAGATATTGTTTCAATTGATGATTATTTGGGATATAAAAATACGTTGATGGTATTCATAGATGAATTTGCACCTAGCTCTATAAATATCTTGATTTATTGTTTTAGCAAAACCGTTGCCTGGGCAGAATTTTTAAAGGTGAAAGAAGAGATTATGCTTGAGATAATGAAAATTGTTGAGTCTAATAACTTGAATTTTGCATTTCCAAGTCAGAGTCTCTATGTTGAAAGTCTTCCTTTGGGAGAAAAAAATGGAATCAAAAATTTATCATAAAAACACCTTAGGATTTTCACTATTCTTTTTATGATAAATAGGGAAATAAGGACTGCGTTGATTTAGATGAGCTTGTATCATCTCAACTACAGAGTGAGTTCAAGCTCAACTGGACAATGATCACTTCCCATTACTTCAGGATATATTTTGGCACTTTTGAGTTTAGATTCTAGTATTTTTGAACATAAAAAATAGTCAATTCTCCATCCTGTATTGTTTTCTCTAGCTTTTCCCATATAGCTCCACCAGCTATAAGCCCCCTCTAAATCTGGATAAAAATATCTGAAAGTGTCAATAAAGCCTGTTTGTAACAATTCACTAAATTTTCCTCTTTCTTCATCTGTAAAACCTGCATTTCTCCGATTAGTTTTTGGATTTTTTAAATCAATTTCTTTATGGGCGACGTTCAGATCCCCACAAATAACAACAGGTTTTTTCTCTTCTAGTTTTTTTAAAAATTTTCTAAAGTCATCCTCCCATTCCATGCGATAAGAAAGTCTCTCAAGTTCTCGCTTAGAATTTGGAGTATATACATTCACCAGATAAAAATCTTCATACTCAGCAGTGATGATACGTCCCTCTTTGTCGTGATGATCTATTCCCATATCATAATTCACTGAAAGAGGTTTATTTTTTGAAAATACCACCACACCCGAATACCCTTTTTTTTCTGCACAATTCCAGTATTCTTCATAGCCTTTGAATTCAAAGGTAGCCTGATCTTTTTGCATCTTTGCTTCTTGAATACAAAAAATATCTGCATCTATGTGATGAAAAAAATCCATAAAACCTTTGTTCATACAAGCTCTAAGACCATTGACATTCCAAGATATTAATTTCATATATAATCCCTTCAATTTAAATTGCACAAAATTATATCTTTTATGATTTATATTTCAGAGATTTAAGAGAACTCATCATCAATTATCATATAGATTGAGAAATTTTTGGTTTAGAAAATGCCCTGATTTCTCTAATATTTCCCGTAAATTTTTCAATTTGAACAAGCGTGGTATGAGCGATGTTGCTTTGGGCAAGTTTGGATGTTCCTTTGTCAATAGTGAGGACATTTATATTTCCGTGTTGACAGAGGCTTTTTTTGCCAAAAACTTCAGGATCATACCAAGCACCTTCACAGATAATCCCAACATTTTTTCTAACTTGCGATGTGACTATTGCTCCTGCTAGAATTTCTCCTCTATCATTAAAAAGCCGGACAATATCACCACTTTTTATGCCTCTAGTACGCGCATCTTCTGGGTGTAGCAATATGGGTTCTCTACCACTTATTTCTGCAAATGTGCGGACAAAAGAGTTATTCATTTGTGAGTGAAGTCTGTAGCGTGAATGTGGGCTCACGATATGGATTGGATACTGCTTAGCTTTAGGTGATCCTAGCCATTCTATGGGTTCAAACCAAGTCGGATGACCCTTACAATCATCATATTCAAATTTAGCGACAACAGGAGAGTAAATTTCAATTTTTCCAGAAGGTGTCCCAAGCTTGTTTTTGTAAGGATCTTTGATGAAATCTTGCAATCTAGTATAAAGTTCAGTTTCTTGACTGTCTTTTGCAAAACGCACGATTCCTTTTGACCAAAACTCTTCAAACTTAGGCATTGAAACATTAAGCTTTTGTGCTTGTTTCCTTGCGTCTTCATAAAACTCTTTTGCCCAGGCTAATTCATCTTTGCCTTCTGTGAAGACTTCTTCATAACCCCATCTTTTGCATAGCTCTTTGCATATCCAAAAATCACTTCGACTTTCCCCAATAGGATCAATAACAGGTTTTCTAGCAATGATATATTCCTTATTGGCTAGGGTTTGATCAATATCAATTCTTTCAAGTTCTGTGGCTACGGGTAAAACAATATCAGACATCTTTGCCATTGATGTCCAGTATGGATCAGCTGTGATGATGGTATCAGCTTTTTTTAGGGCAACAATAGCATTATTGACATCTTGATGTCTTGTCAAAGGAGAACCTGAGGCAAAATAAAGTACTCTCATATGTGGAAGTTTTATTTTTTTGCCATCTTGATCAATGATGCTTCCAGGATGTTGTAGAGCCTCAATAGATCTTGAAGAAGGAATAGTGATATTTTTTCCTTTTATCCATCCTCCTTTAGGAAATTTTTGGTTATATTTTTCAGGAATACTCGTGCTCATACCTTTGAGTGTGGGGGCAATTTTATCACTCATTCCTTGAGAATAATAACTCAAAGAGAACTCAAATCCACATCCAAGTTTGCCAATATGGCCAAGCATTGCACTTAGAACCGCAATCATCCAAAAGGACTGTTCCCCGTGGTCTTGTCTTTGAAGAGCTCTACCAGCAATGATGATTGTAGGTTCTTTAGCAAAACTTTCTGCAAGAGATTGAATCTGCTTAGGATTGACACCACAAATTTTTGACGCCCAATTGATGTCTTTTACTATCCCGTCTTCTTTCCCTAAAAAATAATCTCTGAATTTATTAAAACCAACCGTATATTTACGTACAAATTCTTTGTCATAAAGTCCTGAACTGAATAAATAGTGTGCCATTCCTATCATCAATGCCGTATCGGTATTTGGAATCACTGAAATAAAGCTAGATTTTAAGTATCTTTGAGTGTCATTTTGTTTGACATCAACACTATAGAGATTGAGCTTTTTATTTTGAGAAGCTTTTTTGAGCTCCTCAAATACAGGATAGTTTTCGTGAGTAGGCGAACTCACTGCGATTTGATTGGTGATAAGTGGATCTGTTCCCCAAAAAACTATATTTTTGGCACCTTTTAAGATTGCTTTCCATTTGGTGGGGCTTTCATAAACTGTGTTGCTTCCCATTACATGAGGCATAATCACCATTCCTGCTCCCGTAGAATAATCTCCACTTTCTTCAACATACCCACCGAGTATTTTTAGCATTCTATGTGCAACTGTGCGTCCCCAACTAACTTTGCCTGATCCTCCCCACCAGTAGCATTCCCCATAAATACTTTCAGCACCATATTTATCAAAATTCTCTTTCAGTGCCTTAGCGGCAAGATCAAGTGCTGTTTCCCAACTCACCCTAACAAATTCTTCTTGCCCTCTTAGATCGGATCTTGACGCACCTTTTGCTTTTAGGTAACTTTTTCTTACCATTGGATATTCCACACGGCTTTCATTATTGACTACATCTGGAATTGCATAGATAAGGTTATTGGGTTTTTTATCACCTTCAAATGCTTCTACATTGACAATTTGATTTCCACTTGTTTTAGCATAAAATACTCCATAACGATTCCCTGTGAGCATCTTTTTGGAATCAAATATTGTTTGTGTAGCGGCGTCAAACTTGCTTGCCTCTAGCAAACTTCCAGCTGCGATAACTGATGTTGCTTTGATAAAATCTCTTCTTTTCATATTATTCTCCTTATTGATTTTTTGTGTCTTTAGCGTTCTGCTGTAGATATTTAGTGATGAGTTCTTTTGTATCTTTATCAAGTGAGACCATATCTTTCATGCTACTGATATTACTTGGCCATTGATTGACGGTGAAATCATCAGGACTATGAAGTCTATGGCACTGCGAACAGGTTTTCTCATAAATATCTTTTGCCTTTTGATTCAAAGCTTCATTGCTCATATCAAGCATAGATTTATCTACTTCAAATTCCCCTTCCACCTCAAGCCATAAATCTCCATAATCATTCTCTTTTTTTGAAATAGTTTTCAAAAAAGTACTGTTGTTTTTGTCTAAAATCGCATAAACTTCTCCGAGTTCTGGACTTCTTTGAACGATTTTTGTATAGTTCTCATCCACAAAGCCTTTGAGTTTGATTTTAGCCTTACTGCCCTGTATTTGGATAACCTGAACAGGAGTGAGTGTAGTTATTTCTCCCACGACCTTATCATTTACTTTTAGAGCAGTGGTTTTGTTGATGAAAGCATTCTGTGCTCCTAATATTCCTAAAAATAAAAATACAGTTAATGCTACCCTCATAAGCTCTCCTTTATTGTCATTTGATTATTCAAACACCTAATTATCCCCCTTATAAAGTAAAAATAACCTTAAGTATTTGATATAATACAAATATGTATTTAAGAAATGAATTTAAGTTAATTTTCAAGCGTTTTTAGTAATAATTGCACCCTTGCAATGTTAGGCTTGATAGCTCAGTCGGTAGAGCAGGAGACTGAAAATCTCCGTGTCGGTGGTTCGATTCCGCCTCAAGCCACCACTTCAATATCCCTCAAATATTTTTTTATCTCTTGGATTTATTTTTAATTTAGTGCGAATTTTGTGTGTATAAAAGACAATTCTTTTTATGATTTGCTCAAAGCCCTAGGCATAGTGCCTAGAGAAGGTTTTATTTTTGTGAGGGTTTTGTGGTTGAAGATTTTGTATCAGTTGTTTTTGCTGTTTTAGTGGGTTTTGCTTCCATATCTTTTTTATGAGTTTTTTTGTGTTTGTGATGAGGATGTTCTAGACCACTTTCTTTGATCTGCTCTTTTGTCATGCCTTTGATTTTTTCATCCATAGCCTTTTTGATAGCTTCTCTTCTAGCTCTCATATCTTTTACACTCATTTTTTCAGTGTTTTTCTTCATAGAAGCTTCAAGCTTTTGATGGAAAGTCTTTGCTTCATCTTGCTTCATTGTTTTCATTCGTTTATGAAGCTCTATTCTGTAATCAGGCACATCTTTTGGTGCAACCGTTCCTGCCATTTTTATTAAATCATCATTGCTTGTTTTAGAAAAACTAGCTCCAAATGCCAATGAGGCACAAAATGCTGCTGCCAAAACCATTGAAACGAACTTATTCATCTTATTTCCTTTTTTTTTGAGATATCTTAGATTATAGAGTGGTAGTGTGAATCATATATTAATAGATTTCTATAGATCTTAGGGGTAAATTTAATCTTTAATTTCCCAGTCCATAGGCTCCTTACCCAGTTTTTTTAGTGCTTCTTGTGCTTTGAGAAACACACCGCTCCCAACAAATCCTTGTGCTAATGGACTAGGGTGTGGTGCAGTGATAATGATATGTTTATTTGTATCTATAAGGGAAGCTTTCTTTTTAGCGTAATTACCCCATAGCATAAAGATGATTTTGTCACAATGAATTGATATGGCTCTAATAATGCTATCACTGAAATTTTCCCAACCAAAATATGCATGAGAACCTGCATTCGCTTTTTTAACACTAAAAATCGCATTTAAAAGTAATACTCCCTTTTCGCACCACTGTGTTAGATCGCCGTGAGAAGGTATGGAAACCCCAATTGATAGATTGAGTTCTTTGTAGATATTTTTAAGACTAGGCGGAATAGGCACACATTTAGGCACAGAAAAGCTTAATCCCATTGCTTGTGGTATTTCCATTCCATTGTGCACAAAGCTTCCATGATAGGGATCTTGTCCTAAAATAACGATTTTTACTTTTTTAGGCGGGGTTAGATTGAGAGCATTGAAAGTTAATTTTGCAGGAGGATAGATAATTTCTCCTTTGGCTTTTGCCTGTGTATAATGAGTCTTTATTTGATTAAAATAAGGCTTTTCAAATTCGTCTTTGAGTAATTCTTTCCATTGGGGTATTATCTTGATTGAATCATAGTTCATTTGAATCCTTCGGTGATTTCTCTAGATAAGATTTTACAATATTCCCTCCATTATGTCTCTAAAACTATTTGATATAATGCAGACTGACATAAAAGAAGAGGTAAATCAAATGGCACCAAATAATCTTTTTGAAATTCCAAATATGACTTGTATTAAAAAGCTAGGACTAGAAAAAACGATTCTAATTTAGATTTTTTGATCAAACTTTTTAATGAAGATTTAGACATTGAACTCAAAAGAGAGATTGTTTCTTCTATAGGGAGGCAACAAAATAATGATATTGTCTATGATTTTTTATCTAAAGAAGCCTTTAATGGGAATTATATGGAGCTTGTATATCAAATGTTCCGAACCACTCTTTATAAATCTAGGGAGGATATTCGTTTTGCACAGCTAAGAGATAAAATTTTGGAGTTTTATAAGAACGAAGTTTTGCAAAAAATGTTTGATTATTATGAATATAAAAAATAAAAAAACCACTTAAAAAAATTTTTAGACAAATCACGAAACCTTCTATTTTGGCTGGAGATAACAGAATCACTCTTAAAGTAATAGAAGATGCTCAAGTGCAGTTTATTTTTACTTCCCCGCCTTATTATAATGCTAGGGTTTATTCAGATTATAAAAGCTATGAAGATTATCTTGAGTCAATATAACAGACTCTAAAACAGTGCCATAGAATCTTAGAAGATGGTCGGTTTATTCTCATCAATGTTTCTCCTGCGATCACAAAACGAGCAGGAAGGGAATTTGAATCTATTCGTTATCTCATACACTTTGATTTTCATAATATTTTAACTAAGTCAGGATTTTATTTTTATTGATCAGATTATTTGGATAAAACCAGAATATTCTGTTCCAAATAGAATTGCAGGGTATTTGCAGACTAAAAGACCACTTGGTTATAAACCTAATTGCATCACAGAGAGCGTGATGGTTTATCGTAAAAATACTCATTTTTTACTAGATAAAAATATCAATTCTTATAACAAGAATCTTAAAAACGATGATGAAATAGACACAACAAATTGTTGGTATGTCTCTCCAAAATCTAGCAAAAACCATCCAGCAGTTTTCCCTGAAGAGCTATGTGAAAGAGTACTGAAATATTATTCTTTTGTAGGGGATGTTGTATGCGATCCTTTTGCAGGAAGTGGAACCTTTGGTAAGGTTGCCAAGAGTATGCATAGAATACCATTATTGTGTGAGCAAAATAAAGATTATGTCCAAAACTTAAAAAGGAGTGGTTTTAATGAGATTTAGTGAAATAGTTCTCAGGAATACGGTTGAAAACTTATTAGGGGAGATGATTATAGAAAAGAAGTTGTGAATGCCATTAATTTGGAATTTTTGGATTTTGCATTGGATTTTTTCAAGAAGATATTAGATACCAAGCTCAATGATAAGAGTATAGATCTGAGTTGTTATAAAAATCACTTTATCAATAGTGATTCTATTAACTCTGATGAAGCAGTAATTTTTGCAGGTATGAATAAAAAACAATAGGAAATATTTATGGAAGTGCAAAAAAAGAGATAATGTTAAATGTTGCAAATACAAATATTGATTATCTAGAAAACTTATTAAGCTAATTAGAAAGCGATATGGATCAAAATATTGGAATCTCAATAAAAATAGGTTACAAAGACATTTTTGTTGAATTGAATTTAATGGAGAGTTTATTGGTGATTAATGCGATGGCAACCAAAAAGATTGCATTGCGTGGAGGTGCTTGGAGTAGCATTGGTAAAAGAGTTGAAAAAACCATTAATGTTACAATTATGTCATTTGAGTGGAGTTAGCAAGGATGCTATCAATGCTGATATTTTTAAGAAAAATGGAGAGTTGGATTTTGATAGGGAAGTGGATTTCAAACTTTATGACACCTCTAAAAGCAAAGAATATAGGGTAGAAGTTAAATTAATGGGAAAAGGCAACCCAGAATCTGCAGATGCAGTTATTGCCAGAGATACGGATATTTTTGTAGCAGATACCTTAAGTGATCAAAATAAAAACCAGCTCAAATCATTGGGAGTAGAGTTTTTGGAACTCAAAAATAATCAAAACTCTTTGAATGATTTTAGAAAAATTCTCAGGAAATTGGATATCCCACATAGGTAATACTACGATTTTGAGATGATCTCTAAGGCTTGAATCACTCTTAAGACATGCTCTTTTTGGTTTTGATAGCAAGATTTTTCAGAAATTGAGGAGAAAAATGAGGCGATGGAATTATCTAGTGCCATAAAATTTTCCAATACAGGAATTTCTTCCTCTCCTAGTTTATATTCAATCATTTTCTGATAAAGACTATTTTTATCAAACTTGTCTTTAATGATGACCCCGCTATCAAAAAGAGTGATTTTGTCTCTTTTTGTATCATCATAGATGGCTGTTTTCTTGTCCCCTCCAATAATCATTTCTCTGACTTTGATAGGCGAGAGCCAAGAGACATTGATAGTAGCTATGAGACCACTTTGAAGTTCTAAATTGATATTTGCAATTGCATCATGAGGATAGTTCTGATATTTTTTGCTAAATGTTTTTGATTTTTTGATTTTTAATCCCACAAGGGTGTCTATAATGGATAGATCGTGTATTGCCAAATCCCAAATTACGTCCAAGCTACTTTGAAAAAGTCCTAGATTGATTCTACGGGAATTAATATAAACTATTTCTCCAAATGTATGGATATTTTGTTTTAGCCATTTTACTGCAGGAGAGTATAAAAAAGTATGGTCGCAATGCAAGGCACAATTGTTGTTTTGAGCAATTTCATAAAGCTCATAAGCTTCTTGAATATTTGTTGTTAATGGTTTTTCTATAAAGGTATGTTTGTTTGCACATAACGCAGCTTTTCCTAAAGCATAATGCGTATGAGGCGGAGTGATAATAAATATCGCTTCTATGGTGTCATCTTTCAAAATAGACTCATAACTATCATAAGGGGTTAAATGATAGATTTTTTCTGCTTCTTTGATTCGCGATTGATCTTCGTCAAAAATTGTCTTAAGTTCAAAATTTGGATTTTTAAAAACACTTTTGGCGATATTGATACCCCAATACCCATACCCGATAATGGCTACTTTCATATAGTTTCTTTATTTTTTTAGAGCACGTATTTTTTTTGCAGGATTGCCTGCATAAACTCCTGGTTCTGCTATATCCTTACTCACCACGCTCCCTGCTCCAACAACTACATTATTGCAAATATTCACAGGCAAAATAGTTGCATTTGAACCAATAGATACATTATCTCCAATACTAGTTTTTTTCCAATTAGAAGGAGTTAAAGCAGGATAACCCTCTTCAAAAAGGTCATTGATAAACATCACTCCGTGTGCGACAAAGCAGTTTGAACCAATACTTACAAGTGAACAAATAAAGCTATGACTTTGAATTTTAGTGTTATCGCCAATGAACACATCTTTTTGAATTTCTACAAAAGGACCTATGAATACATTATTTCCAAGTTTGCATCCATAGAGGTTAGAGGGAGTCATCACGCAAACATTTTCGCCATATTCAACATTAACAATTTTGCTTTCTATTATCTTGATTTGAGATTTCATTTATTTCCTTTGAGTAGGTTTATTTTTTTGCTAATAATTTCTAACTCCTTGCTTACTTCTTCTATTTTTGAGAAAATCATTTTGTAATCTTTGTTGTAATTTTTAGGAATACTTAGATGGTGTAAATTATCTATATTCACGGTATTTTCACCACTTTGTTCATAAATTTTTTTGAGCGATTTCTCTCCTTGTGATGAGAAAAAATAACAATAAAGTCCTATAGCTATTTCTTTATTTTTTGCCCTTAAAGTAATGATTCCAGCATTTGCCACGCAAAGAGAGTTGATTTCTCCTAAAATAGTAATTTTAGGAGAAATACCTCTTAAAGAAAGTAAAATATCATATGATTTGAGTGCGTATTTTTGTATTTTTGCGATATCCCCATATTCTTTTTTATTTTCGAAATCTTGCGTGAATCCATAAGGTTTAAAATCTGCAATTCCCACATCATAGAATTGAATTTTTTTATCTTTTGGGCTACCATAAGCCCTTTGACCTCTAAAAATTTCTATTTCTAGGGATTTTAAAGTGTGAATATCTCCACTTGTATTGTTTTTATTGAGATAGGTTTGTGCTCTTAGATCGTGAATTTGAATTTTATCAAGTGCTGTTAGTGTGGAGTAAGGGGTACAGAGTTTTTTACAGAAAATATTTGAAATTTCATCAATATTGATAAGTCGATTGTATTTTCCATCTTTTTGATAAAAATGCTCATTGTTTGCATTGATGTGTAGTATATTTTCATTCCCTGGAGAAATCACCAAAACAGAAAACTCGTGATTTTGATGAGGAAAAATATTTTTTGGTAATTCAATGATGGCTTCTATCATTTTTTCTTTACACAGACGTTCGCGAAGTTTTTCTTCTAGGGATGATTTTTGTAAAGTTTGATTGCGGATAATAAATACACCACGTTTTTTCAGATGAGAAAGGGCGTGAGTGAGAAACACTAGTTCAGGATAGTTCTTAACCAAGATTCCCATTTTCCCAAAACGTTCATCTTCTTTAAGATATTCTATCCCCATATGAGCATATAACGGAGGATTACAAAGGACTTTATCAAAATGTTCAAATCCGTCTTTTGTTTTAAAAATGGGTTGTTTGAGTATGTCATTCACGCAAAGTTTGACATTTTGTATTTTTGCCACTTGTGCAACTAAGTGAGCTATATTTGAAAGTCTCTCATCAAGCTCTTCTCCATAAAGTTTAATATTATGGGCTGTGTTTCCAAGACCTAAAAATACACTTCCAATTCCATAACAAGGATTATAGATCTCATCATTAGGTTTTATTTCCAGTAAGGATATGAGTAGCTGATTTATCTCCAATGGAGTAGAATAATAATAAAGCTTATTGGAAGTTTTTTTTTGTGTGATGGTGTGCAAAAATTGTTCAATAATTTGGTTATTTATGGGTATTTGATCAATTGTTTTGAGTATTTTTAAAATATTTGCATTTGGGTTGATTTTGACGTAAAATGAATGCTTGATAAGAGTCTGAATCAGATCACAAAATTGCTCATAGATCTGTTCTTTTTTTGCTTCTTTGGATATGAGGGAATGGATTGCTTTAGGGTCTTGGATTTTTAAAATGAACAGCTCTAGCATAATGCTTATTGTGTCAAGAACATCAATATGGTAGCGTTTGAGATATTCAAAAAAATCTAGCAATTTCTTCATTGGTTTCCGATTATAAAAAATTTCTTAGGGAATTCTACCACAAGTATAGGATTAAACTAGATTGAACTAAATTCATCTCTAAGTTAAAGATATCTATGAGGTAGTTTTTCTCTTGTGATAGAATATAGGCTCTAAAAATTCTAAAAAGAGCAAGTGATGATAGATATATTTCCAGCAATTGATTTGAAAGAAGGTAAAGCAGTTCGTCTATATAAAGGCGAAATTAAAAGTGCAAAGGTATATGGAGATGCATCTGAATTTGCCAAGAAATTTGAAGATATGGGGGCAAGATGGCTTCATATAGTTGATCTTGATGGTGCATTTGGTGGAGAACCTAAAAATCTTGAAGTGATAGAAACAATTCGTAAAAGTTCTAGGTTGAAAATCCAGCTAGGTGGAGGAGTACGAGATGAACAAACGATATTAAGATATACAAACATGGGAATTGATAGATTGATATTGGGCTCTATTGCACTTAAAAATCCATTTTTTGCTAAGGAAATGGCTAGTAAATATAATATTGCTGTAGGCATTGATTCAAAAGATGGGAAAGTTGCACTTGAGGGATGGGTAAAAAGTGCACAAATTGAAGCATTAGATTTTGCAAAAGAGTTTAAAGAATCTGATATACAAGCTATCATTTGTACGGACATTAATAGGGATGGAACCTTTAGTGGGATTAATGTTGATTTAACTTTGAAGTTAGCCAAAGCTAGTGAGTGTTTTTGTATTGCAAGTGGGGGAGTTAAGAGCGAAAAAGACATATATGAGCTGAGTGAAAAATTTCAAGAACATAAAATTAAAGGGGGAGTTATCGTCGGTAAGGCTTATTATGAGGGAAAAATTGACTTGAGTGAGATCTTAAAGAACTTTCGTATTTAATTATCCAAGATTTTTTCTTCTCTATTTATATTAGATAGTTATTAATGTTAAATGATCTTAAATTGTGTTATCATTTCAAGAGTGAGATTTTGCTAACATAATTTTGAGTATTCTATACAGGTCACGGATTTACTTTCAAGGAGTAGAAATTGAAGTTGTTGGTAGTAGATGACAGTTCCACAATGAGAAGAATTATAAAAAACACTCTTCAGCGATTAGGCTATGAAGATATCCTAGAGGGTGAAAATGGCCTAGAAGCTTGGCAGGTGCTAGACACAACAGAAGACGTAAAAGTCTTAATCACCGATTGGAATATGCCAGAAATGAATGGACTTGAGCTTGTAAAGAAAGTTCGAGCTGATCCTCGATATGGAGAGATTCCGATAATTATGGTTACCACAGAGGGAGGTAAGGCTGAGGTTATTACCGCTCTGAAGGCGGGGGTTAATAATTATATTGTCAAGCCCTTCACTCCTCAAGTGTTAAAAGAAAAGCTAGAAGTTGTTTTAGGTGTGAATGAATAAAAGACATTGATGCAGGAATATTATTTTGAAACGGTCATTATCCCAGGTGATTGTGCAGACGTTTTTGCAGATTTTATTATTGAAAAAACTGGGGAAGCGATAGAGGAGCGGGATATTTCACAAGAAATATTCAAAACCATTGATGAGCTTACTTATTTTAATATAAAGACCCTTGAAAATCCTCAAGTTGCTTTGATTGTATATTCTTTAAGCGATCCTAGTGTAGATCTGATCGGGTTATTGAGTGATTTTTGTTCTTATCTGAGCAAGAATCTAGGTAGGACTGTAGGCTTTGCATACAAAACAAAACTTTGCAAAAACCAAGATTGGATTACTGAGTATCAAAGAAGTGTCATCCCTATAAGACAAGGGAAATTCTATATTAGACCTAGTTGGCATACAAGCGTTGAGGATGCTATCGATATTCTGATTGATCCAGCTCTAGCATTTGGTTCAGGTCATCATTGCAGCACTTCTATGTGCCTTTTAATGCTCTCAGAAATGACTTTAGAAGGGAAAGAATTTCTTGATGTAGGATGTGGAAGCGGTATTTTATCTATAGCAGCAAAAAAACTCGGTGCAAAAGTTGATTTGTGCGATACTGATGAGTTTGCAATTTCTGAAAGTTCAAAAAATTTTACTCTTAATCATCTTAAACCTGATAATATTTGGCAGGGCTCCATAGAAAAATCTAAAAAGACTTATGATGTCATTGTTGCTAATATTATTGCTGATGTTATCTTAATACTCCATCAAGATTTTATAAAATCCCTAAAACCGCATTCTATTTTGATTTTATCAGGGATTTTAAAAGAATATAAAGAGAAAATATTGAATAAATTTAGTGAGTTTAGGTTGCTAGATATTTTTGAGAAAGATGGCTGGATAAGCATAAAACTTACACAAAAATAATATAATTAAGACTAAAATCAAAAAACGAGGAAAAAATGTCACAAAAAAACAATCAAAATCCAAACAACCCCAACAATAAAAAACCATTTACGCAAAACCCTATCTTGATGTTGATTATTTTTGTGGTGATTGCTTTGATTGCATTTAAAATTATGAATCCACAAGAAGGTGATTTGAGTGATCGTTTTGGGGTAAACACAACAAAAAAAATAGATTATTCTGAACTTAAAGATATCATAAAAAATAAACAAGTTACTTCTGTGAGTATCGGTCAAACCATCATCAAAGCTATTGGAGTTAATTCAAACAATCAAAAAATCACTTATATCGCCAAGAAGGTTCAAGATCCATCACTTGTGCCATTACTAGAGCAACAAAAAATTGACTATAGTGGTTTTAGTGAGTCAAATTTTTTTACAGATCTGTTTAGTTGGTTGCTCCCTATATTTATTATCTTGGGTTTGTGGATGTTTATGGCAAATCGAATGCAAAAAAATATGGGAGGAGGGATCTTTGGTATGGGAAGCTCTAAGAAGCTTGTAAATGCAGAGAAACCTAAGGTGAGATTTGATGATATGGCAGGAAATCAAGAAGCAAAAGAAGAGGTTGTTGAAATAGTAGATTTTTTAAAATATCCTGATAGATACGCCTCTTTAGGAGCGAAGATTCCTAAGGGAGTTTTGCTCGTGGGTCCTCCTGGTACTGGAAAGACACTTTTGGCAAAGGCAGTTGCTGGAGAGGCAAATGTGCCATTTTTTTCAATGAGTGGAAGTAGCTTTATTGAGATGTTTGTAGGACTTGGAGCTAGCAGAGTTAGAGATTTGTTTGAGATGGCAAAAAAAGAGGCACCAAGCATTATATTTATCGATGAGATTGATGCAATTGGAAAATCTCGTGCTGCTGGAGGTATGGTGAGCGGGAATGATGAGCGTGAACAAACCTTAAATCAACTCCTTGCAGAGATGGATGGATTTGGATCTGAAAATTCACCGGTGATTGTCTTGGCAGCCACAAATAGGCCAGAAGTGCTTGATTCTGCGTTGCTTAGACCAGGTAGATTTGATAGGCAAGTGCTTGTCGATGAACCTGATTTTAATGGTAGGGTGGAGATTTTGAAAGTTCATATTAAAGCCATTAAAATTGGTCGAGATGTAGATTTGCAAGAGATTGCTAGACTCACAGCAGGTTTAGCGGGAGCAGATTTGGCCAACATTATCAATGAAGCCGCACTTTTAGCAGGAAGAAACAATGAAAAACAAGTGAGTCAAAAGCACCTCAAAGAGGCAGTAGAGAGAGGTATTGCAGGTTTAGAAAAAAAATCTCGCCGTATTTCGCCTAAAGATAAAAAGATTGTGGCTTATCATGAAAGTGGACATGCTGTTGTTTCGGAAATGACAGAAGGTTCAGCTAGAGTGAATAAGGTTTCTATCATTCCTAGAGGAATGGCAGCATTGGGGTATACTCTGAATACTCCAGAAGATAATAAATATCTCAAGCAAAAACATGAACTTTTTGCAGAAATTGATGTTTTGCTTGGTGGTAGGGTTGCTGAGGATGTATTTTTAGGAGAAATCTCTACAGGCGCTAGTAATGATCTAGAGAGAGCTACAGATATCTTAAAGGCCATGGTGAGCTATTATGGAATGACTGATGTCAGTGGGCTTATGGTTTTAGAAAAACGTCGGAATAATTTTTTGGGTGCAGGTGCGGGAAATGTGCGTGAGTTTAGTGAGAAAACTGCAGAAAATATGGATGAGTTTATCAAAAAAACACTTAGCGATCGTTATGCTCAGGTCAAAAAATTATTAGAGGATTATAGGGAAGCTATTGAGAAAATGGCTCAGGAGTTACTTGAAAAAGAAGTCATTGATGGAGACAGAGTAAGAGAGATTATTTCAGATTTTGAGATTCAAAACAATCTTCCAAGTAAATTGGTCAATAGAGAAGAGAATTAAGATGACAGATACCCAGATTATTGCAAAAGAAGGTTATAAGGGCATCATTATAATCACTATTTTTGTTGTTATTTTTTTATGGCTGGGTTGGAATATTTTTATTTTTTTATCTTTTTTATGCTTGATCTTGTCGATATTTGGTTTTAGAAATCCTGAGAGACTTGCAGAAGATAAGTTCAATCCCATTTTGATAGCCCCTATTGATGGCAAGATCATTCAAGTGTCTAATAAAGAAGGCTTTATATGTGTTGCTATTGATGTGGATTGGCTTGATGTTGGGATACTTAGGAGCCCTGTAGATGTTTTGGAATATAAAATAGTCAAAAAAAATGGGCTATTTTTAAGATTTTCAGATAATGAATTGAAAAATAATCTCAATACTCAAATCACTTTTTTTTCTACAGGGAAATATGACTTTAAAATCGAGCTTTACCCTCAAATTTTTTCTTCAGCTAAGTTTTACAACAAACCCGCTTTTATAAGTAATGATAGGATGGGTTTTATGAAACTGGGCGAACTCAAACTTTTCTTTCCTGCAAAATTTTTAGATTTAAAAGTCAATGTAGGTGATAAAATAAAAGGCGGACAAACTTTAATAGGATACATAAAATGAATATCAATCCACTCTATGCACTTCCCAATCTTTTCACAGCAGGAAGTATTTTTTTAGGCGTTATGAGTATTGTTTTTTCTTCGAATTCTGATTTCCAGTTGGCTTGTTATTTTATTCTGGTCTCGATGGTTTTAGATGGTCTTGATGGAAGAGTTGCTAGAATAACCCATACAACGAGCAAGTTTGGAGTCGAGTTTGATTCTTTAGCTGATGTAATTGCTTTTGGAGTTGCTCCTTCAATGCTTTTGTATTTTTATATGGGTCAAAGTTATATATCCAATGGAGAGGGATATAAGATTGTTGTGTCAGCTTTGTTTGTGATTTTTGGGGCTATCAGGTTAGCGAGGTTTAATATTGGAAGTTCTGAAAATGAACCAAACTCATTTGTTGGACTCCCCATTCCTTCTGCAGCGGTTTTGATTGTGTTGTGGATATTGATGGATATTAAATATGATATTTTTTCCGTAGAATACAAATATATTCTTCTTATTGTTGCTTTCATTTCAGGGATATTGATGGTCAGCAATATTCGTTATCCAAGTTTTAAGAAGGTTAAATGGAATCTAAAAACTTTTGTGATTTTATTGATTTTTTTGGCAGTTGTATTTGCAAACTACAATAGGGCATTCATTGAAACATTGACTTTATTGATGTCTTTATATGTTATTTATGGGATTTTTCGTTGGTTGCTTTTGATTCTTAGAATGCAACTCAAGAGAATTTTTAGCTCGTTTAACAAAAAAAGATAGACTTAATAAAACTTCAAGGAGTAATTCAATGAGAGTGTGTATTTTTATTACTTATCATTGTAGCAAAAAAATTTACTCCACCCTCCTTCTGGGCATTTAAATCCTTAATTTTTTACTGCTTACAAATAATATAATTAAAAGGATCATGAATGTCTAGTGTGATTAAGATTTTTGATACAACTTTAAGAGATGGCGAACAGAGTCCTGGTGCTTCAATGAATATTGAAGAAAAAATTAAAATAGCAAAACAACTTGAAAAATTAGGTGTGGATATTATTGAAGCGGGGTTTGCAGCAGCTAGTCCAGGGGATTTTGAAGCAATTGAGCGGATATCAGAGGTTGTAAAAACAAGCACCATTTGTTCTCTTTGTAGGGCTATTGATAAGGATATTTTGGCAGCTGCAAATGCACTTAAAAAAGCCACATCCAAACGAATTCATACCTTCATAGCAACTTCCCCCATTCACATGGAATATAAGCTAAAAATGAAACCAAATGAGGTTATTAAAAGAGCGGTTGATTCTATTACATATGCTAAAAGTTTGGTTGATGATGTGCAATTTAGTTGTGAAGATGCCTCTAGAAGTGACATAGGATTTTTAAAAGAAATTCTTGCAGCTGCTATGGAAGCAGGAGCCAACACTCTTAATCTCCCTGATACTGTAGGGTATGTACTTCCAAGCGAGATGGGTAGCATCATCAAAGAAATTTCAGATTTTGTAGGCACAAGAGCAACTTTATCTGTACATTGTCATAACGATCTAGGATTGGCGGTGGTGAATTCTATTTATGGGA
This sequence comes from Helicobacter sp. 13S00482-2, assembly GCF_002272795.1. Taxonomy (GTDB): domain Bacteria; phylum Campylobacterota; class Campylobacteria; order Campylobacterales; family Helicobacteraceae; genus Helicobacter_J. Next base: position 22,081 of record NZ_MLAT01000011.1, on the reverse strand, counting down.
TTCAAAATGGAGCAAGACAGGTAGAATGCACCATAAATGGATTGGGTGAACGTGCCGGAAATACAGCACTTGAAGAAGTTGTGATGATATTAAAAACTAGAAAAGATTTGTTTGGCAGCTTTAGTAATAAAATCAAAACTCAAGAAATTTATGCTTCTAGTAAATTGGTCGCAGATATTACAGGTATTAGACCCCAACCAAACAAAGCCATAGTGGGACAAAATGCCTTCGCACACGAAAGTGGTATTCATCAAGATGGGATGCTTAAAAATCCTGAGACTTATGAAATTATGAAACCTGCTGATATTGGAATCATTAAAGCCAATACTTTAGTGCTTGGGAAACATTCAGGTAGGGCGGCATTTAAGGATAAGATTAAATCTTTGGGATTTAGTGTTACAGAGGATGAATTGAATGCTGCATTTGAACGTTTTAAAATTCTTTGCGATAGCAAAAAAGAGATTTTTGATGATGATATTCGTGCAATTTTAAATGAAGAAACTATCCATATACCGCAAATTTTTTCTCTTGAACTTATTCAAATCAGTGCAAATTCTTCAGGGAAATACTCTGCAGTTTTGAGTATCAAGAGGGATGGAATTGAATACAGTGATTGTGCTTTAGGAAATGGAAGTGTGGATAGTATTTTAAAGGGCATTGACAGGATTACTGGCATTAAGGGAAATTTGAAAGATTATCAAGCTCAAGCACTTAGTGGCGGAAAAGATGCCTTGGCAAAGGTAGTGGTAAAGGTTGAATTTGAAGAGGGAAAACCCGCTATAATTGGTCATGGAATGGATATTGATACGATGAATGCCACTGCAAAAGCATATGTTTGTGCCCTCAATAGCTATTTGAGTATGAAAGATCTCATAGCTGATAAAAAGGGAACAATGTGTCTGTGAAAAATATAAAAACACAGAGGTTTTATATTGAAGGTATGACTTGTTCGGCTTGCTCTTTAGGGATTGAACGTTCTTTAAAGAGAAAAGATTTTATTTATGACATAGAGGTAAATTTGCTTTCAAAAACCGCTAAAGTTTCCTATGAAGAGGGCAAGACAAATTTGGAAGAAATTTTTGCCATCATTACTAAACTTGGATATTCTCCAAGTCTAGATCAGCTAACACAAACACAAAATCAAGCTAAAGGATTGTTTGAGCAGTTTGAAAAAAAATTCCTTTCTCGTAAAATAAAGCTAATTTTGGCGATTATCTTTACTTTAGGTACGTTGTATTTATCAATGATTGGAATGTTTTTTGATGCCTTCATACCATCTTTTTTGCTTCACCCCAAGATAAATGGAGTTTTGCAACTTTTATTCACACTTATTGTAATGCATATGGGAAGAATGTTTTATTTTAGAGGATTTGGATCTTTACTTGCAGGTAATCCAAATATGGACACACTTATTGCAATAGGTACAGCAAGTGCGTTCCTTTATAGTTTTTATTTGGTTGTGAATATTTTTATGGGTGCACAGGTTAATGGACTTTATTTTGAGAGTGTCTGTATGATTATTATGTTCGTGCTTATTGGCAAAAGCATTGAAGAAAAATCAAAATTAAAAGCTACAGATGCACTTAAGAGGCTTATGTCCCATACAAGCAAAACGGCTATAAAGGTAGAAAATAACAAAGAAATACAAATCAGTATTGATGAAATTTCTATTGATGATGTCATAAAGGTTCTTCCAGGTAGTCATATCCCCGTAGATGGAATTATCCTTGAAGGTGAGGTCAATATTGATGAATCAATGCTTTCAGGAGAGGTGCTTCCTGTTTTTAAAGTTTCTGGTCATAATGTATATTCAGGGACTATTAATACAGATAGAGCATTTTTGATGCGTGCAAGTAAATCCTCAAAAGATAGTACTCTTAGTCAGATTATTCATTTGATTCAAAATGCACAAGATAGCAAGGCTCCTATTGCTAGAATTGCTGATAAAGTTTCAGGAATTTTTGTACCAGTCGTGATTATGATTGCAGTTTTAGCAGGTATATTTTGGTGGGTGTATCAAGAAGATTTTGGTTTTGGACTTCAAATATTTGTGAGTGTGCTTGTTATTTCGTGTCCTTGTGCCTTAGGTCTTGCAACACCTATGTCTATTATGATAGGAAGTGGAAGGGCAGCTTATGGAGGTATATTTTTTAAAAATGCTAAAGCATTAGAAAATACACAGAAAGTTACTACAGTTGTGTTTGACAAAACAGGCACATTGAGCGTTGGAAAACCTATGGTTGAAAAAGTTTTGATATTTGATGACACATTAGATAAAAAAGAAATGATAGCCTTAGCAAGTGGCGTAGAAAGTGGGAGTGAACACTTGATTGCTAAATCTATCATTGAATATGCCAAAACTGAGCACATAATACCCAAAAATGCCAAAGATTTTCACACAAAGGCAGGCTTTGGTATCAGTGCAAATATTGATGGGAAAATTATCAAGCTAGGGAATGAGGAAAATTTCAACTTCATGGCTCCTTTAAATCTTCCAAATGATGAAGCTATCGTTGTTTTGGTTGGAGAACAAGGAGATAATGATCGCTTATTAGGAGCTTTTATACTCAAAGATAAACTTAAGCCTAAAGTCAGAGAATATATCGCCAAACTTAAGAATATGGATATTAGGACAATTCTTTTGAGTGGAGATAATTCATCAAGTGTTCAGGCTATTGCAGATGAAATTGGTATTGATGAAGCTATTTCAAGAGCAAAGCCTGATGACAAACTTGAAAAAATTAAATCCCTCAAAAAAGAAAAAGAAATTGTGATGATGGTGGGCGATGGGATGAATGATGCTCCTGCGTTAGCTAGTGCGGATATTTCTTTAGTGATGGCAAAAGGAAGCGATGTGAGTGTTCAAGTAGCAGATATTATTAGTTTTAATAATGATATAAAATCTGTTGTGAATGCCATTTCACTTAGTGGAGCAACGATAAAGAATATTAAAGAGAACTTATTTTGGGCTTTTTGTTATAATGTCATATTCATACCTCTAGCTTGTGGAGTTGCATATAAAGCGGGGATCCTTTTAAACCCTATGATTGCTTCTTTAGCAATGAGTTTGAGTAGCCTTAGTGTTGTTTTAAATGCCCAGAGGCTAAGAAAATTTAAATTTAAGGATTTAAAATGAAAAAGGAATTCAAAGTCGCTGGAATGAGTTGTCAAAAATGTGTTGATAAGATTGAAAAGTTTGTCGGAGAAATTGATGGAGTTGAGTTGATTGAAGTGGATTTGACAAAAAAAATTGTAAATGTTCAATTTGAATTTCCTGCGAATGAAAAAATGATTTCAGATGCAATTTTAGATGCTGGATTTGAGATCATTTCTTGAAACATTAGCAGACTTATTGAATTTATATAAGGCACTTTGATGAGAATTTTTTTAAAGAGGTTTCGTCCTTATATTGAGGCGTACTATTATCATTTTTTTATTGCATTTTTAGCCACACTCCTTACCGCAGGCTGTACTGCTTGGGGAACATATTTAGTCAAACCAGTTCTAGATGATATTTTTATCAAAAAAGATACTTCAATGCTTGTTTTTTTGCCATTTTTAGTTGTATTGGCATATTTTGGAAAAAGTTTTGGAATGTATGTTCAGATGTATTTTATGAATTACATTGGTCTAGACATTATTAGAAAGATTCGTGATCGTATGCTAGAGCATTTGCTAAAAATGGAAATAGATTTTTTCAATAAAATGCGAAGTGGAGAGCTAATATCTAGAATCACTAATGATATTGGTCTTATTCGTGCGAGTGTTTCAAATTTTTTAGCTGAATTTGTTCGTGAATCTCTTACGGTTATAGGGCTTGTGTGTGTTGTTGTCTACCAGAGTCCAAAACTTGCTGTGGTCGGACTTATTATTATGCCTTTAGCAATTTATCCATTAGCTAGTATCATTAAAAAAATCAAAAAAATCTCAAGACTCAATCAAGAGAAGAATTCAGATATTACTGCAAAGCTTTCAGAAATATTCAACAATGTAGAAATCATCAAGGCAAGCAATGGCGAGAAGATAGAACAAAAAATTTTCACAGAAGAAAATCATAAATTCTTCAAGTTGGGGCTTAAGGCGACCTTGATTGGACAATTATCTTCTCCGCTAATGGAGTTTTTGGGATCTATTGCTATTGCTTTGGTGATTTATCTAGGGGGAGCTGAGGTCATTGCAGGAAAAATGAGTGCAGGAGCATTTTTTTCTTTCATCACCGCTCTTTTTATGCTTTATACTCCTTTTAAGCGTTTGGTTAATATTGCTTCCTCATTTCAAGAAGCTTTTGTTGCTGCTGATAGGATCTTTGAAATACTTGATAGAGAACCCAAAATAAAAGATGGAGAAGCATCTCTTTGTGCACCTATTGAAAGGATTAGTTTCAAAGATGTGTGTTTAAAATATGATGACACACGTGCATTAAATAAAGTGAATGTGGAGTTTTTTAAAAATCAAATCGTTGCGTTGGTTGGCAAAAGCGGTAGTGGAAAAAGCTCACTTGTAAATTTGATATTGCGTTTATATGAACCAAATTCTGGAGAAATTTTTATCAATGATGTTTCCATACAGTCCTATAGACAAGAGAGTATAAGAGATAATATTGCTATCGTGACACAGAGAATTTTTATTTTTAATGATAGTATTTGTGCCAATGTTGCATACGGAGGAAAATACGACAGAGAGAAAGTCATTCAAAGCTTAAAAAAAGCACAAGCTTGGGATTTTGTTTCTGAGTTACCCAATGGGATTGATACGATCTTAGATGAGTTTGGAGCAAATTTAAGCGGTGGCCAGAGACAGAGAATAGCTATTGCTAGAGCTATCTATAAAGATCCTGAAGTGCTGATTTTGGATGAAGCAACCTCCGCATTAGATGCAAAAACAGAAGAAGATTTCAAAGATACCATTGATTGTATAGCTAAAAATAAAATTATCATTCTCATTGCACATCGTCCTAGTACTATTGAGCTTGCACATAGAATCTATCGTTTTGAAAATGGGGAAATTATTGATGAAGTCAAAAGATAGCACTAAATCATTAAACTTTTTATTTGCTATTGCTGTTGGCGTGATAGTAGCTAATTTGTATTATGCTCAGCCCATACTGGCGAATATCTCTGATTCTTTGGGTATTCCTATCAATGATATTGCTTTAATAACTACTCTTACTCAAATTGGCTATGCAATAGGATTGTTTTTTCTTGTACCTTTGCTTGATGTGATTGAAAATAAGAGATTGATAATTTCTATGATACTTTTGAATGCCTTAGCGCTATTTTTTATAAGTATTTCTGAGGGTTTTTACAAACTTATTTTTATGTCTTTATGTGTGGGTATTTCTGCCTCTAGCGTACAGATGATTGTGCCATTTGGAGCATCAATGTCTTGTATTAAAAATACAGGAGCAACAATAGGAAAGATTATGAGCGGGTTACTTTTTGGAATTATGTTAGCACGTCCATTTTCTAGCTTTGTCTCTGGAGTGATAAAATGGCAAGGAGTATTTTTCATCTCTGCAGTGTTAAGTTTGATTTTGGCAGTCGTGTTTTTGTTTGCTATTCCTTCTAGAAAACCATCACATAGATTAAATTATTTCCAACTCATCTATTCAATGCTGGGATTATTTAAAACTATTTCAATTCTAAGACAGAGAGGCTTTTACCATTTTTTAGCTTTTGGTGCTTTTTGTTTGTTTTGGATTGTTACCCCCTTGGTTTTAGTTGAAATTTTTGATTTCAATAACAATGAAGTCGCATTGTTTGCCCTTATAGGAGTCATAGGTGCATTGGTTGCACCATTGGCAGGAAGGTTCGCAGATAGCGGCAAAAGTGATTGGGCAACAGGAATAGCCCTTTTAGCTGTAGGTATTTCAATGTTTTTATCAATTTTTTATATAGAAAATCGTATTGTTGCTTTTGTTTGGTTGGCATTTTGTGGGATTGTGCTTGATTTTGGTGTGTCTTTAAATCTTGTTATTGGGCAACGTATAATTTATGTACTTGGAAATGATATTCGAGCTAGGCTTAATTCATTATATATGGTGATGTTTTTCATAGGTGGTGCTATGGGTTCTTATTTGGGCGGGTATCTTTATGCTCATTTTGGGTATCAAATAGCTTTTTTTGTTGGCGGAATGATGGGTATTTTAGGTTTTTTATCGTTTATGTGGAATTTAATAAAAAATAAACTAAAATAACAAAAATTCATTTTGAGAAAAACCCAATGAAATTTCATTTAAGTTTGGATACCTTTGTTATTTCTGATAGCCATTTTGGACATTCTGATGTTCTTTTAAAAGAGCCTGTGCGTAATATTTTGGCAATGAAAAATGGTTTTGATAACTTTGATTGTTATAGCGTGAATGTATGGAATGCCAATATCAATACTGGAGATTTTGTTTTGCATCTTGGAGATCTGTATTTTAATGCAGGGTATAAGTATCTCCATAAACTAAATGGCAATAAAAAACTCCTAGTGGGGAATAATGATCTGAAAAAATATAAGCTTTTAAAAGATTATGAGGACTGGAGTTTATGTAAAAAAATAAAGCTTAAGATAGACAATAAAAAAGCAATCTTACAAAAATTGGAGCTCAAATGGGGCAAGGCTTTTAAAAAAGACAAACTTTTAAATGCCATCGTACTTGATATGGGAATTCATCGTGTCATGTTCTCTCACTTTCCTGTAATGAGCAGAAAAAAAAATGATCGCTATTGTGATACAAGAGATATGCTAGATAGTGTTTATAGGATGTGCGATTGTTCGCTAAATATACACGGGCATACTCATTCTCGGGATACCTCAAATAAATTTTGCGTGAATGTGAGCGGAGAGAGAATAGGCTTTATCCCTGTTAAAATTAGGGATATATTGGCTTTGCATTCTTAAAGATTAATTCTAATCCTTAAATAGCGACTGCAAAGCATCTACACCGACTTTTGATGTATTTGTTTCTTGGTGATGAGCTTGTTTTTCCGAAGTGATCTCAATGAGTTGTATTTCATGTTCTGTGAGCATAGAAGCTAGACGAATATTGATACCATTTTTTCCAATTGCTTTGCTTTTTTGATCACTCATAAGCGTTATGATCGCCTTAGGTGGGAAATTTTCACTTTCAGGAGGCTGAATTTTGATACTGATGATATTTGCTGGTGAAATTGCTTTGGAAATAAAAATTTCAGGGACTTCAGAGTATTCAATACAGTCTATATTTTCCCCATTCAATTCTCTGCTTACAGCATTTATACGCACCCCTTTAACCCCCACACTAGAACCAATGGGATCGATTTTTGGATTATTAGAATAAACAGCAATTTTTGCACGCTCACCTGGTATTCTGGCACTCTTTGCTATGATGACTTCACCATCTTTAATCTCTGGAACTTCAAGTTTGAGGAGTTCTTCTAGCATTTTTGGAGTTGTGCGCGAGAGTTCCAAATGAATCCCATCTCTATCAATCCCAACGTGTTTGAGAATGCAAGAAACGGTATTGCCTACGACGAATTTTTCACCTTTAATGCGATTTTTTATAGGAAGAATGCCACGCACTTCATCTATTTCAATAAACGTATTTTGATTTTCATCTACTCTCACAACAACCCCTGTGATAATTTTACCGACATTGGATTTGAATTTTTCAAAGAGCTGATTTTCGATGGTACGTTGTATATTAAATTCTAGATCTTTGAATAACAAATTCACAGCATTTCTACTCATGTCTTCCAAACTTAGTTCATATTTGATTTCATCTCCAATATTTACATCTTGCGACATTTCTTTGGCTTTAGAAATAGGCATAAATTTATGAGAATTTTCATTGGCTATCACATCTTTATCTTCGCATACAATCAGGGTTTGGACAAGCTTTAATGTTCTATCTTTTTGATTTTCTTCCACAGAGTACTCAATATTTTCATCAATTTCTTTTTTTGCCATTTTGATGATAGAATCTTTAACAACCTGCGAAACCATTGAAACTTGCAATCCTTTTTCATAAGCAATTAGCTCTATGATGTCTAGTATTTTTTCCATTTAATTCCTTCTTAAGTTTTATCCCGAAATTTGCTTGATTGTGAAGATTAACGAAGCAGGGAGATTTTTCGATGTCAAATCGAAGAGGTTTGGCGGACATTATAACAGAATTTTATTCAAAATGTTTTTAATCCTTCTTGGAATATCAAACTTTCTATAAGGCAAATCTAGCTAGAATGTCATCTAAGAATATTTTAAACATGGAGCTGTAGCAATGGAATTGATACTCGCAAAAACAAGCATTGAAGAAAAACCTCAGAAAATCACTTTAGAGAAGTTGGCTCAAAAACTTGAACCAAATCATAACCAATTGTTCTATTTTGATAAGGAAAATAATCATAAAGATCTTTTGAAAGCGGTTAGTTTTTTTCAATCCAAGGGGAGGAATGCATATCTCTCAGAAGTCAAATTTGGACTTGATGAAAAAGATTACATTTATGAGCTTCATATCGTTTAAGCGAGTTTGAATGAAACTATATATAGAAACTTTGGGATGTGCAATGAATATGCGAGATAGTGAGCATATGATAGCAGAACTTAGATCCAAAGAAGGCTATGAGCTCACACATGAGGCTCAAGAGGCTGACCTCATACTCATCAATACCTGCAGCGTGAGAGAAAAACCTGAACGCAAACTTTTTTCTGAAATAGGGCAGTTTGCTAAGATTAAAAAGCCTGGTGCAAAGATTGGTGTTTGTGGTTGCACTGCAAGTCATATGGGAGAAGAGATTATTAAAAAAGCTCCAAGCGTAAATTTTGTACTAGGAGCACGAAATGTTTCAAAGATTTCTGAAGTGATTCATAAAAACAAAGCTGTGGAAGTTGAGCTTGATTATGATGATAGCACCTATGTGTTTGATGCATCAAGAAATACTGGCGTGAAAGCTTTGTTAAATATATCCATAGGTTGCGATAAGAAATGTGCCTATTGTATCGTTCCGCATACAAGAGGGAAAGAAATCTCAATTCCTTCAGATATGATTGTTTCTGAGGCCAGGAAACTTGCTCAAAATGGAGTTAAAGAATTAATGCTTTTAGGCCAGAATGTCAATAACTATGGGGTTCGTTTTTCTACTAAGCATAAGAGGATAAATTTTGCGGACTTGCTTAGAGAAATAAGCGATATTGAAGGAATTCAAAGGATCCGTTTTACTTCTCCTCATCCCTTACATATGGACGATGAATTTTTGGAGGAATTTGCCACCAATACAAAAGTATGTAAATCCATTCATATGCCATTACAAAGTGGATCTAGTAATATTTTAAAAAAAATGAGGAGAGGATACAACAAGGAATGGTATCTCAATCGAGTCCAAAAACTTCAATCCCTTCTCCCTAATGTTACTATTGGAACAGATATTATTGTTGGATTTCCCGGAGAGAGCGAAGAGGATTTTGATCACACAATGGATGTTCTTCAAAAGGTTCAATTTGATACGCTTTATAGTTTTGTGTACTCTCCACGTCCGCATACTGAATCTCATCTTTGGGGAGATGAAGGTAGGGTTCCTTCAGAGATAGCATCTGCTAGGCTTTCTAGACTTCAAGCCATGCATCGAGAAATTCTCACTCTAAAAGCAAAAAAAGAAATAGGCAATACCCATCAGGTTTTAGTAGAAAATATAAAGGAAACAGGAGACGTTTTTTCTGAAGGTAGGAGTGATAATGGAAAGCTAATTAAAATTCCTGATGAGGTATTTAAGATAGGTGATATTGTGAGTGTGAAAGTGATCCATAATGAAGGTGGGAGCTTGATAGGAAGACCTGTTATATGAGCTTAAAAGGCTTCAAGCAAAAGATTATTTTAGCTATTTTACCTCGTTTGATATGGTGTGTCATGTGGCTATTATATTTGAGTTGTAAAAATAGATTTCATCTTTATGAAGGACTTAAAGAAACTAATTTTATCTCAAGTTTTTGGCACGGAGAGTTCTTAATGTTGCCTTTTGCGTATATTAAATCCAAAAAAAAATCCAAAATTTGCGTCATTTCTAGCAATCATTTTGATGGAGAGTTGATGGTAAGACTCTACAGTTTTTTTGGTTTTCATACTATTAGGGGTTCTACAAATAAGGGAGGAACTAGAGTTTTGATTGAGTCTTTTCGCCACTTAAAAGATGGTTGGGATATGGGGATTACTCCTGATGGACCTAGGGGACCTTATCATCATATAGCAGATGGCGTGGTTGCCATGGCTCAAAAAACAGGTGTTGGAGTAAGTGTCACTAAAGTTGTTTTCAGCCGTTATTATGAACTCCGTACTTGGGATAAATTCAAAATACCAAAACCTTTTTCCACAATAGATTATTACATGCTAGAACCTTTTTTTATTCCCAAAGATATGAGTATGCAGGAGGCAAAAAGATTGGTGCAAGAGCGAATGGAAGAATCTTTATGACAAAATATTTCATTTTTGGTAGAATTATTCAAAATGAAACAATGGATTTGTAATGAGTATTTTTAATTTTCCTAAGCTGATCAGAACGTTTTTTTCAAATGTCTTTATTGGGATAAATATTGATGGAAGGACGTGTTCTATTAAAATCATCCGAATAAAAGATGGAAAAACATTAGAAAATATCAATAGAGAATTTAAAACCATCAACAATGAAATTCCCATAGAAGCGGTAAAACTTATCCGTAAATATCAGAAAAAATATTCTTTTTGCTATATAGGAGTAATGTCAAAGAGCTATAATCAAGGGGTAATCAGATCAAAAGAAAAAAAAGAAGATTATTCTAAATACGGTATCGATGCAAAAGAATGTAATATAATTGATTTTAAAACTTGGAAGGTCTATATAAAAAATGCAGAAATTAAAGAAAATATAGAGAAGTTTTTTAAAATCAATGGAATTGACTATCTATTTTCTCCTTTTGTGATTATTTATTCGAAGATAAAAAATGAACTTGATAGCAAAACAAGACTTTATATTCTTCAAGAAAGAAGCAGTATTTCTCTGCTTGTCGCAGATAATGCTGAGATTTATTTTGGGGGATACTTTATGGTAGAAGGAGAAATGGAAGATGTGAATATTTCTGATACAAATACAGAAAATTTCTTTGATGTTGTGATTCCCAAAGATCATAAAGAAGAAATTGAAGAAGATTTTGATGACGAAATTGAAGATTTAGAAGATTTGGATTCTGATATTTTTATCAATAAGCTGAACGAAAAACTCCTTATAGATAATCAAGAAGAAAATCTTACAAAGGGGAAGGTAGATGATATTTACAAAGTCTCTGTTGTTGCAGATATCATTCAAAACTCTTTAATGGAATTTTATTCCAACGATTTATACGATAGCAAGTTTATTGAGGAGTTTGTTATTTTAGATGTTTATGGAATGAGTGAAGGGGCATTGGATTATCTAAGAGATAAGATGATGATTCAAGTATCAAAGAAATCTTTTTCTCTAACAGATGCACTTGCAGATCTTTCTAGGATAGAGTTTGAGAGGACAAAAAAATGAATTTAAGTTTCATTGCTTCCAAGCCTAAGTATATTTTTACCAAAATCACCAAGGTATGGATTTTTTATATAATTTTTTCCTTGGTAATTTTATTTGGGTTTGCCTCATTGCTTAAATACCAGATTTTTCTCTCCAAAGCAAGAGTGGATAATTATCACGACAAACAGGCATTTTATTATGCCCAGATAAGGAAAATTGATGCCTATGAAGCACGCATAGTTTTGGAATCTGAACTCGCCAAAGATAGAGGAGTTCATAATGTTATGATACGTGATGCAGTTATAAATTTATTTAATATTATTCCTGATCAAATCACTATCAGTTATATTGAAATTGGAAATGATTCTTTGAGACTGAAGGGCTTAACACCTTCAAAAGAAGTTTTCAACTTCTTGCTTCAAGATCCTTTGAAGGCAATTTTTGGAAAAAGTTCTGTAACGTTTTTTCCTCTCTCAAGCGGTTGGTATAATTTTGTCTCTCTCAGTAAATCAAAAACTTCTATCATCGAATCTCCTGAATCAGAGGAAGCTCAAAAATGAAGTCAAATGATAAAAAAATTAAAACAAGAGATTTTTTCTATATTGAGATAGATGCTGAACTCGTAATAAGAAATATGATTTTTTTTCTTGTGTTTTGTATCCTTATTGGAGTGAGTATGAATTATGCTTTGTGGCCTATGATAATAGCTTATAAGCAACAGCATATTGATGAAAAGAAGGCAAAAATTATATTCAATCAAGTGGAAAAGGATCTTAATACCGCTCAGGCATCTTTGAAAAAAACAAAAACTATCAATCAGCATTTTTTAGATGCGATTAATTACCCTTCTACTAGTGATAAACTTGCAAAATTTTTGGGAAAATATTTTAAAAATATCGAAGTTATCAAAAAAAGTAGTGAAAATAATTTAGAAAAGCAAATCAAAAAAGAGGTATATTTTGTTAGTGGAGAGGTAACCGATATTCAGACGATGAATACTCTATTGGGGGAGCTTAAAAATACTCCTATGAGTGTTGAAATTTTATTACCTGTTGTGATAAGAAAAGCACAAAAAGATGACAAGCTCATTTTAGAGTTTTATATCAATATAGAAAAAAGCACTTATAAACCAGAAATAGCACTATGAGATTAATGCCTTACATATATCAAAAACAATAACACATATCAATATCATTTCAGAATATTTAAAGTGAGTTCTTTATAGTATTTTTTGCGATAAAAATAATATTGCAAAAAATAAATTAAGGAAGTCAATGAAATATAAAGTTTTAGCAATTACTCTTGGGTTTGGTTTGAGCGTTTCTGAGGCATCATCTTTAAAAGATGCTCTTGAAAATTCAAATATCAAAGGCTTTGCTTTTGGTCGCTACAGCGTTATGGGGGGTAAAGATGCACAGGGACAACGCTATCAGTTTCGCACAAAAATAGATCTAACTTCCGGGGAAATAGATGGATACTCGCTCACAGGGGGTATATTTTTCTCTCAAGGATCAGGCACTCCAGATGAAGGGAATTATACTAACGATGATATACAAGGAAGTAGGGGCGTGAGAACTGATATGAGTGGTTCAGATGTCTTTAATATCAGCAATCTTTATATTAACAAAAACTTTTCCAATACAAAAACAAGTGTTCAGATTGGTCAAATGAATATTATCAGTCCTTTCACTGACAAAAGCGTGGATAGGGGTATTGGTGCTTTTGCTCAAAATTCAGATATTAATGGGTTGAAATTTTCTCTTTCAGGTTATGATACTTGGATCACTGATGATATTTATATTGTCGCACAAGCAAGTAAATTAACTGGAGATTCCAATAAAAAGGGTGCGGGGATAGGGAATAATCTTGTTATTGCAGGAGTAGATGGAGATTATGATTTAGATGAAAATGCTATGCATCATTTGAATTTTAAACTTTATGATTTGTGGGCACATCATCTTATTGATTATATGATATTTGCAGAATTGGGGTATAGATATAACTTCGGAGAACATACCTATGTGAAGGTAATGGGGCAGATTGCTGCAAGTGGGGTGAATAAGATCGCTGAATTTAAAAGCAAGAGCATTTATTTAAATACTTATTTTTCCAATAAAGTCGACGCTGAATCACTTCCTTTTGGACACATGCAGGATATAGCTAATAATAGAGGACTTTACAATCTTCAAGCGAGCGTAGAGATACATAAATTTTATGCAGAAGTTGGTTTTGCAGGAAGTTTTGGTGATGGGTATGGGGCATTACTAGATAATGTTGGGGGTTTTAATACTGCAGGAAAACTTTGGAATGGTTCGCAAGGTCACGGTGCAGATGGATTTGGTTTTTTGGGTAGTGGGGCTACAAAAAATACTTCTATAAATGCTCTTTATGCACAATTAGATTATAAAATCGGATCTTTTATCCTTACTTTAGATGGGGCGTGGATAAGCGGGGAAAATAATCACCCATTATTGTTGGCAGGTTCACATACAGAAGGCAGGGACTATAGGGGAAAAGTGGCTGGATATCCAGATAAAAGAACAATGGATGCGTCTTTTGTTGAGATCACTCCTAGTATTTCATATAAAGTGGGTAAAAAGCTAACAGTTCAGATTTATTATGCAAGTATATTTGGAGATATATCGTTAAATAGAACTAGATTGCAGATTACCTATAATTTTTAAAAATTTTAAACCCACACTAGAGTAAAAAGTATTGCGTTATAAAGATACTTATTGAAGGGAACTTGTGGAGTGTGAAATCATTTTTAAACATTTTTTTAATAAAAATATCTTAATTCTCTTTTAAGTTTCTCCAATTATAATAAATTTGTCTTAACGATTTATTAACAAAAAATTAAGGAGTTTCAGGATGAAGATGTTAAAGATTGCCTCTTTGGTTTGTCTAAGTGCAGCGGTTTTGAGTGCTAGTTCGCTTAAAGATGCCATAGAAAATGCCACTTTAGATGGCTGGGTTAGAGGGAAGTATTTTTATAGTGATGGGAGAGATGGTTCAGGTCAGGGTTATCAGATGTTTTTCTTGCCAACTATTCATTCAGGAGAGGTGAATGGATATAGTCTTTCTGTGGGAGTGTTTGCAGCCTATGGGCCAGGTGTGCCTGATGCTGTAACATCAGATAATGCTATTGGTGGTTCTAGGGCTCCTAGAATTGATCAAAGTTCTGCTCCAGATGTTTTTAATATCAGTAATCTTTACATAAATAAAACATTTGAATCTACAAAAACCACCATAAGATTAGGTCAAATGAATATTGTATCAGCACTCAATGCCGGAACTACTTGGGGAGATAGGGGACTTGGGGGCATGATCACCAATGAGGATATTACAGGCATCAAACTTTATATTTCTGCTTATGATAGCTGGATGACAGATAATATTATGCTAATGATGAATGAAAAAGGCACAATTGGTATCGGTAATAACCTCGTCATAATGGGTATTGAGAGCAATAAAGGTTTGCCTATAAAAGGACTGGGTTTCAAGCTTTATTATAGTTGGGCACAAAAACTTTATGATCTGATGATGTTTGGAGATGTTCATTATAAATATGATTTTGATAATGGTCTTTCTGTTGGTGTATTAGGTCAAGTTGCTGGAACAGTGATGAATGATAGTGAGGCATTCCACACAAAAGGTAAAGCTTTAGGAAGCTATTTTAGTTTGCTCAGAGATGGTACTTCATATGGTGGTATTGCAAAGACTAGGGGTATTTTTAATCTACAAGCAAATCTTAAATTTGCAGGCTACACTACAAAATTAGGCTATATCGGAAGTTTTGGTCAGGGATATGGAACAATGCTAGATAGTAAAGGTGGCTTTGATGTGGGAGGTCAGTTGTGGAATGGTATTATTGCTGGTGGCATTATGGGATTTGGCTGGACAGGAACAGGATCAGTAAAAAATACAGGTTTGCAAGCAGTGTATTTTACTCATAAATATCAATTTCACAATGGTTTTGGTCTTGGACTTGATTTGGTATGGGTTGGGAACGGATATGATAATGGCAACCGATTTCCTTATATGAGACAAGGTTCAGAAAGACTTAGAGATGAAGCGGTTCGTTCCAAAGCAGCAGGAATGCCAATAAAAAATAGGGGGGGGGTCATTCCTGCTAGAAGCACAAACCTAACTCAAGACTCTGAGTTATTTGAGATATCTCCACAGATCAGCTATAAATTCACTAAAGATTTCAGTGGATCTCTTGTTTATTCTCAACTCGTTGGAGATATGCTAATGGGTAGAGGTGTGGTAACCTTAAAATATAATTTCTAAAAATACTCAGATTTTCTTCTTGTAATAAGCCCTTTTTAGGGCTTTCTTTTATATAATCTCCCAATATCGTTGTCAAAAGGCTTGGAATGGAATTTGATTTTCGTTTTGATAAAAGTGAGTGCAATACTTGTGGAGGAAAATGTTGTGTGGGTGAAAGTGGATACATTTTTGCCAATATTGATGAAATGTTGAAAATTAGTAATTTTTTGAATATTTCATTTGATAAATTCACACAAACTTATGTTAAAAAGGTAGGGTATAAATTTTCATTTTTAGAGAAGATGAGTGTAGATGGTCAGGCCTGTATTTTTTTTGATGATAATACCAAAAAATGCCTTATTTATGAAGTCAGACCCAAACAATGCGTAGATTTCCCATTTTGGGAGGGTTATAAGAAGGAAAATATAGATAAAAAAATATTAAAGGATTTGTACAGACTATGCAAGGGTGTGAAATGCTTAAAAAAAATCTAGTTAGGAGTTCTTGTCTGATTTTCTGTATTTGCTTGAATGCAAACACTTTTTCAGAAGATTCATATTTAATGTTAAGTTCAGATGCCTTTAATAGAGGAGATTTTGCTGCTGCAAAGGATGGGTACCTCACTCTTTATGAGAGGACAAAAAATATCTCTTACGCTAAAGAAGCGGCAATATCTGCAGCGAATATGGGTGATTTAGAGACCGCCTCAAAATTGGCTTTGATTTATCAAAACACCACTAAAAATACAAATGATCTATCTACCAACAAGATATTGGTAGATACTTATATGAAAATGGGGGATATTAAAAAAGCAATCTCACTATTAGAAAATATCAAAAAGCAAGAAGATTCTTTGCCTGTGAAAAATGTTTTAGGTACGCTTTATTTAAGTGAAAAAGAATTTGACAAAGCGTTCTTGCTTTTGGATAGCTATTATAATCAAACTCACGATGAAGAGGCATTGGGCAAACTATTGATGATTTATTTCACCAAGAATAATTCTAATACTGGACTCAGTTTGCTCAAATCGCATTTGCAAGAATATGGATGCTCAGATCAGCTTTGTCAAAAAAGCATTGATATTTTTGCCCGTCTTAACGATATGAATGATGCTCAAAAAATTTTTCAAAATATTTATGATAAATCTCCTACCGTAGAAAATGCAAGGTATTTGATTTGGATACTTGCTTCTCAAAAAAAATACAAACAGGCACAAGACATTGCACAAAAATTTCCCCTAAACAGGCATCTTTTGTTAGAATTATATGTGGTGCAGAAGAATTTTGCAGCAGCCTCTAAACAGGCAGGACTTATTTATCAAGAAAGACAAAACCCAAAATATTTAGGACTTGAAGCGATTTATTTATTTGAATCTCTACAACATCCTCAAATAAATCAGATAAAAAGAATCGTTAAAAAACTAGAAACATCCATCAAAGAACGAAAAGAAGAAATCAGATCCATCAAGGAAAATTTGAATTCTCAAGATGCATTTTTTTATAATTTTTTGGGTTATATGCTTATAGATTATGACATTGATATCAAGAAGGGAATTGATTATGTGAAGGTTGCACTAGAGATTGATCCAAGCTCAATTTCTTATGTGGATTCTCTTGCCTGGGGTTATTATAAACTTGGAAAATGTGCAGAAGCTAAAAAGATTTTTGCAACCATACCTGATGATCAAATACGAGCTGAACCCGAGCTGAACTCGCATTTTCAAAGTATTCAGTCTTGTCAAAAATGATGCACTATTCTCTCAAAACTTTTGAAAATCTTAAAAAAAGTATTCAGCGTAGAGAAGGGCTTTTGCCATTTGATTTTTTAGGAAGGACTTTAGCATATAACCCTTATGTCCCTAGAGCTTTGGTGAGTGATTTAGCTAGAGATGGAAAAATTGCAAAAAAATGTTTTAATTACCCAGCGTTTTCATATGAGAGACTTTCTTTTGTGATAGATTTAGATTCAGAGTTCATAATGGTGGATTTTAGGACTACTTATGAAGAAAATATTTTAGGAGCAGGTGATTTTGATTGTCTGACGCAACTAAGGAGATATTCTCAAAAGTTTATTATACACAATGATATTTTTCTTAATGAATACCAGATATTAGAGTCTTGTATTTACGGGAGTGATTGCATCGTGCTTGATGCAGAGATTTTGGGTAAAGATTTGGCGAGTATGTGCGAGTTTGCAATCAGACTTGCACTCATTCCTATTGTAAAAATCACTTCTTTAAAAAACCTTAAATCTGCAATTTTTGCAAAAGCACAGGTTTTTTATATCACCCAAGATTTTTCAAATTTAATTGCATCTGTTCCTAATTCTAAGATTATCTTGTGTGATTTGCCCTCTGATGTCAGTGAATTAGATGAAAAAAGTTCTTATGGGGTCGATATGTTTTTTGTTCAAGCATTGGATTAAATAAATGTTAAGAATGTTTTAGCTAAAAGATGAATCGCAAAAATCTTATTGGAGTTTAGATATGTCCTTATTGATAAATGATGAATGTATTGCATGTGATGCGTGTAGAGAAGAGTGTCCCAATGAAGCTATTGACGAAGGAGATCCTATTTATGTTATTGATCCAGATAAATGCACTGAGTGTGTGGGTTATGACGATGAGCCAAATTGCGTAGGTGCGTGTCCTGTGGATGCTATTTCTCCTGATCCTGACAATGTTGAAAGTTTTGAAGAGTTGAAATATAAATACGAACAACTTCAAAAGAGTGAGTGATGGCAAAAGTAACGACCGTTATTGATATCGGATCTAATTCGGCGAGAATGGCGATTTTTCGTAAGACTAGTCGATTTGGTTTTTACCTTTTGTGCGAAATCAAGTCCAAGGTTAGGATATCAGAAGGTAGTTATGAATTTGGTGGGATGTTGCAAGAAATTCCTATGAAAAGGGCTTTGAGTGCTTTAATAGAATTCAAGCAAATCTCTGAAAAATACGGTAGCAGAAAGCTTTTTTGTGTCGCTACAAGTGCCATCAGAGACGCTCCTAATGCAAGAGACTTTTTAAGAGCAGTCAAGCAAGCTTGTGGAATAGATATTAAGGTCATTGATGGGAAGAAAGAGGCTTTTTATGGAGGCATCGCCTGTGCAAATCTTTCTCACAAAAAAGATGGAATCACTATTGATATTGGTGGAGGAAGTACGGAATGTGCCATCATCAAGGAAGGTAAAATTATTGATTTGATTTCCCTTAACATCGGTACAATAAGACTCAAAGAGCTTTTTTTTGATAAAAATCAAGATTTAGACATTGCAAAAGAATTTATTAAAAAAGAGCTTGAAAAAATACCTCAATTTTATAAACATTTCAATGTATTTGGTATTGGCGGGACTATTCGGGCTATCTCAAAGATGATAATGAGGAATTCAAAATATCCTATTGATGTTTTACATGGTTATGAAGTGGATGTAAAAAAACATTTCTCCTTCATAGAAAGAATTTATGCTATTGAAGAAGAAAAACTCTCTTCAATAGGTGTTACAGAAGATAGAAAGGATAATATTCAAAGTGGAGCATTGATATTTGCTATGCTACTTAAAAAATTCGAGGCTAAAAACATAATCACTAGTGGTGTTGGTGTCAGAGAGGGAGTTTTTTTAAGTGATTTGTTGCGCAATCAGAAATATTCTTTTCCCAACAACTTGAATCCATCTTTAAACGCACTTAAAGATAGATTTTTATCCTATTCTCGCCATGGGGAAAATGTTAAAAATCAGTGTTTGAGAATTTTTGATGCTCTCAAACCATTACACAAGATTGATGAAAAATATAAACTTCATTTATCTTGTGCAGGGATGTTTTCTAGTGTGGGTAGGATTTTGAGTTTTTACGATTCTCACGAGCATAGTGCCTATTTTTTGCTTCATGCACTTGATTATGGATTTTCTCATCAAGATAAGGCAATCATTTGTCTTTTGGCACAGTTTAGCAATAAAAAAATTCCAAAAGATATTTCTATCGCACATATCAGTGATATTATGCCCCCTATTTTAACTCTGCAATGGCTTAGTTTTATCTTAGGTATGGCAGAAGCAATGTGTGTGCTCACACCCCCTAAAGATATTTCTTATTCCTATGAAAAAGGTGCGTTGAAAGTGAATTCTTCTAAAGAACTTTATTTATCAACAGAAATTGTGCAAAAACTAATTAAACCTGTAGATTTTGATATAAAATTCCACGATAAAAGGATTTAATTGAGAATTGGAATTATTAGACTTTCCTCATTGGGGGACATCATTGTAAGCGTGGTTTTTTTACCATATCTTAAAAAAAAATATCCCGATATAGAAGTGCATTGGTTTGTTGATGAGAGATTTTCGCAAATACTTGAGCACTCGCCTTGTATTGATAAGATCCATAAACTTCCTTTTAAAAAAATTTTTCACTCATTCAATCCTTATCAATTTTATAAACTTTATAAAACCTTAAAATCCTATGGAGAGTACGATTTAATCATTGATATGCAAGGACTTTTAAAATCCGCGATTGTAGGAAAGATTATTGATAAAAAAAGATTTGTTGGTTTCAATAAAAACTCTATTCGTGAGAAAGTGGCAGCTTATTTTTATGACGAGGGAGTTGATATTGCTTATGAGAAAAATATTTTAGAACGCAATGCAAAAGTTTTGTTTTCAGCAGTAGGAGGGTTTGATGTTGTGCTTGAGGGAGAAAGTCACGAGCATTGGGTTGAGGAAGTGTCTAAAAACAGATCTGAGGCCTTTGGATTTACTCAAGCATCTCAATCAAAAATAGCCTCTCTTGGAGTTTTTGATGGTAGTAAAAAAACTATTTTGTTTATACTAGAAGCGTCGATAGAATCTAAAACTTACCCCATAGCACAGTATGTTGAATTAGCAAAACTTCTCAAGAATGAAAACACAAAAATTCTTCTTCCTTGGAAAGGAAATCCTCAAAAAGCACAAGAAGTTTTTGCACAAATACACACCTTTATAGATGCCTTGGTTTTACCTGAACTTAGTCAAGATGAACTTAAAGCACTGATTTCAAAGGTGGATGTAGTCATTGGCGGGGATACTGGTGTGACACATCTTGGGTGGGCTATGGGTAGGCCTTCCATTACTTTATATGGCAATACTCCCATAGAAAGATTAAAAGTGATTGGAGAGAGAAATATTTCACTCAGTGGCAATTTAAACGCCAATTGTGATAAAAATGATTTTTCAATTCAAAATATTTCTGCAGAGGAGATATTCAAATCCATAAGGAAAATACTTTGAACGTATTGACAAAATCACTTGAAGCGATCGTGAATTTTTTTGGCTTTATATTGGCAAAAATTCCTCATAGATGCTTTTTGTATGCGGTTGATTTTTTTGCATGGATAATGAGAATTCTTGATAAGAGACGATTTAAAGACGCAATGACAAATTTAGGTATAGTCTATGGGGATAAAATAAGCCAAGAAGATAAAAAAATAATTATCAAGAGATGTTATAGAAATTTTTCATTTATTCTGTTAGAAGGTATTCGTGTGGTTTATTTGCCTAGAGCAAAATACAAGAGTAGATTTGAAATTATTGATGAACACTATATTCTAGATTCTTTGGCAAAAAACGGAAGCGCTGTTTTTATGGGGGGTCATTTTGGGTATTGGGAGGCAATGGCCACAATACTTCCTGAGAGATACAGGCAATGCAATTTGGCATCTTTAGGAAGGCTTACGGATTACCAAGCCATCAACAAACTTATTATTAGCCGCAGAGAATATTGGGGTGTGAAACTCATTGATAAAAAAGGAGCCTTTAAACATTTGCTAAAAATGTATGCTAAAGGAAACGCATTAGCTGGAATTTTAGTCGATCAACATATGTCTAGAAATGAGGGAATAGAGGTCGATTTTTTTGGT
This sequence comes from Helicobacter sp. 13S00482-2, assembly GCF_002272795.1. Classification (GTDB taxonomy): domain Bacteria; phylum Campylobacterota; class Campylobacteria; order Campylobacterales; family Helicobacteraceae; genus Helicobacter_J. Next base: position 441 of record NZ_MLAT01000011.1, on the reverse strand, counting down.
AAAGAAGTTACTCATACCACTGTTGCCTCAATACTTTCAAGAAGATTTGGAATTGATATTGTGCCCGTATTCATTGATTTTAATACAGATTATTCAAAATTTCAAATCAAATTTTATCCTCCTATCAAAACAAAAAATACAGAGAATTATGAATCTGATATTTATGAAGCCACTCAATCACAAGCTAAGCTAACTGAGCAAGTTATCTCTGCTAACCCATCTAGCTGGTTCTGGTTCCACAAGCGATGGAAGGCAAGATATTCTCATCTTTACTAACCCTCCATCTTCTTTTCTCTGATTTTCTTCCAACCACTCCTTTTATCCTAAGCAAATCTTAAGCTATATGCTTGTAATATTCCACTCCCATTCAGGTGAGCCTCATTTAAAAACTCTTCTGGTATTTATCATTAAGTTTTCTGGGATTGAAACTCTTTGAATCTA
>NZ_MLAT01000066.1 GCF_002272795.1 Helicobacter sp. 13S00482-2 | reverse complement strand
ATGTTGAAAAAAGTTTTGGTTTAATTGATATAGTACTTAAGAAATTCGTGTTGAATCTAGAAAATGATTCAAATATAATGATGGAAAGAAATATTAAGTCAGGAGAAATAATCACATGAAAGCATTAGATGTAGCTAAATATATTATCAATAAATGCATAGAAAAGGACAAATATATCAGTAATCTCCAGCTTCAAAAAATTATGTATTTTGTTCATTTGGAATTTTTGAGAGAAACCTATAGAAAACTTATCGATGATGAAAGTTTTGAGGCTCGGGAATGTGGACCCATAATGAAGAGTGTCTATAATAAGTTTGGAATATATGGTGGATTTACCATTGATGATATCCAAGAATGTCATATTGAATTAAAACCCGAAGAAGAAAAGTCAATAGATAAGATTCTGAATGAATATATCAAGTTGAAACCTTGGGAACTTGTCCAAAGAAGCCAGAATCCAAATGGTGCATGGAAAAAAGTATACAAAAATGGAGAGGGCGATAAGCGTGTAATTTCTGATGAATTAATTGAAAAGGAAGCAGGATTGAGGGAATAAATTTTATGCATAGATAATTAAAAATGATTTTTTATATTAGAGCTAAAGGATAAACAATGGAACAAATTAAAGAGAGCATTATCATCATAGAATCGCCCAATAAAATTAAAAAAATAACTGCAATTACAGGAGCTAAAGTATTTGCTACAGTAGGACATTTTTTAGATTTGAA
>NZ_MLAT01000065.1 GCF_002272795.1 Helicobacter sp. 13S00482-2 | reverse complement strand
AAGAATTGGAGGAAAAACGTGCTCAGGAAATGTTGAATGAAAAACCTTACTGGCTTATGCATTTTGAAAAGTTTGAAGCTAAAATGGAAAAGAAAATTGAAGCTAAAATGGAAAAGGAAAAAGGAAATAAAAAAGGACCTGTAGCAAGATTTTTCATTCACATTCACAATATTCTGGTGTTTTTCGCTTTGCCTTTTCCAGTTTTTTTGTTTGTCTTGTCTATGATTATATTTGGTTTGTCTGGTGGTCACTATGGGAGTGATTTTGTGGGTTTTTCTGGTGCATATATGATTTTTGGTTTCTTCGCTTTTATTATTATTACGTTTTCTCTCAAAATGCTTATCGTATTGATTACAGAGGATTATTTTACATATGATTTTAGTAACACTAGAATTTTTCTTGACCCCAATTGACCTTAACCACCCAAAAAAAGCTTCAAATAAATCTTTGAATTTATTGATCGGGTTTGATATTCCTTTAGCAATGCTATCACTTAGGCTCTCTCCTGTTTTTCTACTGAAAATCCTGATACCTTTAGTGATCTCTGAAAATTCTGCTCCTAGATTAACTGTTAGATCTGATTTTAAGCCCATTGTTTATCCTTTAATTGTGGTTTTGGTGTTGATTTTTTTAAACAAACGATGTAAAATATTCATAGATTGAATATTTAGGAGTGAGTGATGCCCTTGTGGTTTTGGTGTATGGTGCCTGTGGTGTCTATTGGTATCACGAT
>NZ_MLAT01000064.1 GCF_002272795.1 Helicobacter sp. 13S00482-2 | reverse complement strand
TAGGAGTGATTGAGAAGATAGGAGTGAAGAGGAAAGTAATATGGATATACTTCTTTTTAGAAATGAAGTTAATGAACTTTTCATTTGATGATTCCTAGTTATTAAACTCAACTCAATCCCTCCTAGAAGATAAACTTATACCCAAGCATGAATTGGAGGGGTTTGTAGATGTTATCAGCTTTACCTGATCCATTGTTTGGATATAAAGTATATACAGGTATCTTTGCAACAAATTCTATGCGATGATGCTCTGCTAGAAGGATTGAGAGACCTGCACGAGCAGAAAGATAAGGATTAGATGATTCAAAAATCGGTCTTCTTTCATAAAACTTATCAGATAGCACTGGTTCCACTCCCCCCTCAACTCCACCAAAGAAGCCTAAAGTACTATGAGTATCAAACTTGATGACATCTAGCAATAGATCCAATCCCAATTTTGCTTCAATGATATTAGAAGGATATTGTATGGGAGTATAGATTTGATTGATAAGCGTGGTTCTTCCATATCCTAGTCCTAAAAACCATCTGAAACCCACATAGTTGTTTCTATCAAAATGATGTTCAGTACCTAAGTTGAAATTAAAAAGATAGCCATTGCCTCTGTAGGCATTTTCTGTAAAAGATCCAGGTTTTACAACAACATCCATATATCCAAGAGTAGGCTCTACCTCTACATCCACTCTATCAATACTACTCCCAGCATCAATTCCTAAGAAGAACTTAGCTTGTGCTAAGGTG
>NZ_MLAT01000010.1 GCF_002272795.1 Helicobacter sp. 13S00482-2 | reverse complement strand
TTGCATTTTTGGTATTAAAATGCATCTCTCCACCCACAGTGTTTTTAATATCTCTTAATTTAGAATCTGTTACATTGAAGTTAGCTGCATTTTTAAAAACATTTTTAAAGCCAACATCAGAATTATTTGTAATACTAAAGGTAGGAGCGGTGTTACCTGTTGCTGCGGTTTCGCTATAATCAATGCTAGGCAAGGTACTATTAGAGATGCTAACACCTACAGTGGTGTTGAGTTTAGAATCTGCGTTGTTGATCAATCTGCCTTCAAATTTAGCGTTATTGAAGAATTTGATTTGGAAGTTCATGTTACCGGCATTATAAGGTTTTCCTGAAGTCTCAGCAGGCTTGGTTAAAGTAAAATCCCCTTTTAACGTAGAGTTATCCACATAGATTTCTTTCTTAACATCAGCATTAGGATCTCCCCAATACAAATAGGGATCATGAAGATCAACATTTTCTTGAAATTTAGTGAATTCAAGTGTGGAGCCATTGGTAACCCTAGCAATAAAATTAGCCCCATTGTATCCAAAAGAGTCGATCTTTAAATACCCATGATCATCTACATTCACCACGCCAGTAGCCACAGAGACATTGAAGTCTTTGATATGAACCTTCGCACCACTTCTGACATTAAGACCATAAGAATACCAAGTTGGATTCCCCACTTTATTTTTAAAATATCCAATCTCTGCCACCGCACCATTTTTAAAGGTAAAAACAGGAGCATTTGAACCAATGTTCATATTCCCTACAAAGGCTTTACCCTTAAGAGAAGGATCTGAATTCCCATTGTAGTTCCCATCAAAGGTATAGTAAGTAGGGATGGCATAACCACCGTAGTAAAAACTAAAATCTCCCTTATAGGCAGAATTTCTAAAATACGCATCAATATTCTGTCCATTTCCTGCTTGAATTCCTTCACCTTGAGAACTCACAGCTGCATTATTGAAATAAAGTGTAGCGGTTCCATCAGGATTTCTTGTGTCATCAGTATAATTAAATTTCAAATGATATAAATCAGATTTGCTTGGATCCTTAGTGATCTCAAATATTTTCGCAAAACTCTGAGTGACTCTACCACAAACTTCATCTCCACTTAAAAGACATCTGGCATCTCCTGAACTATAAACTTCAGGTCTATTGAGGTTTCCGTGATCTTTGGATAAAAGAACTGGATCAATGGGTGTGGGTTCAATGGCCTGTACGATATCTGCACTAAAGGGAAGCAAAAGTGCAGAAAGAACCAATGAAAATAAAGGAAAAAATGCTTTTTTAGATTTGGATGTTTGAAGATGATGAGATGATGGTGAATTATCAAATCTTTCAAAACCATCACCCTCAACCCCCCTATCATTAAAATGAGCTTGAGCATCAAAGGAGAAATCACGTCCAAACTCCTTGATATTGCGAATTATCTGAGAATGATAAATATCTGAAGATTCAGAACCTATGGAGAGTGCAAATGCATTGCTATTAAATATTGAAACATCATCACCTTGAACCTCTTCTGTGGCCTTAGCACCACCAAGAACAGTTTGAGTAGAACTAAGCGTTGAAAAGCGATCAAGTCCTCTAGCAGCACTATTATTCTGAAAATGATAAGGGAAATCTCTAGAAAATCTAGAACGTTCGCTCTTAGATCTATTGGCACTGTCAAACCCTTCAGTATGATAAAACTTTGAAGAGGGAGCTTTTAAAAGATTAGATCCCTCCTCTCCAAGAGAATAATTATCGCTTACATCAGTATTTTTGGCACTGATGTGCAGTATGGTACGTAAAAAATTCATTGTTGTCATAGGAAGCCTTTGTCATTTGAGTTGTTGTCAATACATAAAATTCGGCGAGATTATACTACATTCCAAATGAAAAATGTTAAATGAATTTTTCAGTCTTATAAACATCTTTAAAATGGGAATTTTGAGATTCAAGAAGACAAAATGATGTATTAAGAAAGAGATAGTTGAATAAAGTGAAATAATTATATTCATCACCAGAAATCTCGCTGAATTTAACTCAATTTTACTCCAAATCCCCTCTGATTTCACTCAAAAGTAAATGAAATCTCTGTTTTTTTCATTTACTTTCATTTACTTGGAATGAGTCATATGGTATTTGTTGTTGAATTTCATTAAATCAAAAGAGGGCTAATCAATTTTGCTTTGCAATGTTAAACCCTATCAGATAAAAAATCTATATTGTCGTCAATATGGCCAATCATAATAACAGAACAAAATCAAAGATTATTTCAAATAAATATCATACTCGCTTTTTGCACTAACTTGTGCAATGATATTTGCACTTATTCCTTCACTTTGAAGTTCGAAAAGAAGTTTTTGAGCATCTTTTTCATTGATAGCTAGAAGAAGACCTCCTGAGGTTTGTGCATCATAACAGATAATATCATTATAGTTAGTTGTATTTTTTACCTTGCATTCTAAGGCTTTTTTATTTTGATAGCTTCCTCCTGGAATGACTCCTTTATTAGCAAGTGCCAAAGCATTTTCAAAAAATGGAATTTCATCATAATATAAACAAATAGAAATATCAGCGTTAATCATCTCATATAAATGTCCTATAAGACCATATCCTGTGACATCCGTACATGCACTGATAGGATATTTTTTTGCACAAAGTGAGGATTTTAGATTCAAGGCAGACATAGAATGCACCACATCAAGATTTATATCAAATAGCAACTCATCATTTTTAAATGCTGTTGTAAGTATCCCACTCCCAATGGGCTTGGTCAAAATAATCACATCACCTACTTTAGCAGTGTTGTTACGCCAAAAAATTTTATCTTTGATGATGCCACTCACAGATAAACCGTATTTTTGTTCGGTATCATTAACGCTATGCCCTCCTAATAGCGCACATTCAGATTCTATGAGTGCATCTAAAGAACCTTGCAAAATTGCATTCACATCTTCAATATCTAGATGCTCTTTATCCCACATTAAAACACTCATGGCACTGATAGCTTTAGCTCCTTTGGCAAATATATCACTGAGAGAATTTGCTGCAGCGATGCGTCCATATATATATGGATCATCCACTACGGGTGTGATAAAATCCACACTTTGAACCAAAAGGGTATTCTCATCTAAAAGAAAAATACCGCAGTCATCATTGTCTTTGAAATCAACTAAAAGATTTTTGTAATCAGGTTGCTTGAGATTAGCTGTGATTTGTTTGAGATCTTCCAGACCTACTTTAGCAGCTCAACCTGCACAATGGACAAATTTTGTGAGTCTTTTATTATTCATAATGAAATTGTTCCTTCATTGCTCAGTAAGTCATTCATCACATCAATGGCATTACTAATTTTTCCGACAAGAATTTTATCTTTCAAGCCAAAATGAACCAAGCAAGTTTCGCAAGAAAGAATCTCCACACCAAGATTCTCTAAAGTTTTCAAAGAAGTTATAATATCGGTGTTTTTTATAAGTGTGTTTTCGGTACTTAGCAATACGCCACGATTGAGAAAGACAATCCTTTTTGGTAAAATTTCTTTAGGCATCTTCGTGATAGCTGCTATAAAACCATTTGAGACAATATTCCCCAAATCACCCTCACCTATTTTATCTGACTTAAAAAGTACGGTTTTGTTTTTCATTGATTTGCTCCTTGATTGAGATGATGGATTGTTTTTAAAAATACTTCGTATAAAGTCTTCAAATCTTCTGTATTTACACGTTCGTTAGCTGAATGAATTCTATCATTTAATACCCCAAATTCTACTACATCTATCCCAAAACCGCTAAAATAACGAGCATCACTTGTTCCACCAGTAGTGCTAAAAGATGGTACAATAGAGCAAACTCCTGCAATAACAGTGGATAAAACTTCTGAAATCTTTGAATCTTTTTGAGCAATAAAAGGAATAGAACTTTGCCTTAGTTCTAAATCATATTCTAGGCCTTCTAAGATTTTTTTAATATAGGTTTGCACATCGCTAACATTTGTATGAGTTGAATTCCTGATGTTAAACATGATTGTAAGATTTGCAGGGGTTACATTAACTGCTTGTATTCCTCCTCTAATATCGGTTATAACGAGTTTGCTAGGAGAGAAATACTCATCTCCGTTATCTAGCTGCACTCCTGCAAGTGATCCTAATTTTGCACCCAATAATTCAACTGGATTGGAACATTTTTCAGGATAAGCTACGTGTCCTTGAATCCCTTTTATGGTTATGATACCATTTATAGATCCCCGTCTTCCAATCTTGATAGTATCCCCTATCTTGGCAGTACAAGTTGGTTCAGCTACGATAGCTAGATCAGGGAGTAAATCACAGTTTTTCAACTCTTCTAAAACAATTTTGCTTCCATAAATACCTTCGCCCTCTTCATCGCTTGTGAGTAATACAGAAATAATCAAAGGTTGTTTTGACTTGCTTTTTTCATAAGTTTTACTAAAGTCCCTTATGGCACACACAAACGCACTCACGCCACTTTTCATATCCTGAGCACCCCTGCCATAGATATGGTTTTCTTTAAAGGTTGGTTCAAATGGGTTGCTCTCCCATCCATCTCCAGGTGGAACGACATCGATATGTCCAGCAAAACAAATATGCAATGCCCTCCCCTCCCCTTGTGCGAAATGTTTAAATAAAAATAGATTTTTTACATCTCCTTTATTTATTCTTAAGGCTTCAAAATCAGCTAAGTGTGATTGAATAAAATCGTAAATACCGCATTCATTTGGCGTGATAGTAGGATATCTTATCAACTGAGTTAAAAATTCACATACATCTGATTGCATTTGATTTTCCTAACAAGATTTTCTGAGGTGAATATATAGATGCAACACATCAAGACTTGCAGGAGTTATGCCACTGATTCGAGACGCGTTAAATAGGGTTTTGGGGCGAAATTTATTGAGTTTTTCTACAACTTCAAGACTGAGGCCTGGAATTCCATCAAATACAAAATCTTCTGGAATTTCAACCTGAAGCATTTCATTCATCTTGGAAATGCTTTCATATTGCTTTTTAATATAGCTGTGATATTTGCACTCTATACGAATTTGATCTAAAGCCAAATCACTGAAATCTTTAAAATCAGGATTGAATTTTCTTAATTTCTGATTATCAAAGCTATCCCTACCTATCACAAGCATTGCAGAGCATTTATTTCCTATTGGATCTTCATCAAGCTCTTTAAGCAAAGCCAAATTTTCTTTTGAGGGAGTGAGGATAGAGTTTTCTAAAAACTCCATTGCTTTTAGAATATCGTTATGATCTTTAGTTATTTTTTGGTATTCTTGTTCGTGTATGGTTTTTAGAATATGCGCATATGGTATCAATCTAAAAATTGCGTTATCTTCACGAAGTAAAAGCCGATACTCCGCACGAGATGTAAAAACTCTATAAGGTTCTTTTGTGCCTTTTGTCACTAGATCGTCTATCATCACTCCAATATATGCTTCATCTCTTCGCAAAACAAGGTTTTGCATATCGCCAAAGCAATTAGCAAATCTATTATCTTCCTTTTTTAAGCTTAAAACTGCATTGATTCCTGCCATAATGCCCTGTGCTGCGGCTTCTTCATATCCTGTAGTGCCATTAATTTGACCAGCAAGATAAAGATTTTTGATTTTTTTAGTTTCAAGTGTGTGAAAAAGCTCTGTGGGCTGTACATAATCATATTCAATCGCATAACCATAGCGAGTGATTTTGGCATTCTCAAGCCCCTCTATAGAAGCAATCATTTCTTCTTGAATATCAAAAGGCAAAGAAGTGCTCAATCCATTCACATAATATTCGGTGGCATCAATCGTTTGAGGTTCCAAAAACAACTGATGCCGTTCTCTATCTGCAAAACGATTGACTTTGTCCTCAATGCTGGGGCAATACCTAGGTCCCACACCTTCTATTTGACCAGTAAATAAAGGTGCCCTATGAAAATTATCCCTGATGAGTTGATGTGTTTTTTCATTTGTGTAAGTAACATAACAAGGCAGTTGAGTAGGATTAAAAGTATCAGAGCTAGTTGTGTAGCTAAAGCTTGGTGCAGGAAAATCTCCGTTATGAATTTCAAGTCTTTGAAAATCAATGGTTTTTCCATCTATTCTTGGACAAGTTCCTGTCTTGAGTCTGCCCATATCAAAACCTAAAGATTCTAAACTCTTTGATAGATTGATGGACGCACTTTCACCAAATCTACCGTTTTGACTTTTATTTTCCCCTATATGAACCAATCCCCTAAGAAAAGTACCCGTTGTGATGATAACCTTACTAGCATAATAAGTTTTTCCAATATTTGTTTTTACCCCGACGACGCTTTTATTTTGGATAATCAAATCTTCTGCAATTTCTTGAGAAACACTCAAATTAGGAGTATTCAATACAAGATTTCTAGCAAAGATTCTGTATTTATCCATATCAATCTGTGCTCTAGTGCCTCTAACAGCTGGTCCTTTGGAGGCGTTCAAAGTGCGATATTGTATGCCACAATGATCGGTGATGATCCCTATAGCTCCTCCCAAGGCATCAACTTCTTTAGTCAAATGACCCTTACCAAGTCCCCCTATAGCAGGATTACAACTTGCCAAACCTATATTCTCTATTAAGATTGTCAAAAGATGCGTTTTTGCCCCCATTTTCGCACTAATAAGACTCGCTTCAATTCCCGCGTGTCCTCCACCAATGACAATCACATCATATTTCATAACTTTTTTATTACCCTTATTAAATTTAATTTTTTGTGATTATAACAAGCTTTAATGAGTTTTAGATTATAATTTCTCAACAATATTGAAGATGAGGCAAAAATGAATCTTAAAGAATTTTTTTCAAACAGCTTTAGTAAAGAAAAACAACGTTATATTACTGGGGTTCTCATAATAGCTGCTTTAGCGTTGATTCTTTATGTCAATGAAATTATTTTGGTTTGGTTTATATTAGGAATCGCTTATTTGGTTGGCTTTAGTGAGTCTATCAAACTTTTTGATTGCAAATCACATTCAGTGATGTATGTGTTGGCCGTTATTGTCTGGATTTTTGCAGGGCTCAATGGCAGACCTTTAGAATCAAGCATATTTATAGCAATGCTTATGGCCGGATATTTAGGGTATAAAAAATCTTTTAATCCTAAACAAATCCTCCCTTTTATTTACCCAAGCATTCCTTTTTTAGTGTTATTTTCGGTTTATAAAGATTTTGGAAGGGTAGCTATTATTTGGTTGATTGTGGTTGTAGCACTTACTGATATTGGAGCATATTTTGGAGGCAAAGCATTTGGACGAACGCCTTTTACTCCCACTTCTCCAAACAAGACTTTAGAAGGTGCGGTTATTGGGTTGGCTATTGCAGTTGCTGTGGGTAGTTTTTTTGGAATAGGGGTAGGTACGAATTTTATTATCGGAATATTTGTTAGTTTTGCTATTTCTCTGAGTGCTATTTTGGGTGATTTGTATGAAAGCTACCTTAAAAGAAATGCAAATCTAAAAGATAGTGGCAAACTTTTACCAGGACATGGAGGCGTTTTGGATCGCTTGGATGCAATTTTGTTTGGAGCGATTACGATGCATTTCTTACTATATTTTTTAACAATATGGAAAGAACCTTCAGTAATATTTATCTGAGGAAGTTCTGAGTGATACTTTTAGGAAGTACAGGAAGTATTGGGGTTAATGCCCTAGAAATGGCTCAAAAATTTCATATCCAAATAGAGTCTTTAAGTGCTGGGAGAAACATTGATTTATTAAACTCGCAAATCAATGCTCATCGACCAAAAAAAGTTGCGATAACCCACAAAGAAGACATTGCTAAATTAAATGCTCAAAATGCAAAGGTTTATGTTGGGAATGAAGGTATCTGTGAAATGATTGCTGAATCTTCTTCCTCTTTGGTTTTAAATGCCATTGTAGGATTTGGAGGACTTGATCCCACTCTTACGAGTTTGAAATATAACAAAAAACTTGCATTGGCCAATAAAGAATCTCTTGTTGTGGCTGGTTGGCTTATTGACACAAAAAAAATCATTCCTATTGATAGCGAACATTTTGGATTGTGGTATCTAAGTAATGGCAGACCTATAAAAAAACTTATTATCACTGCAAGTGGAGGAGCTTTTAGGGACACCCCTTCAAAAGAGATTCCTTCTAAAAAACCTATTGACGCACTCAAACACCCAAATTGGAACATGGGGAAAAAAATCACTATTGATTCTGCAAGTATGGTGAATAAATTATTTGAAGTTTTAGAAGCAAAATGGCTTTTTGGATACAATCAAATAGAAGGCTATATTGAAAGAAGCTCTAATATACATGCATTGATTGAATTTCAAGATGGGAGTTTGGTAGCACATTTTGCTCATCCAGATATGAAATTACCCATTGCATACGCATTGGATATTATTCAAGCAGAAAAAACCCCTATCATAAATAGTATCAATCTTTTGGAGATTTCGCCTTTAAATTTTGAGGTTATTGATATTGAAAGGTATCCTCTATGGGAATTAAAGGAATCTCTAATAGAAAATCCTAAGCTAGGGATTGTTTTAAATGCAAGTAATGAAATTGCTGTGGAATATTTTTTGGATCATAAAATTAATTTTGGCAATATTAGCTCTATAGTGCTAAAAAGTATTCGAAGATTCACTACTGAAGCTAATGGAATCAAAAACAAAAGTGACATATTTGAACTAGATAAAGAAGTGAGGGATTTTGCTAGAAGTTTGATTTGAGGCCTCATATAGCCTCATTTTAAGTAAATATACAGTGATTATTTTTTTCTAGCTTTGCCTTTTGTTTTAGTTTCTGGCTTGAGCCAACCCTTGATTCTATCAAAACACTCTTCAAAAAGATTTTTATGAGGTTCGCTTTCATAACCAAAACTATTATGAAGCTCTAATAAAAGCTCTCTTTGCTCCTCTGTAATAGACTTGGGATACATGATTTTTATGATTGCTATGAGATTCCCATAATTATTTTTATTGACTTCTTTAATCCCTTCACCCTTGAAGACAAACCTAGATCCATCTTCAGAATTTTGAGGAATACGAAGCTCAAGCTCTCCTTTTAAAGAAGGTATCTTTACGCTTGTTCCTAATGGAATGGAAGTAAAAAATACAGGAACTTCAATATACACATCAATTCCATCACGCACAAAATAATCATCAGATTCCACATAAGTAAGGATATACAAATCTCCTCTTGAACCATTCTTTTGTTGATTTCCCTTGCCGATGATGCGAATTCTATTTTCATCATCCACTCCTTCTGGAACATTGATTTCAAATTCTTCTTCAACAAAAACAAATCCCTCAGCATGACAAGAAGTACACTTATCTTTTGCTATGTGCCCCTCCCCATTACATTTTGAACAAGTTTGAGCAAAAGTCATAAACCCTTGACGCATAAACGTTTGCCCCTTACCTTGGCAATGCGAACAAGTTTGAAGTTTTCCATCTTTTGCACCTGTGCCATCGCAATCCTTGCAAAAAGCCTTGTATTTTGTTTTGATATTTTTTTTGCAACCAAAGATAGCTTCTCTAAAAGTCAAATCTAGCTTATAGAGATAATCAGGCATAAATTTAACTTTAGATTCTTGCTTTCTAGGGCTTCCAAAACCAAATCCTGATCCAAAAGCAGACTCGAAAATAGAACCTAGATCCCCAAATATATCTCCAAAGTCTTTTCCACTAAAACCACTAAATCCATTATTTTCAAGTCCTTTTTTACCGTATTTATCGTAAATTTGTCGTTTTGATTCATCGCTCAAAACCTCGTAAGCTTCGTTTATTTTTTTGAACATCTCTTCAGCTTCTTTATCATCTGGATTTCTATCTGGATGATATTTGAGTGCCATTTTCCTATAAGCTTTTTTGATTGTTTCTTTATCGCTAGTTTGACTAACCTCTAAAATCTCATAATAATCAAAACTTTCCAAATTTATATTCTCCCAAAACTCAAAATTAATCCCGCATTTTAGCTTAAAAAAGCTGATAATAAAATCAGGTTATAAAAATGATAACCCGCAACGAATAAAATTTTATTCGTTGTTAAAATAGCTTGAGATATTATTTGAGCTATGAAAAACTATAAAAACAGCCTGAATCATTTTTTTTCCCTGATAGAAGCTTTTGAACAAACTCCGAGTATAGGCAAAAAATCTGCTCAAAAAATGGCCTACAATTTAAGCGTAAGCGATAAATACTTGGGGCTAAAAATCGCCCATTTACTTGAAAATGCGATTGATAATATTCGTAAATGCACTATATGCGGAGGACTTAGCGAGGATGAAATCTGCGAAATCTGTATGGATGAAGAACGTATCAATGGACAGCTTTGTATGGTTTTGCATCCTAAGGATATTTTTACCATTGAAGAGGTTGGAGATTTTAAAGGCCAATATTGGGTGATAGAAGAGTTGGAAAGTTTGGATTTTGAAACTCTAAAAAAATATATCCAAAAATCCACTATCACGGAAATTATTTTTGCCTTTTCCCCTACTCTTGCTAATGAGGCAATCATGCTTTATGTTGAAGATAAATTAGATGATATGGATCTGAATTTTACTAAAATTGCCCAGGGCGTACCTACTGGAATTGGACTTGAGAATATTGATCAGTTATCACTTTCAAGAGCTTTTAGCAGCAGAGTTAAATTATAATAATTGACAGATATTAGGGTTGGTAGGTATGAATCAGATCTGAATTGGTTCTATCAATACACTAAGGGAGCACAGGTTTATTTCAAACTAAGAGAGTTTAGATTTTATAGTTTTACTTCTTGGTGAAGAGGAATTGGTGATAGATAATGGTTGTATGATTTTTATTAATTAAAATGCTTAGATCTTGACATAGATTCTTATGTATGTTTTTCTCCTCAAACTTATATAGCTCTAGAATCGAAAACTGTATATCATAGCAATCCTGACTTTTAGAATCTAGCTTTAAATCACAAATGACATTTTATGGGATGCATATGTGCCAGGATGCAATACACAAGATGAAAGATATACACTAGCTACATACAATACTTAAATCCCCATCTAGATGATCGAAAATGGGTAGGTTTTCAAGGATCTAGAAAAAGAACCATTCTTAAAAACGAAGATTTCATATTGATAATTACCAATGTTAAGAGTAGATATTTATATCAACATTGGCAATACAAATCAAAATATTTAGACATACGAAAATCTTATTGGCGTTGAAAATGGATAGATAGTATCTATAAAATCAGAAATGCTAATATTAATAACATAACCGCTACAGATGTGCACATATATTTTTTCAAGGCGAGGGTAATTATGGAGTTTTAATTGAAGTTTGCTATACAGAATCACAACCGTTCCCAAAACAAATGAACAGAGTTTAGCACTTTATCTAGATTATCAATTCACTCACAACATTCAAGCAAGACTCAAATTGTAATGGTTTGGCTACATAGTCAAATCGGGTTACAATTCTAGTGCAGGATTCTTTGGTGATCTGGAAAACAACATCAACTCTAGCGTAATAACTCATAGAATCAGTGATTTGATAAATGATATTAACTATAAATTCTAATTTTTGAAATATTTTATTTTCATAGAAAATCTAGTGCTCTATAAAATACTTCTTTAGATTCTTTAATTAAAATGTTACAAATTATAAAATAATATCTTTTTAGCTAAAAATATCCCTTAAACTTAAACTAGTTTTAATGCTTTGTATGTTTAAAATTAAGCATGGCACAATTTCAAACTATAGAGGAGAGCGTTTATGAAAAAGCCAATACAGAGTATTATAGTATTTTCGATACTTACTTCAAGTATTTATGGGTTTGACTATAAGGTAAATGGACAGGTTCAAAACTGGTCGAAGTTCGGCTTCAACAATGATAAAATCGATACTATTGCAGGTAAATATCCTACGGATTCGTTTTCTGTTCTTACTGCTTCTTTAGGATTAAAACTTGACATTGGGGCTGGATTTTATGCAGGTATAATGGGAACTGTTGGTGGGCTAATTTTTGATAATACAAAATTTCAAGGTGATGGAAATATTGTTTATAATCCAGAGGGATTAGCATACAACTATTTTGGTTTTTGGCCTGGCAGAGATTATCGATCTCCTGCGAATCCAAGAACTGCTAGAAATTATGTTCTTCAAAATCTATATGTTGGCTATAAATACGACAAGTATATTGATGCCAAAATCGGTCGTTTTTCAATTCCTGGAGATTGGCTCAGTGGATACATACAAGGAGCTTCTTTAGATAGCTACGTGCTTCCATATACTAGACTTTGGGGAATTCTTGCTCATAAAAGGGCGAGTGTGGGTGGAAAATGGCTTAAAGATTTTAAATATATGAATCAAAATATTCCTGTTGATAATGGAAAAGGATTTGATGTATATGCTATAGGGGCGGATTTTAAGCGTGAAAATTTTATCGCTCAAGGATATGTATATGCTCAAGATTCTAGATTTATCGCACCAGGTTTCCATCTAGGTTATGATAGTAACCCTGAATTTAAATCTGAAGGTTTTCGATCGAAAACAGAAATTTTATTTTTATATATGCAAATAGTAGGACCTGCACTCTCAAAAAATACAGCCTACAATAATTATGCATATGATGCTCGGATCAATACAGACAAAATTCCTGTGGGAAAAGGTGGTGAGAGTCTGATGATAAAACAACGTTTTGATATTGATAATTACAATGTAGGAGGCATATTATATGTAAATTTCGGCAATCCTAATGAGTTTTTGACCCCTTATGGAGATCCTACAGGATTTGATAATTATGATAACAGCGTTTATGATAATGCTGCCTGGAATAACATGTTCCGCAGAGATGCGATTTCTGGATTTTTATTTGGTGGAGGAACTTATACTAACTTGAGTTGGGGGATTATAGGTAGAATCACTCACTCTCCAAGATCAAATGAACAAGCTTTAGCTGTGAATGTGGATTATAAATTTCCTTGGAATATCACTGCAGGAATAAAGGTGGAATACTACAACAATACAACCTTTGCAGGATACACGCTTGGTATAGGCAACAAAATAACTATGCTTGGAAAAACTATTTCGCAAGATAGAAGTTATGCCTCAACCTATATCAGTTATAATTTTTAGTATCATTAGGTTTGCTTACTACTTATCTTCTAGTATCAAACTTCATATAACACAAAATCTTCTAAGGATCTTTTGTGTTATATTCCAATATGATTATCAAACACTATAAATATCAAAGACTTTCATACAACTAGAATATGTTATTGGTTCAAAGAACGATGAGAAAAACATCCAAACTATAGAATAAAGAAAGACCCATTTTAATAATCTCTTGCAACAAGGCTTAGAAATTTTCATAGATCAAATCACCCAAAATGCTTTCTTTGTATTTATCCTAAATCATTTATGATATAACTTATTAGGCAATTAAGGACTCTTTACTTATAGAATAAGAAGATAAAGTCAGAATAAGCTTATTATGAAGTTAAGGAGCCCTAAAGAATGATTTGAATTTATAAAAATTTATTTAAAAAATGGCGATTTGGTAGATCAATCGTAAAAATTTTTGCTAGAGAGATTCTCTCAAGCAAAAATAAACTTTAGTGTGAGCAACCACATCCTCCACCTCCGCCACCGCAGCAGCCACCCTCTCCGTGATGATGGTGATGATCATGCTTCTCTCCTGATTCGCAACCACATCCTCCCCCTACGCTACCGCTGATAATCTCTTGTTCTGTAGGTTCTCTAGAATCTAAAACGGTTATGTTAAAAAGCAAAGTTTTCCCAGCTAAAGGATGGTTATAATCTATCATCACCATTTTATCACTGAAATCTTTAACCACAACCTGAACAGTCTGACCATTCTCGCCCTGTCCAAAAAGAGTCATACCTTTTTGCAAATCAATTCCTTCAAATTGCTCCCTTGGAACTTCCTGCAAAAAATCATTCTGATAGATCCCGTATGCCTCTTCAGGTTTGATTTGTATCTCTAATTTTTTACCAATTTCCGCACCGATGATAGCCTTTTCAAGACCCGTGATGACCTGACCAGCACCAACCAAAAATTCCAAAGGCTTTCCACCTATATTTGAATCAACTATTTCTTTGGTTTCAAAATCCATTACTTCATATTCAATCGCTACAACTTTATTTGTTTCTATATTCATTTTTATCCTTTGTTGGTTTTCTAATGTCTTTAGCCTTTTGGCCTTGCTCACTATTGGGGTATAAGTATATCAAAGAATCCAAAAATTTTTGATAATTTTGGAAATCTTTTAAGTATCTAAATGCCCAAGCAGTGTGCCATAACAAAATAGGCATATAATTCGCCTTATCGTTCTCTAATGCACTTTTTTTATAAAAACTTACAGCCTCCTGGTAGTTTTTCTCTTTATAGGCAATTTCTCCCAATAAATACAAAGTGTTTGCTGGTCTATATTTCATCTCCATTAACCATTCAAAACGTTGTTTTGCTTCTTTAAGCTTCCCTTTTTTATACAAACTTTCAGCCTGAGTAAAAATTTCTTTCTGTTTAGAGCTGTCTTTTGTAAATGTATCCGTAGTGGATGTCTTTGATTCCTTAGAATGAGCTTGTTGTTTTGGACTAGAGATTTTAGCTTTAGATTCATCTAGAGTTGGTGTGTCAGTTAAAGGAATCTCCAAATTTTTTTTGATAAGCTCAAACTGGGTAATTAGGTTGGAATTAATTCTTTCAACAAGCTCTGCAACATCATCAATTTTTTTATTCAAATCTGAAATAGCCTTCTGGTTTTTGTCTATACGATCCTTCAAGACAGTCAAAAGATCAGATTGTTGCTTAAGTGTGGTTGAATGAGTATCCTGAACAGAACTTAAAGATTTAATAGAGTTCTCTTGGGCGAGGGAGCTGTCTAAAAGATTTTTTATCTTCAAGGTTTGACCTTCAAACAAGCTCTTTATGCCATCTTGAGACTGATCAAGCGATATAACTTTATTTTGAAGCTCCGCGATAATAGTTTCAAGGTTTTTACTACTAGTTTTAAGCGATCTTAACTCTTTTTTTGTAGCACCACTTTGCATTTCAAATGCTGATGGCTCGGCCAATAAAAACGAAACCAAAAAGGGGCAAATCATTACCCCAATCAAAAAATAAAAACCAACATTATGAGGGGAAAATTTTATAGTTTGCCTCATATATGATCACTATTTTATATTACTTGACTAACTTGACATCAGCTCGTCTATTCTTTTGGTAGCAAGCTTTTGTTTTTTCTTCACAAATAGGCTTACTTTCTCCATAACTTACTGTTTTAATCTTATCCTTTGCAATACCTTTTACAACTAAAGCATTTTTAACAGTTAATGCCCTTTTTGTGCCGAGTGCATAATTATATTCATCGCTTCCAAACTCATCAGTATTTCCTTCAATCAACACATTCATATTGGCATCTTTTATCTTTTGAGCAGACTGATCTACAACCTCTTGCATATCGGGCTTTATATTATACTTATCAAAATCAAAATAAACACTACCCACGACTGTTCCGCTAGGAATTTCTTCTTCTGTTTTGGGTTGTGCTACTTCTTCTTGTGGCTGTGGTGCTTCAGCAACTGCAGTCTCAATGTTTTCTTGTTCTGAAAGGCCGGAATTTGCAACACTGACATCTTTTTGGCCACAAGCACTAATCAATAAAGCGATGGAAACAAATCCGATACCTAGAATCTTATTCATAAAAAAGCTCCTCAAATTTATATTGTAATATTGATTATACCTAAAAAAATTAATTTTTTATTCAAGTCAATTTTAGCCTTTTAAATCTACCAGTCAAATGCCTGAATTTTAATATTATTTAAAGGAAATAAGAAACTACGATTATAATCTAATCGAATGATTCCCAAAGCACTTTGATTTTGAGTATGTTTTAAAAACATGACACTCCCTCCATCATTTGAAAATCTAGGCATTTGATTTGTTCCATTAGCGGTAAGCCGTCTTATATAATCGCTCTTTGTTGAAATCAAATATAAATTAAAAGTGTTCAATCCAAATTCATTTGCACTCTCTCTGCTAGTATAAACAACATAATCACCATTTGCTGAAGCCGAACTATTGTTTCTGCCGTGATAAACAACCTGTTCTACAGGTGCATTAATATCAAGTTTTTTTGCAAAAATATTAGGATATCCCGCTCTATCTGAAACAAAAATCATCGCCGTATCATTATTGATAAAATTCCCAGAAACATCTATACCTGGATATTTAGTAAGTTGGGTATTTAACTTATTGGTCAAATCATAAAGATAAATATTTGATTGCGTTTCAGGTGCTAATGAAAGTAATAATTTATTGCCATCTTTGCTGACATCAGAAACAATTGCCATTCCATCACTCTGAATAATCTTTTGAGTGATTCCTGTATAAATGTTATATTTGACAATAGTAGGTTTTTTTAGATACTTAGTAAAAAAAATCTCTGTTTGGTCTATATTGGCCCATTTTGGAAAAATATTAAGTCCTCCACGAACAACGATTTTTTGATAAGTCAAGGTGTAATCAGAGACTAAAATATCAGTTTCGCCAGGTTGAGTATATTTTGAAAGGACAACAAACCGATTCATCCAAGCAATTGAAGGAGCACCAATGTAATCATTTATATCTATAGCCATTTTGTGTGAAGCAAATGGATACAAATTTTTATCGGTTATATTATATGTTTTATTTATTTTAATGTTAGATGCATTAATATCGTATAAATACAAATTTGCCCTAAAACCATTGTCGCTGTTTTGAACTTCTACACGTGCTAAAAGGTCGATTTTTTTTGTCTTATAAATAGGAAAATTTACACTACCACTATTTTTGTCTCCATCAAATACCTCAAAATGACCACTAACTTTTAGATCATTCATTAAAATTTTATAAATCTTTTTTGCTACTTCGGAATTTTTTGAATCCAAATAAGTTACTTCAATATTTGGTGTTTGAATTGTCTTAACAATATCTAATGTAGCATCGATAGCAAACAAATTCGTATAGAATACACAGACTAATAATATAGCTTTCAATATTTTCATTTATTTCCTTCTGTTTTAAAATTTACCTCTATGCTGATGGATTTTCCTTTTGGATAAGGGGGAAATTTTTTTCCTTGCAATGAATCTAAAAGTATTTGAACGCTTTTATTATAGTCATCATAACGAGAATATCTTAATATTTTATAACTAAAATCTCCATTATCAGTAATACTAAAGAGTACACTTACAGAAGCATTCTGATAGAAGTTTGCCTTCCAATTTGAATATAAAATCTTATAAACTTGTGCAAACCACTCATCATAGAGTCCATCAGAGGTATCAGGTTTTGGAGTTTCGGATTTTATATCAATGGTCTTATTTTTGATAGTTTGAAGTTTGGAATTAATATTTTGCAAACTCCCTTGCATTTCTTCTAGAACTTTTTTTCTTTTTTTATTCAATTCTATATTTTTTGCAATCTCATCACGATTATCAGGAATTTTATCGCTGGGCTTGATTTGAGAATGAATCGAAGAAAAAATATCTCTTATACCTGTACCTTCCATAGGGTTACCCCCTTGTTCTGAAAAATCTTCCTTGGTAGGTGAAGACATAATTGCATCAATAGCTATGGACTGTTCAATGACGGTATCAGATTTAGATACATAACGCTTTGGACTAGAAAAATCAATTCCAAAAATCAAGGAAAAAAGGACAATAGAATAAACAACGATAGAAAAAATACCAGATAAAATTAATAATTTTTTTGAATTCATCAATCGCTAGTAACCAAAGAAACTTTCAAAAACCCTGCTTCTTTTATACTTTTCAGCAAATAAACGATATTGTCATACCTTAAGTTTTTGTCTGCACGAATATAAACGCTAGTGTTTTTATCATATTGTTTTGCTAAAAGATTAAGACTATCAGGAAAAGAATTATAATCATAGGTAGTATTTTTTACATATATTTTCTTTTTTGCATCCATTCTGATTTCAAGAGATCTCTCCTGATCTGCCTTGGTAGTTTTAGATCCTTTGGGAAGCGTTATTTGCTCTTGATAATTGATAGTTGGCGTTGTAACCATCAATATAGCCAATAAAACCAGCATAATATCAACTAGGGGAGTGATGTTTAACTCAGGTTTTTCGTTCCAATCAAAATCATTTTCCATTATTTATTCTCAATATTTTTTGAAAGAATAACATCAATTTGCATCTGAATATATACAGATAAATCATAAGTCTTTCTTTTTAATAAAAGGAAGAATGAATATGCGGGAATTGCCGTCAATATACCTGCAGCAGTTGCTATTAAGGCCTTTGAAATGACAGGAGCTATAACATCAAATGATACCTGACCTCCAGTACCAAGGCGACCGAAAGCGTTTAGTATTTCAATAACTGTTCCAAAAAGACCAATAAAAGGTGCAGTGGAAGACACTATACTAAGGACAACTAGACCCGTAGTGCTATATTTTAAAACCTGATTTTTCCAAATTTGAAGCATTTCCCTTGGAGTATTTCCATTTGTTGCAAGAACATCAAAAATAGGATAATTTGGAAGTTTTTGCTCATTTTTTATGATTCTGTCAAGAGACTTTTTCTCTCTTTGAATTGATACTCCTATCGAAAAAAACTTGTAAATAAATATCCATAATGTTAAAATAAAATACAGAGATAACCAAGATATTACAAATATCGTTATTGCACCACTTTCATAAAAAAATCCCTGAATAGTTGTCATTATATCTTACCTTTAGCGGAGTTCTCTATCCTAGACACAACACTTGATATGGCTATTCTATCTGAGGTTGCATCTTCTAAGAGTTTTTTAGCACTAGAGATTGCATTGGAAATTTCATCTTCATTTTTACCACCAATTGCAACAGCACCATCTGCTAGAATATCTACTTTGGTCGATTTTACTTCAGCATATCCCCAGTTAATAGCTACCAAATCTCTCGATTTATCAATTCTCTCAATCTCAATCACACCTGTTTTTAGCAAAGAGAGCATTTCACTATGTCCTGCAAGAACACCAAATTCTCCTTCAGAGCCAGGCAAAGTAATACTGCTTACATTGCCTGAAAAAATCTCTCCATAAGGGGTAATAATATTAACCAACAACTCTTCCATGACTATGTCCTTTTATGCACTTTTCATTTTCTCTGCTTTTTCTACAGCCTCTTGTATATTTCCTACCATATAAAATGCATTTTCAGGAATATGATCATACTTGCCTTCTAATATTCCTTTAAAACCTTCCAAAGTCTCCTCAAGAGTGACATATTTACCTGGACTTCCAGTAAAGACTTCAGCAACAAAAAATGGTTGGGAAAGGAATTTCTCTATTTTTCTAGCTCTTTCTACTGTTTTTTTATCTTCTTCAGAAAGTTCATCCATGCCTAATATTGCAATAATATCTTGGAGATCTTTGTATTTTTGTAAAATCTGTTGGATACCCGTAGCGATTCTGTAATGCTCATCACCTACGATCTGAGGATCTAGGATTCTAGAAGTAGAATCAAGCGGATCAACTGCTGGATAAATACCTTTTTCTGCAATCTTTCTATTTAAAACGGTAGTAGCATCAAGATGCGAAAAAACCGATGCGGGAGCTGGATCTGTCAAGTCATCAGCAGGAACATAGACAGCCTGCACTGAAGTAATTGATCCTTTTTTTGTAGAAGCAATTCTTTCTTGAAGTTTACCCATTTCACTTGCCAAAGTAGGTTGATATCCAACTGCAGAAGGTATTCTTCCTAGCAATGCAGACATCTCGGCACCCGATTGGGCATATCTAAAAATATTATCAATGAACATCAGCACATCAAGACCTTTTTCATCTCTAAAATATTCCGCCATAGTCAAACCTGTAAAAGCTATTCTATTTCTTGCACCTGGTGGCTCATTCATTTGACCATAACACAAAGCAACCTTATCTAAAACACCACCTTCTTTCATTTCGTGATAAAGATCGTTGCCCTCCCTAGTTCGTTCTCCAACTCCTGCAAATACAGAATAACCACTGTGTTTATAGGCAACATTATGAATGAGCTCCATAATAACAACAGTCTTACCGACACCAGCACCACCAAAAAGACCAACCTTTCCACCCTTTGAATAAGGAGCTAACAAATCAACTACCTTGATACCTGTTTCAAACATTTCAGTTTTTGTACTCTGATTTTCAAAAGTAGGTGCACTTCTATGAATTGGCCAAGTTGTCGAACTTTTTATAGGCTCGCCTCCATCAATAGTTTCACCTATGACATTAAAAATCCTACCAAGCACTTCGTTGCCAACAGGAACTTCAATCATTTTACCCCTAGCAAGTACCTCTTGCCCTCTAGTAAGTCCTTCTGTCATATCCATAGCAATAGTTCTAACTCTATTATCGCCCAAATGAGCAGCAACCTCTAAAACCAATGATTTTGAAGTGCCATCAAAATCATACTTTACATCTAACGCCTCATTAATAGCTGGCAGGTATGATTCAAAATCAACATCTACCACCGGTCCCATAACTTGAATAATTTTTCCTTGCATATTTATCTCCTAACTTTATTTCATAGCCTCAACACCCGCATTAATCTCTACAAGCTCTGTAGTGATAGCCTCTTGCCTTGCTTTGTTGTAAGAAATTGTCAAACTTTTTACCAATTCTCCAGCATTATTTGTAGCAGTATCCATCGCCTGCATTCTCGCACTGTGTTCAGCGGCCAAAGAATCGATTAACGCATAATACATGTTATACTCTATATATTTTTTGGCAAGTTCTTCTAACACAACATCTTCTTCTTCATCAGGTTCAATTGATATTGAATCTATTTTTGATGAGCTTTCTTGAGTGTCAAGTCCTAATGGTAATACCTTTTTAATTTTTAGTTCCTGTGAAATCATATTTTTAAACCCATTATGAACAATCAGAACTTCATCAGTAAGACCCTCTAGATAATCTTCAGTAATTTTCATTATAAAATCAGCAGCTCTTTGAAAATCAGGAAAGGAACTCAAATCCGTTATTTTATCCAATACCTTAATGTCATTAAATAAAAAATAGGCAATACCCTTTTTTCCAATTCCCCTAAGCCTAACCTTAATACCCTTATTTTTGTATTCACTCATAAGCCGACTAACTTCCTTTATAGTGGCAGAGTTAAATCCACCGCAAAGACCTTTATCGGCAGTCACAAATACGATATCAACCTTTTTAATATCACGATTTTGTGAATTCAAAAAATACTTACTGTTTATATTCTCCAATCCCCTTGATTTCATCTTTAAAATAATATCATCAAAGACTTCATTCAACTTATCTGCAAAAAGTCTAGAGCGTCTAGCCATTTCTTCAGCTTTTTTCAATTTTGAAGTGGAAACCAACTTCATTGCACGAGTTGTTTTTTGGGTATTTTTAACACTACCAATTTTTTTTCTAATTTCTTTTAAGTTATTACCCATTTACGATCCTAATATCAAGCTGAAAAACTTATCTTGAATTCATCTAAGGCTTTTGATAACACACTTTCCAAATCCTTATCCAATGCTTTTTTCATCCTGATATCCTCAAAAATTTTAGGATATTTGGCTTCCAAGAATGGGTAAAGTTCATTTTCAAACTTAACAACCTTATTGACAGGAATATCATCTAAAAAGCCCTTTGCTCCAGCATAAATTGCAACCACTTGTTTTTCAATAGACAGTGGAGAATATGGGGGTTGCTTGAGAACCTCGATCATCCTCTGACCCCTATCTAATTGTTTTCGGCTTGATTCATCTAAATCTGAAGCAAATTGTGCAAAAGCTTGCAATTCTCTATATTGTGCAAGATCTAATCGGAGTGTTCCAGAAACCTGTTTAGTTGCCTTAATTTGAGCTGCTCCACCCACCCTAGAAACAGATAACCCAACATTAATGGCAGGCCTAATACCAGAGAAAAACAAATCTGTTTCTAAGAATATCTGACCATCAGTAATAGAGATTACATTTGTAGGTATATAAGCAGAAACATCACCCGCCTGAGTTTCAATGATAGGTAATGCAGTCAGAGAACCCGCACCTTTCTCATCACTAACTTTTGCGGCTCTTTCTAACAATCTTGAATGAATATAAAATACATCCCCTGGAAATGCCTCCCTACCTGGAGGTCTTCTTAAAATCAAAGACATTTCTCTATAGGCCACAGCGTGCTTACTCAAATCATCATATACGATCAAAGCATGCCTTGCATTATCTCTAAAATACTCTCCAATGGTTACTCCCGTATAAGGAGCTAAAAATTGCATAGCCGCAGACTCTGAAGCTGAAGCATTTACAATGACTGTGTATTCCATTGCACCATACCCTTCAAGTTTTCTAACAACCTGAGCAACAGTTGATTCTTTTTGACCAATGGCGACGTAAATGCAAACAACATCTTGACCTTTTTGATTAATGATTGTATCAATAGCAACCGTGGTTTTACCCGTTTGACGATCTCCAATAATAAGTTCCCTTTGGCCTCTACCAATAGGAACAAGTGCATCAATGGCCTTTATTCCTGTTTGAAGTGGTTCATGGACTGATTTTCTATCCATAATACCAGGTGCTTTTTGCTCGACAAACTGATATTCAGTGCTCTCAATAGAACCTTTTCCATCTATGGGTTCTCCTAATGTATTTATAACCCTTCCTACAACAGCATCGCCAACAGGAACCTTCATAAGCTTGCCAAGTCTCTTAACAGATGTTCCTTCTTTAATATTTTTTCCAGCTCCAAGAACAACAACGCCCACACTACCCTCTTCAAGATTTGAAGCAAGACCTCTATCGCCTGTATCAAATTCAACCATCTCATAAGACATAACATTTTTTAATCCATAAACTCTAGCAACTCCATCGGCATAGGCAATAACCTTTCCTGTTTCGGCTATATCGATATTGATTTCAAAATTTTCTATTCTCTCTTTGATGATCGAGCTTATTTCTTCTGGTTTTAGTTTTGATAGCACGTTTTAACTCCTTTTTTTATTTAAATTGCTTTTAATATGTGTACTTTAAGTTGATTCAAGAAATATTCTTTGGAAAAATAAATCTCTATATCCAAATCCTCAATAACAAATTTAACACCTTCAATTTCAGATGTAACCTGCTCAATGTTCAAATCAATATTCAAACGTTTCGAAAGATTTTTTTTGATTTCTTCAATATTTTCAGGTTTTATTAGTTTATTCACATATAAGATACCTGTATAAAAATTACTTTTCTCATCAATATGTGCCTGAAGAGCATCACAGACATATGGAATAATATCAATTCTATTGTTTTGAACTAATATCTCGATAAAATTCTTCATTATATTAAGATTGGAATACTTCCTATCAATCAATTCAAGCAAAAGATCTTGTTTATCAACCTTTGAGATATAGGGGGATTGGATAATATCTACAAATTTTTTTAAACAGAAAACTTGTGATATTTTTCTCAAATTTTCTAAAAAACAATCAAGTTGATTGTATTCAACACTTTCAATAACCGCCTTGGCATACTTTTTAGCAATTATTTCAATCATCAAGCAACCTTTTTATTCAATATATCAATGTACTTTGAAGTATCAAATGAACTTGCTTGTGTATTGAAAAGATCAGAAAGTATTTCCCGAATAACTTTTCTTTCCATCTGTTTTCGTTCAAATTCCATAATGGCTTCATTGCTTTTAATCATATTTTCAATATCTAGCTTAAATTGTTCATCAAATTTTTGGGATATCATATAAGCCTCTTTTTTGGCCAATGCAATCATATCAGTTGCTCTCTGCTTTGCATCATCAAGTCTTTTTAGAGCTTCCTCCTTTGATTTCTTGGCTACCTTTAATTTATCTTGAGCCTGATTGAGGCGAGAAACAATCTGGTTTCTACGACTAGCAAACATTTGTTTAAGCTTATCTGCAATCAGGTACCACAAAATAGCTAAAAATATTAAAAAATTGATAACCCTCTCTACAATATCAGTCTGTGAAATATTCACATCTGTGGCAAATAAAGCTGAACCTCCAAGTAAAAAAAATAAAATATATTTTATCATTATCTGCACTCCCCTATATTTGAGATATTTTAGTTATTAAGGATGATTCAAAATCTGGCATATGTAATAAAAGAAATTTTTTTAGATCTGATTCCTCTTTTTTTAAATTTTCAAAAAAATCCTCCAATCTTGAAGCAGATTCAATTCTTTTATTTGCAATCTTTGTTTCATACTCTAACTTTGCTTCACCGCTAACTTGTTCGATAATTTGAGCTGACTGTACTCGTGCATCTTCTATGACTTGTTTAATTTCTTCGTCTATTCTAATAATTTCCTGATCACTTTGTTGTATGTCTTCTAAATCCTGGGCAATCGAGGCCTCTCTTCTATCCATAAAACGAAGCAATGGTTTATAAAGCCAAATGTTTAACAAAAAAACAGTGACCAAAAACACTCCAAAGACTAGGAGCATGAGATAAGGATTTACAGTTATGGTCATTTCAACTCCCTGTGTTTATAATTACGTTTATATTATAATAAAATCATTCATAGCGTCACATTGTACCACAAAATAGCTTAAAAAATAATGTCTAGAATCAGGATAACTTATTCACGATCTCATTGATTTTTGATTTATTTGAGAGATTCAGAACAAGTTGATTATTTTTTATTGAGGCAGAAATAAAATAATTTTTAAATAATTTTATCAATGTTTCTATCTCAGAATCAGATGCCAATTTTGAGGATTTATTTTTATTTAAATTGATACTTGATTTACCTTTGGATTGGTTTTCATCTTTGAGTTTTCTCACCAAAAACTCGGTATCACGCACTGAAAGTTTCTGACCAACAATAGAATCAAGAACTATTTTTTGTTCTTTTGGTTCTAAAGCTACCAATATCTTGGCATGACCTTGAGATATCTTTTCATCAATAAGCATTTCTTGAGTCTGGGCAGATAAATTCAAAATTCGCAATGTGTTTGTTATTTGAGCCCTTGATTTTTTAATTCTTTTGGCCAACTCTTCGTGCGTGATCTGATAATCGTTTATAAGCTCTTTATAGGAATTGGCCAAATCAATTATATTTAAATCTTCTCTTTGAATATTTTCAATCAAAGCTATTTCTCTGAGTTTATTTAAATTAATCTCAACGATAATGGCTTTGATTGTCTTTATACCTGCAAGTTTGGTAGCTCTCAAACGGCGTTCTCCAGCTATCAGGACATAATCATTGTTTTCATCCTCATACACCAATACAGGTTGCAAAAGTCCATGCTCTAATATAGATTGAGATAATTCACTCACAGACTCATCAGAAAAATGTTTTCTAGGTTGATAGGGATTGGGTTTGATATTATCAACATCTAGCTCAACCACTAATTCTGAATTGTCGGAAAAATTATTTTCATACGCCTGACCAACTTCACTGAGTATAGCACCCAATCCCCTTCCTAGTGCTAAGTTCTTTTTTCCCAAATCACGCCCCCTGGAGTATTGTCTGCGCTAAGGCTTGATAAGCAACACTTCCATTTGATTTAACATCATATAACAAAACAGGTTTTCCAAAACTTGGAGATTCTGCGAGTTTTATGCTTCTAGGAACAATGATATACTTACTAGTGTCTTTGTCCTTAAATAGTTTCTCATCAAAATGTTGAGATAAATCAGAAAAAACTTGTTTAGAAAGATTATTTTGAGATGAGTACATCGTGGGTAAAAATCCTTTGATCTTCAAATTTGGATTGATTGAATCACGTAAAATCTTTATCGTACTGAGAAGTTGTGCCAAGCCTTCTAATGCAAAAAACTCACATTGAATTGGGATAATAACAGAATTAGCAACTGAAAGAGCGTTGATAGTCAAAGGTCCTAGTGCAGGTGGGGAATCAATAATAATAAAATCATAAGAGTCCACAACTTCTTGAACTTTCTTTTTGAGTATCAGTTCTCTACCGGCATTTTTTTTGTTATAAAATTCTTTTTCAATCCCGACCAATCCAATATTTGAGGGTGCTAAATGCATAAAAGGCATCTCTGTTTCTTTGATGATTTGAGAAAGCTTTTTTGTTCCCATCAATACGTGATAAATATCAAATTCAATATCATTTTTGCGAAAACCTAGACTCGTTGTGGCATTTGATTGCGGATCAAAATCTATTAACAACACATTTTTTTCAGCCAACGCCAAAGAGGCTGCTAAATTAACTGCTGTAGTAGTTTTGCCTACTCCGCCTTTTTGATTTGCAACTGCTATAATCTCACACATATTACCACCTCAATTTATCTAAAGCTATAAATTTTTTCGCCATCTATCTCTATCCCTCCATCTAGAAGCAATCTAGCCTGTTTTAGTTCTAATTTGCGATCTCTATAATGGAATGTGAAACCGAAATTTCTATAAAATTCTAACTCATATTTACTAAAAATATCCTTCCATTTAATGGTATTTTTGATTTTTTCAAAAAAAATATCTAAAAGTTCGGCTTTGTCAATATTTTTTTGTAAAGATGAAAAATTATCTGCATTAATATTTAAACCGATTCCACAAATCAAGTGATCTTTCCATACATTTACAATAATGCCAGCAACTTTGCTATCTCCAAAATAAATATCATTTGGCCACTTCAACCATACATCAAACCCAATACAAGCAAGAGCTTGTTTAAAAATAAATCCAAAAAAAATAGAGGCACTTTGAATAGGTAAATCCTGGGGCAAGGTAGATTTTTCAAAAGAAAAAGAAAATGTAAGGGCATTTTTGACTTGCTTCCAAGTATTGCCCCTACTTCCAATTCCTGCACTTTGTTTTTTTGCAATCACGCAAATAGGAGATGTAAGTGCCCCTAATTCCAATTGTTCTCTTAAATATATCTGGGTTGATGGTAATTCATCAAAATGTATGATTTTCATTTGTATTATACTTTTCCTTTAATGAATCAATGATTTTTTATTGTAATCGATCACCAATGCTGAATCTTTTACCTCTGATATAGGCAGTTGCAGATATTTTTTGTTTTCCTGGAAATTGTAGCATTGCTATTTTTATAGCACCTTTTTCACATCCCACCACAATTTCATCTCCATCAATTTCCAAGATCTCCCCAGGCTGAAAGTTTTTATCGTCATGTAGTACTTTTATTCCAAAAAGTTTCAAACCATTTTTTAAAAATACATTAGGCCAAGATACATAAGCCAATGATTTTAAAAATATCTTTTTGGCATTTTTAAAATCAATCAATCCATCCTCTTTTAGTATTTTCTTACAATATGAACTTTGAGAATGAACCTGCTTAATAGGCTCGATATCTCTTAAGTTTTTCAGCACTTTTAAAACTAGGTTTGCACCGATATGTGCTAAAACTTCACTCAAAGATTCAATATCCATATATTCTTTTACTTCAAAAGAATCTATTCCTAGAATATCCCCACTATCAAGGGATTCTTCCATATTGATAATACTTACACCATAATGACTTTCATCATTTAAGATCATTTCATGTATCGGCGATGCTCCCCGATATTTAGGCAAAATAGAAGCGTGAATATTGATACATCTACTCAATGACAAAATATTTTTGGGTAATATTTTTCCATATGCAACCACCAAAATCACATCTGGTGCTAGATTTGAAATAATATCCACGCATTCTTCATTTAAGACTTTGGGTTGAAAAATTGGAATTTTTTCTTTTCTTTGAATCAAAAATTCTTTGGTATCTGGAGATTTTAATTCTTGTTTTCTACCAAAAGGTTTATCTGGCTGAGCAAATAACCCTACAATCTCCAAATCAGAATCATCTATCAATCTCTCTAAAATGATTCTAGCAAAGTAAGGAGTCCCCATAAACAAAACTTTCATTCAATTCCTTATTATGCAAGTTAAATCATTGAACATTTAGATATTGCTGCCAAAATTTTCAATAAAATAAACTTTAATGTATCTGTATTGATATGAACAGAAGAGGAAATTGGTAACACAAACAGTGGGCTAATGACATCTTCAATGCTGTTATTGAAAAATTCTTCTCTGAATAAATAACCCCACTTTTGATCTAACGAAAAATCATTACAGATAGAAGATTTCATTTTAAAAAATTTGTAAAATTCTTCAATTTCGCTAGAGCTAGTCTCTAAAATATCTACTTTGCTCAAAACAATCCCAAATGGTCTTTTAGCAAGGTCGTCTGAAAAATTCCCTAATTCCATTTGAAGTTTTTCATATTGATCTAGGAGTTTTCTATGCCCTCCAACCTCGAGCACAAAAAGCAAAATCTTTGTTCTTTCTATGTGTCTTAAAAACTCTATTCCCAATCCCCTTCCTTCACTAGCACCATCTATGATACCTGGAATATCAGCCATAACAAAAGAGTTCATCTCATCAATTTCTACAACCCCAAGATTGGGTACCAGAGTTGTGAATTCATAATTCGCTATCTCTGGTTTTGCATTTGAA
The DNA here is from genome assembly GCF_002272795.1 of Helicobacter sp. 13S00482-2. Taxonomy (GTDB): domain Bacteria; phylum Campylobacterota; class Campylobacteria; order Campylobacterales; family Helicobacteraceae; genus Helicobacter_J. The sequence continues at coordinate 32,068 of NZ_MLAT01000010.1, read as the reverse complement.
AGAGTAGAAATCAGTGTGGATTTTCCAACATTTGGAAAACCAACAAGACCGACATCAGCAATCATTTTTAGCTCAAGACGAATATGACACTCAACACCAGGTAACCCACTTTGTGCATAAGTGGGTCTTTGATTCACAGAATTTTTAAATCTCGCATTTCCAAGTCCGCCTTTTCCCCCTTTAAGAACTTTTACTTTATCTGTTTGTGTTGTGAAATCATAGAGTAACTCATTTGTTTCAAAATCAAATATTTGCGTACCTGGAGGAATCTTTATGATAATGTCTTCTCCCCTCTTGCCACTACATTTTTTCCCTCCACCAGGCTGGCCATTTTTTGCTCGATAATGTTTAGTGCCACGAAATCTTGAAAGTGTGTCAGTATTTCTATCAATCTCAAAATATACATCTCCACCATCTCCACCATCTCCACCATCTGGACCACCATTGAGAACAAATTTTTCTCTTCTAAAACTAACAGCACCCGCTCCACCATTTCCTGAAAAAATAAAAATATCCACATTATCAATAAACATCAGTGCTCACTTAATAGTCAAAACTAAAGAATTTTTAAATTTTTCATTACAAACGTCTTCTATTTGTCTTAACATTTCAAAACGCCTTTTATACATCAAACGTTTATTGCTTGAAACTTCCTCAATACTCTTTTGTTTATGTGCCAAACAATAATAATGATGGCCAGATACTGTTATTAACTCACCATATGACTCCAGCCATATTCTGTCGTAATCGGCATAAAAACCTTTTTTTAATCCTTTTGTTGATCGAATCTGTAATGATGGAGAAATACCTAATGTTTGATTGCATCCAAATGCTCTTGTTAGGATTTTTAAAACTTCTATCAAAAATGATGAAGGACGTAATCCAAATAATTTTTTTGTCAAAACTTTCATCTCTTCATTTGCTCCACTCTCTCTAGAGCCTTGCACAGAAGCTATTAAGAAGTTATTATCAGGAGTAATGGTGAATGTCGCCTGATAGATTCTGGTTTCACCCTTATCTCGCAAAACCAATGCCCAAAACCCCTCCTCTGATGTTTCTATATTTTTTTCTAAAAATAATTTGTATAAAATCTCATCTTCATTTTTAATACTCCAAACTTCTACTCTTTTTTTCCACAGACAAGTACCGGTCTTAGAATAAAGTCTTTGCATAAAAGATAAATCCGAGATCACGTGATTATATCTTTGTGTTGCGTTAAAATTTTTATTACAAAAACGTTTTATAACAACATAATCAGCAACAGGATATTTTTGAAAAAAATCAATAAAAAACAAATCAGCATTGACAAATTTTTCAAATTTTTTAACATAAGGATAAAAAATAATCTTTCTGAGATAATACCGAACATAACGACTGATAGTAACTTTTGATTTGCTATCCTTCAAACAACTCGGACCAAAAAACTTATATTGCATTAATATCCTTCTTACTAAGTTAAAAACAAAAAAGCTATCAAAAAAAAATGATTTGTTTTTTCTAGAAGAGCAGACCGAAGAAGAAAAAAATTTCCCTGAGGAAATATTTTTCTGTAACTTTATGAATTACGCAGAAATAACAGAAACTTTTTTGCGATATTTATCTTTCTGTTGAAACTTCACAATTCCATCTACTAAAGCAAAGATAGTATGATCTTTGCCCATACCTACATTCAAGCCAGGATGAACTTTTGTTCCTCTTTGTCTGATGATAATATTCCCAGCTCTAACAAATTGAGAACCAAACTTCTTTACACCTAATCTTCTACCTGCCGAATCACGGTTATTCTGAGTACTTCCCTGACCTTTTTTGTGTGCCATGCTTTGCTCCTTATCCTACAATCTTCAAAATTCTTACTCGAGTAAAATCTCGCCTGAAACCTCTTTTGGTTTTGCTATCTTTTCTTCTTCTCTTCTTAAAAGTAATGACCTTTTTTGCTCTACCTTCGTTAATAACTTCAATCTCAATTTTAGCCCCTTTTACAAAAGGAGTTCCAAGACTAAATTTATCTTCGTTAGAAATAGCTAAAACTTCATTAACTTCTAATTTTGACTTTGGCTCAAGGTTCATTTTATCAAGCAGGACAATATCCCCTTCTTTGACCTTGTATTGTTTGCCTCCATTCTTAAATACTGCATACATTGCTTTTCCTTGCGAAGTTATTCTTTTGAGACGCCCCAGAGTTCTAGGCTTTTTTGGTGCGAAACAAGTGTGCGATTATACATGATAGAATCTGATTTTTAGTTTAAACTTTTATTTTTGTGCAATACACTCTATTTCAACGAGTGCATTTTTTGGTAAAGTTTTTACAGCTACGGTCGTCCTAGCTGGTTTATGATCTCCAAAATACTGTCCATAAACCTCATTGAGTTCCTTAAAATTATCCATATCAGATAAAAATACTGTGGTCTTGATAATCTTTTTCAAAGAACTATTTTGAGATTCCAAAACCTGTTTGAGATTTTCTAATACCTGTCTTGTTTGCAAAACAATATCTCCATCCAAAAATGATCCATCAGGTCTAAGTGCAATCTGCCCTGATGTGTAAATAATATCTCCTGAAATGATTGCTTGCGAATATGGTCCTATAGCTTCTGGGGCATTGGGTGAAGAAACGATTTTCATTTTTAATCCTTGTAATTTTTTATTTTCTCCATTATAATATATTCAAACTTCAAAATACAGGAGATTCAGTTTATGAAAATTCGTATCGTTTTTATTATCTTAAGCACTATTTTTACTCATCTAATAGCCGATTCTATGATTGACGAAAATGACATCATTGCAAATATTCCTCTTAAAGATAATCAGGTTTTACTGTTTGATGGTCGTACTCAAAAAGCCGTGGGGATAATCGAAATGACTTCAAGTGGAAAAATAATTAGAATTCCTCTTCCCAAAAATTCTAAAAATAAAGATTCATCACAAAATCTCACTAATATGCCCTTAAAAGAAGATTTACTAGGAAAAAAACAAAATATAAAAAATCGTCCCAATGCCTTGCCACAGACAAGTTCACAAGAACCACTCATTAACAAAAATAAACAATGGAACAAAAAAAAGATTCCCTATTTGATAAAAGAAGAAACTATACCTAATGAAGAAAATTAAGAAATAGTATTTCATTATTTTTTAAAAAACCCGATGTTTCTCAAGTAGTTTTAATGCAAAGATGAATCATATCAATTAAAGATAAGTGGAATTATTTTTGCTTTAGTATTGAGATGATTTTTAAACTTATTTTGAGGTATTTGGAATGCGTATAACCTTTGGGACAAAATACAATCAGATGAATTATTATCAAAATGTACTCCAAAACAAACTCAACGAAATGAATACAAAAATAGCCTCAGGATTAAAGATCCAGTATGGCTATCAAGATAGTAGCGTAAATAATCAAAACCTCAAGCTAGAATTTGAAAAAAATACTCTTGATCAGGGTATAGATGTGGCAAAAGATGCCCAAAGTTCAACATTAAATACCGATAAAGCTCTCTCTGAATTATCTGAAGTAATGGTTCAGTTTAAAACCAAACTTATTCAGGCAGCCAATGATATTCATTCTCCAAATTCACGTGAAGCAATTGCAAAAGATTTAGAAAAACTTAAAGATCACATTATAAATATAGCTAACACCTCTATAGGCGGGGAATTTTTATTTGGTGGCAGTAAGGTGGATAGAGCTCCTTTTGATTCTCAAGGAAACTACTATGGCAATGATGAAAAACTAAATGCTCTTATCAGCTCTAACAACCTCGTCCCCTACAATATAACTGGACAGGAACTATTTTTTGGTAGAGATTCAGACAAGCAAAAAATCATCACTTCAAATATCAAAATGCTCAATCAAAACAAACTTCACCCTGACATAATGGATGCCCTCAACAAGGGAAATGCTCCAGAAGAAGCCTATATAAAACCTGAAGATACATTAAGAGATCTTATAGGAGATAATGATAATGACACAACCAATGATGCCAAAGAATATTTCTATTTACGTGGTGTGCGTCCAGATGGCTCGACATTTAAAGCAAAATTTAGTTTTGACAAAGCATACAAGGACAGAAGTAATGCCACCACCGTGAATGATTTGCTAGAGCAAATAGGAAAAGAATACGGCAACACTCCTCAAAATAAAGTTGTGGATGTCTCAATGAACGCTTGGGGACAAATTGAAATAAGAGATTTAAAACCAGGCAATAGCGTCATTGATTTTCATCTAATTTCTAGCGATCAAGATGTGGACAATATTGAAGAGCTTAAAAGCAATGGAGTACGCATTACTTCATTCAATAAAAGCCCTTTTTTAACAGATAGATCGTTATCTAGCATAAAAAGCGTGGATGATGACTATGATTTCAGATACATACATATTCCTACAGCTTTTATTGACAAAGATAATTCTGCAGCTACAAAAAATACAAAATTATCAGATATTTTAGGTTCTGATACAAACACACTTATTATTGGTGGGACTCGTCCAAATAATCAAGATGGGACTATCAATCAAGATCCAATAGAACCACTTGAAATCAATGTTGAGAACTCCACAATGCAAGATTTAATGGATAGTATTAAATCGCATTTTGGTGGAAATATGGACGTGGAACTAACAAATGGAAGAATCAGCATTGTTGATAAAAATGTCACAAATAAACAAAATGATAGCAAAAATCCACCATTTGATGGAGAACATGGACTAAGCATAACATTCAAAACATTCGATAAAAATGGTTTAGAAACAGATGGAATTCCTGCTGATTATCAAACAGAATATGATAAAACCTACTTCATAAATAAAGGTCCTAAAGTTACTGGTAATGTTTCGCAAGTTTTAGCAGATGGAAGCGGTTTTGCACGACCTGAAACAAAACTTTCTGAAGTTGCAGGAGGAAGCTTAAATGGACAGTCATATACCTTGAAACTAAAAGACAGCAACGGCATTCCAGTTCAAGCACAAATTTTATTTGACAACAAAGGATCTTATCTTAAACTTCCAAGTAAAACACCCAATAAATCCGAATATATAATACCTCTTTATAATCCACATGATGAACCTCCAGCTATTACTATTACAAAAGCAGATGATGTAACCTATCAGCAACTTATGGACGCAATGTCGATCGCACTCAACTATAGCAACGAACCTGCCGATAGCTTCATAAAAGCAGAAGGCAACCGCACAGAACCCTCACAAGATGGTAAAGACAGCTATGAAGCCATTCTCCAAAGATCCAAAGGTCCTTTATCTGTACATATGACTAGAGATGGAAAAATACAAATAGAAGATAATATTCGTTCTATCAGCAAGATGAAATTTATGTTTTATAACGACAATACGAGCGATTTTTCAGCACAAGCCACAAGAAACGATATTTCATCTATCCGTCTCAACGCAAACAATGCACTCACAATCGATCAACCTGATGTTAATTTTTTTGAGCAAATTGATGATATTATAGATTCTGTCAAAAGGGGAATCTATAGGCCTGACACAGCAGGAAAAAACTATACCCAAGATATGAGAAAGATAGGCATACAAAATGGAATAACTGCACTTGATCACCTTAGTGATCATATTGAAAAAATGGTATCTTTAAACGGTGTTCACGGAAAAACCTTTGAAAATATCATCAGAAGAAATGAGATATTAAAAGTTCAGGTAGATTCAATTAAAGGGGAAACGATAGGCACAGACCTTGCAGAAACTTATAATAAATTTTCGAACCTGACAACAAACTATAATGCTGTTCTAGCTTCTACTAACAAAATCAATCAAATGTCTTTGGTAAATTACTTATAATTAAACTTGCTTGAAAAGATAACCACCACCCACATTGAGTGATGGTTAATAAAAATAATAATATTTTATAAACTTAACAAAACAAAAAGGAGTCGATGTGCAATAAAAGTAGAGAAGGAGGGGAGGTTGCTCTACCGTGCACATCTAACCAAATCTTGAATATTTAAAGATTTGGCTAAAGGCATTGTATAATGAAAAAGTATACAATAGGATAATGATGGTATAAAAATATTAGGTATTATTTTCGTTTAAAATAATCTAAAACTATGTTATAATAGCGGGATTTAAAAATATTAAACTTTAAGCTCAAGGATAGTAGATGCGTATTTTAATAATAGAAGATGACTCCGAACTCAGCAAAGCCCTTACTGAGTTCCTCAATAAAAATGGCTATCAAACAGATATGGCCGAAAACCTAAAAGATGGAGAATATTTTATCAGTATCAGAAATTACGATCTAGTACTTAGCAATGCTAAACTTCGTGATGGTGAAGCTACAAATATTATCCCTCATATCAAATCAAAGTATCCTCGTGTTCCTGTTATTGTGCTAGCTCAAAAGCATAAGCCTGAAGAAGAGGTAGATGCCTTTAAAGCTGGTGCAGACGACTTTATAGCAAAACCATTTGATATGAGTGTATTACTTGCTAGAATCGAGGCTAGACTGAGATTTTGGGGTTCAAGCTTAATTGAGATAGAAGACTTGATTATCAATCCTGATGAAGAAAAAATAACCTACAAAGGAAAAGAAATTGAAGTCAAAGGCAAACCATTTGAAGTTCTTACACATTTAGCAAGACATAGGGATCAGATTGTATCAAAAGAACAACTTCTTGATGCTATTTGGGAAGAACCTGAACTGGTAACACCAAATGTTATTGAAGTTGCAATCAACCAAATCAGACAAAAAATGGATAAACCACTCAATATTTCGACTGTAGAAACAGTTCGTCGGAGAGGTTATAGATTCTGTTATCCAAAACAAGCCGAAGAATAAATCACATCGCTAAAAACTATCCACGAAACCTTATAGCTTGAAATCTCCCTCCTAACCCTGTTGGACTGATAAGGGGCTTTATCTTTCCAACTTCTCTCAAATATGTTTCATAGCTAACGTTTTCAGAGAATTGTTCAAGCAATTCCAAAACTCCCATTTCCAACATAGCTTTTGCCTGAGTACCGTAGAATACTCTTTCTGCATCAAAATTTGTAAAAATTCTATCTATCAAAGAAAAATTCACATCATAAGTGATATCAGAGTTTTGATAAAAATTTCCCAATTCATCTGTAATTTCTAAAAAGTTTTTAACCTGATGCTTTTGATAAATTCTCAAATTAACATCATTTCTAGCTTCCCATTGTCCATAATCAAAACTTAAAAATTCCCATTTTTTGCAATCCTGTAGAGTATGCATTAAAGATAAAGCAAAATTTTCTAATCCAATGGGTATCTCTCCTTTGAAAATACCATATTTTTTTGCCAAAGAATTTATTTCCGAAGACATATTTCTCCAAATTACCCTATGGTTATCTACATAAATCATTTTTGATTCATCAATAACTTCGCAAACAAAAGAATCAAAAAGCTCATTGGAAAATATAAAAACACTATCATCTTTGTCCAATTTTATATCTTCAATCTTTTCATAAGCTTGAAGCTCATATCCTGTTTGTTGTAAAAAAGTCTGCTTTTGAATTTTTTGCAACTCTAAAAGTGGCTCAATCGTAATAAATTCAGATTCCTGTATCACGCCAGTTGATAATGAATATAAAAACTGAGTCACATCTCCTATTAAATAGCCCTTATCCGCACCTATTTCAATAATCTTAAGTGGTAAATTTAACCTTTCTTTCTCTAAAAGTTTCACAATATGCCAAGCAATTACCCCACCAAAAATCTTAGTTGCTGATACAGAAGTATAAAAATCTCCAGCTTTACCAATGATGGCACCACGATAATAACCATTTTTACCATAAAGCCACTCATTCATATAAGAAGAAAAATTAATCATAACTTCTCACAATCCTTATATGAATGCCTAAAACCCTCAAAAAACTTTTTATTCTTAAAATCATCCTTAGTAATAAAATAAATTTTTTTAGTCCATGTTGTCTCTACCGTAATCATTATCAAATACCTCGTTATCCTTATAATTTCACAACATAATATTTCCGAGGATTGTACTATTTTTCCCTGAATGTTTAATAAAATATTAGGTTAATATTAGTTACAATGAAGCGTTTGCTCTAAGCATAAAAAGCATAAGGAAAAAAGGGAATAACCATAATGAAACTCCTAGTAAAAGCCTTTGGAGAACCTCAGACTAATTGCTATATTTACAGTAACTCAAGTGGTGAATTTATCATAGATCCTGGAATTGAAGCTACAGCTTGGGTGCTAGAGAATACAAAGAACCCCCTTGCTATACTCATAACACATGGGCATTATGATCATATTTGGAGTTTAGCGGATTTAAAATCTCATCTCCCAAATGTTCCAATTTATTGCCCAAAAGAAGATGTTTTTATGTTAAAAACAGACTGTTTTAGAACAGGTCTAAAACCTTGCAACCCTGACAATATAATTGAAGGATACAAATCTACCTCTTTAATCAAAGTCTCTGATTATCAAATAAAATACCACCATCTACCTGGCCACACTCCAGGGTGCTCAATCATAGAAATAGATAATATAATTTTTAGTGGAGATTTTGTATTTTATCGCTCCATTGGCAGATATGATTTTCCATATTCAAATCCTTCTGACATGAAAGAATCTCTGAAAAGATTTCAACAAATTCAATCAGATGTTGATAAAATCATTTATCCTGGTCACGGTCAGAGCACGTCTTTATTTCAAGAACAAAAAAACGTAGATCTATGGATCCAAAGAATTTAAAAGGATAAAAAATGAAACTAACTCAAAACCAAAAAGAACGTTATTTAAGGCATACAATGCTTGAAGATGTAGGCGAAGAAGGTCAAGAAAAACTTCTCCAATCAAGTGTTCTTATTATAGGAGCTGGTGGTCTTGGTTCTCCAAATGCTATGTATTTAGCAGCAGCAGGAGTGGGTAAAATCGGTATTTTAGATTTTGACATCGTAGAGATAAGCAATCTACAAAGACAAATCATTCATACCACAGAAGAAATATCACATCCAAAAACTAGATCTGCTAAAATAAGGATGAACGCAATCAATCCAGAAGTAGAAGTTCATACTTATTTTGAAAAATTCACTTCTTCAAACGCTATTAAAATAATTCAAGATTATGATTTTGTGATTGATGCTACAGATAATTTTGCCGCAAAATTTCTTATCAATGATGCTTGTGTTTTGGCAAACAAACCCTACTCTCACGCAGGTATCTTAAAATATAGAGGGCAGACAATGACTATCCTTCCACATAAAACCGCTTGTTTTGCTTGTGCGTTTGATGCCCCTCCACCAACAGAACTAAACCCTATTTTTAGAGCTGGTTTATTTGGAGTCATTCCAGGATTAATAGGCTGTATTCAAGCTGCAGAAACGATAAAATTTTTACTCAATATCGGTGATTTAATTACTAATAATCTTCTAATGGTAGATGCAAAAACAATGGATTTTCGCAAAATAAAAGTATCCAAAAATCCAGAATGTCGCATATGTGGAAACAATGCTATCAAAGAACTTAAAGACTATCCACAATGATGATTTTAAAAAAATCACTTGCTGAAGAAATCATTACCTATGCAAAATCCAATTTTCCGAATGAATGTTGTGGTTATTTATTTGGGTTGTATGATATGCCAACAGATCAAAATACAATCAAACAAATATTCAAAATGACCAATACACACAAAAATCGACAAAATTTTTTTATGTTTTCTCCTGAAGAACAACTAGAAGCTTTAATCAAATCAAAAAAAGAGAATCTTGATATTGTCGGAATATTTCATTCTCATCCCCATTCAATAGCATATCCATCAGATGAAGATATAAAATATATGTACACTAGTACGCAAAGCTATATCATAATATCTCTCCTAGATGAAGAACCTAAAATTAAATCGTTCAGATTTAAAGAAAAAAAGATTTATGAAGAAGGAATAAAAAATTAAAAAAAATCCCGATTATTTTAGTTATAATGGTTTCAAAATAAAATAGAAGATGGATAGACTATGGATCTCTCGACTTTATTAGGTATGATTCTTGCACTCTCTGCAATCTCTCTTGGAGATATTTTAGAAGGTGGGAATCCGCTACACATTGTCCATTTAAGCTCCGTTATTATTATTGTTCCAACGACTTTATTCTCGGCTATGACAGGTACGCACGCTCGTTTTGTGAAAGCTGGCTACAAGGAACTTAAAATTGTATTTCTTGGATCAAAAATCAATCTAAATACTACCATTAGGCAACTTGTAGAATTTGCCACTTTGGCTAGGAGAGATGGCGTACTCTCTTTAGAAGCAAAAGCTGCACAGATAGAAGATGATTTTACTAGAGAAGCCTTATCAATGATTATTGATGGTAAAGATGCGAAGTCTGTCAGAGAAGATATGGAAGTTCAGATAGAAGAGCTTGAAGAGTATTATCATGGTGCAGCACATTACTGGATTATTGCTGGAGAGTCAGCTCCTACCTTTGGACTTGTTGGAGCGGTTATGGGTTTAATGTTGGCACTCCAAAAACTTGATAACCCAGCAGAGATGGCCGCAGGTATAGCTGGTGCATTCACCGCCACAGTTACAGGGATTATGTGTAGTTATGCTATATTTGGTCCTTGGGGTAATAAACTCAAGGCAAAATCAAAAGACATTGTGAAAGAAAAAATTGTTGCCCTAGAAGGTATCATAGGAATTGCTAATGGCGATAATCCTAGAAGTTTGGAGGCAAAATTACTCAGTTTCTTGGGGCCTGATGAGCCCAAAATTTCACAATTTGAATAAAGAAAATTAAATGTCAAAAAAGAAAAAAGCACAAGAATGTCCCGCAGGAGAAAAATGGGCAGTTCCCTATGCTGACTTTTTGTCTTTGCTACTCGCACTTTTCATTGCCCTTTATGCTATTTCCGCTACAAATAAAGCAAAGCTTGAAGCTCTAAAAGTTGAGTTTATAAAAATTTTTGACTCCACTGCCAAACCCGAAACTCTTCAACCTGTCTTACCCATACCTCCAAATCCAGGCGAACAATCTGAACAAACAGAAGGAGAGAAAATCCAACAATCTGATCAAAACTCCTCTTCAATGTCGATAGAAAATGTTGCCCAGCTTGAAGATATGACCGAAGAAGGAGGTATTTTAGAGCAAATAGAGCAAGGTACAACTCTTAGACTTCCTGCAAATCTTTTATTTAAAGAAGGAAGCTCAGAAATTGCCAATAGCGATATGATGATGTACATTAAAAGAATTGCACAGATTATTAAAAAACTCCCTCCTCAAGTAATGATAGATGTTAGGGGTTATACCGACAATTCTCCATTGAGTAAAACTTCTGATTTTAAAGATCATTACGAACTTGCAGCAAGTAGGGCCGCAAGAGTAATGAGAGCATTAATACAAAATGGTATTTCACCTAACCAACTTTCCTTTTCATCTTATGGTGAATACAAGCCAATTGCTCCTAACAATAGCATTGAAAATAAACTTAAAAATAATCGCGTAGAAATCTATCTCTCCACAAATCCAAATAGTCTTGAGCAAGTAAAATCCATTCTGGATAAAAATAAACACAAATAATTGATCCAATCAATATGTATTTTCCATATTTTTTAAATAAAATAATTTTAGAAAATTTCTCCTCTGATTTTTGGTTACCCCCCCCCCATACAAATATGGAGATTAATTACCAAAAGTGGCATCCTATCAAATAAGGAGAACTCTCCTATTCTTTTGTAAATAAATCTCATTGACCTTAACAAGGTTTGATTCTAGAAATATCAATGCTCTTTTTAATTTCTTTTTAAATCCATTAATTCTAAGATTATCTCTCCGAATTTAAAAATAATTCTAGCTCTAATGATTTGTTCTATGAAAAACAATTATCCCAATAAATTCCATTTTTTTAAAAAATAAATTTGAATATTAAATCCTAAATTTTAATATTATCAATTAAGTTTTATATTAGAAAATATTTCATCTTATATCTAATATATTTTTATTTTTTAATTTAAATAAATATTTTATTTTAAATTATTATAGATTATAGTTACTCTTTATTCAGATTTTAAATATCCCTTAAGAGAGTATTGAATCTATCTTTTTGAGATATTTCATCTGCTTGAAACTTCAGATCATTTTGGATAGATAATGTTATTGAACCAGTAATGTTATTTTAAATTAATTGAGATTTTAAAACATTACTTTTCGCAGCATACTATCCCCCCCCCCCTCCTCCTCTCTATTCGCATTGACAATATAACTACAACTTAATCGGGTGACTAACAGAGGAGGTCTTATTTAATTTTAAAAATCAGATGTTTTGAGATTCTGTTAGGATTTATTTAAAGAACTTCTTATGGATACTCTTTTGAATTTCATTTGTTTTTAAGATTCTGAATTTTAAAGACCCTATGAGGTATCTTTTAGCTTTGATATTTTCTCTAAAAGAAGCAAAGATAAATTCATACACATGATAAAAAATTTTAAAAAATAATTCTAAAGCTTTAGAATCTTCTTATATTAGAACAGTTACTTGAAAACAAAAATTCTTCTTCAAAAAGACAACCTTGATAATCTACCTTATCTTATTGTTTTCTATCTAGAATGATTTGATTTTCTTCAATGTGCTAATTTATCTCTTGTGTTGGCTTATTGATTTCTTAATTTGTTTTTCTTTTTTACTGTTTTTGTATTTGGATACTTCTTTGCAAATCATAGCTCTTCTTTTGGAAGCTAACATCTTTTAGACTATCTCTCTTGATTGGGGCTTCAAAATTATAGATGCTAGTAAAAATAAATTTTACTTTATATTTCAATCCCAAGAAGATATTTTGCCCTGCTAGAAGAAAAGAAATATTCAATCGCTTTTGTATTGGCAATCCCAATATTTTCTTTGCTAATTTGAATGGCTTTTTAGGACTCTTTTGGGGTTCGCTAGATTGATGGTAGCATTTGAGTAAAAGCGATATCAATGCTCCCAATGATTGTTGGATTTGGTAATGGCAATGAAGGATCGATATAATGAGAAATTTGGAGTACCGACAATCATATATAGGGCTATGGGAGTAAGAAAGTTCAATCCTGGTGCGGAATCAGTCAGAAAAGCAAGAGATGCTGATAGAAAGCTGAGTCACGTTCTTAATGACCCTAAAGCAACTAAAAATCAAAAAGAAGATGTACTGAAGGAATATAAAAGGGTGATGAAGAAATTGCCTTTTAGTCGTATTTTTTAAGTTTAGCCTCTTATCTTTTCGATAAGAGGTAGGTTTATTTGGATTTTTTTGTGGGTCTTGAAATCATATAAACAACGCAAAAACAAATAGTCAAAAAATATAAAGGAATGACTGCTAATATTAAATTTGTCATTTCAACTCCACTCTTGAAAATTTATAAATTATATAAAAACAAATCCATAAAACGAAAGCTGCGGTTCCTATCAATATTAAATTCATCTCAACTCCTTTAATTGTCTAATTTTTCTCAAAATCATTTTAACACAAAAAAGAACTGTTATTCCAAAAGAAAATATCACTATTAGAACAACTCCGATTCTTCCTAAGCTTAGTTTTTCAAGATTTACAAAAAGATAACCACACTAAATAAGACATACCAATACTCTGCACCGTCAATTGTTTGGGCTATACAACCTATTATCTTATAAAAGCTAGTATTTTCGTGATGAAAAACATCTTCAGGAATACTTTCTCCAAAATCAAAGATAATATTTTGAGAGTCTGTTTTGATTCCATAGATATTAAATTTAATTTTTGTTACCTAATAATGCAAGAAATCAAAGTTAATGGTGGTTTTAAAGAGCTGCATGATAGGATATTTCTATCCAAGTGATAGCTCTATTGAATTCTCCATTTTTACTCAATAAGGAAGTATTAATTTTCAAAAGTCAATGAAGCTACACATAATTGTCTTTAATATCATCATGGGTATAAAGGCAATGTGAGATTTTTTTCATCATTACTAACAAGAATATAAACATAAACACTCAAATCGGCCTCATCACTGCAAGATCTTCCATAAATATTTTAGATAGAATTTTGGCAATGAGATTTCAAATTATATGATCTACACCTGATTGATTTGATGAGCATTGTTTAGATCTAGATCAAAAGGAATACCATTAACATCTTTGAGATTACCGATAGTGTATCCGAAATAAAACTATTAGCATCTTTCTCATTATTCCATTGATAAGAGGATATTTATCATTATGAACTAGCTTATTTGCTATGTCGTTTGCTAAATACAAGTTTGCAGCATAAAACGATGGTTAAAGATTTAATTTTTTATTTTTATGATAAGTATCATTTATCAGACAGTGGTTTGCTCCTCTGATAAAATATACTATCGCCACAGAAGCAAAAAAATCTTTTGCTATCTCTGCATCGATAATCTCATCACATTCCCCTAGAAACACTTCAATGCAAACCCCTTTTTTTACGATAAATTCTAATTTATCTGCATCCCAATTATATGAGAGCAAATCCTCCAAATCATTAAAATTTCCTTCTTTGAAATATCTTTTATTTTCCTCATTGATACCTATTTGTTTTAAAAAGTTCTGCATATAGGTTTCTTTATTTTTTTTAAATAAGGAGAGTTGCAAACGTTTATAAGCCTCAGTTTTATCTTGAAAAAATGCGGGTGAATATAAAATTAGCTTGTGCACTCTATGAGATTTATTAAGCCTATTCACAACTTCCTCGCAAGCTTTTTGGGCACCATAACTAAAGCCACTCACATCATAAGTGCTCTTATGGGAAAATCTAGAAAATAAATCCTCTTCTCCTTGAAAACAAAAACCACTAAAGTGCATCTTCTATTATCTCTTGAATATTTTCTTTGGTGAGTCTTTCTTTTTCCAAAAGAATTTTTGCAAGGGAAATAATATTTTGTTTGCAATTGTTTAAAAACTCCATTTGTTCAACATAAGCATTAGATATAATTCTTGAGATATCTAAATCAGTGGTGATGATGTTTTGTCCCATTCCATAAACTTCACACATTTCTTGAGCTATGCTTTTTATTTTTTTGATATCTTCTTTTGCATTCGTGTATTTTTCATTCATTATAATCTCAAGTGCAATGATACCGCTCAAATAGACTTTTATTTTATTGTTCATTTCGCTCTTACTTAAAATATCTTTGTCTCTATCGATGATAAAATCTGACACCAAAGTAACCTTATCAAAATCAATATCCAACCAATACGCACTTAGTGCTTTAGCACACTGATAAACAGAGAGAATATTTTTTTCTTCCTCAGTAAGGCTTAGAATTTTTTTCTTCCCTAGTGCGACTTTGTCTTTTACATCTAAGATATCTCTGAGTTCAATGATTTCGCTTCCTCTTTTAAATGCATTCAATGCACTCTCATTTACTACAGAAGCTATCATTGCACCACTAAAACCCACGCACATCCTTGATATTTCTAGGAGATTAAAATCATACTTTTTGTTTTTAAGATAGACTTTGAAAATTTGAATCCTTTCATTTAAATCTGGAAGCTCTACGTAAATCCTCCTATCAAATCTCCCGCTCCTAAGCAGTGCTTCATCAATCACTTCTATATTGTTTGTAGCTCCAATAACAATTACACTATTATTATCTTGGAAACCGTCCATTTCTGTGAGTAATTCATTTAAAGTGGCTTCCCTTTCATCATTACGTCCTTCGCCTCTTGCTTTTCCCACCGCATCTATCTCGTCTATGAAAACTATTGAAGGTGCATTTGCTTTGGCTTTTGAGAATAGCTCTCTGACACGCTTTGCTCCCATTCCTACATATATTTGAACAAAACTACTGCCACTTTGATAAAAAAACGGAACATTTGCTTCGCCTGCAACAGCCTTAGCTATCATTGTCTTTCCAACTCCAGGTGGGCCTACTAAAAGAACTCCTTTTGGTAGAGAAATTCCTAATTTTTGATACTTTTGAGGATTTTTAAGATAGTCAATGATTTCTATCAACTCTTCTTTGACTTCTTTTATGCCTGCAACATCTTCAAATCTAACCAAAGAATTCATAGAAAAAGAAGGATTACTAGATTCTGAATTTTTATTTTGGATAAACCTAGAAGTTTCATTCTGCATAAGAGGCGAGTTATTAGAAGATTGGATATTCAATCTTTTTTTCCAAAGCAAAATAAAAATAAATGTCAAAAGGATAAGAATAATAGCAAAATAAAAAAAGTTACTAAACCGTATATCACTTTTAACTTTTATAGGAATATCCCGAAGAAGGGAGGTGTCAATGCCAATTCTGGCAACTTTATAGGATTTATCGTTGATGAAAAAATAGATATATTTTTCATCTATTGACATTTCTGCTGGAGGTGTTGTTTTTAAAAGAGTTTGAAAAGAGCTTTCGCTTATGAGCTCTGAATTATCTTTTGAAAAGAGAAATGCAAGCAGAAGCATCACTATAATTATTCCAATAATGCCAATTTTTAGATTATTTTTATTCTTCAATTTTAACCTCGTTGATATTATCTAGTACCTTATAGTCTGAGAGAATTAACCATTTGGAAGAAATGGGTGATTTTGAATATATTTTGATTTTATTAAAATATTCATCAAGTCCATTATAAAAACCATTCTGAAAATTTTCTATTAGAACATTAAGCGATTTTTTTTCAGATTTTAGTTTTTGTCTGAAGAGTAAATTTTTTTCTTTGATGAGGGCATTGAGTTGATGGAGTCTGTATTTTGAGAGATTTCCATTTACGCTATCGTCCATAAGAGCTGAAGGGGTATTTTCACGCACACTATAAATAAATGGATGAATATGGGTGAGTGGAAGAGATTTTGCATTCTCAAAAGCTTCTTGCCATATCTCATCACTCTCACCAGGATGACCTATGATAAAATCTGTTCCTAGTGCAAAGCCTTTTTTTGATATTTTTTCTAAAAGCAAAAAATCACTTTCAAAACGATTGTATCGGTTCATCCTTTCAAGCATAGTATTTTGAGTGTATTGGAGTGCTATATGAAGGTGCTTTTCCATAAAATCAGCATCTAAAAGTTCTAAAAATTCATCATCAATCTGACTAGGCTCCAAGCTACCAACACGGATACGTTTGATAGCTTTATTATTTGAAATTAACTTTATAAGCTTAGCAATAGAACTTCCTTTATCTATTCCATAACTTCCCACATTTGTACCAGTTAATACTACTTCTGATATACCCCTATCTGAAAGAATATCTATCTGATTGAGTATTTTTGAACTATCCATACTCCTTGCCTTGCCTCTAACAAAAGGTATGATGCAATAACTACACGCAAAATTACATCCTTCTTGAATCTTAATAAATGCCCTGTGTTTTCCTACAAATTCACTTACCATTGTAGAATCAAGATGATCTGTATCTGGTTTATCGGTATAAAAAAACCTATCTTGATGATGTAAAAAATCATCAATCTTTTCTTTGTAGCTATGATCAAAAACTCCAAAAGTGAGATTTTTTTCAAAAAGCTTTTGTCCTTGTGTTTTTACTCCACAACCTGTGAAATAAACCCTTTTACCACTATTATGGAGCTTTTTTACATAACTTCTGACACCACTATCAGCACCATTTGTTACAGTGCAAGAATTCACCACTACAATATCTGCATTCTGTTCATTATCCACACATTCAAAGTCCTTTAGATTTTCACGCATCACCTCAGTGTCAAAGACATTGGTGCGACAGCCAAAGGTTTTAAAAAATACTTTTTGTGCCATATCAATCCTTTTCATCTTCAACAATGATATTTGATTTAGTAGGCTTATCTCCAAAACCATCTGTCCCATCTTTTACGAGTTTGGTAGTGGTATAAGCGATAAAAATATCAGGCTCTTTTAAGATCTTTTCAATAATCTCCACAGATATAGTGCTTCTAAGTGTCAATGTAGCATACGCGTTGGTTTGATACCAAATAGAAATCTTTATTCCATTGGCTTCTATGAGGCTGAAAGTTTTTGGCTCAATATTACTATTTCTCAAAGAATATTTATCTCGCATTTTATTGAGTTGTTTGCGTGTTATCTCTGTATATCCTCGTGAATATTTTGTGGCAACATCTGAGGCAATAGATAAGGCTTTTTTATAATTGGAATCAAAAGTAATAGTAAAATCCACTCCATCCCACACCGTTTTCATCTCTCCGTGCGTATAGTTAGCAAACATCGTAGTGAAAATATAATTATTAGGAATGAAGATAATCCTACCAGCACGGCGATTTTCCAAATAAGTGGTCAAAGTCACATCTTCATGCATCGTGATACGCAACATAGAAATATCTAGAACATCTCCAACATAAACACTCCCATCTTTACTCACACGAATTCTATCTCCAACATGTACGCTCCCCCCAAGAACAATAACAAACCATCCCAACACGCTCATAAATAGATCTTTCATTGCGATAGCTAATCCCGCAGAAGCAAAACCCAAAAACGCCACCAAATAAGTTACATTTTCTAAATATGCAAACAGCAAGATCAAGATAATAATACTAATATTGAAAAAATTGATAATCTTACTAGCAGTGTATGCCCTTTCGTTATCATGAATATAGCGTCTTACAAAGAGTTTTAAAGCCAACGCTAAAGCAATACTAAAAACAATCGTAAGTCCAATATAAACAAGTTTAAAAATTTGATTTTTAATCTGTATTTTCAGTCTATTGATAATCTCATCAGTATCTTTAGTATAAATGTCAATAGTTGTATTGAGAATATTTTGAGCACTTTGAAGCTCTAATTTTTTGCTTTGATTTTGACGAATCTGATCAAATAATTCTTTTGATTGATTGAGCTCAAAAAGTTCTTTAAGTAAAGAGTTTTTGTCATCTAAATTCTTTAAAACTGATTCTAAACTTCTTTGATTTTTTTTGAGAATAGATTTTTGATTTTCAATGTTTTTAATAAAAGAAATACCCCCAATAATGGCTATAGGATTGGTTATATCTGGAATAGTATTTATCTGTGGTTTTTCTATGAGCTCTTTAAAGGGATTTGCTTTATATTCCTCCAAAAGCTCTTCTTGTCTCTGCAAGGTCTCTAGTTTATGAGTCAATGTGGTTATCTTGACTTTATCGGTGGTAGATTTATGATTTTTTAGGTTTTTTAGCTCTTCTGTGATTTTTTCAATATCGTCTGTGATTTGATTATAAATTTCAAAGTTTGTATATTTTTTTAACCAAATACTGTTGTTTGAAGATATTTTATTATCAAGTTGTTCTATTTGTGATTTAAGAGATTGAATCTCAACCTCATTAATTTTATTTGCAGTCTTTTTAGGAAGAGCGTTCAAAGGAGAAATAGAGCTTAAAAATACAAAAAAGAATCCGAAAAAGAGTATTTTAAGATTATTTTTCATTGTGATTACCCCATTTTTTGAGTGTTTGAAAGAGTGTATTTTTTGGAATATCATCTGTTATTACAACATCTCCAATACCCTTTGGTAAAATAAACTTAATTTTATGATTTTGTGTTTTTTTATCCAAAAAGAATTTTTCATAAAAATTTTCAATATTTTCAATAAAGTATCTGTGGTTAAGTCCATAATGATTGAGTAAATTTTCTATACATTCAACTTCCTTAGAAGTCAATAATCCAAGCCTAAAAGCTAAATCATTTGCCATCTTCATGCCTATTGCGACTGCTTCTCCGTGCAAGAATTCACAATAGTTCGTCTCATTCTCAATAACATGAGCAAATGTATGTCCATAATTAAGTGCTCCACGAATCCCATTTTCTTTTTCATCCATATTTACAACACTAGCTTTTATCTGTATGCTCTTAGAAATAGCCATCTCTAAAGAATTTTGATCGTTTAAATCACTATCTTGCAACCAGTTGAAAAAATCTTTATCAAAACAAATCGCCATTTTAATGATTTCGGCCACCCCTGCTCTAAATTCTCTTTGTGGCAAAGTTTGTAAATATAGCGGATCAACATAGACAGCTTTTGGTTGATGAAAAATTCCTATGAGATTTTTCCCAAATCTATTATTAATACCTGTTTTTCCTCCTACAGAAGCATCAACTTGAGCAAGTAAGGTAGTAGGAATAGCTATAAAATCAATGCCCCTCTGATAAATTCCACTAGCAAATCCTACCATATCACTTATGACGCCACCCCCAAGTGCTATCATCAGAGATTTTCTATCAAGTCTGCTTTCAAAAGCAATCTCTAGGATTTTATCAATACTTTCAAAATTTTTATGATTTTCTCCATCTGGAATAATGCTTACAAACACCTCATCAGCCTGCAAATGATCCAATAGATCTTGAAGATACATTCCAGCTACTTTTGGATTACTTACTATTAAAACCTTTCCTTTATGGGAAATTTTATCGAATTTACCAATCTTCACGCAATAGGTCAAGTTGTCTGTGGAAATAGTGATTTCTTGTATTGGTTTCATCTAATCACTCTGTAATAGGAATAAAAATCTGTGGATTATTATCTAACATAAAAGATATTTTTTCCACCTTTGTGGAAGCAAACCAAAAAAATCTCGTCTTTGTGATGCATTTTTCAAAAGGCAAAAATTGTAAAAGAGGTTTTTTGGATTCTTTTAAAAATAAAATAGGATTTTTAGAATTTGTGCGAGTGATTTTTATTTTTTTATCAAAAATACGTGAGAGATTATCATAATCTTGAGCAACTTGAAGCTGATAGTGTTTATCAGGGTCAAAATCATAGAGCAACACCCCTAATCCCATCTGGATAGAAATATCAAAAATAATGGAAGAAATATTTTCTCCTTCACTCATTTCATCATTGAGAACAACTACACTATCTTTGACGTTTTCCAAACTTCTTGAACTGGTTTTTAGTACAGGAGTAGAAAGTGCGAAAAGAGCTTTACGATGAAAACGGGAAGAAAATATCTCTTTACCTACAACCACTAAGCCTATCTTTTTCTCACCATCTTGTTGCAATTTCTGCACAAAACTCATCCCGCTGTATTCTAATCTCACATTCACATCAGGTTCATCAAGAGCTTTTATTTCTTTGAGTAGTGCAAAATTACAAGGATTAAGCACACAAATATTAAGTCTTGTGCTTTTTGTATTCTTATGAATATACAAAGCTTGATGAATATCTCTCATTACAGCCTTTTTTGACTGCAAAAGCGTATCCACATAGACATAAACATCCTTTCCAAAAGGTGCAGGAAATTGCCCTATATCACTTTTTATTTGTCTGTAAACATTCTCTAAGACCTTTGGATCTCCAGCAACCAAAAGCACATCTGCGGGCTGAATCACAATAGAATAATTACTCAATATAAATTCACCGTGTCGATAAATCCCCACGATCTTATAATTTTTTTGCTGGATTGATCCGATATGGCGATAGGTAAAAACACTACCAAAAGGTACCCCTATCTCCATAACTTCGCCCTGCTCCAAACCAAATCCTTGTGGAATCAAAGGCACATTAGGAAGTCTTGCTAAAAGTCTTCCTGCAATGGTCTTAGCCTCCTCTATTAGTACAGATTTCTCATCTTCAAGTATGCTAGAAAGAGTGATCTCATCTTCATATGCACTCAATACAATTCGTATATCTTTGTGTTTATTTTTGATGATTTCATAGACAATCTCACGTTCTTTTGGATCTTCCATTATGATAAAAATATCACTGATTTCATTATTAACAACATTTAAAAGTCTGTATGCAGAGGTTGGATCAAAGATTTGAAAATTAAATGTACTGGGGATTTTTTCTGGCACAAAGCTTGAATCTTTGCTTACAACTGTGTAAAGATTGTTACTAAAATACTTCTCAAGTACGGTTTCCAAAAATTTTTTTGCTACAATTCCATCGCCAATCAAAACAATTTTTTTCAAATACATCCCTTAATGTAAAGTTAATTTCTATTGACCCGTTTTCAACACTCGTGATTATACCAAAAGGTTTGAGATATGGATTTTAAAATTGATGCAACCGATGAAAATGCCCGAGCAACCACGATAAAACTTGCGCACTCCATTGTGCAAACACCAGTTTTTATGCCAGTAGGAACACAAGCTTGTGTAAAAGGACTAGATGCCCATGATATTAAAAATCTTTTAGATGCAAATATCATTTTAGCCAACACTTACCATATGTATTTACGAATAGGTCAAGATATGATGCAAAAATTGGGAGGATTGCATAAATTCACACAATTTGATAGGAATTTTTTAACCGATAGCGGAGGATTCCAAGCATTTAGCTTGAGTGGAAATATGAAAAAACACCTTGAAGGAATTGAATTTAAATCTCATATTGATGGGAGCAAACACTTTTTTACTCCCACTAATGTTTTGGATATGCAATATGCCCTTAATAGTGATATTATGATGGTCTTAGATGATCTCATAGGGCTTCCTGCGAGTAAAAATCGTCTCCAAGAATCTGTAGAAAAAACCACACTATGGGCAAAAAAAAGTCTAGAATATCATCTTTTACAAAAAAAGCACGATCTTGCACAAACCAATCATCTATTTGCGATAGTGCAAGGTGGCACAGATAAAGATCTGAGAATCTTAAGTGCGAAATCACTCACAGAATTAGGAGAATTTGACGGATATGCTATTGGAGGATTAGCTGTCGGGGAAAAAGCTGAAGAAATGTATCAAAGTATCGAATATGTTACAGAGATCTTGCCCGTATATAAGCCTAGATACCTGATGGGAGTAGGAACGCCTGAAAATATACTAGAAGCTATTGAGAGGGGTGTGGATATGTTTGATTGTGTGATGCCAACTAGAAATGCTAGGAATGCCACACTATTTACCTCTACAGAAAAGATTGGCATCAAATCATCTAAATACAAACTTGATGAAGGAGCACTTGATGAAAAATGCGATTGTTATACCTGCAAAAACTATTCAAAAGCCTATCTGCACCATCTTTTTAGATGCAATGAGATTACTTATCATAGGCTTGCAAGTATTCATAATCTCAAATACTATCTCAATCTTACCAAAGGTGCTAGAGAAGCTATCATTAAGGGAACATTTAAAGAATATAAAAAAAGCATTTATGAAAGATATAATCACCCACATTGCCAATAAGATAGGCATTGTGGGCAAATATGATGGTATCAATCTTCCTGTATAATTTTCCTACCATTGAGTGGCTGAATTGGTCTATTATTGGGTTCTTTTATAGTCTGCTGAAATTTTTTTATCTGATCTTTTGAAATCTCAAGAGGTTCTTTAAGTATAAACCAACTAACACCTTCAGTGCAAGGAGGAGTAGTCAGAGAACCATTATAATGGAAAAAATGAATTTTGTTTGGAATAAGTTTTGCTAAATCAACATTTGAAACTTTGACTTTTTCACCCGTTTTTTTAGGCATCACTTTCCATACAGGATTTAAGATCTTATTATCTTTGCCTTCTTTGAACCAAATACTCACAACCATTAAATGTCCATCTTTGTCCTCATTCACCAAATGCATCTCAAGTGGATACTGCTTATTTTTAAGTAAATTTTCTGCTGGTGAATGAAAATGAAACTGTTTAAGATAATATCTGTGTCCATCAACATCCACATATCCACCCTTATCATATTCAACTCTAATGGTTCTACCATCATTGATTTCTAGTTTTGGGGTGCCCTTATAAGAAAAAATAATTTTGTCAGGACTTTTTGTCTGTGCAAAATCATTGATATTCACAGGCGATTGCAATCTCCCAGTTGCACAAGTGCTAAACTCTTTTGAAATCTTTCCCCAATGTTCGGGAGAATTTTTTCCTTCATAATCCCATTTGGGTCCGTTGGCAAAAGCTAGTGCTGAAAGCACAAAAATAGATGAGAGGTATAAAGCTGATTTTTTCATTGCATATCTCCTTTTGTTAATGTTTTTTTATATGCCTAATAACTATTATAAAAAAATCTTTACAAAAAGTAAATGAGGAGAATTTGTCAAGAAAATTCAAATATTTTAAGAATAAAATATAAATCAAAAAGACCATAAGTCTATTCAAGCAAAGCTGACAATTACAATACCCTGTTCATTAAGGGCTTGATGAAGTTCTTCTACAAGGAGAGTTAGCTAGTTAATAAAAGCAAGATGACATACATCTTTAAAATCAAGATATTTTACTAGTATTTTTTAGATTATCTTCATCACCTTGTGCAATAGCTAACCAACGTGCATAATTTCCTATTTTAGAAGTATTTGATCTTTGGATCAGTGACCTCTCCCATACCTATACGCACTTGAATAAATTCGAGATATTTTAATACATTGAGATACTCCAAATCCCAATTCCCAAAAAATCCCCCATAATAATGATTTTGTCTTTTTTAAACCTATGGGTCAAGTAAATGGTAATTTTATGAATATCTTCCGCTCAAACTGCAGTAGAAAGATTTGCTTTGGTTTTTAAATCCTATTTTTGATTCAGTAATTTTCTAGCATGACTGTAATCCTAATCCATATATGGTATGGTTTTTTTATAAGGGAGATTGATACACATGAGCAAAAGAACTCATAGAGCCACCAGGCTAACCGTGCAAAAATAAAATAATTGAATTTTGTATTGTGACCCCTGATAGAAATATACTGCCAAGTCGCACTGATTTTAAGTTGCAGGTTTTTATTGATTCTATTTTTTATTTTAATCTCTAAGTTTTTAAATATATCATTGAGCTTCACGTCGCTACATATCAAAAAACTAAATATAGATAAGATGACAACTAGAGTTAATATGAAGGCAAAACTTATCATAAACATTGGAAAAACTCATAAATCTTCCCTGTGTGTAAAATTGATTCATTCTATTCAACAAAAGTTCTCAAAGCAAATCAAGAAGAGTTAATCAAAAAAAAGATTTTAAAAACGAAAGGAAAACATACTTAAGTTTAGAGAGATTAATAAACCCCTTCCCAGATAGCTAAGGCACACCATAAATTAAGCAACTCTGCTGTGTTCCCACCCTGAAGCATTATCTCAAAATATGATTGCATAGGTCTGAAAAGAGGCGAGGTTATTTTACAACCTTTGGGCTTAATAAAAACTTTCTATATCTAAACTTATTTTAAATTTTAGATCAAGCATGTGATCTTTTTCTAAGCAATACTATTGTGGCAAAAAGACTACAAACTCCTGCAATACTTAGCCAAATACCAGGCATAGCCTTGTTATCTGTGAGATGGATGAAATAGGTTGAAATCACAGGAGTAAAACCTCCAAAAACTGCCACAGCAAGTGAATATGTTAAGGAGAATCCAAGCACTCTCACAGAAGAAGGCATGACTTCTGAGAGTGCTACAACCATTGCTCCATTATAACTACCATAAATAAAACTAAGCCAAAGCTCAACCACTACAAGATTAGTAAAAGTAATGTGATGTGCCAAAAAATACATTGCTGGATAAGCCGTTAAGATGCTTAGAAGTGTCGTTGAAATTAGAATAGGCTTACGGCCAATCCTATCGCTCAACAACCCCATAACAGGCAACCAAAAAAAATTACTCGCTCCAATAATTGCAGTGATTAGAAAACTATCAAGCCTTGATAGATGCAAAATAGTGCTAGCAAATGTAGGAGTATAAGATGTGATAAAATAAAAGGTCACAGTTGTCATCATCACAAATAATGCTCCAAGCGTCATAATTTTCCAATTTCTAAACATATCCAAGAGTATTTCTGTGGTTTTTATAATCCCTAAAGATTTTTTAGCCTCAAATTCAGGAGTTTCTTGAAGGGTTTTTCTGATGACTAATAAAAAAGGCACGACCAAACAACCAAAAATAAAAGGAATCCTCCAACCCCATTCACTAACCACCAAATCTCCAAGTATATAATGTAGCCCTACTCCAAAAAGTCCTGCAACGATTGTGGCAACCTGTTGAGAAGCACTCTGCCAAGAAACATAAAAACCTTTTTTGTTTTTTGGAGCAATCTCTGCTAAATAAACACTAACACCTCCTAACTCAGCTCCAGCACTAAAACCTTGTAGCAATCTCCCTATAACAACAATAATGGGAGCTGAGATACCTATTTGTTCATATGAAGGGGTTGCTGCAATACTTAAAGTGCCAACTGCCATAAGAGAAAGTGTTATGATCAGACCCTTTTTTCGTCCGTGTTTATCCATATAAGCTCCAAGGATAATCGCACCCACAGGACGCATCAAAAACCCAGCTCCAAAGGCCATAAAACTCATCATTACTGATATGAATTGATTATGCGAAGGAAAAAATACCTGTGCAATAAAACTAGCATAAAATCCATATACCGCAAAATCATACATTTCCAAAAAATTTCCACTGCAAACTCTGAATATAGATTTTGCATCTTGAATTGCCTTACTATGAGTATTCATTAAAAGTCCCCAATATATTGATATATCATCATTTTTTCGTTCTCTTGTGAAGTCTAAAAATTTTCATCTAAAAAATTACAAAAAATAACTGTGATATGTTTTAGCTTAAAAAGATATTTTTATGAAAAATTCTATGATATTTTTTATGGATTTTTTACATTCTTACCAGTTTTTATGATTGAGAATACTCTGATGGACATTTGATTATATTTGAATTAAAAAGAAGTTATAATATTTTTAATATTCAAGATATTTCTAGCATTTTTAATATCTATAAAGATTTGATTTTTTAACTCTGATAGGTTTTTGAAATGTCTATTCTCTCGGATTTTTTCCACAAATTCAATTTGAATTGTTTTCTCTGTAATTTGAATATCTTTATCTAATATATGAGTTTCAATGGAAAAATGTCTATCCGTACTCAAACGATTACCAACAAAAGAAACCGAAGGAAAAATTTTCGATTTAATATGAGTAAAACTTGCATAAACTCCATTTCCAGGCAACACAAAAGATTGAGTTTTTATGTTGATAGTAGGATAAAGCTCTTTAGAGCCCAAATTTTGCCCTGAGACTACCCTTCCCTCTAAAATATAATTTCTTCCTAGAAGTTCATTGGCAAGAGAGATATCCCCAAAAACAATAAGTTCTTTTATGATACTTGAATGTAAGGGAATATTTTTTATTTTGATTTCTGGAATAATAAGTACTTCTTTATCAAAAAGACTCTTAAGATCATCTGCACCATAGCTTCTATTTGTGCCAAACCTAAAATCATACCCTACGATGATTCTTTTAAGATTGGGAAGCTTTTTGTATAAAAAAGCTATAAATTCTTTCCCATCTAAAGAACAAATATCCCTAAAAGGAAGTTTGTAAGAAGGTTTAGGGATAAGTCTTTCACGACCCTTTAAGGGGGTAATAAAATTTGAATGACTTTTGTGTATGACAAGCACACAACCATTTTCATCTAGATATTCAAAAATTTTTTTATGTGCAAGATGCACTCCATCAAACTTGCCAATAGCCACGCTAGAAAAATCAAGATTTTTTGATATGGATAAAAAATTCTTCATTTCCTTCTTTTCCTTTTAGTAGCGATTTTTCAATATTACAGACTATAAGAGATCTAGCTTGGATTTCACTTGAAAATTCATCTATGCTTCTTTGAATCGCCTTTTTATCAACAATCACACCTTTTTTATTTCGTTTGACCCCTATACCGACCTCAAATTGAGGCTTGAACAACAATATCAACTCATCGCTAAAAATATATAAATGATCTAGAATTTTACTCAAGGAAATAAAACTAACATCACACACCAATAAATCAAATTTTTCTGCGTATGAAAAATCTCTAATATCGCACTTTTCAAATAACCTGATCCTGCTATCAGTTCTTAATGACCTATCAAGCTGATTAAATCCAACATCAACACAAACCACTTCTATTGCACCAAAATCCAATAAAACCTGTGCAAATCCTCCCGTACTAGAACCTACATCTAAAACCTTCTTGCCCGTGCAAGTAATAGCATTTGTCCTAAAATAACCTAGCAGTTTTTTACCTGCCCGTGAGACTAAAGCGTCTTTTAAATCCAGTTCAATTTGATTTTCTGCACATTCTGATATTTCAAAAGAAGGTTTATTTATTATAAAGCCATTGACTTTCACCTTGTCTTCGTAAATAAGCTCCTTTGCTTTTTCTCTACTTTTACAATACTTATTTTTTGTCAGATAACTATCCAATCTCATTTGAAAAATCTTAAATCTGCATCGGAGTAGCTTGATAGGCAAAATCAAATACAATCTGCCCTAAATCATAAACTTTCATCATCAACTTGGCATCTCTTGAAGCGAGAGGATCAAGTTTTTCAAAAGCAACTAAAAAAGTTTTACTCCATTTATTTGATGGATGAAGAATTTCATCAAAATCATCTCTTGTTATTTCTCTGCTCCAGATTGGAGTTTTGCCAAAAAGAGTGAATTCAATCATGTCATTCAAAAATATTCCCTTGTTTTCACTAAAAATCTCGACAAAAAAATACTCCCTGCCACCATAAATAACATTATCGACTTCATTTAGATGAATCGCAACAGCAACCAAAATGGGTTTTTTATTTTTTAATATCTCACCCTTACGAGATGCTTGAATCTTTTTTTCAAAGATAATATCGGGCTTATAGGTATCTTCATAATAGCTCGTACATCCAAAGAAAATAAAAATGGCAAAACAGATCATAGAAAAATGCTTCATTATTGTGAAAATCCAAATAAAAATATTTTTGTTTTTATGCTTACTTAAGATAAAATCATATCAAATTTTATCACAAAGATTGGAGCAAGAATGCGACACTTGATACAAACAACTGATCTAGATAAAGATGAGATAAACATTATTTTAGATAATGCCAAAAAATATTTAAAACAAGATGTCATTCAAACACTCAAAGGAAAAACGGTAATCACTATATTTTTTGAAAATTCTACTAGGACTTTAAGTAGCTTTGAAATAGCTCTTAAAAGACTAGGAGCAAGTGTAGTGAGACTTGATGTTTCTAAAAGTTCTACTGCAAAAGGAGAGTCTATCTCTGATACAGCTGCCAATTTAAATGCAATGAAACCTGATGCGATCATTATCCGACACAAAAATGCTGGAGCGGGAAATCATTTGGCAAAATATGTTTCCTGTCCAATTATTAATGGCGGAGATGGAGCCCATGCCCACCCAACACAAGCATTACTTGATCTTTTTACGATGCACAATCACTTCAAGACAAGTCTAGAAGGAAAGCGTATTGCCATTATCGGGGATATAAAAAATTCTCGTGTGGCTAATAGCAATATTGAACTTCTTTCACGTTTTGGAATGAAAATCACCTTAGTGGCTCCACCACATTTTCTCCCTCAAACAGATCTGCCAACGACCTCTGAGATTAGTTCTGTGATTGATTCTGTAGATGTGCTGATGAGCTTAAGAACTCAAATCGAAAGGCATGATATGCAAACTTATGGTTCCTTGAAAGATTATGCCCATAACTTCTGCATCACAAAAGAACTCATAAAAGATAAAAATCTTATCATTTTGCATCCAGGTCCAGTCAATAGAAATATTGATATTGAAGATGAAGTGCTTAAAGATAGCAGGTGCAAAGTTCTTGAGCAAGTAACCAATGGTGTAGCAGTGAGAATGGCAGTTATGGAATACTTCATACTCAAAAGATAGGGGTGAGTGTGTGTGTAAAAAATGCACAGAATAAAAACTACCCGCTCCATATAGCCAACAAACTGCCAAAATGTGCTATAATCTTAGTAGATGGTTCAAAAGGTGGCACAAGAACCTCTAAAATTAACATCATATTAGGGAGAGCATTATGAAAAAACACTATCTGAGCTTCGTCGCGTTAGCTCTGTTTGGAACCACTTCACTAAACGCTTTTGACTACAAGATAAGCGGGAAAGCTGAATCTTTTTCAAAATTCGGTTTCAATAATACGCCCATAAATTCAACGGAAGGTAAATATCCCACTGAAAGCTTTGTAACAATGGTGGGAGGTCTGCAAGTGGATATGAACCTGCTTCCAAAATCCTTCTCAGAACAAAGCTTGAGTGCTGGATTAGGTGGAATGATAGGAGGGCTTGCATATGATTCTGGAAGAAATCTTATTGATCAAGCAACTGGGAAACCTTTTGGTTCAGCAACTTTTAACTACTTCGGATACTACGCAAAATACGATGGTACGGCTGCGTGGCAACGTCCTGATTATAATATCGGAATGACTCAAAACAGTAGGCACTATGTTATTTATAATGCCTACTTGAACTATGATTATAATGGTGTCTTTGGTATCAAAGGTGGACGGTATGAATCTGGTGCTGATTTTTATAGTGGCTTTACACAAGGTTTTGAAGTTTATGCCAAGCTCTCAGAACTAAAGCTTTGGTGGTTTAGCTCATATGGGAGAGGTTTTGCATATGATGAATGGCTCTATGATTTCTATGCCCCTAAGACATATACAGAAGCTTCAGGCAAGGTCGTCAATCTAGGAGTTCATGCTTTTAAGGCAACTTGGTATCACAATGGTATCACGATCGCACCATTCATATATTTTTCACCTAAGACCTATACGGCACCAGCTATTGAAGTAGGCTATGATACCAACCCTGAGTTTAGCGGTGAAGGATTTAGATCTCAAACCACGGTTATTGGGCTTTTTCCCGTGTATGACAAACGTGTTCGAAGTGTCTATAGGTATGGGAGTGAAACAGGTACGGATGGGCAAACTTTATTGATAAAACAACGATTTGATATCAATAATTACAATATAGGTGGAGGAATATATAAAAACTTCAAGAATGCTAATGCCCACGTAGGAACTTATGGAAATCCCGTAGGAATAGATTTTTGGACAGCAAGCGTGTATGATATAGGGGCTTCTGTAAGTGATATGATCGGAAAAGATGCCTTCACAGGATTTCTCTATGGTGGAGGATATTATATGCTAGGAAATAGTAAAAACTTCGGTGGTAAGCTCAATTGGGGGATTCTAGGACGTCTAACTACTAGCGATAGGAGCAACGAGCAAAGTATCGCCGTGAATGTTGATTATCAGTTCTCTTCTCCATTTCAAC
The DNA here is from genome assembly GCF_002272795.1 of Helicobacter sp. 13S00482-2. GTDB lineage: Bacteria > Campylobacterota > Campylobacteria > Campylobacterales > Helicobacteraceae > Helicobacter_J. The sequence goes on along the minus strand of NZ_MLAT01000010.1, from coordinate 1,155 downwards.
TCGCTGTTGGCCTAAAGCTAGAGTATTTTCGAGATCTAACAAAAGAGGGCTACAAAGTTGGAGTAAGTGAGCCCGTACCCTTACAAGCTCAAGATGTTTCAGATAGAAGTCATATGATGGCATACATGAGATATGGATTCTAGTTTGACCACATCGCAGTGCTTTGATTAGAAATAGGACAATCCATGCTAGTTTATATGAAAATATAAACTAGTGATTTTGCTTCTCTATTGGCCATCTAAAGCGATCGTCAATATTTTCTAGCTTGTTCATCAAAATCTTCACAATAACTCAACCGCTCTGCATAATTTTAATAAATACCCTACCTATCAAAACATTGACATTGGTTATAGAAATAGATTCTTTAGAAGAATCTTGTTTTAAGGATTCATAGATCGCTGCTCCTGTTGCAACTCCTCCAATAATAGCACAACCTATAGGATTTTCAGTACAAACCCCAATTCCTAATGCACCCCCACCTATGATAGCTGCAGCATTATTATCCCTATCTTCTTGTTTTACCAAAGAAGCTTGGTGGTTATTGTAATCTAAAATATCTTTAAAAGAAGGATGGTTTGAGTCTGTGTCTTTTGAGTATAAAGGATGGTTTTGATTGTTTTGGTTTAGAACATTTGCATTGTTTGCATTGTCCTGATTGTTTGGGCTATTTGTGTTGTTTTGATTGTTTGCTTGTGTGTTGTTTGCATTGTATCTTTGATAGTTAGGTTCTTTGAATCCAATGTTGTTGATTTGATTTTCATACCATTGTTTAGAAGAGATGGGAGCATAGGTGGTAGTGTTATCATTATGATGTGTGGCTCTGCCTTTTGTGTTTATAGAAGAGAATCCTAAGAAATTAGAGAGATGATAAGAGAAGTTTCCATAGGTTCCTTAACGTCTTTAAATCTTTCTGCTAAAATTTCCATTCTTTTCATTTACCTTCACCTTCCTTTGTTGTTTCTTTCCCCTCGTGTACTTTTTTCTTGCTATGCATTTTATCTAAAGCAGGGGTACTATTTGTTTGTGGCCTATGGATTTTATTCTTGATGGATTTAAAACAAGAAATACAAAGTTTTCCAAATGCAAAAACAAACAATATTGATGGCATGGGTAGAATAAATAAATAATAAATTCCATCTATTAAATAGATATGAT
>NZ_MLAT01000063.1 GCF_002272795.1 Helicobacter sp. 13S00482-2 | reverse complement strand
TCTAAAGATTTCAAAACTCAAGACATTCTTTCAATATAAACAAGAGTTTAGAAATACATACAACAAAGGAATATTTTATTCAGAGATGCTAAACTTCTTAAGACTCTTTATAAGTTTCAAGACTACCTAAGTATAAGCAATCAATCTAATCACTGTTATGATGATGGAGTAAGACGTATCTATTGAAATGACTATCAAGCAACAAGAATAAGATGCAATTGTTTCATATCAAATTGCATTCCATTTATAACATTTGAATAAATATTTAAATATATTTTTTCTATATAGATAATCAATGATAATATTTATTATTTATGGTTCTGAATTGAAATGTTTTTGAAGTGAGGGTATTATTCTTATTCATTCCTCCCCTGGGTCCTATGAAAAATAATTGAATGAGTGGGTATAACGGAATGAATACCAAATGAATGTTAAGATGGTTTAAAGAACACATCACGTTTAGGTGATTGTGTTTGTTTTGTGCTGCTTGTGTAATATCTAAAGTCCAATCCTATGAATCCTATGAATCCTATGAATCCTATGAATCCTATGAATCCTATGAACTTGCAAATCTTTTTAGAACTCATGAATCTTTTAGAATCTTTAGACCCTTTAACTCCTTTGAATCTTGTAAAATCCAAATCCTTCTAAAGCAAAAACAAATCAATGAGAAAAACCTCCTCTGTTAGAATCCTATGAATCCTTAGATCTTGCAAATCTTTTAGAACTTTTAAAATCTTTTAGATTAT
>NZ_MLAT01000062.1 GCF_002272795.1 Helicobacter sp. 13S00482-2 | reverse complement strand
GATTTTGGCATAACTTCTAATGCTTAAAAGATCTTATTTTAAAAATAAAAGAACCTCCTTATGATAAATTGATTTACTAAATTCACTCTTTTATATTTAAAGAATGTCTTGAGTTTTGAAATCTTTATACTTTGAAATCTTTTAACTCCTATAGAATCTTTTAACTCCTATGAACTCATGAATCTTTTAGAATCTTTAGATCCTTTAACTCCTTTGAATCTTGTAAAATCCAAATCCTTCTAAAGCAAAAACAAATCAATGAGAAAAACCTCCTCTGTTAGAATCCTATGAATCCTATGAATCCTATGAATCCTCTAAATCCTCTAAAGTTCTTGTTTTCATTGAAGGGTTCTAAAAGAAAATTCTTTCTAAAAACCAAAGATGGATGTGAACGTTTTAGATCTCTTCTTTAAGCAATGATTGCATCCTAAAGAGATTTCATAACACTAAAGAAGTTTTCTACCATGCTATCTTTGAACGTAATATTTTTAAAAGAACCTTGCTATCTTTGAACGTAAAGCTCTAAATGAAATAGCACTATCTACTAAAAAGAACAATAAAGCTAACAAGCAAGTTATGGCGATAAATACAAGCAAAAGAGTATTTTAGAAATACTCTTTTATCTGGTGATGCTTTTATTTCAAAGCTTTAGCTTTTTAGCTGATCACCTTAGAGCTTATTTGAGATGGTCTTCATCTTTTTAGCTGTAATCTCTCTTAGCCTTTCTTAGGCCATTTCATCTTTTTAACTTTCCTTTAATCCCTCTTGGCCTTTCTTAGGCCATTTC